>JAYSGB010000017.1:0-77076 GCA_041913045.1 Burkholderiaceae bacterium | reverse complement strand
TGCCGCGTAGCCACGGCATCGAGCATCGCAGGGAAGCCGGTGCTGCGCACCGGCCGCCTCGTTGAAGCGTCAGCCCCTGGGCGCACACGCCTGGGCGACCCAACCCACACGCCTGGGCCGCCAAAAAACTCAGGCGTCGATCAAGTCAAAGCTGGTAGTGATGTCAGCCGTTTTGCCCAGCATGATGCTGGCCGAGCAATATTTCTCGTGGCTCATCGCAATCGCACGCTCAACAGCAGCGGCCGGAATGCCCTTGCCCGTCACCGTGAAGTGCATGTGAATCTTGGTGAACACCTTGGGCTCTGTCTCTGCGCGCTCGCTGGTCAGCTTCACGCTGCAGCCCCGCACATCGTGCCGACCGCGTTTGAGGATCAGCACCACGTCATAGGCCGTGCAGCCGCCAGTGCCAGCCAGCACGGTCTCCATCGGGCGCGGCGCCAGGTTGGCCCCGCCGTTTTCGGGTTTGGCGGCATCGGGCGCGCCGTCCATGGCCAGCACATGGCCGCTGCCAGTCTCAGCCACAAAGCCCATGTTCGAGCGGGTACCAGCGGCGCCGGTCCAGGTCACGGTGCATTCCATCGCGGAAATCTCCAAAAAAACAACATCCGATCAAAGCCAGATGTTGCAACGCACAAATTTCGGGTTTATACTTAGAACCATTGTATGAAATCCAAACCACATACGGTTTTGATCTCATCGCCCGGGGCTCTGCCCCGCTGACAGTTGTCTCCTCTGCCCTCTATGGGTGGTTCATGCCCGGACCCCGCGTCCGGGCTTTTTTTTGCCCTTTGCAACCATCTAGGTTGGGCATACCCCTGGGATAACCCTCAATACGCTTACCGGCCTTTTGTCTACACTGCTTGTATGCAAGCCTGGAATACCAACAGTCTTGCATAGCATTACTAGGAGACTGAAATGCCCAAATTCTTCAAATCACTGTTCGGCCAAGTGGTGTTGGCCTTGCTTCTCGGGGTGGCCATTGGCATGGTCTGGCCCGAGACTGCAGTCAAGCTCAAGCCACTCGGCGACGCATTTATAAAATTGATCAAAATGATCATTCCGGTGCTGGTTTTCTGTGTGGTCGTGCATGGCATTGCAGGCGCGGGCGACCTGAAGCGCGTTGGCCGTGTCGGTGTCAAATCACTGATTTATTTCGAGGTGATCACCACCATCGCGCTGGGCCTGGGCCTGCTGTTGGCCTTCGTGTTTCAACCCGGTGTGGGAATGAACGTTGACCCCAACCAGCTTGACGCCAAAGCCATGGGTGCATACGCCGAGAATGCCAACAAGCTCACCGGGGGCGGCACGGTGGAATTCCTGATGAAGTTGATTCCAACCACAGTGGTCAGCGCCTTTGCCACCGGCGACGTGCTGCAGGTCCTGTTGTTCGCCGTACTGTTCGGCTGCGCCCTGGCCCTTCTGGGCGAACGCGGCACCCCGGTCTCGAATTTCATCGATACGCTCTCTCACGTGCTGTTCAAGACCATGGGCATCATCATCAAGCTGGCGCCATTCGGCGTACTGGGTGCGATCGCCTTCACAGTGGGCAAGTACGGTATCGGCTCGCTCAAACAACTGGGCATGCTGGTCGCGCTGTTCTATGTGGCAGTGATCCTGTTCGTGGTCGTGGTGCTGGGCACTGTCATGCGTCTGTCCGGCTTCAGCCTGTTCAAACTGCTGCGCTACCTGCGTGAGGAATTGGCTGTGGTCTTCGCCACGACCTCATCCGACAGTGTGCTTCCGCAGGTCATGGCCAAGCTCAAACACATGGGCGTACGCGACTCGACCGTCGGTTTGGTCATCCCCACAGGCTACTCATTCAACCTCGACGCCTTTTCCATCTACATCACGCTGGCGGCCGTGTTCATCGCACAGGCCACCAACACCCCCATCACAACGACAGACCTGCTGACCATTCTTGCGATCTCTCTGGTCACATCCAAAGGGGCACATGGCGTGCCTGGCTCGGCCATCGTTGTGCTGGCCGCCACCCTGCAGGCCATCCCTGCGATCCCCGCGATCGGCCTGGTGTTGGTCCTGTCGGTTGACTGGTTCATGGGTATCGCCCGCGCGCTGGGCAACCTGATAGGTAACTGCGTAGCCACAGTGGCAGTCGCTGCGTGGGAGGGTGACATCGACCGCACGCGTGCCCATGCGGTGCTAAACGGTGAGCCGCACGAGGTGCTGGACATAGAAGAGGCTGACGTGGCACTGCCCCGCGCAACCAGCAGATAAGATCGGAACCATGTCCACGACGTCCAGCCAGGTCCAGATTGCGCAACAGGTGGTCGAGGCCATCCTCGCCCAGAAGCTCGCCCCCGGCGAGCGGCTAGGCGAACAGGCTCTCGCTGAGTTGTTCGGTGTCAGCCGCACGCTGGTGCGCGAGGCGCTGATGCAGTTGCAGGCGCGGGGCTTCGTCGAGGTGCGATCGCGCAAGGGCTGGTATGTGGTCGAACCCTCGGTCGAAGAGGCGCGCGACGCCTTTTCGGCCCGACGCGTCATCGAGGCAGGCATACTCTCCGAGGCTGGCGGTCGGCCCATGCAACAAGTGATCCGGCGCCTGCGTCGCCACATTGAGCAGGAACAGCAGGCAATCGTCGAAGCTGATCCAGCCACCCGAGCCTTCCTGCTGGCCGACTTTCACGTCTGTTTGGCCGATGCCATGGGACAGCGCGCGTTGTCGGACGTGCTTCGCGATCTCACGGCACGCACCACATTGGCGGCCACGCTTTACCAGTCTGCGCACGATGCAGGGCAATCTTGCGCCGAGCACGATGGCATCGTTGCTGCACTTGAAGCCGGGGACACCGAACTCGCCCGTCGCCGCATGCTGGCCCACATTGGCCATGTGGAACAGGCGCTGAACCCGGTTGCACCAGCACGCGACCGCTTGCGCGACACACTGGCCCCCCTTGAATTGCAGCCTCGCCTGCAAGATTGACAGAGTCATCTGTACCTGCGGCCAACTACGGGGTAACGCCACTGCAGACCACGGTTCGGGGCTGCCTGCATGGTGGAGGTCGCACAACGGGCCTTATCATTCCTATTTGCGCCCTGCCCATAGACGCCAGCCGTTATAGCTCATGCCTTCCAAAAAATCCCTTGCTACGCCCGCCCCGCTGGCCCCCGCCGACTACCTCAAGAAGATCCTGACCGCCCGCGTGTACGACGTGGCGGTGGAATCGGCGCTGGAACCGGCCAAGAACCTGAGCCGCCGCCTGCACAACAAGGTGCTGCTCAAGCGCGAGGACCAACAGCCCGTCTTCAGCTTCAAACTGCGGGGCGCCTACAACAAGCTGGCCCACTTGTCGCCCGAGCAGCTGCAGCGCGGCGTCATCTGCGCATCGGCGGGCAACCACGCGCAGGGTGTGGCATTGGGCGCACACAAGCTGGGCACGCGCGCAGTCATCGTCATGCCCACCACCACGCCGCAGGTCAAGATCGAGGCAGTCAAGGCGCTGGGCGGCGAGGTGGTGCTGCACGGCGACAGCTATTCCGACGCCTACCAGCACTCGGTCAAGCTGGAAAAGGAGCAGGGCCTGACCTTCGTGCACCCCTTTGACGACCCCTACGTCATCGCCGGGCAGGGTACGATTGCCATGGAAATGCTGCGCCAGCTGCAAAGCCTGGGCAGCCAGCGGCTTGACGCGGTGTTCGTGGCCATCGGGGGCGGCGGCCTCATCAGCGGTGTGGCCAACTACATCAAGGCCGTGCGGCCCGAGATCAAGGTCATCGGCGTGCAGATGAACGACTCCGACGCGATGATGCAGTCGGTGGCGCAGGGCGAACGCGTCACCCTGCCCGACGTCGGCCTGTTCAGCGACGGCACCGCCGTGAAGCTGGTGGGCGAAGAAACCTTCCGCGTGGCGCGTGGCCTGGTGGACGAATTCATCACCGTGGACACGGACGCTGTCTGCGCGGCCATCAAGGACATCTTTGTGGACACGCGCAGCATCGTTGAGCCTGCGGGCGCGCTGGCCGTGGCGGCCATCAAGAAGTACGTGGCGGCGAACAAGACCAAGGGCGAGACCTACGCGGCCATCCTGTGCGGCGCAAACATGAACTTCGACCGCCTGCGCTTCGTGGCCGAGCGCGCCGAGGTGGGCGAGGAGCGCGAGGCGCTGTTCGCGGTCACCATCCCCGAGGAGCGCGGCAGCTTCAAGCGCTTCCTGAAGGCCATTGGCGGCCTGCCCGGTGGCCCGCGCAACGTCACCGAATTCAGCTACCGCATCAGCGACGCCAAGGTGGCCCACGTGTTCATGGGCCTGACCACGCACGGCAAGGGTGAAAGCACCAAGATTGCCACGAACTTCGAGAAACACGGCTTTGCCACGCTGGACCTGACGCACGACGACCTGGCGCAGGAGCACATCCGCCACATGGTGGGTGGCCACTCGCCGCTGGCGCAGGAAGAACGCCTGCTGCGCTTCGTTTTCCCGGAGCGCCCAGGCGCACTGTTCAAGTTCCTGAGCCTGATGCGGCCGAACTGGAACATCAGCCTGTTCCACTACCGCAACCAGGGGGCTGACTACGGCCGCATTCTGGTGGGCCTGCAGGTGCCCGACAAGGACGGCAAGGCCTTCCAGAAGTTTCTGGACACCCTGGGCTACCCCTACGTGGAAGAGACCCAGAACCCTGTGTTCCGGCTGTTCCTCAAGGCCTGACCCGCCACAGGCAGCGCGACGTGCAAGGCATCAGGCACTTTCTGCTGGCGCTGCAGTTCTTCACGCGCATACCGGTGACCGGTGCGCTGGCACGCTGGGTGGGTTTCAGCCCCGCCATGCTGCGCGCCAGCGCCGCGCACTTCCCTGGCGTGGGCTTGGTGGTGGGTACGGTAGCCGCCGTGGTCTACCTGTTGCTGTGCCTGCACCTGCCGGGCACCAGTGCCACGCCCTGGGCGGCGGCGGTGCTCAGCACCTTCGCCACCATCTGGGTCACCGGTGGCTTCCATGAAGACGGTCTGGCCGACCTGACCGACGGTCTGGGCGGGAGCTACAACCGCGAGCGTTCGTTGGAGATCATGAAAGACTCGCGCATCGGCGCCTTTGGTGCCATGGCGCTGGTGCTGGTGCTGCTGACCAAGGTGGTGCTGTTGGCCTTGCTGGGCCAGGTGTCGCTCAGCATTGCCGCGCTGGGCCTGGCCCTGGCCCATGTGACGTCGCGCACCTGGCCCCTGCTGACCATACGGCTGTTGCCCCATGTGGGCGACACGGCGCAGAGTAAGTCCAAACCCCTGGCAGACCAGATAGGCAACGCAGCACTGGCCGCTGGCGCCTTGTGGTGCGCGCTGGCGGTGACTTTGGCACTGTGGCTGACCGATGCCTTGCCTGCGCACTGGAGCGGTGGCCTGCCCACGGCCCAAGTGCAAGCCGAGGTGCTGCTGTGGGGCGTGGCGGGCTCGGCCCTGGGCTGGCTGGCGGTGCACAGCCGCCTGGCCCGCCGCTTGCAAGGTTTCACCGGCGACGGCCTGGGCGCCTGCCAGCAGATCAGCGAAATCGCTGCCTACCTGGCCATGGCACTGGCCCTTGGCTGGCGCTGACGGGTCATGCAAGCCCCCCTTGAACTCTGGCTGGTGCGCCATGCGCGTGCGCTCGTGGAACCTGGCACCTGCTATGGCCGCAGCGATGTACCCGCCGACCCTACCCATACCGAAGAGACCGCCGCAGCTCTGACCGCAGCGTTGGCCAAAGTGTCTGCACCTGGCTTGATGCTTTGGGCCTCACCCCTGCAACGAACGCAAGCATTGGCACAAGCGCTGGTGCAGCAGTGGCCTGCCGTCTTGCACATGCACACCGACCAGCGTCTGGCCGAGATGGACTTTGGCGCCTGGGAAGGTCAGCCATGGAGTGCGCTGACCGCAGAAGACTTCGCCCCTTGGGACCAGAACTTTGCCCACCACCGCGTGGGTGGCGGCGAAAGCGTGGCCCAATTCATGGGCCGGGTGGCCACCGCTTGGGACGACTGCCGCCGCACCTGCCAAGAGCGGGGACTCAAGCGGGTGGTGTGGATCACGCACGCAGGCGTGGCGCGGGCGATGACGCTGCTGCACAACGGCGTTACCTGCCCAACGCAAGGCAGCGACTGGCCGCGCGAAGCCCCCTCCCCAGGGCAGTGGCTGGTGCAGCATTGGCCCGCGCCTGGCTGAGCTAAGATGGCAACGCCATGTCCACCTCACCCAGCCTGGAACGCCAACTCGTCGTCGCCATCTCATCAAGGGCGCTGTTCGACTTTGAGGAAGAAAACCTCATCTTTGAACAGGGTGACGACCGGGCCTACATGCGCCTGCAGTTGGAAAGGCTGGAGCAGCCCGCCCGGCCGGGTGTGGCGTTTTCACTCGTACAGAAGCTGCTGAGTTTCAACGACGTCGGTAGCAGGCGGGTAGAAGTGGTCATCCTCTCGCGCAACGACCCGGTGTCGGGCATGCGCGTGTTCCGCTCTGCCAAGCATTACGAACTGCCGATAGAGCGCGGTGTTTTTACGCGGGGCATGCCGCCTTGGCGCTACCTGCGCCCGCTGCGCGCCAACCTGTTCCTGTCAGCCCACCTGAGCGACGTGCGTGCCGCGCTGGACGCCAGCGTGCCTGCTGCGCGGGTGTACCCGCAATCGGTACGCGCTTCAGACGCTCACCCGAACGAAGTGCGCATCGCGTTTGACGGCGATGCGGTGTTGTTCTCCGACGAAGCCGAGCGTATCTACCAGACCCAGGGGCTCAAGGGCTTCCAGCAGCATGAAGTGAGCAAGGCGGGGCAACCGCTGCCGGGCGGCCCGTTCAAGCCCCTGCTGGAGGCACTTCACCGCTTGCAGAGCGAAGGCACGGCGCAAATGCGCATACGCACGGCGCTGGTCACCGCACGCAGTGCCCCGGCGCACGAGCGCGCCATCCGCACGCTGATGGACTGGAACATCGAGGTGGACGAAGCCATGTTCCTGGGCGGCCTGCCCAAAGGCGAATTCCTGCGCGAGTTCGAGCCCGATTTCTTCTTCGACGATCAGACGGGGCACATTGAATCGGCGGCACGCCATGTACCGGCCGGGCATGTGGCCAGTGGCGTCAGCAATCCGCTGCCAGAGGCCTCAGATCACGTTGCGCCACTGTGACAAGGTACGCAACAAGGCGCGGTTGACCTGATCCAGCGAAAAACCCGCTTCGGAACAAAAAGCCGAGAGGTGCTCCACCTGCTCCGGGTCTTCCATGCGGCGGGCAATGTCCAGGTAGACGTGATACGGCCCGCTTTGGCGCAAGAGGGCATCGCTCACGGCATCCGCAACCGGCACGCGCCCCAGCGCCACACCCAGGGGTTCGTTGGTCAATTGCGCCAGGCCCGAGAACAGGCCGGTGACGTAGATTTCGGTGGCCAGGTTGTTCTGCGCACCGGCGTTCATGAGATGTGCCATCAACTTGCCCCGCAGCACCAAAGACTGCCTCACGGGGAACAGGTCCACGTCGGTGGCGGAACCTGGCATGAGCTCCAGCAACCAGTCGCGCAGGCGGGTCTGCCCCAGCAAGAACAGCGCCTGACGCACCGTTTCAACCTGGCGGGTTGAACCAAACAATGGGGAATTCACCAGCCGCAACACACGGTGCGTCAGCACCGCGTCCTGGTGGATGAGGTGTTCCACAGCGTCCATGGACGATTCGTGCATCAACGCCTGCTGCACCCGTACCAGCGTGCGCCGGTCCACCGGCACGCCGTAGCGCTGGTGTGCCTTCAGCACGTCTTCGGCTGGCCAGCCACACACGCCCCAGCCTTTGGCATCGTCCAGCACGTGAGCCGCCAGCGCACGGGTGCCAAGGCGGTGGTAGAGCTGTTCCGGCAACAAGGGGGTCTGCTGCGCACCGGGCTGCCCTTTCTGCTGGGCTGACACCATCGCCTGCGCCACCTGCTCGGGCCACAAGTCCAACAGGTAACGGAAATTCTTGGCACCAGTGCCGTTGCCCATTGGCCGTGCGCGCGCCAGCGGCGCACGCTGCACCAGCCGGTGGCCAACGCGGCGCGCCAGCGCCACGGCCTGCACCACCTGGGGCGGCGTGTATTCGCCAAAGTCCGGGAGCTCCAGCCAGATCGAATCGTGCGGGTTGAAGGCCAGCGCCTGCAACAGTTGCGTTTGGTCTGTGAAGGAAACCAGCAGGAAAGGAGCGTCGTGCGACCACTCGTCTTCCAGCACCTCGAGCAGGTGTGCAGCATCCACCGAATCCGGGTGCAGCGCGCGCACGCGCAGACGCACGCCGATCAGTTGGCGCTTGGAACCCCAGATGGGTTGATAGGCAAAGGTAACGTGCTCAAGGATGTTTAATGCCATACATCAGGCAATGTACTGGAAGAGCGAGAGCTTTTGCACCTGCCCGTACGATTGCAGCGCTGCCTGCAGGCCCAGCTGTTGAGACTCAAAATCCGAAATGCCTTTGACCATGTCCAGGTCGGTGAGGTTGGAAAGCTGCTGCTCGTGCCCGACCGCGCGGTTCTTCAGTTGACCATCAATGGTCTCCGCCCGGCGCAACCACTCGCCCAGCCGGCCGCGCACCAGTTGCAGCCGGTCCAGCCCGGTGCTCAGTTCGGCATGAGAACGGGAGAGTTCCTGCGTCAGATGGGCCTTGGAGTCGGCGGGCCCGGGGTTTTCCACGGCGTCGATGGTGCGCTGCAGAGTGGCGAACAGGTCATCAGCCTGGCTCGGGCTGACGGTGAGCTTGGCGCCCGGTGCTGCACTGCCTGATAGGGTCAGCTGCAAACCCTCAAACTGCACGGAAATGTTGTTGAGCTTGACCGATTCACCTGGGGTGTAGGCCCCCAGATCGGCGTTGGGCGCCAGCACGGTAGACGTGCCCGTGCCCTTGTCGAAGCGCGTCACGCGTGCCTCCAGACGGCCCGCTGCGGCGATGACCTCGACCTCATACCGACCCTGCGGCGTGACCGAACTGTCAAAAGGCAGCACATTGTTGTTGATGGCGCTTGTATCGACCACGCCGCTGGTGGCGGCGTACATGCCGCCCTGGTTGTGTTCAACCACAAAGGTTCCGTTGCCCGTGAGATTGCGCATCAACGCATGCTGACCATCCACACGGTTGGGAACACTGGTGTCGGTGGCGGCAGTCTGACCGGCAATGGCCTGGTATTGAACCCCTGCCGTGGCACCGTACACATCGGCAAAAGGCTTACCCAGGGTATTGGTCACGCCCAAGCCGCCGAGCAACGCATTGCCTTCGGTGTCCTGGGTGTTGGCCAGGCTCAGCAACTGGTCGCGCAGGCTGCGCAACTCCTGCGCAATGCTGGTGCGATCGCCATCAGACAGCGCCGTGTTGCCTGCCTGCACCACCAGTTCCTTGACCCTGTGCATCAGGTCCACGGCTTCGCCCATGGTGCTTTCGGCTTGCTCCAGTGCGGCCTGGGAACGCTGCAGCGCGCGCTGATCGGCTTCCACACGCATCAAGCGGTTGGACTCGCGTTCGGCCAGGGTTGCCGCCACGGGGTCGTCGGTGGCGCGCAGCACGCGCTTGCCCGCAGACAACTTTTCCTGCAGCTGTGTCAGCTCGGAAGTGCGCTGTGAAATGCGCGTGATGGTGGCATCGTAGGAATTGGCTGTGCTGACGCGAAAGTAGCTCATGTTGGCTCTCCGGTTCAACTGAAGGTCTGCAGCAGGGTGTCGAAAAGCGACTGCGCCGTCTGCAGGAATTTGGCCGAGGCCTGGTATGCCTGCTGGAATTGAAGCAGACGCGCGGCCTCTTCGTCCAGGTTGACGCCAGCCTGGTTCGCTCGCGCACTTTCGGCAGCTTCAGCCACGCCAGACGAAAACTCCGCAGCGGACTTGGCGCTCTGGATACTGGACGACACTGCCGAGAACACAGGAATGTAACCGTCTGACAGCGTGTAGCCGTCCAGCGCCACCGCGTCGCGCAGCGCCAGCAGCGCCTGACCGTTGCCTGCGTTCTGTGTGATGGTTTCACCTGCCGCAGGCGGGCGCACGGTGAACACATCGCCCACGGTGGGCGCACCACGCAATGTCAGGCGAAAGCCGTCCACTTCGATAGGCTGACCAGAGGTGAATGGCACCACCGTCGTTCCACCGTCTGTGGTGTAGCCGCCGCTGACGAATTCGATGGTCGTACCCGTCCAGCCGCCGGGCGGCGTCTGCCCGCCCGGGCGGTAGAGGGACTCCACCTCCAGCGTGCCAGAGTTGTCAGGGTCAGCCTCCACCAACACCGGGCTGGCCACGGCCAATTGCGACGGCGAAGTGAGCGCCACCCGCATCTGCTGAGCCACGTTGGCAAAGGGCCTCAGCAGTATCTGGTCGCCTACAGCGCCAGAGGTGGTCTGCGTCAACCGCAGGCCATCAAAGTTGAGGAAGTTGCCCGGTGCTGCGGGGAAGGACACATCCACCGCGGTGCTGGACGAAAAATCCGTCCCGTCGAAATACTTGCCGTCGCTCAGGCGGCGTATCTGCACCTGGTTGGCTGCGGTGTAAGAAACCGTGTAGTCGCTGGCCTGGAACTCGGTGGGAGCGTCCAGGTTGGACGGGTCCACCGCCAGCGACAACACCGCCGCCACCGATGGTTCCTGGATGACCGCCGTGCTGAAGTTGATTGCCCCGAACAGCGCCTGACCGGTGTTTCCGTTCAAATCGATGCCGGCCATGTGCTGGCGGTTGGTCAGCTCCGCCATTGACAAGGCCAAGCGCCCAAGCTGGTTGCGTACGTCCCCCACGTCGTTGTTGTAGAACTGCAGCAGGCCAGCCAGTTCACCGCCGCCCAGCAGGTCGTTGTTGATGCGGGCGTTGGAACTGCCCAGCGAAAGCGACAGGCGCCCCGCCACGTCTGCCGTGGGCGGGTTGACCAGCTGGTTGGCCGAACTGCCCAGCACCAGCGGATAGCTGCCCGCGATGAACACCGTCAAAGACTGGTCATCCGCCTGAAGCGTGTTGGTCTGCACATACTTGTTCAAGTCGCGGATGAGCTTGTCGCGCTGGTCCAGCAGGTCGTTGGGGCTGCGCCCGGAGCCGGACGCTTCAACGATCTTCTGGTTCAGCGCTGCAATGTCCTTGGCAATACGGTTGACGCTGCCGATGCCCGCCTCGATCTGGGTGCGCGTGGTCACGGTCAGTTCGTCGAGCTGGCTGGCCGTCTGGCGCATACGTCCGGCAATTTCCTCGGCGGTGGTCAGCACCACGCCACGCGCAGTCTGGTTGGTGGGCGAAGCCACCACATCGGCCCAGGAGTTCAAGAAACTGTTGAGCTGCTTGCCCATGCCATCGTCACCCATAGGAAACAACTGCTCCAGTTGTTGCAGGCGCGAATAACGGATGGAGTCAGCGGACGCGGCAGCCTGGCTCAGGTTGGCTTCGCGGGTCAGGAAGGTGCTGTAGCTGCGCTCAATGCCAGCCACCTCCACGCCCTTGCCGTAGTAGCCATTGCCGAAGAGCTGCCCCGGCACCTGCTGCAACTGCACCGTCTGGCGTGAATAGCCTTCGGTGTTGACGTTGGCGATGTTGTGACCAATGACCTGCAAGGCGGCCATGTTGGTGGTCAGAGCGCGGCTGGCGATGTTGAGGCTGCTCACGTGGTCTTCCTTTCAGCCTCAGGCCTGTGCACGCTGCAAATTCAGCGTGGCGTTGATGGCTCGGCTGAGCTTGGCCGCGTACTGCGGGTCGGTGGCGTAGCCGCCTTGCTGCAGGCTGGAGGCAAAGCCCTGCACCGAATGCAAGTTCTGCATGGCCTGCGCGTAGCGCGGGCTGTTGCTGATCAGGCGGGCGTAATCCCGGAAGGAGTCGGCATAGGAGTCGTAGGCACGAAACTTTGCCGTCATCTTGCGCGGCTCGCCGTTGACGTATTCCGTGGTGATGACTTCGGCAACCTTGCCCTTCCAGCCCGGCCCGGCCTTGATGCCGAACAGGTTGAAGGCGTTGCTGCCATCCGCATGTCGGATTTCGCCCCGGCCCCAGCCGGTCTCGTGCCCGGCCTGGCCGATCATGAAGCTGGCCGGAATACCCGTTTCGCGCGAGACCTGCTGTGCCGCATCGCGGTGCTGGTTCACGAAGTTGGCCTGGCTGGCCGTGGGCCGCAGCGCACCCGGAGTGGCGCGCACGCTGGCATCGGGCTGCTGTCCAGTGGTTGCCGCGCCAGCGGGGGTGATCTGCTGCGACAACTGCTTCTCGATCATCTCGCTCAGGCCGCCCGGCATGCCCGTCATCATCTGAGCCCACTGCTGGTCGAGCAGCTGCGTGCCCAGGTCGCCCTCTTCGCTGTCCATCAGGCCGCTTTTCATGCTGGCGCTGCGCATGCTCTTGAGCAGCTCCTGCATGAACAGGGCTTCAAACTGGCGCGCCGTTTCCTTGATGGCCGAGCGGGCATCCTTGCCCGCCTGGGCATTGAGGCTGTTCAGCGCCTTGGAATCGACGGCCAGGCCGCGCTGATTCGCCAGGCTCAGGGTTGAGGGGTTCATATCACCTCCAGGTCCGCCTTGAGCGCGCCAGCCGCCTTCAGCGCCTGCAGGATCGCCACGAGATCCTGCGGCGTGGCGCCGAGCGCATTGAGCGCCTTGACCACATCACCCAGCTGGGCAGACGCCTCCATCTGGATCAGCGCACCGCCTTCCTGGTTGATCTGGATGTTGGCTTTTTCCGTGACAACGGTTTGCGCGTTGGGAGGCGCGAACGGCCCTGGCTGGCTGACCACCGGGGTGGAACTCACGCTCACCGACAGGTTGCCGTGCGCCACCGCACAAGCGCCCAACGCCACCTGCTGGTTCATCACCACCGATCCCGTACGGGCATTCACCACCACGCGCGCCTGGGGCGTCGGCAGTTCCAGCGAAAGCTCTTCAATATCGGCCAGGAATGCCACGCGCGCATCGGAATTTGGCGGCGCGAACACACGCACCACCCGCCCGTCCATGGCCTGTGCCGTGCCCTGGCCCTTGGCGCGGTTGATCGCCTCGGCCACGCGCCGAGCGGTCTGGAAGTCAAAGGCATTCAAGGTCAGGTCCAGCGTGTCGCCAGACAACAGCGGTGATGGCACTGCACGCTCCACCTGCGCACCTGCCGGAATGCGCCCGGCGCTCAGATGGTTGATCTGCACCGAACTGCCGCCAGCAGAAGCCCCGGCCCCGCCCACGAGCATGCTGCCCTGGGCCAGTGCGTAGACCTGACCGTCCACGCCACGCAACGGCGTGGTGATGAGGGTGCCGCCCCGCAGCGACTTGGCGTTGCCCACGGACGAAACCGTCACGTCGATCATTTGCCCCGGCCGGGCGAACGCTGGCAGTTGCGCCGTCACCAGCACAGCCGCAATGTTCTTGGGTTGTGCCACCACGCCTTCCGGCAGGGTGATGCCCATCTGCTGCAGGTAGTTCGCCAGGCTTTGGCGGGTGTAGGGCATCTGCTGCGACTGGTCGCCCGTGCCATCCAGCCCCACCACCAGGCCATAGCCGGTCAACTGGTTGCTGCGCACGCCCTGCACGCCTGCCACGTCCTTCACTCGTGTGGCGTAGGCTGGCGCAGTACCCAGAAGGGCAATGGCCGAAAAGGCCAGTAAAAGGCTGCGAAGGGGGGAAAAAACAAATCGGTTCATAAGGCACTACCTCGTGAACCGATTGTCGAAAAACTTTAGAACGGTAAAAGCATCAAAAAGAACCGGGAAAGCCAGCCAAATGTTTGCGCATCGTTCTGCGCACCCCGTCCGCGAGACAACACGCGCACGTTGGCCAACTGCGTGGACAGCACCGTATTGCCCGGCTGAATGGTGCGCGGGTCCACCGTCCCCGAGAACTGCAGGACATCCACGTTCTGGTTCACGCCAATCTGCTTTTCGCCGATCACCACCAGATGCCCGTTGGGCAGCACTTCGGTCACCGTGGCGGTGATGTTGCCCGTGAAGGTGTTGTTGGCCGAAGTGGCGCCGTCACCATTGAAGGTGTTCGACGACGTGGCTCCCGCCTGCAACTTGCCGAGGATGGAGCTGCTCAGATAAGGGAATGCCGAAACACCCGCACTCAACTCCGACTCCCGGTTCACCTCGGACGACGATGACTGCGACGCAGACAACCGTTCCGTGATGCGCACGGTGAGCGTGTCGCCCACCAGCCGCGCGCGGTGATCCTCAAACCCCGGCCGGAAGGTAGAAGCGGCGTACAGGCTGCCCGTGGCGGGCATGGACTGCGCATTCTGGGCCATGGCCTGCTGCGGGTACTCCAGCCGCTGCGGCGCCTTTGCCAGATCCACGTCGGGAATTTGCGACAGGCTGGCACAACCGGCCAGCCAACCAGCGGCAAGCAGACTGGCCGCCACGCGGACACACCGCCCGCCACGAATAAGGTTTTCAGACTTCATGCGTTCACTCCGTCGGGCGCCTCATCAAAGCTGCGACAAGCGCTGCAGCATCTGGTCAGACGTCTGAATCGCCTTCGAATTCATCTCGTACGCCCGCTGGGTCTGGATCATGTTGACCAGTTCCTGCACCACATTCACGTTGGAGCCTTCCAGAAACCCCTGCATCACCTGTCCCAGCCCCTCGGTGCCTGGCGTGCCCGTGGTCGGGGTGCCGGAAGCCAGCGTTTCGGTAAACAGGTTCTGCCCACGCGGCTCCAACCCGGCCGGGTTGATGAACGTTGCCAGGTCGATGGTGCCGGCCTGCTGAGGCGCAGTGCTGGCTCCTGAAATCACACTCACCACACCATCCGCGCCAATGGTCACGCTGCGCGCATCGGCAGGAATCGTCACCCCGCCCAGCACGCGGTAGCCGCTGGACGTCACCAGTTGCCCCTGCGAGTTCACCTGGAAAGCGCCGTCACGCGTGTAGGCGGTGGTGCCATCGGGCATTTCGATCTGGAAGAAGCCGCCGCCATTGATGGCCACATCCAGGCTGTTGCTGGTCTGCTGCAGGTTGCCCTGGGTGTAGGTGCGGGCGGTAGCCACCGTGCGCACGCCCAGGCCGATCTGCAAGCCTGTAGGCAACTCCGACTGTTCCGACGTGTTACCCCCGGCCTGGCGCAGGTTCTGGTAGATCAGGTCTTCAAAAATGGCCGTGCCGCGCTTGAAGCCCGACGTGGACACGTTGGCCAGGTTGTGCGAGATGACGTCCAGCTGAGTCTGCTGGGCCTGCATGCCCGTCTTGGAAATGTTCAGGGAGTTCATCATGGCAGTTCTCCTGTCAGGTTGGTGTGCGTCAGCCGTTCAGGTTGAGCAACTGTGCTGCGGTCTGGTCGTTCTTCTCGGCGTTTTGCAACATGCGCATCTGCACTTCGAACTGCCGCGCCACCGAAATCATGCCCACCATGGCCTCGATCGGGTTCACGTTGGATCCCTCCAGCATGCCGTCGGCCAGGCGAGCGTCGTTGTCTTGCGGCATGGGGTTGCCATCGGCACTGCGAAACAGTCCATCGTCCCCACGCTTGATCTTCAAATCCTCGTTGGGCGTGATCATCTTCAGCCGCCCAATCGCGGTAATGGGCTGCCCAGGCACGCGGGCAGACACCGTGCCGTCCGACGCGATCGACACCTCCGAGCCAGCGGGCACGTTGATGGGCGCCCCACCACCGTCGAGCATGGGCAGGCCCGCGTGACCCACCAGCACCCCGTTGGCCGACACCTGCAAGGCACCCGCACGGGTGTAGGCCTCGGTACCGTCCAGTCCCTGGATGGCAAAGTACGCCTTGCCCACCGCCGCAATGTCCAGATTGCGTCCGGTCTGGCTCATGGTGCCCGGCGCGTCCAGGTGGCCCGCCGTGGCCTCCAGCGCATGCACGCGGGTGCTGGCACCCTCGCCGCGCAGCGGCACCGACCGAAAGGTGGCAAGCTCCGCGCGAAAACCGTTGGTGCTGACGTTGGCCAGGTTGTGCGAGAGCACCTGCTGCCGGTGCATCGCAGCGTTCGCGCCGGTCGAGGCGGTGTAGATGATGCGGTCCATGGTGTCTCTCGCTCAGTGTTTGCCAGTCAGCGCAGGTTCACCAGCGTCTGCTGCACCTGGTCCTGCGTCTTGATAGTCTGTGCGTTGGCCTGGTAGGCACGCTGCGCCACGATCATGTTCACGAGCTCTTGCGTCATGTCCACGTTCGAGTCTTCCAGCGAACTCTGGCGCACCAGTCCCAGGCGCCCTTCCTGCGGACCACCCAGAACCACCGGGCCCGATGAAAAGGTCTCGGACCAGTACCCGCCGTTGACCGGCTGCAAACCTTGCAGGTTGCGGAAGTTGCCGAGCGCCACCTGCCCCTCGGCCTGCGAGACGCCATTCGAATAACGTGCCAGGATCACGCCGCTTTCGCCGATGTCGATGGACGTCAGTTCGCCCGAGGGGTAGCCGTCCTGGCTGAGGTCGTACACCGCGAAGTTCGCGCCGTACTGGGTCAGCGTGAAATTGCCATCAGCATCCTCGATGTTGATCGGGAAAGACAAGGGGTCGTTCGACGGAATGCCCGAAGCGAAGGAGCCGCCCGCAATGCTGATATTGGTTGTCAGGTTGTTCGCCGTCACCTTGCCGTCTACGCCAAAGGTCACCGTTCCCACCGGAGTGGCGTTCTGTCCACCATCAATGCTCCAAAGCCCCTGCCATTGCGCCGTGGTGGAGTCCGTGCCGTCATCCACCCGCACGAAGTACAGCTGAACAGGAATCGCGTTGCCCTGCGAGTCGTAGGCATTGAAAGCCGTTCCGTACTTCTTCTGATCCGTGGTCAGCGTCACCGTGGTGGCGGGGGCAACGGGGGCCAGCGGCGCACCCAGCGTCGTTGCGCGGGCATCCAGGTTGGCCGTGATGGAAACACCCTGCTTGTCCACATCAGTACCTGCGCCGGTTGCGCGCGGGTCAATGGCAGCACCCGTCGGCAGCAGCAGATCGCGCGTCACCACGCTGGTACGGTTGCCTTCTTCGTCGGTAGAGAACCCCTGCAGGCGTGCACCGTTGTTGGTGATGATGTAACCCTCTTTGTCCAGCTTGAATTCGCCGTTGCGCGTATACAGCGTCGAGCCGTCGGTGGTTTTCACCTGGAAAAAGCCGCTGCCGTTGACCGCCAGGTCCAACTGGTTACCCGTCACCTTGATGTTGCCCTGTGAGAACAGTTGGGTCACCGCAGCCACCTGCACACCAATACCACTGTTGGAGCCCCCTGCTGCACCCAGCGCGCTGGCATACATCTCGGAGAACTCAGCGCGCGACGCCTTCATGCCCGAGGTGTTGGCGTTGGCAATGTTGTGGCCGATCACATCCAGGTTCTTGCTGGAAGCGTTCAAACCGGACAGGCCTGTCTGGAAACTCATGATGTACTCCTAGAAATTCGATTCAAACGCTCAAAGAAAAGCCAGCACGTCGTTGTAGCTGACAGAGCCGCCGCTTTCGGTGCGCAAGCGCAGCGAGCCATCCACCATGCCCACCGCCTGCACCGTCTGGCGAGACAGCGGCGTGACCGCCACAGACTTGCCGCCAGACGTTGCCGTCACCTGCATCTTCGCGATGCGAGAGGGGTCAACGTTGCCAAACGACCACTCGAAGTTGTGCATGCCCGCCGACTTCGCCCCCAGATCCACCGTGCCCAGAATGGCACCCGCGCTGTCCAGAATGTCCACCTGCAGTTTGTCTACACTGCTGCTCAGGCTGAAGCTACCTTGGGCAACATTGCCATCAATAGACAGCTGGTTGCCCTGGGTGATGACCTCGCGCCCCACCAGACTTGCGCCCTGAATGTTCTGCACAGCCGTGAACTGCTCTGCCAAGGTTTTGAGCGTCTGGTTGACCTGCTGGATGCCCGAGACCGTGTTGATCTGAGCCATCTGCGTTGTCATCTGGGCGTTGTCCATCGGGCTGAGCGGGTCCTGGTTGCTCAGTTGCGCAACGAACAACTTCAAGAAGCGGTCCTGCGCTGCCTGCGGGTCCGTGGAATCGGCCTGGCTACCGCCCTTGGCGTTGTAGGCGTCAATCTGGCTGTTGCTCAAGGGGGTCATGAACATGGAAAACTCCTGAAAATCACTGACCCATCTGCAAGGTCTTCATCAGCAAGGACTTGGCCGTGTTCATCACCTCGACGTTGTTCTGGTAAGAACGCGACGCCGAAATCATGTTGACCATCTCCTCCACCGGATTGACGTTGGAATGGGTGACGTAGCCCTGGGCATCAGCACTGGGGTGCTGCGGGTTGAAAACGCGGCGGTTAGGCACATCGCTTTCAATGATGTTCTGCACCTTCACCCCGGCAGATGCCTGGTCGTTGTTCATGGGAACCGTCTGGAACACCACCTGGCGCGCCTTATAGGCCTGGCCGTCGGGCCCGGCCACCGCATCAGCGTTAGCCAGGTTGCTGGCCACCGTGTTGAGGCGTTGCGCCTGCGCGCTGATCGCGCTGCCCGACACCCCAAAAATCGTGAACATGGACATGAGGACTCTCCCGGCTCGCCTTACTGGCCCTGGATGGCACTGAGCATCGTCTTGACGTGCCCGTTGATGAAGCGCAGCGTGGATTCGTAACGGATCGCGTTGTCGGTGAAATTGGCGCGCTGCTGGTCCATGTCTACCGAGTTGCCGTCCAGCGAAGGCTCTGTCTGGACCGTGTAACCCATGCGCACACGGTCAACCACACCTTCAGAACTGCTGACCGTGCGCAGGTGGCGCGAATTGTCGCCAGCCAGCGCGTTGTTCCCACCCGCGCTCATGGACGTGGATGAGCCACCGGCTGCATCTTGCAGCGCCGCACGGAAATCGAAATCGCGCGCCACGAAGCCAGGCGTATCGGCGTTGGCAATGTTGCTCGCTATCACCTGTTGGCGGTGCGCGCGCAACTGCAGCGACTGGGAGAAAAACTCCATCCGACTGGTCAATTGCTGAAACATGGTCACCTCACAGGTCAGGACCGGCAAAACACCGGCGTGAGGGAATTGTCAAAAACTTGAGGCCAACCAATCCCGCGAAAAGCGCCGCCATCCCCTGCCATTTCCAGGTTTGAACATCAACACACAGGTCTAAAGTTCTGCCCCAGGATGACGACACCCATGCGTTACACGCCGCTCCCCCGACCCTCCCACCTGTCCGGGCCCGCCTCTCAGGCAGGGCACTGGTTGCACGCGGTTGTGCGGTCATTCACCCTGTGCGGCCTGCTTGCACTGGCCTTGCTCCCCGCCATCAGCTCGGCGGCAGACCCAGCCTTCACACCTTGGGCCCGGCAGGCACAAGCGTGGATAGATGGGCAACTCGCATCTGCACCCTCAGCTCCAGGCACTGGCGCCAGGCTGCGCCCCGAAGTGGAAGTTGGTGAACTGGACAGCCGCCTGCAGCTGGCCCCCTGCCCAAACGTCGAGCCCTACCTGCCCCAAGGCACTCGCCTCTGGGGCCGCTCGCGCATCGGCCTGCGCTGCATGGACGGCCCTTCCCGCTGGAACGTTTTCCTGCCCATCACCGTCCGCGCCTGGGGACCTGCCTGGACCATCAAGCAGCCGGTAGCCCCCGGCGCCACGCTGACCGAGGCAGACGCGGAACTCACAGAAGTTGACTGGGCCGAAAGCATCGCGCCCGTGCTGGCCCTGCCCGAGGACTGGATGGGCAGCCAGGCCACCCGCGCACTCATGCCCGGCCAGATCCTGCGCAAAGGCATGGTGCGCACCCCCCAGGTGTTTGACGCTGGCACCCAGGTCCGCGTCACCGTGCGCGGCAACGGCTTCCAGCTCGCCGCCACTGGCGAAGCCCTGGCGCATGGCTACGTCGGTCAGTCGGTCAGGGTGCGCATGCCCAACCGCAAGATCCTGACCGGCACAGTGCGTGACGCCGAAACTGTTGAAATTGCTCTTTGAGCCCATCATCTGTTGGGCTGGCCCCACAGACTGCGCCCCACAAATCACATCTTTTTTTTGAAAAAGGGGTAAAGTCCTGACTTGTCTGGTCGATAAACCTCTCGTACGGCCCGCAAAGCCGGGTATGGAGAGTGCCATGAAAGTCAACAACCTGTCAGATAAGCCAGTCGGCACCACGTCCGTGGGGCTCACCAAGCCTGCGGACAGGTCCGTCAGCTCGCCAAGCACCCCTGAACTCCAGGAGGTGGGCGCCAGCGTGACCGTCAAGCTGTCCTCCGTCACCCAAACCATGACCAAGGGCGTGGCACGCTCAGGCACCGACGTGTTCAACGCCGAGAAGGTTCAGGCCATGCGCACGGCCATCGAAAACGGCTCCTTCTCCGTCAACCCCGAAGCGATCGCAGACAAACTTCTGTCCAACGCCCGCGAAATGCTGGGCGTGGCCTCTGCCAACTGAACATTCACCATCCCAGGTTGATGACACGTTTGCCCCCACCCTGGTCTCAATGCCTGGACACTCTGGGCGAGCTGCTCAAATCGATAGAGGCCGCACATGCGGCCTCTCTTGCGTCAGTATCGTCTGGCAATGCCGATGAATTTGCTGCCTGTTGCGCACAGCTCAACCAGCAACTCGCCAAGGAACAAGCTGGTTTGGCTCGCGCATTGTCTTCCGGCCAACCGCCTGTTGAAGTCATTGAATTGCTTCAAAAAGTGCAAAACGCACTAAGCAATTTGTACGCTGGAACGGCGCGCCTGCAAGCACAGGCCAACCGTGCAGCGGCCGTGCTGTTCCCGCAAGACCAGGTGCGCGCCTACAGCAAGCTGGGCAATACCGGTTACGGCACCCAGCCCAAGGCAGGCAGCACCTTCATCAAGGCCTGAAGGTAAAAAGCGCCTGGGCGCATCAATGCTCGCGCAGGCGGGCCCGCAAACGGGCAATCGACTGACTGTGCAACTGACACACGCGCGATTCCGTCACGCCCAGCACAGCGGCTATTTCCTTGAGGTTCATGTCATGTTCGTAGTACATGCTCATGACATGCTGTTCCCGCTCCGGCAGCTTCTTGATCGCCTCCACCAGCGCTGAACGCATGCGCTGGTCGCCCAACAGCGATTCAGGGTTGGCCTGGCTGTCTGCGGGCAGGTAGCGGTCCAGGAAATGGTCTTCGTCGTCGCCCTTGGCAGCCAGGTCTTCCAGATACACCAGCTGAGTGCCGCGCACCCGCGCTAGCATTTCCTGGTACTCCTGCAAGGGCATCTCCAACTCTTCGGCGATTTCCGATTCCTTGGGCGCACGCTGCAGGCGCTGCTCGAGACGTTGCACTGCGTGCTCAATGTCCTTCTGCATCTTGCGTGCACCACGGGACATCCAGTCGCCTTCACGCAACTCGTCGAGCATGGCACCGCGAATGCGTTGGCTTGCAAAGGTCTCGAACTGCACCCCTTGCGAGGGCTCGTAACGGGCCAGGGCCTCGGTCAGACCGATCATGCCGACCTGGATGAGGTCGTCGACTTCCACGCTGGCGGGCAACTTGACGATCATGTGATGAGCGAGACGGTGAACCAAAGGGCTGTACTTGCGTAACTGGGCATCACGGTCAAGCGTGCCTTTGGCGGTGTACATCTGAAGCTCCGATGATCGGATCGGCTGTTGGCTGTCGGTACTCAAAGCGTTGGTCAACATGTTCTCGGGCGCGCTTTTCATCGATCATCAGAGCACAGTCCAGCACTCGCAAAAGACAGGCATCGGACTCACGACGCTGCGTTCCCGAACACTGTTCATCATACCCCAGCACCCACACTGACGGAACCGCGCCCAGGCGCTGTTCACAGGTAGATGCAATGGCCTGGGCCACCTGGCGGTGGCGCTCCGCCGGGCCTGTACCGGGCATCAGCAGCACGGGCTCCAAACCCGCTGCCTGCACCAGCACCTTCACGGCGTTGTAGGCCCATATCAGCGAACGTCGCTCGTCATG
Source organism: Burkholderiaceae bacterium (assembly GCA_041913045.1). Taxonomy (GTDB): domain Bacteria; phylum Pseudomonadota; class Gammaproteobacteria; order Burkholderiales; family Burkholderiaceae_C; genus CAMLOF01. Next base: position 55,348 of record JAYSGB010000017.1, on the reverse strand, counting down.
CAATGCAACGAGCGGGCGCGCGTGGCTGTCGGCCAGCAGAACGGCCAACGCTTCCAGCGGGGCATGCAAAAGCACCACGCAGCCTGGGCCAATGCCAGACAGCCAGCGCCTCAACACGACCTGATGGCCTGCGGCGGCGTCGCGCGGGGAAAGCCCGCTCATGTCTTCCAGCACCACCACCGTCTGCCCCTGGGCCTTCAGCCCTTGTTCCAGGGTCCACAGCAGTTCGTGGGAGTAGCGCAGCGTCTCGGGTGAATCTCCAGCCACGACCGGCAACACCCTGGTCGGCAGGGCCAGATCCCAACTGGCCAAGCCCCGCGCTTGATCGGAAAGGTTCTCAAACATGCCAGGCATCCAGTTGGACACCGGATTGCACCGGGTCGGTGAAGAAGAAGGCCAGCTCGGAGGAGCGGGGATCGTAGGCAGACTTGCCGCTGCTGGCCATGGACATGCGAACCAAAGCCTGGGCGTCGGGGCGCTGCCAGTCTTCAGGCACGCGCTGGCCAGTGCTCAGGCCACGCAGCACCACCTGGTGGCGCAACAGCGCATCCACCGCCGGGCCCAGCTTGGCGGCTTCGTCCACCTTGGACAGCACCGCGCCATACAGCTGCGTGCCCTTGTAGGCTTGAAACACCTCGTCCAGCGTGTCACCGTGGCTGCCGGCGTTGAGCACCAGCAGCTTCTTGATCTTGGGCGTGGCCAGCATCTCCATCATCTCCTGGATGCGGGGATCCTTCTGGCCCAGACCTGCGGTGTCGATGATGACCATGCGCTTGTTGGCCAGCAGGTTGAGCAGGTCCTGCAGCGCGGCACGGTCGTGGGCCAGGTGCGCCACCACACCCAACATCCGGCCGTAAGTACGCAGTTGCTCGTAGCCCGCTACGCGGTAAGTGTCCAGCGTGATGAGGCCCACGCTGTTGGCGCCATAGGCCTTGACGCACTGCGCGGCCAGCTTGGCGGCGGTGGTCGTTTTGCCCACGCCGGTGGAGCCAACGAGCGCGAACACGCCACCTTCGTCACACAGAGCGCTGGCATCCTGCACCGTCTTCAGGTTGCGCGCCAGCACCTCCTGGGTCCAGCGGAAGGCGTCGGCCGCGCCGTACTCGGCAGGCAGGCGCTCGGTCACAGCGCGCGCCACCGTGGGCGAATAGCCCGCACGGATCAGCTTGTGCATCAACCCCGACTGGATCGGGTTCTGCTTGGCGCTGCCCATCCACGCCAGGGTGTTGAAGCGCTCCTCCATCATGGCGCGCAGGTTGTTGATCTCGTCAGCCAGACGCGGATCAGCAGCACCTGCCTGCTCCGCCGGTTTGCGGGCGGCCTCGGGGGCCGCTTTGGCGGCTGCGGCTGGGCGAGCGGCCGGTTCGCTGGCCTGCCCGAAGGGCAAGGTCACATCAGCTTGGCGGTCGAACGGGGTGGATGCGCGCTCCGCCTTTGCGGGGCGGGCCGCAGCCGCTGGTGCATTGCCCTGGAGCGACTCGCGGCGCTTGCGCAGCATACGCTCGCGCACGTAGTCCTGGAAGGACAAGGTGCTCATGGCCAGGGTTTCGGTGTCCTGCGCAACGGTGCTGTTGGGCGAAACGGTCGGCATCTGCTGTGCCGCACGTTGCTGCAGGCTCATGCCCTGGCGAGGCGCAGCCAGTGCGGGCGCCGCAGGGGCACGAGTCACAGCGCTTTGCGTCGCCAGGTTCTCCAGGTTTTCTTCGGCCGTGGCCACCACCTCAAAACCATCTTGCGTGGCGCGGCTCGACAGAATCACTGCAGTGTCGCCATAGGCCGCGCGGGCCAGAGACATGGCTTCACGGGACGTAGGTGCAATAAAGCGTTGGGCGTTCATGCGGGCTCTCCAAGGATCGGGCCGATCCGGATCAGATGGGTTTCAGGGATTTCGCTGTGCGCCAGCACTTGCAGGCGAGGCGCAGCCCGGCGCAGCAGGCGCGCCATGGCGGAACGGATGGAATCGGGCACCAGCAGGCAGGCGGGCACACCCGACTCTTCCTGGCGGTTGGCCACTTTGGCGGCAGACTGCGTCAGCATGTCGGCCACGCCGGGGTCCAACGCTGCCATGCCTGTGCCGCTCAGGGCCTGCGTCAGCAAGCGCTCCAGGCCGGGTTCGATGGCGATGACTTCGAGTTCGTTGACCGGGCCGTAGATCTGCTGAACGATGGCCGGGGCCAGTGCCTGGCGGACGCGGCGTGCCAGCTCGGCGGGGTCCTGGGTCTGGCCTGCGTGTTCGGCCAGCGCCTCGATGATGGTGCGGATGTCGCGGATGTTCACGGACTCCTCCAGCAACAGCTGAAGGACTTTCTGGAACACGCCAATAGACACCATCTTGGGTACGACTTCTTCGATCAGTTTCGGGGCCAGTTTGGCCACGTGCTCCACCAGTTCCTGGGTCTCGGTACGGCTCAGCAATCTGGCGGCGTGGACTTGCATCAAGTGTGACAAATGTGTGGCCAGCACGGTCTCCGAATCAACCACGGTATAGCCCGCCATTTGGGCGTTTTCCTTTTGCCGATCGTCGATCCACTGCGCGGGCAGACCAAAAGCCGGGTCGGTGGTAGCAGTACCAATGAGCGGCGTCTTGATGTGACCCGGATTGATGGCCAGGAACTGCCCAGGAAACACCTCACCTTCGCCCACCACCACGCCGCGCAGCGTGATGCGGTAGGCACTGGGCCGCAGTTCCAGGTTGTCGCGCACGTGCACAGGCGGCGGCAGGAAGCCAACTTCCTGCGCAAACTTCTTGCGCACGCCTTTGATTCGGGTCAGCAGATCGCCCTGGCGGCTCTTGTCCACCAGCGGAATCAGGCGATAGCCCAACTCCAGACCCAGCAAGTCGACGGGCTGCAGATCGTCCCACGACGCCTCGGTATCAGCGGGCGCCTTGGCGGTCGCCGCAGCTTGCTGAGCAGCCACTTCCTCAGGCTTGGGTTTTGCCTGCTCTTTTGCCACCCAGTACGCCAGGCCACCCACCAATGCCGCAAACGTCAGGAACACCAGATGCGGCATGCCAGGCACCACGCCCAGCAGGAACAGCACACCAGCCGTCACACCCAGCACCTTGGGTGAGACAAACATCTGCTGCACGATCTGCTGACCCAGGTCTTCGTCTTTGCCCACACGCGAAACCACCATCGCCGCAGACACCGAAATCAGCAGACCCGGCACCTGTGCAACCAGCGCATCACCCACCGCCAGCGTGATGTAGCTGCTGGCCGCGTCAGCCACTGTCAAGCCGTGCTGCAGCACACCAATCGCAAAGCCGCCGACGATGTTGATGACGAGGATGAGGATGCCGGCGATGGCGTCTCCGCGCACGAACTTGGAGGCACCGTCCATGTTGCCGAAGAAGTCCGCCTCTTCGCCCACCTCAGAGCGGCGGCGCTTGGCCTCCTTCTCGTCGATGATCCCTGCGTTCAGGTCAGCATCTATGGCCATCTGCTTGCCCGGCATGGCGTCCAGCGTGAAGCGCGCGCCCACCTCTGCAATACGCTCAGCACCCTTGGTGATCACCACGAAGTTGATGACGACGAGGATCATGAACACGATGAGACCGACAGCGAAATTGCCGCCGATCAGGAAGGTGCCGAAAGCTTCGATCACAGCGCCCGCGGCGCCAGGGCCTGAATGCCCCTCCATCAGCACCACACGGGTAGACGCCACGTTCAAAGCCAGCCGCAACAGAGTGGTCAGCAACAGCACCACCGGAAACGCCACGAAGTCCAGCGCACGCTTCATGTAAGACGCCACCATCATCACCGTCAGCGAGATGGCGATGTTCAGCGTGAAGAAGGTGTCCAGCATCCAAGGCGACAAAGGCAGCACCAGCATGGACAGGATGACCATCACCAGGATGGGCGCTGCCAATGCCGAGGCATGCCCCCGGTTGCCTGCGAGCCACTGCTGAATTCTTTGCAACTGCGCGTTCATGCGTCAGGCTCCCTGGGTGGTATGAGTTTCGCGACCATGGTGCGGGTCAAGTTCGACCGGGACTTCGGGCTTGGGCGGCTGCGCGGGCATCGGACCTTCACCACGCAATGCCGCGCGCAACTGGTAAACGTAAGCCAGCACTTGCGCCACGGCCGTAAACAGCGCGGCGGGAATCTGCTGGTCGATCTCGGTGTGGGCGTACAGCGCACGAGCCAGCATCGGCGACTGCAACACAGGCACCTTGGCATCGTTCGCCACGTCGCGAATGCGCAGAGCAATCAGGTCCGCGCCTTTGGCAATCACCTGAGGGGCAGCCATGGTGGCGTCGTCGTATTTCAGGGCCACGGCGTAGTGCGTGGGGTTCATCACCACCAGGTCGGCCTTGGGCACACGGCCGATGCTGTTGCGCTGAGCCATCTCGCGCTGGCGCTGGCGCATGCGTCCCTTGAGCTGCGGGTTGCCTTCGGACTCCTTGTGCTCGTCCTTGACCTCCTGCAGCGACATGCGCAGGCGGTGCCTGTGCAGGTACTGCTGCAGAGGCACATCGATGAGCGCCACCAGCGCCACAACGGCAAGCAAGCCGCCGACGCCAACGGTGAACCACTGGCCCAACTGGCTGAGCGACGAAGGCAGGGGACGCAGCAGGAGGGTGCCAAACTCCATCATGTGGGAGCTGATGAACACACTGCCCACCAGTGCCAGCAGCGTGGTGATGGCCACGAGCTTGAGCACTTCAAAGAACTGCTGACGCGAGAACAGGCGCTGGAATCCGCTCAGCAGCCCAATCTTGGACAGCTGAGGCATCATCGGTTTGGCGCTGAAGACGTAGGAGCCTGCGGCCACGGAAGCCAGCACCACGCCCATGATCAGCGCCAAACCCAACGGCAGCACGAGGAGCAGCAGTTGTTTGACGCCCTCGACCAGATGCTCCGTCGTGGCTTCCGGGTGCCTGATGACGTTCAGGTCGAAGGTCATGCTCGCGCGCATGCCTGTGCGCAGGTGGTCATAGCTCCATGGCACCAGCATGCTCACCAGCAACAACCCGCCACCCAGCACAACCAGGTGCAACAAATCACGGGAACGGGGAACCTGACCTTCTTCTTTGGCCTTTTGCAACCGCCGTGGTGTGGCGGGCAGGTTCTTGTCTTGTGAGGAGGAGTCCATGGGCGGTCAAACAGGTCGTTGACCGCATTGTCCGGCGGGGGCTGCCCGCACTAAAGCGCGATAAAGCCGGGCAAACCCGGCTTATTTCAAATCAGAAGCCCAGGCTGGCAAGCAAGTCGTCCACCTGTGACTGATCCGTCACCACGTCGGTGCGGCCATCGGGGTTGACCACGGGCCCCGCCAACTCTTCCCGGGAAGCGCTGGCCGCGCGGGCACTGCTTTCCTCGGCCTGCGCCAGTGCATGTGGCGCAGCCTGCAACAGCAGCTGCAACAACTGCCCTTCGATGGTGGCTGCCAGGGCAACCACCTTCTTGATCACCTGGCCGGTCAGGTCGTGGAAGTCCTGCGCCATCATGATTTCAGTGAGGTGCGTGTCCGTGCGCTCCGCACTCAACTGAATCTTCTCAGACCAATCGGTGAGCTCCGGCATGGCCCACTTGAGCCCAGGCACCCTGCGAAGGGTGTCCAGCAGCTGCTTGCTGTGGTCGATCACCCGCTCTTGCTCGGCCTTGGCCTCGTCCACGCGGTTGAGCACCTTCTCGGCAGCTTCACCAGTCAGGCGGGCAATATATTCCAGACGGCTACGGGCGTCGGGCAACTCCTCTACGGTTCCCTTGAGTACCGGTGTGTAACCCAGCTCGTTGAGCGCATCGTGCAGCTGCCGGGTGATGGCACCCAGCTTCTGGTACATGTCTGAAGAGGCATGGTCCTCGGTCTTGGCGGCTTCGTGAGTCATGCGCCAAGCTCCTACCAACCCATCTTCTTGAAGATGTTGGCCAGCTTTTCTTCAAGCGTGGCCTTGGTGAAAGGTTTGACGATGTACCCCGCTGCACCGCCCTGGGCTGCGGCGATGATGTCTTCCTTGCGTGCTTCGGCGGTGACCATCAGCACCGGAATGTGCTTGAGTTTCTCATCGGCCTTGATCTGGGTGAGCAACTCAAACCCGTTCATGTTGGGCATGTTGATGTCGCTCACCACGAAATCGAACTTGCCGTTGCGCAGCTTGTGCAGCGCAACGACGCCGTCCTCAGCCTCGTCAGCGTCTGCGTGGCCAATCTCCTTCAGGAGGTTGCGCACGATGCGGCGCATGGTGGAAAAGTCATCAACAATCAAAAATCGCAAGTCGGCCATAGGGTGCTCCGATTGGAGAGGGCTCTTAGTGTAAGTGTAAGACGAAGGCGGTCACCGAGGCGCGGTCTGCGGACCACTGCCCGGGGGCACGATGACCTGCGGAATGTTGCCTGGTGAAACGACGGGGGCCGTCTGGCTTGTGACCGGAGCGCCACCCGGCTGAGCCGCTTCCTGCGACTCTGGAGTTGACGTGTCCAGCTCGAAGGACTTGTTCATCCTTTCCTCCGCTTCCTTCGACATGACCAGAATACTGATACGCCGGTTGATGGGTGCGAAAGGTTTGTCGGGCTCCAGCGGATAGCTCGCCGCCAACCCCACCACACGCGCTAGCTTGGCATCGGGTATGCCCGCCAACACCAGTTCGCGGCGTGAGGCGTTGGCGCGATCGGCCGAAAGCTCCCAGTTGCTGTAACCCCGGTCGCCGCTGCCGTAAGGAGTGGCATCGGTATGCCCGGTGAGCGCAATGCGGTTCTCAACGTCTTTTAGGGCGGCGCCAATCTCACGAAGGATGTCACGCATGTAGGGCTTGACCACAGCGCTGCCCACGTCGAACATGGGCCGGTTCTGCTCGTCCACGATCTGGATGTTCAGGCCATCCTGCACCTTTTCCAGCTTGATCTGGCTCTTGAATTCGGCCAGACGCGGGTTGTTGGTGATCACCGTCTCGATGCGCTCCTTCATGATCTGAAGGCGCCGCATGTCTTGCCGCATGGCCTCGGCCCTTGCCACGGCGGCCCCCAGCTCGCGTGTCTTCACATCAACGTCACCGCGCGCCGCCTCACCAATTTCCTGGGTCAGGTCGTCGCCGCCACCGGGCAGAATGGAGTTGCTGGCGCCGCTGCCCGGCCCCCCGAACAAGGCCACCTTCAGCGGCGCGTTGAAGTAATCGGAAATACCTTTGCGGTCACCCTCGGTAGTGGAGCCCAGCAGCCACATCAGCAGGAAGAAAGCCATCATCGCCGTCACGAAGTCGGCGTAGGCGATCTTCCAGGCACCACCATGGGCACCATGCCCGCCTTTCTTGACGCGCTTGATGATGATGGGTTGCAGCTGCTTGCCGGACGTGGCCATGCGTGTCTTTCTGGCTTACTTCTTGCCCTTGACGTGGCCTTCTAGCTCCGAGAACGAGGGGCGCTCGGTGGAGAACAGCACCTTGCGCCCGAATTCGATGGCCGTCATGGGTGCGTAGCCCTGCATGCTGGCCAGCAATGTGGACTTGATGCACTGCAGTTCCTTGGAGCCTTCGTCGAGCTTTTGCTCCAGCAAGCCGGCAAGCGGTTCGGCAAAACCGTACGACAGGAAAATACCCAGGAACGTGCCCACCAGGGCTGAGCCGATCATGCCGCCGAGCACGGCCGGGGGCTGCCCCACCGACCCCATGGTGTTGACCACGCCCAGCACCGCCGCCACGATACCGAAGGCAGGCAGGGCCCCGGCCAGGCGCTGCAGTGCCGCCACGGCGGCGTGCTCTTCCTGGTGGTGGGTGTCGATCTCGTTGTCCATGAGCGACTCGATCTCGTGCGCATTGAGGTTGCCCGAAACCATCATCCGCAGATAGTCGGTGACAAATTCCACCACGTGGTGATCGCTGCCCACCGTGGGGTATTTCTGGAACAGCGGTGAGCTTTCAGGGTTCTCCACGTCGCTCTCGATCGCCATCAGGCCTTCCTTGCGCGCCTTCTGCAGGATCTCGAACAACATGGCCAGCAACTCCATGTAGCGGTCCTTGGTGTACTTGGACCCTTTGAAGCACAGACCCAACCCTTTGGTGACCTTCTTGACCACCTTCATCTGGTTGTTCGCCAGGAACGCGCCAATGGCCGCGCCGAAGATGGTGATCATCTCGAACGGCAACGCCTTCAGGATCACGCCGATGTTGCCCCCGTGGATGATGAACACCCCGAACACACAACCCAGCGCAATCAACCACCCGACGATGACAAACATCTGCGTCTACCCAAAACAGTACGAATTGATTATCTATCGACACAAAGTGGACAAAACCGTAGGACGAACATCAAATCGTCTGACGGACTCGAACCCCCATGGCATATGTCTCATTTTTTAACGGCAAAAGCTTGCCATGCCGCCACGGCCCGCCGGACCAGGCTGCTGGCTGCCCACAACTTGCCCCCCCAGCGCCATACCAGGCGTGGCCTGCGCCACAGCAGCAACACACCTGCCAGCGCGGGCACCCAGGGGTGCGCCTTGAGCCACTGCACACCCGCCCGAGCCTGGTCTGCCCACGCCAGAGCGGGCGCCATCGCCCGGCCATGAGCCACCAGACGCTCTCGCAACTGCGAAGACTCGTTAATCAGTTCAATTCGGCGCAACCAAAGCGCCTGGCGGCGTGGGCTCATGGGCGGGCCCGTTGCTCGTCTTGACGAAGTTCTTTCAGGCTGGCTTCGAACCACTGGCGGTCACGCTGCCAGACACGTCTGGCAGCCACCAAGGCAACACCACCCAGCGTCAGGAAAACGGCTGCAAACAGCGCCAATGCCAGGGCACGGTGACTGTCCCAAAGCAGCACGGTGATCAGCACGGCCAAGAACCCAAGGCCCAGGCCCAGCAGGATGACCGCTGCCACACCCAGCCAAAGCAACTCCATCGCGTCGTACGCATGCTCACGCGCTTCGACGCTCAGGAGTTCCAGGCGAACGCGAAGGAGCTGCACACCATCGTGCAACAACCCCCTGATGCCGGAGGCCAGGCTTTCCGGAGTACTGGAGGAGGGATCGGCGGGATCGGCTTTCGCCATGGCCTGGCGGTCGGACGCTTAGCGGCGCCCGATGAGCAGGCCGATGATCAGCCCTGCACCAGCGGCGATGCCGATGGACTTCCAGGGGTGCTCATGCACGTAGTGGTCGGTGGCCTTGGCCACCTCGCGTGTCTTGGCGCGGATGGCGTCCTCGGCGTCGGCAAGCTTGTGGCGGGCGGCACGCAGGTTTTCCTGCATGCGCTCGCGCAACTCGGCCACTTTCTCACCGGTCTGGTGAGCGGTGGCGGCCAGCAGTTCCTCGGCATCGGCGACCACAACCTTGAGGTCGGCAACCAGCTTGTCTTTGGGTTCGAGCGTGTTGTCAGGCATGGAATTCTCCAAGGGCAAATGCGACGAACCCACTATACATCACGCCGGTTGCGGGTTGCGCAGACGAATGTGCAATTCGCGCAACTGTTTCTCATCCACCGCGCTCGGCGCCTGTGTGAGCAGGCATTGCGCACGCTGCGTCTTGGGGAAGGCGATCACGTCGCGGATGGATTCGGCCTTGGTCATCAGCGTGATGAGGCGGTCCAGACCGAAGGCCAGGCCACCGTGCGGCGGCGCACCGTATTGCAGCGCGTCAAGCAGGAAACCGAACTTCGCCTGAGCCTCTTCCGGCCCGATCTTCAGGGCAGAGAATACCTTGCTCTGCACCTCGGCGCGATGGATACGGATGGAGCCACCACCCAGTTCCCAGCCGTTGAGCACCATGTCGTAGGCCTTGGCCACGCATTTGCCCGGGTCGGTGTCCATGTAGTCCTCGTGCCCGTCCTTGGGCGCGGTGAACGGGTGGTGCACAGCGTTCCAGCGGCCTTCGTCCTCGTCGTACTCGAACATCGGGAAGTCCACCACCCACAGCGGCGCCCAGCGGTCCTCGAAAATGCCGCTCTTGCGGGCGAATTCACTGTGACCGATCTTGATGCGCAGCGCACCGATGGCATCGTTCACAACCTTGGCCTTGTCTGCGCCGAAGAACAGGATGTCGCCGTTCTGTGCGCCAGAGCGCTGCAGGATGGCGGCGATAGCTGCGTCGTGCAGGTTCTTGACGATCGGGCTCTGCAGGCCGTCGCGGCCAGCAGCCACGTCGTTGACCTTGATCCAGGCCAGACCCTTGGCACCGTAGATCTTCACGAACTCGGTGTAGGCGTCGATCTCGGAACGGCTCATTTCGGCTCCGCCCGGCACACGCAGGGCCACCACACGACCGTTCTTCATCTGGGCCGGGGCGCTGAAGACCTTGAAGTCCACGTCACCCATCACGTCCGTCAGTTCGGTGAATTCAAGCTTGACACGCAGGTCGGGCTTGTCGGAGCCGTACTTGTACATTGCGTCGGCAAACGGCATCACCGGGAACTCGCCCAGGTCCACACCCAGGGCGTTCTGGAAGACCGTCTTGATCATGCCCTGGAACATCGCGCGGATGTCCTCCTCCGTGAGGAAGGAGGTTTCGATATCGATCTGCGTGAACTCGGGCTGACGGTCGGCACGCAGGTCTTCGTCACGGAAGCACTTGGTGATCTGGTAGTACCGGTCGTAGCCAGCCACCATCAGCAGCTGCTTGAACAGCTGGGGGGACTGCGGCAGCGCGAAGAAGTGACCGTCATGGACGCGGCTGGGCACGAGGTAATCGCGCGCACCTTCCGGTGTGCTCTTGGTGAGCATCGGCGTCTCGATGTCGATGAAGCCGTTGGCATCGAGGAACTTGCGCACCTCCATGGCCACGCGGTAGCGCAGCATGAGGTTGTGCTGCATGTAGGGGCGGCGCAGGTCCAGCACACGGTGCGTCAGACGGGTGGTCTCGCTCAGGTGCTCGTCGTCCAGCTGGAACGGCGGGGTCACCGAGGGGTTGAGCACGTTGATCTCGTGGCAGAGCACCTCGATCTTGCCGCTCTTCATATTCTCGTTGGTGGTGCCTTCCGGACGGGCACGCACCACACCCTTGACCTGCACGCAGAACTCGTTGCGCAGGCCTTCGGCGATCTTGAACATCTCGGGACGGTCAGGGTCGCACACCACCTGGACGTAACCTTCGCGGTCGCGCAAGTCAACAAAGATGACCCCACCGTGATCGCGGCGGCGGTTGACCCAGCCGCACAGGGTCACTTGCTGGCCCAACAGGGCTTCGGTCACCAGACCGCAGTATTCGCTTCGCATTGCCATAGGTGTGTTGCTTTCAGAAATATGTCAGGCCTGGCTCGTGACCGGGCCAGCAGGGGATGTTGGGAGCGCCTTGGGACCGCCGGGAACGATGACCCCCATGGAGATGACGTAGGTGAGCGCCTCATCAACGCTCATGGACAGCTCCACGCAGTCGCGCTTGTGCACCATCACGAAGTACCCACCCGTGGGGTTGGGCGTGGTGGGCACGTAAACGCTCAGGTAGTCCTTGGCGTTGAGGTGGCTGGCCACGTCACCCGCGGGTGTGCCGGTGAGGAAGGCGATGGTCCACATGCCCTCGTGTGGCCACTGCACCAGCAGCGCCTTGCGAAAGGCATTGCCCTTCTCGGACAACACCGTGTCGGACACCTGCTTGACGCCAGAGTAGATAGAGCGCACGACCGGAATGCGGTGCAAGAGCGCGTGCCACCAGCTGATCAGCCGGTTGCCGACGATGTTTGAGGCCAGGGCGCCGATGCTGAGAACGATGGCCAGGGCAAGGATGACCCCCAGGCCGGGGATGCGCACACCGAAATAGCGCTCGGGCTGCCATGCTTCGGGCAGGATGTTGAGGGTTTGGTCCAGCGTGGAGACAACCCACTCCAGCACCCAGAGGGTGACGATGAAGGGCACGAGGACCAGCAGGCCCGCGAGCAGCCATTTGCGAAAGGCAGCCACTTTCAACCGGCCCGGCTCAATGACAGGCGCAAGAAGCGCCACAACCGCCACTGGCAGCGGGCGTGCCGCTGTCGGTGCTTGAGGATGCGGCAGGCGCACTGTCAGACGCCGCAGCAGCGGTGGCTGGCGCACTTGTGGCACCTGCAGAGGCGCTGCCGCCACCGTTGCGGAAGTCGGTGACGTACCAGCCGGAGCCTTTGAGCTGGAAGCCAGCCGCTGTCAGCTGCTTTTTGAAAGCTGCAGCGCCGCAGGCGGGGCAATCGGTCAGCGGGGCGTCGGAAATTTTCTGCAAAACGTCCTTGGCGTGGCCGCAGGACTCGCATTTGTAGGCGTAAATGGGCATGGCGGAAACCTAAGGAAGTCAAAAACCAGGGAACCGACCATTATAAATCGCGGCACCGCCCCGTGTTTTCAAGGGCTACCACACCGCCACACGCACCACCAACTGCATGGCCAGCAAGCCAAGCACGAAGCCCACACCCGCGTAGATGATGCCTTGCAGCAAACGGTTTGTGCGGCGTTGCTCGTTCAGCAATTGCTGCATCTCCCGCTTCAGCTCTGTGGGGCGTTGCGTCAGGAAGTCGTGCAGCAGGCGGGGCAGCTCTGGCACCAGTTTGGCGTAGTGCGGTGCCTCGGCCTTGAGCTGCTCCCAGAACTTCTTGGGTCCCACCTGCTCGACCATCCACTTTTCCAGAAAGGGCTTAGCGGTGCTCCACAAGTCCAGTTCCGGGTCCAGATCGCGCCCCAGACCTTCGATGTTGAGCAGCGTCTTCTGCAAGAGCACCAGCTGCGGCTGGATTTCGACCTGGAACCGGCGCGAGGTCTGGAACAGCCTCATGAGCACCATACCCAACGAGATTTCCTTGAGCGGGCGGTCGAAGTAGGGCTCACAAACGGCGCGGATGGCCGCCTCCAGCTCGTCAACACGAGTATCGGGCGGCACCCAGCCAGATTCGACGTGGAGCTCCGCCACGCGTTTGTAGTCGCGCCGGAAAAAGGCAGTGAAGTTCTGCGCCAGGTATTCCTTGTCGAACTGGGTGAGCGTGCCAACGATGCCAAAGTCCAGCGAAATGTATTGGCCGAAGCTCTGGGGCGCGATGCTGACCTGGATGTTGCCAGGGTGCATGTCGGCGTGGAAGAAACCGTCTCGGAAGACCTGGGTGAAGAAAATGGTGACGCCGTCGCGCGCCAGCTTGGGGATGTCCACCCCCGCTGCACGCAACCGGTCGACCTGGCTGATGGGCACACCGTGCATGCGCTCCATCACCAGCACCTCAGAGCGGCACCACTCCCAGTGCATCTCTGGAATGAGCACGAGGTTGAGGTCGTGCATGTTGCGGCGCAACTGCGCGGCGTTGGAAGCCTCACGCACCAGGTCCAGTTCGTCGTGCAGGTATTTGTCGAACTCTGCCACCACCTCGCGTGGCTTGAGGCGCTTGCCATCGGCAGACATCTTCTCGACCCAGCCCGCCATCATGCGCATCAGCGCCAGGTCTTTTTCGATGACGGGCAGCATGTTCGGGCGAAGCACCTTCACGGCCACTTCGCGGCCATCGTGCAGTTCGGCGAAATGCACCTGCGCAATGGATGCACTGGCCACAGGCACACGGTCGAACTGCCGGAACACCGCGTCAAGCTTGCGGCCATAGGCGCGCTCGATGGTGGCCACGGCCACGTCCGACGAAAAAGGCGGCACGCGGTCTTGCAGACGTGCCAGTTCATCGGCAATGTCGGGCGGCAGCAGGTCGCGCCGGGTGGAAAGCACCTGACCGAACTTGACGAAGATGGGCCCCAGACACTCCAGCGCCTCGCGCAGACGCTGACCACGTGGCGAACTGAGGTTGCGCCCCGTGGTGATGACTCGCCGCAAGGTTCGCAGAAGCGGATTGCGGAAGCCCGAAAGAACGAGTTCGTCCAGCCCGTATCGCAGCACCACCCAGACGATGAAGGCGCCCCGCAAGAAGCGCATCATGAGTCTGCCTTGGTATTGCCAGCCTGACCAGGGCGCAGGGACGCCATGCGATCACGCACCTGACCCGCCTGGCTGGCCGCCTGTGCGGCAAAGCCTTTGAGGCCGCCAGCCAGTTGACGAAGGGCACCCGCCAGGCTGTGAGCAGCAGCGTCGCCAATGAGGCGGGATAGATCCTCCTCGATGTCCCAGCGTACGTTGTCCACGAGCCAGGCCACCTCGGCGGCCAACTGCACGTCGCCTTGGATATCGACACCGGGCTTGTCACCCGCCAGGACTTTTTGCGCCAACGACAAAGGGGTTGCTTCAGTGACACCCAACGTCAGGTCCGGCGTGGCGGTATCGGGCGCCAGCGCCAGCAGGCCGGCGGGACTCGCCTGCAGCGGCAGGCTGATCTGCCCCCAGCGCACCTGCAGGGTCTTGCCCTGCTGGCGCCGCAGCCGCTCCATGGCCTGCGGCTCTTGCATCATCACGTGGTTGAGCAACAAGATAACCCGGTTGCGCAACTCGGTCTGCAGCCATGCAGGGGGTTGCGGCACCGAGCCCAGCAAAGACTGCAGGGCTTCGGGGGTTGGAAACGAAAAGGGGGGCTTGTTCATAGCCCCCCGATTTTGACGGATAAACCGAGCGCCGTTCACTGCAGGGCCTGTACCCCTGCAACCAGCCAGCCGCCCTGCCCCGTCTTGGGACGGGTGATGTTCCAGACCTCGCGGAAGGGATTCGGCCCGGCCGAGGGTTCCTCGCGGATCATGCCGGAGAACTCCACGCTGGCCATGTATTCGCCAGGCAGCTCTTCAATGCCCAGCAGCTGGGCTTCGAGCATGACCACGTCGGTCTTGTTTTCGGTGGACCCTGTGTGCTTTTCGCGCTCGCTCAACTGGGCCTGGATCTGGGAAATCATCTCGTCCGTCATCATGGCGCGCAGAGCCGGGATGTCTGCACGGTCCCAGGCGTCTTGCAGCTTGATGAAATTGGCTTTGGAGGCCCGCAGGAAGCCTTCCGAATCGAAGTCTGCAGGAACGCCCCATGCCTGCGACCCAGCGAGTGCCGAACCAATGAGGGACTCACCATCCGCGTTGCCGAAAGTGCTGTTGCCGTGCTCCCATGGGCGCGCAGAGGCGTCGTTACCAACGTTCTTGGGGCTGTAGTCGCGCGGCAGGGCAGAGCCGCCTGCCGCCTGGAAAACGAAGGGTTGCTGCGCAGCCTGCACCCCAGAAGTGCGGCGCCGCAGGGCAGCCACCACCATCAGGACTGCCCCGACCGCCAGCAACACCAGCAGGAACTGGGCAAAGCCTTCACCCAACCCCAGAGATGACGCAAGCCACGCCAAACCCAAACCGGCAGCGAGCCCGCCGAGCATGGCACCCCAGGGACGTTTGAGCGCCGCTGCCTGCGCCGCCGCGGCGGGCTGTGAAGCTACCGCACCAGGAGCACCAGTTGCCTGGCTGGGCGTGGTGGCGGGCTGAGGAGCAGGAGCGGATGAGCTGCGCTGCGTGACGTTGGCCGACTGCTTGCCGATGGATGTGCCGCCACCCAACCGTTTGGCCGCCAACGCCTCAGGCGAAGAAAACGCCATCGCGCAACTCAAAATCACCGCCCACACCTTCATGTCTCGCTCGCTTTAATAATCGTGACCGCCGTCAACACTTGATTCCCACGTGCAGGGCCGTGATGCCCGCCGAGAGGTTATGCACATCCACATGCCCGAAACCCGCGTCCTTCATCATGCCGCGCAGGGTTTCCTGGTCTGGGTGCATGCGGATGGATTCGGCCAGGTAACGGTAGCTTTCCTCGTCCCTGGCCACCCATTTGCCCAGCTTGGGCAGGATGTTGAAGCTGTACCAGTCGTATGCCTTTTCCAGCGGCGGCGCCACCTTGGAAAACTCCAGCACCAGCAGCTTGCCACCGGTCCTGAGCACACGGTTCATTTCCTTGAGAGCCACATCCTTGTGCGTCATGTTGCGCAGACCGAACGCCACCGTGACGATGTCGAAGCTGCCGTCGGCAAAGGGCAACTTCTCGGCGTCGCACACCATGGTGGGCAGCACCAGCCCCTTGTCGAGCAGGCGGTTGCGACCCTCGCGCAGCATGGCTTCGTTGATGTCGGTATGCACCACCATGCCGGTGGGCGCCACGCGTGGCGCGAAGGCCAAGCCCAGATCGCCTGTTCCACCCGCGATGTCTAGCACACGGTCGCCCGGGCGGGGGTTGGCCACGTTGATGGTGTAGGTCTTCCACCAACGGTGGAGACCGGCCGACATCAGGTCGTTCATCACGTCGTAGTTGGACGCAACGGAGTCGAACACCTGCCGGACGTGGCGCGCCTTGTCGCGCTCGTCAACGGTCTGGAATCCGAAATGTGTCTGGCTCATGGCAGAAATGGTAGGTGATGCACACAGGGTGTTCACAATGCCGCACGAAATCAGTGCGCATTGCAGGGGAATGCACCGCTCTGGCGAACGAGTGCATCAACCCCGCCACAACGGGATGCAGCAGGTACAACCCGTTGATTTAGATGGATATTTCAGTGATGATGCCCGCAAGCGGACCCCGCCTTTTCGGGCATGGGTGCGTCACGGTCGACCCCGGCGGCCTGCAGGCGTGCGTTGTAATCGGCCCACAGTTCGTCCTGTTTGGCGCCCAGGAAGTACAGGTAGTCCCAGCTGAAGATGCCGGAATCATGCCCATCGGAGAACGTGGGTTGCACGGCGTAGTTGCCCACAGGCTCCAGCGCCACGAGATCGACATTGCGCTTGCCGGTCTGCAGCGTCTCCTGTCCAGGGCCATGGCCCTGCACTTCGGCGGAAGGCGAATACACGCGCATCAGCTCAAAGGGGATGCGGAAGGTCGCGCCGTCGGAGAAGCCCACCTCGAGCACGCGCGACTGCGCATGCACGGTGATGGATTCGGGGGTGGGGGTG
This sequence comes from Burkholderiaceae bacterium, assembly GCA_041913045.1. Lineage (GTDB taxonomy): Bacteria > Pseudomonadota > Gammaproteobacteria > Burkholderiales > Burkholderiaceae_C > CAMLOF01. Next base: position 38,634 of record JAYSGB010000017.1, on the reverse strand, counting down.
CTGTTTTGCAAACCGGCCATGGTGTTCACCTTCAGTTCAGGTTCAGGGCCGCGATGGCGGCATCGCAGGCAGACAGGCGTTGGCGGACAGGGGCCCAACGTGCCTCTTCGTTCGGGCGCACGGGCGCCACCCAGATGGGGGCGGGAAAGCGGCTGTCCCATTCGAAACGGGCCACCACGTGCCAGTGCAGGTGCGGCACCATGTTGCCCAGCGCCGCCAGGTTGATCTTGCGGGGCTGCACGGCATCGCGCACGGCGCGTTCCACCGCGCTGACGGCGCGCATGCACAGGGCCTGGTCATCATCAGACAGGTCGGACCACTCGGCGACGTGGCCGTTCCAGATGACGCGGTAGAAGGCCGGGAAGTCGGCCGCCTCGGCACCCTGGACGCGGACAACGCGAAACTTCTCGTGGCGCAACACCACGAGGCCGCCGTCACCTTTGCACAGCGGGCAAGCGGACACGGGCGCCTCCAGACTCACACCAGCACCCGCTCGATGCCGCCAGCGTTGGCACGGGCCACGTAGTCGGGCAGCCAGTTCTCGCCCAGGATGTGGCGCGCCATCTCGATGACGATGTAGTCCGCCTCCAGCAGGCCATTGGGCAAGTCCTCGCCGTAACGGCTGAGGCCTTGCAGGCAGCTCGGGCAGCTGGTGAGGATCTTGGTGGTGCCAGGGGTGGCCGCCACACCGTTCTGCTCGGCCAGTGCCGTGAGTTGCTGGGCGTTCTTGCGCAGCTCCTCTTCCTTGCGGAAGCGCACCTGCGTGGAGACATCGGGGCGGGTGACGCCCAGCGTGCCCGATTCGCCGCAGCAGCGGTCGCTCTGCAACACCGTGTCGCCCAGCAGTGCCTTGACGGTCTTGAGCGGCGCCTGCTGCTTCATGGGGCTGTGGCAGGGGTCGTGGTACAGGTAGGCGCCCTTGCCTTCCAGGGTGATGCCCTTTTCCAGCAGGTACTCGTGAATGTCGACGATGCGGCAACCGGGGAAGATCTTCTCGAATTCATAACCCGAGAGCTGGTCGAAGCAGGTACCGCAGCTCACCACCACGGTCTTGATGTCGAGGTAGTTGAGCGTGTTGGCCACGCGGTGGAACAGCACGCGGTTGTCGGTGATGATCTTCTCGGCCTTGTCGAACTGGCCGCTGCCGCGCTGCGGGTAACCACAGCACAGGTAGCCCGGCGGCAACACAGTTTGCACGCCTGCATGCCACAGCATGGCCTGGGTGGCCAGGCCCACCTGGCTGAACAGGCGCTCGGAGCCGCAGCCGGGGAAGTAGAACACTGCCTCGGTGTCGCTGTTGGTGGCCTGCGGGTCGCGGATGATGGGGACGTAGTCCTTGTCCTCGATGTCCAGCAGGGCACGCGCCGTCTTGTTGGGCAGGCCGCCCGGCAGCTTCTTGTTGATGAAGTGGATGACCTGCTCTTTGATGGGCGCGGTGCCGACCGAGGCCGGGGGCGCCGAAGTCTGCTTGCGCGCCAGCCCCTTGAGCAGGTTGTTGGCCATGCGCTGCGCCTTGAAGCCCACGCCCACCATGGCGCTGCGCGCCAGCTTGATGGTTTCGGGGTTGGTGGCGTTGAGCATGAACATGGCCGCCGCGTTGCCGGGGCGGAAGCTCTTCTGGCCCATCTTGCGCAACAGGTTGCGCATGTTCATCGACACGTCGCCAAAGTCGATCTTCACCGGGCAGGGCGTGAGGCACTTGTGGCAGACGGTGCAGTGGTCGGCCACGTCCTCGAACTCTTCCCAGTGCTTGATGCTGATGCCGCGGCGGGTCTGCTCTTCGTACAGGAACGCCTCCACCAGCAGCGAGGTGGCCAGGATCTTGTTGCGCGGGCTGTACAGCAGGTTGGCGCGCGGCACGTGGGTGGAGCACACCGGCTTGCATTTGCCGCAGCGCAGGCAGTTTTTGACCGAATCGGCGATGGCGCCGATGTCACTCTGCTGCATGATGAGCGACTCGTACCCCATGAGGCCGAAGCTGGGGGTGTAGGCTTGGCTCAGGTCGGCCTGGCGCTGATCGGGCGCGCCGAACAGGGCGCCACCACGCAGCAACTTGCCCTTGTTGAAGCGGCCTTCAGGGTCCACCTTGGCCTTGTAACCGGCGAACGGGGCAATTTCCTCGTCGCTCAGGTATTCCAGCTTGGTGATGCCGATGCCGTGCTCGCCCGAGATCACGCCGTCCAGGCTGCGCGCGAGGACCATGATGCGGTCCACCGCCTCGTGCGCGGTCTGCAGCATCTCGTAGTCGTCGCTATTGACGGGGATGTTGGTGTGCACGTTGCCGTCGCCGGCGTGCATGTGCAGTGCCACCCACACGCGGCCCTTGAGCACACGCTTGTGAATGGCCTTGCATTCGGCCAGCACGGGCGCAAACACGCTGCCGGTAAACAGCGCGGCCAGCGGATCGCGGATCTGGGTTTTCCAGCTGGCGCGCAGGGTGTAGTCCTGCAGTTGCTCGAAGAAGCTGCGGCCAGTGTCGGGCTGGGTCACGTCCAGCCCGTCCATCCACTGCTGCCACAGGGCGCGCGCTGCGCGGATGACGGCCAACGCCTCGTCGGTGCGCTCCTGCACCGTCTCGGGGCTGGGCATGTCGGCCGCTTCCTCGGCCTTGCCCAGGGGCAGGCTGCCTCGCAGGAAGAAGGCTTCCAGTTCGTTGGCCAGCTTGAGCTTGTTGCGCAGGCTGAGCTCGATGTTGATGCGCTCGATGCCCAGGGTGTATTCGCCCATGCGCGGCAAGGGGATCACCACGTCTTCGTTGATCTTGAAGGCGTTGGTGTGCTTGCTGATGGCCGCCGTCTTCTTGCGGTCGGCCCAGAACTTCTTGCGCGCCTCGGGGCTGATGGCGGTGAAGCCTTCGCCCGCGCGGCCGTTGGCCAGGCGCACCACCTCGCTGGCGGCACGTGCCACGGCGTCCGGGTCGTCGCCCACGATGTCGCCAATCAGCACCATCTTCGGGAAACCGCCGCGCTTGCTCTTGGTGGAGTAGCCCACGGCGCGCAGGTAACGGTCGTCCAGGTGCTCCAGGCCGGCCAGCAGCGTTCCCGAGCGCTTTTGCTCGGCGAACATGTAGTCTTTGATCTCCACGATGCTGGGCACGCCGTCCTTCGGGTTGCCGAAGAACTCCAGGCACACCGTGCGGGTGTGCTCGGGCATGCGGTGCACCACCCAGCGGGCGCTGGTGATGAGGCCGTCACAGCCCTCCTTCTGCACGCCGGGCAAGCCCGCCAGGAACTTGTCGGTCACGTCCTTGCCCAGCCCTTCCTTGCGGAAGGTCTTGCCGGGAATGTCCAGCCGCTCGGTGCGGATGAGCGTCTTGCCGTCGGCCTCGAAGTACTGCAGCTCGAAGCTGGCCACTTCGGCGTCGTGGATCTTGCCGAGGTTGTGGCCGACGCGGGTGACCTGCAGCCACTTCGCGTCGGGCGTGACCATGCGCCAGCTGGCCAGGTTATCCAGCGCGGTGCCCCACAGCACAGCCTTCTTGCCGCCCGCGTTCATGGCGATGTTGCCGCCCACGCAGGAAGCCTCGGCGGACGTCGGGTCCACGGCGAAGACGAAACCGGCACGCTCGGCGGCGTCGGCCACGCGCTGCGTGACGACACCGGCTTCGGTCCAGATGGTGGGCACCTTGTGGTCCAGGCCAGGCAGGTCGATCTGTTCGACCTCGGTCATGGCTTCGAGCTTTTCGGTGTTGATGACCGCACTCTTCCAGGTGAGGGGAATGGCGCCGCCGGTGTAGCCGGTACCGCCCCCACGCGGGATGATGGTGAGCCCCAGCTCGATGCAGCCCTTGACCAGACCGGCCATTTCGACCTCGGTGTCAGGGGTGAGCACGACGAAGGGGTACTCGACGCGCCAGTCGGTGGCGTCGGTGACGTGGCTGACGCGGCTCAGGCCGTCGAACTTGATGTTGTCCTTGGCGGTGTGGCGACGCAGCACCTTGCCCACGCGCTGGCGCAGGCCGGACATTTCTTCAAACATGGCGGCAAAGGCCTGCACGGCCTTCTGCGCGGCCACCAGCAGTTCACCCACCAGGGCGTCGCGGTCACCGTCTTCCTGCGGGCGGCGACGCTTTTCGACCTCGCCCAAGCGGTGACGCATGGCGTCCACCAGCGCGGCGCGGCGCTTGGGGTTGTCCAGCAGGTCGTCGTGCAGGTAGGGATTGCGCTGCACCACCCAGATGTCGCCCAGCACCTCGTACAGCATGCGGGCGGAGCGGCCCGTGTGGCGCTCCTGGCGCAGTTGGTTGAGCACTTCCCAGGCCCGGGAGCCCAGCAGGCGAATCACGATCTCCCGGTCGGAAAACGAGGTGTAGTTGTACGGGATTTCGCGCAGGCGCGGCGCGTCGGACGCGGCGTCAAGCAGGTGCTGGAGGGGAGTGGGCGCGTTCATTTCTTGAGAGGGAACAGCCGGTTTGCCGGGGTCGCCGATGTTACCGCAGCGCAGCATAGGCCCACCGGTCTCATGGAAACCCCTGATGTCACAAAACCGCCAATGGAATGAAATAGTTTTGACATTTTCAATGCGTAGCCTCACGGGCTTGTCTGAACCCTTGAACAGGAGAAAACATGAAACACAAGTTGTTCCGCCTCGTTGCGGCGATGGCCACGGGCGCCTGCCTGGCCTCCACAGCACAGGCCCAGACAGAGATCCAGTGGTGGCATTCGATGGGCGGCGCCCTGGGCGAGTGGGTGAACGACCTGGCCAAGGACTTCAATGCGAGTCAGAAGGATTACAAGATTGTGCCCACCTTCAAGGGCAACTACGACGAGTCGATGACCGCCGCCATCGCAGCCTTCCGCGCCGGGAATGCCCCGCACATTCTGCAGGTGTTCGAGGTGGGCACTGCCACGATGATGGCGAGCAAGGGCGCGGTTGTGCCCGTGGGCGAAGTCATGAAAAAGGCCGGCGTGGCTTTTGACGCCAACGCCTACGTGCCTGCGGTGGCGGGTTACTACACCGCCCCCAACGGGCAGATGCTGAGCTTCCCGTTCAACAGCTCGACCCCGGTGTTCCATTACAACAAGGACGCCTTCAAGGCTGCCGGGCTGGACCCCGAAAAGCCGCCAACCACCTGGCCCGAAGTGGCACTGGCGGCAGCCAAGCTCAAGACGGCGGGCCACAAATGCCCCTTCACCACCAGCTGGATCAGCTGGACGCAGCTGGAAAGCTTCTCGGCCTGGCACAACACGCTGTTCGCCACCAAGAACAACGGCTTTGGCGGGCTGGACACGCGCCTGGCCATCAACACGCCGCTGCATGTGCGCCACATCGAGAACCTGGGCAACATGGCCAAACAAGGCCTGTTCGTCTACAAGGGCCGGGGCAATGCGGCTGACGCCACGTTTGTTTCGGGCGAGTGCGCGATGATGACCGGCTCCTCGGCGCTGTACGGCAACGTCAAGCGCAACGGCAAGTTCGGCTACGGCATTGGCACCCTGCCCTACTACCCGGACGTGCCCGGCTCCCCGCAGAACACCGTGATTGGCGGCGCCAGCCTGTGGGTGATGGCAGGCAAGAAGGACGCCGAGTACAAGGGCGTGGGGCAGTTCTTTGCCTACCTGTCCAAGCCCGAAGTGGCTGCGGCCAGCCACCAGCGCACCGGCTACCTGCCGGTGACCAAGGCGTCGTTCGAGCTGACCGACAAGTCCGGCTTCTACAAGCAGAACCCGGGCACCGACGTATCAGTGACGCAGATGATCCGCAAGACCACCGACAAGTCGCGCGGCGTGCGCCTGGGCAACTTCGTGCAGATCCGCACCATCATCGACGAGGAGATGGAGCAGGTCTGGGCCGGCCGCAAAGCGGCCAAGCCTGCCCTGGATGACGCGGTTCGCCGCGGCAATGAACAACTGGAGCGCTTCCAGCGCGCCAACAGCGGTCGCTCTTGACCCCCGACGGGCCACGGGGCACTGCCCCAAGGCCCAGGCCCCCCGCGCCTGCCGCGTGCCCTCAAGCACCCGGCAGGCGTTGACTGTTTGAAAGCCATGGAAAAACGCGTCCGATTCCAATCCTGGTGGCTGCCCTGGCTGCTGGTCACGCCGCAACTGGTGGTGGTGCTGGTGTTCTTCTTCTGGCCAGCGGCACAGGCCCTGTACCAGAGCGTGCTGTCGCAAGACGCCTTTGGCATGTCCACCGAGTTCGTGGGATGGGAGAACTTCGAGAGGCTCTGGAACGACGAGACCTACCTGGCCTCGTTCCGCACCACGGCGGTTTTCTCGGTGCTGGTGGCGGTGGTTGGCCTGGCGCTGGCGCTGCTGCTGGCGGTGATGGCCGACCGGGTGATGAAGGGCGCTGGCATCTACAAGACGCTGCTGATATGGCCCTATGCCGTGGCACCGGTGGTGGCGGGCGTGCTGTGGCTGTTCATGTTCGCATCGCCCTTCGGCACGGTGGCGCACGCGCTGCGTTTGCTGGGGCTGGATTGGAACCACTTGCTGAACCCCGACCACGCGATGGCCCTGATCGTCATGGCCGCAGTGTGGAAGCAGATCTCCTACAACTTCCTGTTCTTCCTGGCGGGGCTGCAGTCGATTCCCAAGTCGCTGATCGAGGCTGCGGCCATCGACGGCGCACACCCGTGGCGGCGCTTCTGGACCATCGTTTTCCCGCTGCTGTCACCCACCACATTCTTCCTGCTGGTGATCAACATCGTCTATGCGTTCTTCGACACCTTCGCCATTGTGGACGCAGCCACCCAGGGCGGGCCGGGCAAGTCCACGGCCATTCTGGTCTACAAGGTGTATTACGACGGCTTCAAGGCGCTGGACATGGGCGGCTCGGCCGCGCAGTCGGTGGTGCTGATGGTGATCGTGATCACGCTGACGGTGATCCAGTTCCGATTCGTCGAGAAGAAGGTTCAATACTGACATGATTGAAAGACGCCCCGGACTGACGTTCCTGTCGCACCTGATCCTGATTGCTGGCGTAGCGGTGGTGGCCTTCCCGGTCTACCTCACGCTTGTGGCATCGACCCAGTCGGCCAGGGAAATCGCCTCGTCCACCCCCATGTCGCTGCTGCCCGGCAGCAACCTCTGGCACACCTACAAGGTGGCGCTCTTTGGCGGCGAAACGGAAGCTGGCAGCACGCTGGCGCCCGCGTGGCCGATGATGTGGACGAGCTTCGTGATGGCGATGGTGATCGCGATCGGCAAGATCGTGATCTCGCTGCTCTCGGCTTTTGCCATCGTGTACTTCCGCTTCCCGGCACGCAACCTGGTGTTCTGGATGATCTTCGTGACGCTGATGCTGCCGGTGGAGGTGCGCATCGGGCCGACTTACGAGGTCGTGTCGCAACTGGGCATGCTCAACAGCTACGCGGGGCTGACCATACCGCTCATCGCATCGGCCACGGCCACCTTCCTGTTCCGCCAGTTTTTCCTGACGGTGCCCGATGAACTGGTGGAGGCCGCCCGGGTGGACGGTGCCGGCCCCATGCGCTTTTTCTGGGACGTGCTGCTGCCCATGTCGCGCACCAGCATCGCGGCGCTGTTCGTCATCCAGTTCATCTACGGCTGGAACCAGTACCTGTGGCCGTTGCTCGTCACCACGAACGAAAACATGTACCCCATCGCACTGGGCATCAAGCGCCTGGTCTCGGGCGAGGCCTACACCGAATGGAACGTGCTGATGGCCACCGCCTTCCTGGCCATGCTGCCGCCAGCCGCAGTGGTCATCCTCATGCAGAAGTGGTTCGTCAAGGGCCTGGTTGACACCGAAAAGTAAAAAAAGACAAACAACATGGCTTCCATTACCTTCAAGAACGTCATCAAGCGCTACCACCAGGGCAAGCAATCGCTGCAGGTCATCCACGGCGTGAACGCGCAGATCGCCGATGGTGAGTTCATCGTCATCGTCGGTCCGTCGGGCTGCGGCAAATCGACCCTGCTGCGCATGGTCGCGGGGCTGGAGGAAATTTCCGAAGGCGACATCCTCATCGGCCAGCGGGTGGTGAACAAGCTGGAGCCTGCCGAACGCGACATTGCCATGGTGTTCCAGAACTACGCGCTCTACCCGCACATGAGCGTGTTCGACAACATGGCCTACGGCCTGAAGATCGCCAAGGTGCCCAAGGAAGAGATCAAGGCCCGGGTAGACAAGGCGGCGGGCATTCTTGAACTGTCGCACCTGCTGGAGCGCAAGCCGCGCCAGCTTTCGGGTGGCCAGCGGCAGCGCGTGGCCATGGGCCGTGCCATCGTGCGACAGCCGCAGGTGTTCCTGTTCGACGAACCGCTGTCCAACCTGGACGCCAAGCTGCGTGCCCAGACCCGCCTGGAAATCCAGAAGCTGCACCGGGAACTGGGCATTACCAGCCTGTTTGTGACGCATGACCAGGTGGAGGCCATGACGCTGGCGCAGCGCATGATTGTGATGAACGCAGGCAACATGGAGCAGTTCGGCACGCCGGAAGAGGTTTACGCCCGGCCTGCCACCACTTTTGTGGCCAGCTTCATTGGCGCGCCGCCCATGAACCTGCTGCAACACGCCCCTGGCACGCGCCCGGGCGAGATTCTGGGCGTGCGCCCCGAACACCTGACCCTGGGTGACGATGGCTGGGAAGCACGAGTGGAAACCACCGAAATGCTGGGCGCGGAACGGCTGATCTACGCCCGCGTGGGCAACGAACAGGTGATTGTGCGCACACATGCCGACCAACCGGCTCCGGCGCTGGGTCAGGCCATTTGCATCAAGCCGCGCCCTGACCAGCTCCACCGCTTCCATGCCGACACAGGCAGGCGCATCGACTCATGAGCCAGACGACACCAGCAGATTGGCCCTACCCGCGCTGGGTAGCCCACCGGGGCGCGGGCAAGCTGGCGCCCGAGAACACCCTGGCCGCCTTCCGGCTGGGGGCGGCGCACGGCTGGCGCATGTTCGAATGCGACGTGAAGCTCAGCGCCGACGGCGTGCCCTTCCTGCTGCACGACGCCACACTGGAGCGCACCACGAATGGCAACGGCACGGCAGGTGCGCTGACTTGGCCCACCCTGGAAACGCTGGACGCAGGGAGCTGGCACAGCCCCACCTACCACGGCGAACCGCTGCCCACACTGGAGGCGGTGGCCAGCTTCTGCCTGGACCACGGGTACGCGCTCAACATCGAAATCAAACCCACTCCCGGCCAGGAAGATGAAACTGGCCGTGTGGTGGCGCAACACGCCGAACGGCTTTGGCGCCTGCGGGGCGCCGGGACCGAGGCAGGCATTCCCTGGCCACTGATGACCTCTTTCAGCCCCGAAGCCCTGGCGGCCGCTCGGGAAGCCGCCCCGGTGTTGCCGCGTGGCTTGTTGCTGCAGGAGTGGTGGCCCGGCTGGGACCAGGCTGCCAAAGAACGGGAGTGCGTGGCCATCGTGGCCCACCACCCAATCTGGACGCCTGATGCGGTTCAACAGGTGCACGCCAACGGCTGGCGAGCGCTGAGCTACACCGTCAACGACGATGAAACGGCCCAGCGGCTGTGGGCCATGGGACTGGACGGTTTGATCACCGACGCGGTGGACCGGTTCAAGCCGCAAGCCTGAAGGCTGCGACGCTCGCGGGGTGTATGGGCCCCCACGCTTCGCTGCCCCCCGAGGGGGCTTTCATCGCCTTGGGGCGGCCCGGCGGCGACTCAGCCCCGGCGCAGCCACCACGCCGTGCTGCCCATGGCCAGCACCAGGGCGGCATAGGTCGCCATCTTGCCGTCGCGGCCGTACCAGGCCAGCCCGATCAGGAGCACGCCTACTCCCACCCCGCCCAGCACGAACCACACGTGCCACAAGCGGCGCGCGGCAGGCCCGGACAGGCGCAGACCACGCCACCCCACCACCCCAGGCGTGAGCAGGCACGCCACGGCAACAGCTGGCAGCAGGAAGTTGGTGAAATGGAAAAAAAGGTCGAGGATGCCCATGAATTGCGCTTCAGGCGCCAAGGTGGTGCGGTCAATTTTATAATCCACGCCTTATGGCTGTCTGGGCGCTCGGCATCAACCACCAAACCGCTCCGCTCGATCTGCGCGGAAGGTTTGCGTTCGCCCTCGACCAACTGCCCCCCACCTTGCAGCGTTTTCGCACTGCGCAGGCCCGCGAACCCGAGGCCACGCTGCTGTCCACCTGCAACCGCACCGAGATCTACTGCGCCGCCGACGAGCCAGCGCTGGAATCCACACTGAACTGGCTGGCCGAGACCGGCGGCGTGCCGCCGCACGTGCTGCGCGAGCACGCCTACCTGCTGCGCGATGACGAAGCCGCGCGCCATGCCTTCCGCGTGGCCAGCGGCCTGGACAGTATGGTTCTGGGCGAGGCGCAGATCCTGGGCCAGATGAAGGATGCCGTGCGCGTGGCCGACGAGGTGGGCGCCCTGGGCACCACGCTGCACCAGCTGTTCCAGCGGTCGTTTGCCGTGGCCAAGCAGGTGCGCAGTTCCACCGAGATCGGCGCCCACTCCATCAGCATGACCGCTGCTGCCGTGCGCCTGGCGGGCCAGTTGTTCGAGGACTTGAAGGACATCCGCGTGCTCTTCGTGGGTGCGGGCGAGATGATCGAACTGGCCGCCACGCACTTTGCCGCGAAAAACCCCAAGGCCATGGCCATTGCCAACCGCACGCTGGAACGCGGCGAAAAACTGGCTGGCCGCTTTGGCGCCGAGGTGATGCGCCTGTCTGACCTGCCCGAACGCCTGCACGAATTCGACGCCGTCATCAGCTGCACCGCCAGCACCCTGCCCCTGATCGGCCTGGGTGCCGTGGAGCGTGCGCTGAAAAAGCGCCGCCACCGCCCCATGTTCATGGTGGACCTGGCCGTGCCGCGCGACATTGAGGTGGAAGTCAAACATCTGGACGACGTTTACCTTTACACCGTGGACGACCTGGCCGCCGTGGTGCAGACCGGCAAGGACAACCGCCAGGCCGCCGTGGCACAGGCGGAGGCCATCATCGACGCCGGGGTGCAGAGCTTCATGCACTGGATGCAGCAGCGCGACCCCCGGCACGGCACGGTCAACCTGATCCGCCAGATCAACGCGCAGACCGACGCCTGGCGCGCCAGCGAGATTGCCCGTGCCCGCAAGCTGCTGGCCAAGGGCGAAGACATTGACACGGTGCTGGAAGCCCTGTCGCGCGGGTTGACGCAGAAGATGCTGCACGGCACCCTGGCCGAACTGCACGCGGGCGACGAACGCACCCGCCAGGCCACCGCAGAAACCGTTTCGCGCCTGTTCCTGCGCGGCGGCGGTGAGCGGGGATGAAACCCTTCGTCCGCGAAACCCTGGAACGCCAGCGCCTGCGCCTGCACGAGCTGGACGCCCTGTTGAGCGCGCCCGACGCCGTGGCGGACATGGAGCGCTTTCGCAAGCTGACGCGCGAACACGCCGACACCGACACCGTGGTGCAGCCCTACTTGCGCTACCTGCAACGTGAAGCCGACCTGCGCGAGGCCGAAGCCATGTGCAAGGACAGCGACGCCGACATGGCCGCCATGGCGCAGGACGAGGCAGCCCAGGCCCTTGCCGACCTGGCCGCGCTGGACACCGAACTGCAGACCCTGCTGCTGCCCAAAGACCCCGACGACGAGCGCCACGCCTTCCTGGAAATCCGCGCGGGCACGGGCGGCGACGAAGCGGCCCTGTTCGCGGGTGACCTGGCGCGCATGTACACCCGCTACGCCGAGCGGCAGGGCTGGCGGGTGGAGGTGATGAGCGAATCCCCCAGCGAACTGGGCGGCTACAAGGAGGTGGTGCTGCGTGTGCTGGGCCACCACGCCTACGGGCGGCTGCGCTTTGAATCGGGCGGCCACCGCGTGCAGCGTGTGCCTGCCACCGAATCGCAGGGCCGCATCCACACCAGTGCCTGCACGGTGGCCGTGCTGCCCGAGCCCGACGAAGCCCAGGCCGTGCAGATCAACCCGGCGGACCTGCGCATCGACACCTTTCGCGCCAGCGGTGCGGGCGGCCAGCACATCAACAAGACCGACTCTGCCGTGCGCGTGACGCACCTGCCCACGGGCATCGTGGCCGAGTGCCAGGACGACCGCAGCCAGCACCGCAACAAGGCCAAGGCCCTGCAGGTGCTGCTGGCGCGCCTGCAGGAAAAGGAACGCAACGAGCGCGAGGCCAAGGAAGCCGCCACGCGCAAGGGCCTGGTGGGTAGCGGCGACCGCAGCGACCGCATCCGCACCTACAACTTCCCCCAAGGCCGCGTGACCGACCACCGCATCAACCTCACGCTATACAAACTGACCTTCGTGATGGAAGGTGACCTGGACGAAGTCGTTCACGCCCTGCAGGTAGCACGCGGCGCCGAGATGCTGGCCGAGTTGGAAGACCGCGCCGGTAACGGCACGCTGGCATGACACATCACCGAACAACGGTGCGGGACGCGTTGCAGGCAGCACGCCAGACCGGGCTGGACCGCCTGGACGCCCAGGTTCTGCTGCTGCACTGCCTGGGGCGCGAGCACCACGATCGCGCCTGGCTGATTGCGCACGACAGCGACACCTTGCCCACGGAGGCCACTGAACGGTTCACCGTGCTGTGCCAGCGCCGCCTGGCAGGCGAGCCCGTGGCCTACCTGGTGGGGCAACGCGAATTCCATGGACTCACCCTGCAAGTGGACGCCCGCGTGCTGGACCCCCGACCCGACACAGAAACCCTGGTGGACTGGGCGCTGGATGTGCTGGCAGGCCAGACCGCCCCCACCGTGCTGGACCTGGGCACCGGCAGCGGCGCCATTGCCCTGGCGCTGCAACACCGCCGCCCCGATGCACAGGTGTGGGCCGTGGACGCGAGCGCCGACGCGCTGGCCGTGGCACAGGGCAACGCCGAGCGGTTGAGCCTGCCCGTGCGCTTCCGCCTGGGCCACTGGCTGCGTGACTGGCCCACGGGCACCACCGACACCCCGCCCGCCCCCTTCGACCTGATCGTGAGCAACCCGCCCTACATCCGCGCTGACGACCCGCACTTGGCCGCGCTCACGCACGAGCCCCTGCAGGCCCTGGCCAGCGGTGCCGACGGCCTGGACGACATCCGCGAGATCGTGTCGCAGGCGCGCGCGCACCTGCGGCCGGGCTGCCACCTGCTACTGGAACACGGCTGGGACCAGGGCGTTGACGTGGCCCGGCTGCTGGAACAAGCGGGCTACGGCAGGGTCGAACACCGGCAAGACCTGGCCGGACACGTGCGCTGCACGGGTGGCGTCTGGCCGGGCCAACCCACACCGTTTGAAGGGGACTCCCCGCAACGGGGATAATCCGGGGCATGGAACATGCGGCCTAGGGCTGCACCCACTTTTTGGAAACGGCAATCATGAGCGACACCCAGCAACGCATCGACCAACTGGTCAAGAACAACGACATCGTGCTCTTCATGAAGGGCACGGCAAGCTTCCCCATGTGCGGCTTCTCCGGCCGCGCGGTGCAAATCCTCAAGGCCTGCGGCGTGGACCCGCGCACGCTGACCACCGTCAACGTGCTGGAAGACCAGGAAGTGCGCCAGGGCATCAAGGAATACAGCAACTGGCCGACCATTCCCCAGCTGTACGTCAAGGGCGAGTTCATCGGCGGCTCCGACATCATGATGGAGATGTACGAGTCCGGCGAACTGCAGCAGCTCATCGGCGGCAACGGCGTCTGAATTTCGCAACTGGCGGGTTCACCGGGGTTATTCCGGCATTGAATGCTGGCACGCACTGTGCTTGAATGAAAGCACAGTGTCGTGAAGGAGAACCCGATGAGCTCGACCAGCCTCACCGTACCCTCTCTCGGGCTGCCCATTGCCCGTATGCGCAGCGTGTTCCGCGCCGATGACGTGGAACGCAAACTTGCCAAGCTGCAGGCCCAGGGCAACGAACGCGAACACGAAAGCCTGCGCTCCACCTACGAGCGCATGCTGGAACGCGGACCGCAGCGCTTCGCAGTCAAGCCTTCGGGCGTGCCCGACATGGCCGCCCTCTACGACCAGCTCCCCAACTTCGGCGAACCGCTGGACGATCTGCGCCGCCACGTGGCGCTGAGCCAGGACAGCCAGGACAACCTGGAACTCACCCCCATGCTGCTGCTGGGCCCGCCCGGGGTGGGCAAGACGCACTTCGCGCGCAAGGTGGCCGACCTGCTGGGCACCACCATGAACCTGGTGCCGATGAGTTCCATGACGGCGGGCTGGTTGCTGTCGGGCTCGTCATCGCAATGGAAAGGCGCCCGGCCCGGCAAGGTGTTCGAGGCCCTGGTGGACGGGCAGTACGCCAACCCGGTGATCGTGGTGGACGAGATCGACAAGGCCAGCGCCGATGCCCAGTACGACCCGTTGGGTGCGCTCTACAGCCTGCTGGAGCACGATACGGCGCAGCACTTCATCGACGAATTCGCCGAGGTGCCGATCGACGCCAGCCAGGTGATCTGGATCACCACCGCCAACGACGAGCGCGGCATCCCCGAGCCCATCCTTAACCGCATGAACGTGTTCCAGATCGAGTCGCCGAGCCCGGAGGCCGCCCGCCAGATCGCGCGGCAGATTTACCAGGCCCTGCGCGAGGAGCACGACTGGGGCCGCCTGTTTGCCGAGGAACCTGCCGATGACGTGCTGGACCAGCTGGCCACACTGGCCCCGCGCGAAATGCGGCGGGCGCTGATGACCGGCTTTGGCAATGCGCGGCTGGCCCGGCGAGAGGCGATAGAGGTGGAAGACCTGCCCAGGCAGGGCGGCAGCAAGACGCGCATCGGCTTCTTGCAATAAGCGGCGGCTCAGGTGCCGGGGCGGCCGTACAGCCCCATGCGGTGCGCCAGTTCAATGGCCGACTGCACCTGGAGCTTTTCGAAGATGTTGGCGCGGTGAAATTCCACCGTGCGCTGGGTGATGCCAAGGTGGTCGGCAATGTTCTTGTTGTAGTGGCCCTGCAGCAGTTCATCCAGCACCTCGCGCTCACGCGCGCTCAGGCCCGCCAGGGCCTGCTGGAAGCTCAGTCGCTCGTGTTCGCTTGCCTGCCAGTCCAGCGCGGCCTGCCGTGCCGCTTCCACCTTGTCCACCAGCTGGTTGTCCTGAAACGGTTTTTCCAGAAAGTCCCAGGCGCCGTTCTTGACGGCGGCCACCGCCATGCCCACGTCGCCATGTCCGGTCAAAAAGAGCACCGGCCACGGCCAACCCAGGGTCTTGAGTTCCTCAAAGGTGGCCAGGCCAGACAGCGGCTCCATGCGGATGTCGAGCAACACCACGCTGCAAGGCCAGGGGCGCGGCCCGCCGCGCAGCGCCTGCAGGAAAACATCGCCCCCTGCCCAGGTGCGCGCAGGCAAGCCACGCGAATCGAGCAGCCACGCCAACGCATCGCGGAAGTCCGCGTCATCGTCAACGATATGCACTGTGGGGTTCATGGGTTCTTGGGCAGCCAGATTGTGAATTGTGCCCCGCCCAGCTCGGGGCTGCGCCCCACCTCCAGGCGGCCGTGGTGCGCTTCGACAATGGAGCGGCAGATGGACAGCCCCATGCCCATGCCTCCAGGCTTGCGGGTGTGGAAGGCTTCGAAAATGGATGCCGCATCCTCGGGCGCTACACCAGGGCCGCTGTCTTCCACCAGCAGAACCGCTTGCGACTCCTGTTCTTCCAGCGTTACCCGCACCCGTGCCGGGCGCAACGTGCCCCGGGGTGCCCATTCGGTAGCGTTGAGCACCAGGTTGTGCACGGCGTGCTCCAGCAACAGCGCATCTGCGGGCACGCTGACGGGGTGGCTGGGCAATTGCAAATTGAGGCTGACGCCCGGTGGCAAGGTGAGTTGCCCCGCCACACGTTGCACAAAGGCGCTCAGGTCGGTGGCTTGGGGCGCCATCTCCTGCCGCCGCGCGAAGGCGTTCACACGCTGGATGACGCGCCCGGCCTTCTGCGCAATCCGTTCCATGCGCTCGACCACGGGCACGGCCTGCTCCAGGGTGATGCTGCCTTCGCGCACGCGGTTGAGCAGGCCGTTGGCAAAGCCGCTGAGTGCGCCGAGCGGTTGGTTGAGTTCGTGGGCCAGGGTGGAGGCCACCTCCCCCACCGCCACCAGGCGGGCGCTGGCTTCGAGTTTTTCCTGCTGGCTGGCGGCCAGCCGTTCGATGCGCCTGCGCTCCGTCACGTCCAGCGCAGAAGCCATCCACCCGGCTACGCGCCCATCGGCGTGCGCCATTGGAGCCGCATGCACAAGCACGTCCACGTGCTCGCCGTCTGGCCTGGTCCAGCGCTGTTCAAGCCCCTCTGGCGGAACATTCTGGCCCGGTGGCGTTGCCAAGGGCCACCAGGGCTGTTCGACGGTCTGCCGCGCCACATCGGCAGGCTCCCGCCCAAGCAACCGGGCAAAGGCGTGGTTGGCGTAAAGCAGCCGACCGTCGCCACCCCAGGCGCACAGGCCCAGGGTGACGGCGCGCTCCATGGCGGTGCGCAGGGCCACCTGGGATTGCAGGCGGGCCTCGGCCCGCCGCCTGCGCGATGCGTCACGCGCCAGCCAGTAAAGCGCTGCAGACATGCTGAGCAAACACACCAACGCCACGGCAAAGAAAACCCTGGGTGCCCGAGCAGGCTGGGCCTGCTGCACACGCACGCCGAGCGTCCACTGCGCCCCCGGCAGATTCACAGGCACGGTGTACCGCTCACCTGCGTCATTGGTTTCAACATGCCCTGTGGTGAAGATGGAACGCAAGGCATGTTCCTGCAAGAACCAGCCTGGCACTGCCTGTTCCAGCGCACGGCCCGCGTGGATGACCGCCACATAACTACCCACAAAGCGTTCGCCGCTGAAAGCGGGGACCGCCAGCCACAGCCAGTGAGCAGATCCATCCGAGGAAGGCAAGGGCCCCGCGTAGGCAGGGCGCCGCAGCCCCCTCGCCGTGTCCAGCATCACGGCAATGGCGCCTGCCTGTGCGGGGTCGTCCGTCAGGGGCGCCCACTGCGCGGGCCAGTTGTCAGCGAAGGGCTGCGCCGCAGCGTCCAGCCAGGCATGGTGGAGCACAACGCCCTGCCCGCGCCACAACTGGCCCGCCCGCTCAAGAACCGCGCCGTCGCCCTGCGGCCGTTCGCGCCTGGCGAGCAAGGCCAGGTCGGCCTCCAGCCGCCGGAAATGGAAGCGCAAGGTCTGGTCCAGCCACTCGGCATCGGCGGCGTCCCGGCGCGCCTCTTCCTGCGCCTCGGCCTGGAACAGGAATGCCACCAAGCCGCCGATGGAAAGCGCCACCAGCAACAGCAAGGCCGTCAGCCAGCGCAACGCACGCCGGTTCAGTGCCGACGCCTGGCGCACGTCCAGGTCGAGCAGGTCGAAATCGATGGCGGGCTCGGGCGTCATGGCTGGGGGAGTTGCCGCTAGCATAGCGGACATGATGGACTGCACACCCAACCTGCGCAGGCGCCTGGCGTGCTGGGCGCTGGGCGCACTGGCGCTGGCTTTGGGCCTGTCAGCACAGGCTGAGCGGCCCGGGGTGCTGGTTCGTTTTTCCCACGTGGTGGCGGCAGACACCCCCAAGGGCCGCATGGCCCAGCACTTCAAGAAACTGGTTGAAGAGCGCGGCAAGGGCCGCCTGAGGGTGGAGGTCTACCCCGACTCACAACTCTACGGCGACGAAGACGAAATGGAGGCCCTGCGGCTGGGCGCCGTGGAACTGCTGGCGCCATCGCTCTCCAAATTCGGCACGGCTGGTGTGCCAGAGTTCGAGGTGTTCGACCTGCCCTTCCTCTTCAACAACCTGGACGAAGTGCGTCGCGTGACCCAAGGCCCCTTGGGCCGCCAACTGCTTGACCGGCTCGAACGCCAGCAGATGGCAGGGCTGGGCTTCATGGACAGCGGCTTCAAGCAAATGAGCGCACGGCGACCGCTGACGACACCCGCCGACTTTCAGGGTCAACGCCTGCGGGTGCAGGCGTCGCGCGTGCTGGTGGCGCAGATGCGCGCTCTGGGCGCGCAGGCGGTGGTGCTGCCCTTCGGCGAAACGCGCAATGCATTGGCCAAAGCGGTGGTGGACGGTGCCGAGAACCCCTTGTCCAACTTCATCACCCAAGGGCTGGCCGGTGTGCAGAGCGACGTTTCACTCACCCGCCATGGCTACCTGGGTTACGCGGTAGTGAGCAACCCGCGCTTCTGGAACAGCCTGGCACCAGCAGACCGCGTACTGCTGGGCCAGGCGCTGGCCGAAGCACTGGCGCTGGGTAACCGCCTGTCTGCCGAGCTGGACCAGCAGGCGCTGGACACCTTGCGAAGCACGCCGGGCTTGCGGGTGCACACGTTGACACCTGCGCAGCGTGCCGAACTCAAACGCCAGGTGGAGCCGGTGTACCAGACGTTTGAGCGAACCGTCGGCCCCGCCTTGCTGCGCGACGTTCGGCAAGCCTTGCAGGCACCCTGACGCCGCAAACCGGCGGTCATATTAGGGTTAACCCGACTGTTGAACGCCACAGTTGGCGACCCGCGGGGGTATCCGTATCGTTGCGTACCGCCCCGATCCGGGACAACTTCGGGGCTTTTTTCCAAGTACGAGAGCCCCTTATGTCAACCACCAACCTCGCTCCGGCAGCGGCCGCTGCCCCGCGCAAACCGATCTACAAATCCCTTTACGCACAGGTTCTGTTCGCCGTTACGGTGGGCGTGCTGCTGGGCCACTTCCACCCCGAACTTGGCACGCAGATGAAGCCTCTGGGTGACGGCTTCATCAAGCTGATCAAGATGATCATCGCGCCGATCATCTTCTGTACGGTGGTGGTGGGCATCGCCGGTATGGAGGACATGAAGCGCGTGGGCAAGACCGGCGGGCTGGCCCTGCTGTACTTCGAGATCGTGTCCACCCTGGCGCTGGTCATCGGCCTGGTGGTGGTGAACCTGATCCAGCCCGGCTCTGGCATGCACGTTGACCCCGCCACGCTGGACACCAAGGGCATTGCCGCCTACACCCAGCCCGGCAAGATGCAGGGCACGGTGGACTTCCTGCTGAACGTGATTCCCACTTCGGTGGTGGACGCCTTCGCCAAGGGCGAAATCCTGCAGGTGCTGCTGTTTTCCGTGATGTTCGGTTTTGCCCTGCACAAGTTTGGCGGGCGCGGCACCATGGTGTTCGACTTCATCGAGAAGTTCTCGCACGTGCTGTTCGACATCGTCGGCATCATCATGAAGGTCGCCCCCATCGGCGCCTTCGGGGCCATGGCCTTCACCATCGGCAAGTACGGCGTGGACTCGCTGTTCTCGCTGGGCAAGCTCATGGGCTCGTTCTACCTGACGTGCCTGCTCTTCGTGTTCGTGGTGCTGGGCCTGATCAGCCGCTTCCACGGGTTCAGCATCTTCAAGTTCGTGCGTTACATCAAAGAGGAACTGCTGATCGTGCTGGGCACGTCTTCTTCGGAATCGGTGCTGCCGCGCATGATGGAAAAGCTGGAGAACCTGGGTGCACGCAAGTCGGTGGTGGGCCTGGTGATTCCCACGGGCTACTCGTTCAATCTGGACGGCACCTCCATCTACCTGACGATGGCCGCCGTGTTTGTGGCGCAGGCCACCGACACGCCGATGACGCTGACGCAGCAACTCACCCTGCTGGCCGTGCTGCTGCTCACATCCAAGGGCGCGGCGGGTATCACGGGCAGCGGCTTCATTGTGCTGGCGGCCACGCTGTCTGCCGTGGGCCATGTGCCCGTGGCCGGGCTGGCGTTGATTCTGGGTATTGACCGCTTCATGTCGGAAGCCCGCGCCCTGACCAACCTGGTGGGCAACGGCGTGGCAACCCTGGTGGTGGCCAAATGGACCGGAGACCTGGACACCCAGCGCCTGCAAGCGGGGCTGGACCACCCCACCGCGCAAGAGACCGAGGAACCCGAGGTGTTGATGGACCTGAAGACCAGCCACATGGCCGTGGCACCGCAGAAATCCTGACCCTTGGCGAACACGGCAGGCCCCAAAACCCTGCCGCCATTGCAGTTGCCCCCTGCCGCGTTGACAGCCAACGCCAGGGGGCTTAGTGTTTCAGGCCCGGTTCACTTCAACGAGGTTGCACCATGAAACACATCGTTCTGGCCCTTGGCATGCTGATCTTTGCCCCATTGACCTGGGCCAACAGTTGCCCCAAGGAGATGGCGGCCATTGACGCCAAGCTGGCCACCCAGCCCATGATGGACGCAGCGGCCATGACCAAGGTGAAGCAGCTGCGTGCCGACGGTGAGACGGCACACAAGGCTGGCAAACACGATGAGTCGATGAAGCTGCTGGGCGAGGCGAAGAAGATGCTCGGCATCTGAACCGGGCTCAGATCTGCACCCGGGTGCCCAGTTCGACCACTGCGTTGCTGGGCAGCTTGAAAAACTCGACCACGCCGCCCGCGTTGCGACTCATCGCCGCGAACAGGCGCTCACGCCAGTTGTTCATGCCCTCGCCGGGCGTGGGCACCACCGTTTCGCGGCTGAGGAAGTAGGTCGTCTCGAACACCGGAATGTGCAAGCCCTGTTGCTGAGTCAGCGTGAGGGCCTGGGGCACATCGGGGGTGTTCATGAAACCGAAGTTCACCGTGACGCGCCAGAACCCGTGACCGAGGGCGTCCACCTGCACGCGCCGCTCCATGGGCACCCAAGGCACTTCGTGGAACATGACGGTGAGAATGACGTTGCGCTCGTGCAGCACCTGGTTGTGCTTGAGGTTGTGCAGCAACGCCTGCGGCACGGTGGTGGGGTCGGCCACGGCATAGACTGCCGTGCGGGACGCCCGGTTGAGCGAACGGGTGTCCAGGGTGTCGATGAAGTCCTGCAACGCCAGGCCGTCGCGGCGGATGCTGCCCAGCAGCAACTCACGCCCCCGCGCCCAGGTGCTCATCACCCCGAACATCAGCAACCCCAGCGCCAGCGGGAACCAGCCGCCGTCCAGGAACTTGACCGCACAACCCGCCACCAGCAAAGCGTCCACCAGCAAGAAGAAGACCGTGGCCCCGATGGCCACCGGGGCAGGCAGGCGCCAGCCTTCGCGCACCACGAAGTAGGTGAGGATGGTGGTGATCATCATCGTCAAGGTGACGGCGATGCCGTAGGCCGCAGCCAGCGCCGATGAACTGCCGAAGAACAGCACTGCCGCGATCACCCCAGCCAGCAGCGCCCAGTTGACCGCGGGCATGTAGATCTGTCCCATCTCGCGTGCAGAGGTGTAACGCACTGCCAGCCTGGGCAGAAAGCCCAGCTGCATGGCCTGCTTGGTCATGGAGTAAGCACCCGAGATGACGGCCTGCGAAGCGATGATGGCTGCAAGCGTGGCCAGCACCAGCGCGGGAAGGACCCAGTCGTCCGGGAACAGGCGGTAGAAAGGGTTTTCGATGGCGCTGGGGTCGGCCATCAGCAAGGCGCCCTGGCCCAGGTAGTTCAGCGCCAGGGACGGCAGCACCAGACCAGTCCAGGCCAGGCGGATGGGCCGCCGCCCGAAATGCCCCATGTCGGCATACAGGGCCTCGGCGCCGGTGATGGCCAGCACGATGGCGCCCATGGCGGCGAAAAGGTGCCAGCCCCGCTCGGCCAGGAAAGCCCACGCGTACCAGGGATTGAGGGCCGCGAGTATGGCCGGTTGCTGCGCGATGTGCAGCACGCCCGTGATGCCCAGCACCACAAACCACAGCACGATGATGGGACCAAAAAAGCGCCCCACAAAAGCCGTGCCGTGGCGCTGCATCAGGAACAGCGCAACGAGAATGACCACGGAAATGGGCACCACGTAGTCCTTGAGCGCAGGTGTCACCAGTTCCAGCCCCTCCATCGCGCCCAGCACCGAAATGGCCGGGGTGATGAGGCTGTCACCGTAGAACAGTGTGGCGCCGAACACGCCCAGCAACAGCAGGGCACTGCGCAGCGCCGGGCGGGACTTGACGGCCTGCGCCGCCAGGGCGGTGAGGGCCAGCCCGCCGCCCTCGCCATGGTTGTCGGCGCGCAGGATGAGGGTCACGTACTTGAGCGTGACCACCAGCATCAGTGCCCAGAAGATGACCGACACGGCGCCGATGAGGTGCGCTGCGTCGAGCGGCACACCGGTGTGTGGAGCAAACACCTCTTTGACCGTGTAGAGCGGGCTGGTGCCGATGTCGCCATAGACGACGCCGACGGCCCCGAGTGTGAGTGCTGCCAGGCCCTGGCGGTGAAGCGGCTGGCCGGATTCCCCGGCGCCGGACACGGGGGCGGGTGTGGATGCGATGTTCATGCGTTCCCGAAACAGTGGAGACGGTTGTCACTGTCTCGCGAACCGCATCAGGAACGCATATGGATCAGCGCGCTGGATTCATTCAGCGGCATCTGCCAGGCGGTAGCCCACCCCGGGTTCGGTGAGCAACAAGCGCGGATCGGCAGGTTCCGCCTCCAGCTTGGCGCGCAGTTGCCCCATATACAGGCGCAGGTAATGAGTGTGTTCGGTGAACTCCGCCCCCCACACGTCGGCCAGCAACTGCCGGTGCGTGACCACCTGCCCAGCCTGGCGCACCAGCCGGGCCAGCAGCTTGTACTCGGTAGGCGTGAGGTGAACCTCACTGCCATCACGCCACACCTTGTGAGCCTCCAGGTCCACATGCAGGCCTGCGTGCGTGTACTGGCGCACCGCCGGGCGCAGCAGCGTGCCACGGTGCCGCAGCGCCACGCGCATGCGGGCGAGCAGCTCGGCCAGGCTGAAGGGTTTGACCAGGTAGTCGTCAGCTCCCGCATCCAGCAGGCGGACCTTGATAGCGTCGTCATGCCGCGCAGTTACCACGATGAGCGGGGTACCCTGCGCGCGTCGCAAGGTCTGCAACAAAGTCTCGCCATCTCCATCGGGCAGGCCGAGGTCGAGCAACACCAGGTCAACACCGCCATCAGACGCTGCATTGGCGAGCAGCGCCCGTGCATCGGCCAGGCTGGCGGCGGGCAGCACGCGGTAGCCCTCGACCATGAGCGACTGGCGCAGCGTGGCGCGCAGCTCCCGGTCGTCCTCCACCAACAGCACGGTCAGACTCATGAACCGGCCTCGCCGGTTTCTTGGGGTTGGGGCTGGCTGGGCTGGGGCTCCAGTGGCAAGCGCACCTCGAAGCGGCTGCCACCCGCGCGGCGCGGGTGCCATTGAATGTCCCCGCCATGGGCACGCGCAATCGCCCGGCACAAGGCCAGCCCCACGCCCGCACCGCGTGTGGAGCGCTGGTCACCCCCGCGCTGAAAGGGCTCGAACAACTGCGCCTGCAAGGCCGCATCAATGCCTGGACCACGGTCACACACCGCCAGGCACAGCATGCTCCCCTCGCGGCGCACCAGCAGGTCCACCGCCGTGGATTCGGGTGCGTGCTTGAAGGCGTTGTCGATCAGGTTGTCCAGCATCTGCACCAGCAGCACGGCATCGCACCGCAGCAGGGGCAGTGCGGGCTCCAGCCTTGGGCGCAGGCGCGCCGGGGCACCGCGCTGGCGCAGCCGCCGCATCACGGTTCCCACGATTTCCTCTGGAGATTCCCAGTCTTTTTGAACGTCCAGCCCCACAGCCCCCAGCCGCGCCAGTTGCAGTGTGTTCTCGGTCAAGCGGGACAGTTGCCCTGCCTCGTCGATGATGGTGGCGGCCAGCTGACGGCGCTGTGGCGCGCTCAGCCGCTCGTCCTGGTCGTGCAGTGAACTGGCGGCACCCAGGATGGTGGCCAACGGCGTGCGGTGGTCGTGCGCAATGGCCGCCAGCAGCGTATTGCGCAAGGCCTGCCCCTGCGCTTGCTCGCGCGCGGTGGCGGCCAGGCGAAGGGCCTGCCAACGCTCCAGGGCCTGCCCCATCTGGTCGCACAAGGCTTGAGCGTGTTGCAGCGAGTCCACGGACAGCTGCGCGCCCTCGCCGTGGCGCACCAGCACCGCCCCTTGGGACGCCACCCGCCCGCGCAGAGGCAGATACCAGCCGCGCTGCTCCGCGTGCCGCGCGGTGAAAGGCCCCATGGCTCGCCCGTCTTGCGCGCAAAGGCGCAGACCCATGGCCTCGTCGGCGCTGGCCGCCCCGAGCAGCCGCTCGGTGTGCGTGCCCGGTGCCTCTGCTGGCAAACGCAGCAACACCAGAACGTCGGCCGCGCCCATGCGCGCCAGCCACGCCTGAAGGGCGGGCAACTGTTCAGTGGGGTCGTCACTGGCGCGCAGCAAATCGCCCATGGCGCGCAACTGGTCAGAACGTTCGGCGTGCAGGCTCGCGTCCAAGGCCAGTTGGCGCAGCCGCGCCATGAGCCAGGCGACCGTGCCGCTCACCCCCAGCGTAGCCACGAGCAGCAACAGGTGCTGGCGCAAGTCCACCGACAGCGTTCCGCGCGGCGGCACGAACGCCACGTTGAATGCCAGGACCGCCACCACACCCGCCAGCAGCGATGCTCTGGCGCCCCACCACAGGCCGGTGAGCGCAGCCCCCAGCACCACCACCAGGGCTTTGTTGGCCAGGTCCATGCGCTCGTCCAGCACGGCCATGGCCGTCCAGGCCAGCCCCCACACAAGCAGCGGCGCCCAGCGCAGGCGCTGGCCGAGCAGGTGTTCGATGTGAAAGCCCTGGGACATGTCTCACACTAACACGCACGGCATCAGGAAAGCATCAGTGCGGGCAGCCGCCGTCCACCCCAGGGTCCAGGTGCGGCATGAGGATGGGCCCCATTGAGCGCAGGATTTGCACCGGCAGGCCTGACGTGAAGCTGTGGCTCGCCGCGTTGGTGCCGACCACGTAGGCCGTGATGCTGCCGAAGTGCTTGGGCCCCAGGTAGAACACGAACGTGGCCGTGCGGTTGAGGGCGTAGGTGCTACGCCCTTTGACAACGACGCGGTTATCGCCAGTGCCCGTCTTGCCGCCGGGCGACAAGTCTTCACCATTGCTGGCACGGAAGCTCCCGGCCAGACGCCGGGCTGTACCACGCTCCACCACTTCGGAAAGCGCCCGCCGCAAGGCACGTGCCACCTCGGGCGCCATCACGCGTTCGCCTTCGTCCGCCGTGGGCTGGAAAGACGTTTCCCAAGGCGTGTGCTGCGCGAAGCGCAAGGCCGAGATTCGCCGTGACGGCTGGCGCACGCCGTCGTTGACGATGATGCCCATGAGTTCAACCAAGGCAGCAGGTCGGTCGCCCGAGCTGCCCAGGGCCGTGGCCAGCGACGGCACCAACTGGCCGAAGGGATAGCCGAGCCGGGCCCAGCGGCGGTGAATCTCGCCGAAGGCTTCAACTTCCAGCATGGTCTGGATACGCGAGTCCTGGGCGTCCTTGGCACGCGTCTGGAACAGCCAGCGGTACACGGCCTGCCGTTCGGCGGCGCTGGCCGCCAGCGCCTGCGTCAACGTGGCCTGGGGGTGTTTCAGGCGGTAGGCCACCACCCACAGCTCCAGCGGGTGCAGGCGTGCAACAAACCCACGGTCAGGCAGGTCGAATGCGTCTGGTGCGTAGCGCTGGTGCAGTTGCAGCACGCGGTCTGGGCCAGGCGCCCTGTCGCCCAGCCGGTCGTTCAGGAACACCGCCAGCGCCTGGGGCGAAGCGCCGGGTTCGAGGTAACGGAATACGGCGGCCAGACGCTCGGCAGATGCACCCAGCCCGTCGAGCAGCATGGCGCGCAGTTCTTCCGGCTCGCGGCCATCCGTCTTGCGCCAGAAGCGGCGCACGAAGGTCTGGCCTTCGCGATCCGCGAAGCGGGCCAGGTATGCCTCGCGGCGCGGGTCACTTTCGTCCTGCAGCAGGCGCGCTGTGCTGCCCGGCAATTGCACCATGGTGTGACGCACCACCTCGCGCAGCAGCCGCACAAACGGCAGGTTGATCGAGGCCTGCATGGCTTCACGCAGCGTGGGGTTGCGGCTGTTGTCGTCGCGGTTGAAGTTGCCAAAGGTGTGCAAGCCGCCGCCGGTGAAGAAGTTCTCCGCCGGGTTGGCAGAAAACCGTCGATCCATGGCAGCGTCCAGCATCTTGTTCAGGTCGCGGTCTTCGGCCCCCAGCAGGTAGTCCACGGCCCAGCGGGTCAGGCTGTCCTGCCGGTCCACCTCGGTGGCGCGCAGCTGGTCGGGTGGCAGCGGGGCCAGGCGTTCGTGCAGTTCGGCCACCAGCTCCAAGTAGGTGGCCAGCACACGCAGCTTGGCGGTGGAGCCCAGTTCCAGTTTGCTGCCTTCGTTGATGTCCAGCGGCTGCGCGGTGGTGTCGGTCTGCACGCGCACCTGGTTGCCCTGCGGGGTGGTTTCCCACAGGGTGAAGCTGTAGCGCACCTCGCCAAAGTTGCCGGGCTGCAGCAGCCGTTCGCCAAACAGCCCTTTTTCGCGAGCAAAGGCGGGGTCGGAGAGCTTGCCCAGAAAGTCCGTGACCGCCGACTGCAACTGGCCGTGCAGCGTGGCGGACATCTCGGCGTCGAGCCGGTCCAGGCCGTAGAGCGAGGTGTCGAGCAGACCCGCCAGCCGGGTGCGCACGGCAGTGGTGCCCTTGCCGGACTGCGCGGGCAGCAACGGCGGGTTACGCGCCATGTCGCGGAACACCAGGGGCTGGCGCAGGGCCTCGTCGCGCGTGGTGGCGTCGATGATGCCTTCGGCCGCCAGCAGGCGCAGGTGGGCGTCTGTGCTTTCGTTCAGGTCATCACGCCCCTGCGCCAGGTACCACGAGGGCCGCCGGTGCGCGATCATCAGCGACACAGCCTGGCGCAACACCTGTGCCCGTTCGGCCAGGTCGATCTCGCCCTGCCCGTCTGGCAGGCCGTCCAGCGGCGCCAGCAGGTGGCGTGCACGTTCCGGGTCGGTGCCGAACCAGACCCACAGCCCGTCGCCCAGGCCGTTGACCTCGCCATGGCGCGGCGCGGCAGACAGGGGCACGGTGTTCAGATAGTCCAGCACCAGTTGGCGGCGCACGGGCAAGGTCTCTTCCCCCTGCCGGTAGGCGCGCACGGAAGCCGAAACCATCTGGCGCAGCTTCTCGCGTGCGTCCTGCGTGATGCCGTCGGGCGAATGGCGGTATTTCTCGATCTGGGTCGCCAGCGTGCTGCCACCGGGGGTGTCCATCTCGGGGTGGAGCTTGCTGCCCAACTGCCCCAGCACGGCACGGGTGAAGCGCACCCAATCCACGGCGGGGTTCATGTGGGGGCGTTTTTCGTCGAGCAGATCGCGGTTCTCGATGAACAGCAGCGCCTGCACCAGCACGGGCGGCACGCTGTCGAAGGATTCGAAATGCCGGTAGGGGTAGCGGAAGGCGTAGATGGGTTCGCGGCGGCAGTCCAGCACGGTCAGGCCCGCCTGGGTTTTTTCCGCGTAGGGGGCAAAAAGCCCCCGGTCCTGGTGCGCCAGCAGCGCGCCGTTGTGGCGCGCCTGCTCGGCCACCTCGAATCCACGCGCCTGCAGCCGCTGGGTGAAGTACGGGATGCGCGTGTAGCCGAGCCGCTCGTCGAACGGCCCGTGGGTGGGAAAGCGTATGTGCTCGCTCGGCCCCTTGCCCAGCTCGTGGCGCAGGGTGGCAGCATAGCGGCTGGCTTCGGCTGCCTGAACGCGGGAGTGCTCTGCCTCCCAGACCGCGAATGCGCCAATGGCCACCACCAAAATCAGCACCAGCACCAGCGTGATGCGCAGCGCCGAACGCAAGACGGCGCGGCCGATCTGGCGGAAGTTCCGGCGGCGAGGTTCGGAGGGCGCGCGCTCCCTGTTGGCGCTTTGTTCTGACATGGCGGACACTGACGCTGCTGCAATGCAGCGATTATCCCGCCCGCCAGCCCGTGCCTCAGCGGAACAGGGTGAAACAGGCGTCTCGGCGCTCTATGCGCCAACCCTCTGGCGTGAGTTTCAACCGGTCAACAATCTCGCCAACCTGCTCGGCAGGGTCCGCCGGTCGACCCTTGGGTGTGAGCGGGTCACTGCGCTTACCACTCCACAGCAACACGCGGCAGCGCGACAGCGCCGAGCCCTGCGGCTCCACGTGAACCAAGTGATTGCAGATCAGGTGCTGGGTCAACCGGTCCTGGTCGCGTGCAGCGTATGCGGCCAGGATGGCCTCGCGCCCCTGCAAGGGCTGGCCGCCCGGGCGCACCAATGTTGCGTCAGTGGTGAACAGGCGCACCAGTGCATCGTATTCCTGCGCATCCACCGCATCCGCAGCAGCCAGCACCACGTCGCGACAGGCCTTTTCTGCCAGCAGGCATTCCAGGGGCGTCATCATGATGCGAGCCAGTGTACAAGTGCACCGGTCACAGCCTCAGGGCGTTCCATGGGCGCCATGTGGCCAGCATCCTCAACAACATGCAGCACGGAACCAGGCGCAAGCCTTTGCATCGCCTCGTGCTGCGCCACGGGCGCCCAACCGTCCTGGCGGCCGCAAAGGATCAGCGTTGGCACCTGCAAACTGGCCAGCACATCACTGGCATCCGGCCGCTCCAGCAGTGCGTGTATCTGGCAGGCGAACACGTCTGCCGACTTGCGCTCGAACATCGCCAGAATGGCTTCGATCAGCGGCGCATCACCCAGACGAGCAGGATGGACCATGCCCTGCACCCAGGCCGTGGCCATGGCGCGCACGCCTCGCTCTCTGGCCAACGCCAGCAGCGCGTGGCGCTTGCGGGCCTCTTCTTCCCCGGTGGCACCGCTTGCACGGGCCTGGTAACCGGTGTCGAGCAGCGCCACACGCGTCACCCGCCCCGGCGCCTGGCGCAACACTTCCAGCGCCACGCGCGCGCCCATGGAGTGCCCGGCAATGGCAAACCTGTCAGGCGCGGTGTCCAGCAACTGCTGGGCCATTCGCGGCAGGCTGTCGGCCATGCCGTGGTCCACCACCGTGCAGACGCGCCCGGCGTTCAGCGTGGGCAGCAGCGGCTCCCACACAGTGTGGTCGCACATCAGCCCCGGCACCAGCAACAAGGGTTCAGCCTGCATGGGTAGCTCCCGCCGAACCGCCGACGCCAATCAAGCGCTCCAGCAGCGAAGGATCGTTCAACAGCGTCTGGGCGTCACCCTGGTGGATCAGGCTGCCGTGGTCCAGCACCACCGCACGGTGGCTGATGGCGAGCACCGCCTGCGGGTGCTGCTCCACGATGATGGCCGACAACCCCTCTTCACGGGTGATGCGGCGGATGGCACGCAGCAGTTCTTCCACGATGATGGGAGCCAGCCCCTCCAACGGCTCGTCCAGCAGCAGCAGGCGCGGGTTGAGCACCAGCGCGCGGCCAATCGCCAGCATCTGCTGCTCACCGCCCGAGAGCTGCGTGCCCAGGTTGCGCTTGCGCTCGGCCAGGCGCGGAAACATCTCGTACACGCGCGCTGGCGTCCAGGGCGACGGCCCCTGCCCTGCGCGAGCAACGGCAGTCAGGTTCTCGTCCACGGTCAACGACTTGAAGATGTTGCGCTCCTGCGGCACCCAGCCCACGCCTGCCGCCGCACGCTGGTGCGAGGGCAGGCGGTGCAAATCCGCCCCCCCCAGGCGGATGGCGCCGCCATGCTGGCGCGTGGCCCCGGCAATGGTGTTGAGCAGCGTGGTCTTGCCCGTGCCGTTGCGCCCCAGCAGTGCAAGCGTCTGCCCCTGCGGCAGCGAAAAGCTCACGCCGGTCAGCACCACCGCTTCACCGTAGCCTGCGCTCAGTTCTTGAATGTCCAGCAAATCCGTCATAGGTATGGTTCCCCTGCCTTCAGGCGTTTGCCACGGCACCATGGCCCAGGTACACCGCCTTCACGCCGGGGTGGTTGGCAATCAACTCTGGCTGCCCTTCGACCAGCACTGCCCCGTTGACCAGCACGGTGATGAAGCGTGCGAACTCGAACACCAGGTCCATGTCATGCTCGATGAGCAGCACCGACACATCTGCAGGCAGCGCCGCCACGGTGTGCAGCAATTCCTCGCGCTCCCCTGCGGGCACGCCAGCCACGGGTTCGTCCAGCAACAACACGCGCGGCTCGCAGGCCAGCGCAATCGCAATCTCCAGCAGGCGCCGCTTGCCGTAGGCCAGGTGCTCGGTGCGCACGTGGCCCACGTCAGCCAGGTGGAACTGCTGCAACAGCTCATCCACCCGCCGGTTCACCTGGGCGTGGCTGCCCAGCGGGCGCCACCAGCGGCCACCCAGGCCCTGGTGCTGCGCCACCACCATGGCCAGTGTTTCCTGCGGCGTCAGGCTGTGAAACAGCTGGTTGATCTGAAAGGTGCGCACCATGCCCCGGCGCACACGCTGGTGCGGCGGCAAGTCCGAAATGTCCTCGCCGTCCAGCAAGATGCGCCCAGCCGTGGGCTTGAGCACGCCCGTCAGCAGGTTGATCAGCGTGGTCTTGCCCGCGCCGTTCGGCCCAATGAGCGCGTGGCGTGCGCCTCGCTCTACGTTCAGGCTCACGTTCTGTGTGGCGGTGATGCCGCCAAACTGCTTCACCAGCCCCTCGGTGCGCAGCACGAAGTCAGGTTGCCCGCTCATCGCACACCGCCTTTCACGCCCCGGCCAAACCACGTCCAGGGGCGCAGCAGGCGGTCGCGCCCCACAAGCACCAGCACCACCAGGAACAGGCCGATCCAGAAAGTCCAGTACTGCGGCGTGATCCCGGCGATCACGTCGTGCATCAGCTTGAACACCACGGCCCCCGCAACGCCGCCGTAGAGCCAGCCCACGCCGCCAATCACCAGCATGAGCATCACGTCGGCCGAACGTTCGATGGAGAACACGTCCAGCGAGGCAAAACCCGAGGTTTGCGCCAGCAAGGCCCCGGCCGCCCCGGCCATGCCAGCCGACACGGTGTAGACCACGGCCAGCCGCGCCGTCACCGGAATGCCAATGGACATAGCACGCAGGCGGTTGTCGCGCACCGCCATGAGCGTGGCACCAAAGGGCGAATGCACCACACGGCGCGCCAGCAGAAAACACACCAGCAGAACCACCAGCGAATACCAGGCCGCAACCTGACCATACAGGTCAAATTCAAAGCGCCCCAGCACCGGTCCCATCATCACGCCCTGCAGGCCGTCGGCACCGCCGGTGAGCCAGTCCAGCTTGTTGGCCAGCTCATAAAGAATCAGCGCCAGCCCCAGCGTCACCATGATGCGTGTGAGGTCGGTGCCCCGCAGGATGGTGAAGGAACACAGCGCCCCCAGCACGGTGGACGCCAGCACCCCCACCACCAGCCCGACCAGCGGGTCGGGCATCACGAACTTGGCGAACAGCGCCGCCGTGTACGCGCCAAAGCCCAGAAAGGCCGCATGCCCGAGCGAAACGATGCCGGTGTAACCCAGGATGAGGTCCAGCGACACCGCAAACAGCGCGACGATGGCGACCTCGTTGATGATGAGCGAATGCTCCATGAACAGGGCGGGCGACGCCAGCGCCCCCACCCACAGCGCGTATTCCCAAGGCCGCCAGCGGGCCTTCTGCAACAGCGACGGCGTGTTCATTTGCCACCTCCCATGCGAGAGAAAAGACCATGCGGCCGCCAGATCAGGATGGCAATCATGAGCGAATAGACGATGAACGCCCCCAGCTTGGGGATGAAGTACTTGCCTGCCACGTCGGCCACGCCCAGCAGCAGCGCGGCCAGCAGCGGCCCGGTGATGGAAGACGTACCGCCCACCGCCACGACGATGAGGAAGTACACGAGAAACTTCAGCGGGAAGCTCGGGTCCAGGCCCAGCACCTCGGCCCCCAGCGCGCCGCCCAGCCCAGCCAGGCCCGAGCCCACCGCAAAGGTGGCGGCAAACACCACGTTGACGTTGATGCCCAGGCCTGCGGCCACACGCGGGTCGTCCACGCTGGCCCGCAGGCGGCTGCCAAAGCGCGTGCTCGACAGCACGTACTGCAGCCCCACAGTGAGCGCTGCGCAGATGGCAATGATGAAGAGCCGGTAATGCCCCATGCCCAACGCACCGTCGAACAATTCGGTGCGGCCACGCAGCCATTCGGGCAGCTGGATGATCTGCTGCTGCGAGCCCATGAAGTAGTCGGTCGCTGCCACGGCCATGAACGTCAGCCCGATGGTGAAGAGCACCTGGTCCAGGTGAGGCTTGCCGTACATGGGCCGGTACAGCGTGCGCTCCAGCACCGCCCCCACCAGCGCCGTGCCCGCAAAGGCCAGCGGCAGGCAGATCAAAAAAGGCACACCGTGGCTTTGCATCAGCGCCACCGTCAGGTAGCCGCCCGCCATGGCAAAAGCGCCGTGTGCCAGGTTGATGAAGTTCATCAAACCCATGGTCACCGACAGCCCCACGGCCAGG
This sequence comes from Burkholderiaceae bacterium, assembly GCA_041913045.1. Taxonomy (GTDB): domain Bacteria; phylum Pseudomonadota; class Gammaproteobacteria; order Burkholderiales; family Burkholderiaceae_C; genus CAMLOF01. The sequence goes on along the minus strand of JAYSGB010000017.1, from coordinate 6,571 downwards.
ATGAACAGCAGCATGCCGTAGGCAATGCCGTCGAAAAGAATGGTCAGCATGGAAACACTCCTCCCAAGAGCGGGCAGAAAGACACCCGCTCCGGAAGCTGAGGGAAAAGTCCCGGAAGCCCGGGGTCAGCGCGCCTTGCCGGGGTCCTTGACGTCGGTCACCGTCTGGATTTCCTGGTTCCAGAGCTGACCGTTGACCTTCTCCACCCTGCGCACGTAAACGTTGTGCACCACGTCACGGGTCTGTGCGTCGATCATGATCGGGCCGCGCGGGCTCTCGAACACCTGCCCCTTCATGGCCTGCAACAGCGCCTCGCCGCCCGCACCCTTGGTCTTCTTGGCGGCTTCGTAGATCACGCGCATGCCGTCGTAAGCACCCACTGCCATGAAGTTCGGGCGCATGCCATTGTTGGCCTTGCCAAAGGCCTCGACAAACTGACGGTTCAGAGCCGAGTTATGCGATGCCGAATAGTGGTGCGCGGTGACCACGCCCAACGCCACGTCACCCATGCCGTTGAGGATGTCGTCATCCGTCACACTGCCCTCGGCAATCATGCGGATGCCAGCCTTGTCCAGGCCGCGCTCGGCAAACTGTTTCATCAGCGCAGAACCCACGCCGGAAGGCACGAAGGTGAACAGCGCGTCGGGCTTGGCGTCACGCACCTTCTGCAGGAAGGGCGCGAAGTCCGGGCTGCGCAGCGGCACGCGCAGCGACTCGATCACCTGGCCGCCGTTGGCAATGAAGCGTTCGTTGAAGTACTTCTCGGAGTCCACGCCAGGGGCGTAGTCGGTGACGAGCGTCACCACCTTCTTGATGTTGTTCTTGGTGGCCCAGTCGGCCAGCGTGGTCACCACCTGCGGCACCGTGAAGCTGGTGCGGATGATGTAGGGCGATGCCTCGGTGATGCTGGACGTGGCCGCAGCCATCACCACCAGCGGCGTCTTGGACTGTGTGGCCACCGGGGCCGTGGCCATGGCCAGCGGCGTCAGGCCGAAACCCGCTAGCACCTGCACCTTCTCATTGATCACCAGCTCCTGCGCAATGCGCTTGGTCACGTCCGGCGCACCCGTGTCGTCCTTGACGATGAGCTGCACCTTCTTGCCCGCCACGCTGTCGCCGTTCTGCGCCATGTACAGGCGGGCCGCCGCTTCAAGCTGCTTGCCGGTGGAGGCAAAGGGCCCCGTCATGGGCAAGACCATGCCGATCTTGAACGTGTCCTGGGCCAAAGCGTGGCCCATGTGGCCAGCCAGGGCCATGGTGGCAAGGGCGCTGAGGAAGTGGCGTTTGCGCATTCGAATGTCTCCTGTTGTTGATCCCGCAGAGGAAATATCTTCGTGCGGACACCGTGGAAACGTCCAATGCTATTGCCGGTCGAGCTATGCGAATTGCTTATAGCTCAATCATCATCCGTTCCGGCGATGGCCTGCGCAACGTCCCTCAGCGTGTCAGCCAGCATCTGCGCTGCGGGCGTGGGCAGGTAGTCGGCCCGGCGGATCACACCAATCATCCGGGGTTCGTGGCTCACGGGCAGTTTCAGCTCCACCAGCAGCCCCGCCTCGATCTCCCGCTGCAACTGGCGAGGCGCCATCATGGCCAGCCGATCGCTCTGCGCCAGTACCGCCAGCATCATGAGCGCGCTGTTGACGCGCAACGCACTCGAAGGCATGGGTAGCCCGGCGGCAAGCAAAGTCCGCTCAAACGCTGCCTGCGCGGGCGTGTTAGGCATGGGCATCACCCATTGGGCATCACGCAAATCCTTCCACCCCAGCCTCGGGCGCCGCGCGAGCGGGTGCCCAGCCCTGGCCATCACCGCCAGGCTGTCAATGAAAAGCGTTTCCTGCTCCAGGTCGGGGCCGGGCAGCGCGGGCCGCAAGGCACCCACCACCATGTCAATCTCAGCATGCCGCAACTGGTGCAGCAAGGCGTCGTAAGTGCCATCGATGATGGTGATGTTCAAGCCTGGGTAGGCGCGCAGCAAGGCGTCCACCGACTGCGCCAGCAAGCGCCCCGTGGAAAACGGCAAGGTACCGATGACGATGCGCCCTTGCACCACACCTTCACGCATCAAAAGCTCGTCGCCAGCTTGTTGCAGTTCAGCCAGGCAAAGCTTTGCGGCTTTCAGAACCGCCTCTGCCGCCTCGGTGAGCCGCAAGCCCTTGCGTGCCCGCACAAAAAGGGGCGCAGCCGCCATGTGCTCCAACTGCACCAAGCTCTGGTGCACGGCTGACTGGCTGATGCCCAACCGCTGCGCTGCCGCCGTTTCGGAAGAGGTTTCTGCCAAAAGCACCATGGTCTGCAAATGGCGCTGCCCCGCCCCAAGGGCCAGCCGGCTGCCCAGCCAATCAAGTCCGGCATCATGGGACTTGTGTGCCAATGGCCGCGCATGCGCCAGGTGGTTGAGCGCCCGCGCCGCACGGCGCAGCAACTGCGCGGCAGATGCCGCTGGCCGCATGCCGCGCCCGGAACGTTCAAAAAGTGGTTGGCCCAGCGCTTCTTCCAGCTCCTGCACCGCACGCGCCACCGAAGACTGCGACAGGTGCAACGCCTCTGCTGCCCGCACCGTGCTGCCCAGCGCCGCCACGGCACAGGCTGCTTTCAAGCGTTTGAATTGACCGGCCAGAAGCATGGGCCCGGTCTCAGGCCACGCGCCACTGCTTCTGCGCCGCAAACACCGCGTTCGGGTACTGCGGCTTGCCCCGGCTGCCGTTGTAGCGGCCCAGCGCCAGGAACAGGTCGCCGTTCTCCCGGTCCAGGTAGTGGCGCAGGATCACGCAGCCAAAGCGGATGTTGGTCTGCATGTGAAAGAGTTTGCCCGCGTCGCCGTCGCCAATGAGCCTTGCCCAGAACGGCATGATCTGCATATACCCGCGCGCCCCAACGCGCGAAATGGCGAACTTGCGAAATGCGCTTTCCACCTGGATGAGGCCGAGCACCAGCGACGTGTCCAGCCCCGCGCGACGCGTTTCGTACCAGACGGTCTTCAGAAAATCGACCCGGGTCTGCAGCTCAGGCTTGCGGCGCTGCAGCTTGGGGCTCATCTCACCCAGCCAGCGCAGGTAGGCCAGGCGCGCGTCGGTGCTCACAAATTCCGGCTCGGGCGGCCCGGCGTATTCGATGGCCGCGCGCAGCGCCAGGCGCACCGAATCGGCCAAAGGTTCTTCCAACTGCCCGCCCGCCCAGGCCACAGGTGCGCCCCCAGGCAGCACCCCGGCCAAGGCAGCCCCCAGCCCCCACGACAGGCAACGGCGGCGCTGCGGTGAATGGCTGACTGAACCCACGGCGATCACACCCCCAGACGCTCCTTGAGCAAGCCCAGCACGTCGGCGGCGGCAACCTTGGTGGCTGCGGCATCGCGGCGGTGCTGGTATTCCACCTGGCCATCTTTGAGGCCCTTGTCGCCGATGGTGACACGGTGCGGCACACCAATCAATTCCCAGTCAGCGAACATGGCGCCCGGGCGCTCGCCCCGGTCGTCCAGCATCACATCCACACCCAGCTCGGCAAGCTGGTCGTGCAGTTGCTCGGCGGCAGCTTTCACAGCCTCGCTGCGGTCCATGCCAATGGGGCAGATCACCACGGTGAAAGGCGCAATCGCGTCGGGCCAGATGATGCCGCGCTCATCGTGGTTCTGTTCGATGGCCGCTGCGGGCAGGCGAGTCACGCCAATGCCGTAGCAGCCCATCTCGAAAGGCTTGGGTTTTCCGTCTTCGTCGAGGAAAGTGGCGTTCATGGCACGGCTGTACTTGGTGCCCAGGTAGAACACGTGGCCCACCTCAATACCGCGCTCGATGGCCAACACACCCTTGCCATCGGGCGACGGGTCGCCCGCCACGATGTTGCGGATGTCGGCCACCAGGTCCGGTTCGGGCAGATCGCGGCCCCAGTTCACGCCGGTGACGTGGTAATCCACCTCGTTGGCACCGCAAATCCAGTCGGCCATCACAGCCACTTCGCGGTCAGCCACCACGGTCACCGGCTGCTTCATGTTCAGCGGCCCCAGGTAACCCGGCTTGCAGCCGAAATGGGCCACGATCTCGGCCTCTGTGGCGAAGCGGAAGCCCAGGTCCAGGCCCGGCAGCTTGCCCACCTTCACCTCGTTCATGTCGTGGTCGCCGCGCAGCAGCAACAGCCACACGCGGTACTTGACGACCTCGTCACGCTCGTTGATCTCGTCGGTGGCCAGCACAATGGACTTGACCGTGGTGGACAACGGCACACCCAGCAACTCGGCCACCTGAGCACAGGTGCTCTTGCCCGGCGTAGGGGTTTTGGTCAGCGGCTGGCTGGCTGCAGGGCGTGGGCCTTGCGGCGCCAGGGCCTCGGCCTTTTCGATGTTGGCCGCGTAGTCGCTATTAGGGCAATAGACGATCGCGTCCTCGCCCGTGGCGGCTATCACCTGGAACTCCTCGCTCAGGTCGCCGCCAATGGCACCGCTGTCGGCAGCCACGGCTCGGTAGGTCAGACCGAAGCGGTCGAAGATGCGGCGGTAGGCCGCCGCCATCACCTGGTAGCTGATCTGCGCGCTGTCGCGGTCGCGGTCAAAACTGTAGGCGTCCTTCATGATGAACTCGCGGCCGCGCATCAGGCCGAAGCGCGGGCGGCGCTCGTCACGGAACTTGGTCTGGATCTGGTAGAAGTTCTTGGGCAGCTGCTTGTAGCTGCGCAGCTCCTGGCGGGCCACGTCGGTCACCACTTCTTCGCTGGTGGGCTGCACCACGAAGTCGCGCTCGTGCCGGTCCTTGATGCGCAGCAGCTCCGGGCCCATCTTGTCGAAACGGCCTGTTTCCTGCCACAGTTCCGCGGGCTGGATGACGGGCATCGTCATCTCCACCGCGCCAGCGGCGTTCATCTCCTCGCGGATGATTTTTTCCACCTTCTGGATCACTCGCAAGCCCATGGGCATGTAGGTGTAGATACCAGCGCCAAGCTTCTTGATCATGCCTGCGCGGGTCATGAGTTTGTGGCTGACGACCTCGGCATCAGCCGGGGCTTCCTTGAGGGTGGAGATGAAGAACTGGGAGGCTTTCATGGATGCTGGATGCACGACCCGACCGAAGCCCGTTCCGGCGCGCGCCACTCGGGATTTACCCCTTGAAGCGCTACTCAAGCCCGGGCCTACGATGCATAATCGAGACAGTTTCAAAATTTGGGGTTGATTATGCTTGACAGAGACGGCTTCAGGCCCAATGTCGGCATCATTCTGCTCAACCAGAAAAACCAGGTGTTCTGGGGCAAGCGCATACGCACCCACTCCTGGCAGTTTCCGCAAGGGGGCATAGACCGGGGCGAAACCCCGGAGCAGGCCATGTACCGGGAACTGCACGAGGAGATCGGCCTGTTGCCGGAGCACGTGGCCATCATCGCCCGCACGCGGGACTGGTTGCGCTATGAAGTGCCTGACCGCTACATCCGCCGAGAGGCGCGCGGTCACTACAAGGGGCAAAAGCAGATCTGGTATCTGCTTCGCCTGGTCGGCGGCGACTGGAATCTGAACCTGCGCGCCACCAACCACCCGGAGTTCGACGCCTGGCGTTGGAACGACTATTGGGTGCCACTTGACGTGGTGGTCGAGTTCAAACGCGGCGTGTATGAAATGGCGCTGACCGAACTTTCCCGCTTCGTGCCCCGTCAGGACAACCGCAACCGTTACCTTCGGGGCGGCCCGCGCGGGCGCCAGGGTTTGCAACACAACCAAGACATGCCGATGGGACATCAGGTGCATGCGAGCGTGCCGCCAGCCATGGAGTTGCCCCCCGGCGCCAGCTTCGACCCGGATCCGCAGCACCCGGCTGCAGCGCCGTCTTCCCAACACACATCTCCCGGAGGCTCCGCATGATTGCGCCATTCCGTCTGGCGCCATTGCTTTGCGCCGCAGTCTTGTCGAGCGCCTGCGTGGCCGCGTTGGCCCAACGCGCGGCAGACGACGTGGACTGGCGCGAGCTGGAGACCCCTGCGCCCCCCGCCTTGCGCACGGACGGGTTGCTGAAGTTCGACGTTTCGGTGAGTTCTGAACTGAGTTACGGCGTTGACCCCGCATCCATTGCCATTGGCGAAGATGGTGTGGTTCGCTACGTGATGGTGGCGACGAGCCGCACGGGCGCCATCAACGCGCTGTATGAAGGCGTGCGTTGCACCACGGGCGAGGTCAAGACATATGCCCGCTGGAACCCGGCGCCCCCTGGCGCTTGGATCATGGCCACCCAGCCCGAATGGCGCCAGTTGTTCCGCAACGCCTCTTCGCGCCCTGCGCTGGCTTTGGCGCGCGCAGGCCTGTGCGAGGGTGCCGCACCCAACGGGCCGCTGAACAAGATGCTGCGCGACCTCCGGTACGGGCGCCCCACGCAGCCCTGAGCACCGCTCTGGCCGCCCTGAACTGCGGCGAGCCGGTTACGTAACCACATTGAAACCGTTTTTCCTCAACGGGTGTGGCTCGCCCGCCTTGTAACAATATTACTTATTGACTAAGATGCTCATGTAACCAGCGTCACAACGCTTCCTCACTCAAGGAGACCAGGAACATGACCATCAAAGTAGGCATCAACGGATTCGGCCGCATCGGCCGCATGGTGTT
>JAYSGB010000016.1:0-77144 GCA_041913045.1 Burkholderiaceae bacterium | reverse complement strand
GCGGCAAGTCCAACATCATGGACGCGGTGCGCTGGGTGCTGGGTGAGTCCAAGGCCAGCGAACTGCGCGGCGAGTCCATGCAGGACGTGATTTTCAACGGCACCACGCACCGCAAGCCCGCCAGTCGCGCCAGTGTGGAACTGGTGTTCGACAACGCCGACCACCGCGCGGGCGGTCAGTGGGGCCAGTTTGCTGAAATTGCCGTCAAACGCGTGCTCACTCGCGACGGCACCAGCAGCTACTACATCAACAACCAGCCGGTGCGCCGCCGCGACGTGCAGGACGTGTTCCTGGGCACCGGCCTGGGCCCGCGTGCCTACGCCATCATAGGCCAGGGCACCATCAGCCGCATCATCGAGTCCAAGCCCGAGGAACTGCGCCTGTTCCTGGAAGAAGCAGCCGGGGTGTCCAAGTACAAGGAACGTCGGCGCGAAACGGCCAACCGCCTCAACGACACGCGCGAGAACCTGACGCGCGTTGAGGACATCCTGCGGGAACTCAACGCCAACCTGGAAAAGCTGGAAAAGCAGGCCGAGGTGGCGGCGCGTTACCACGCGCTGCAGGCCCAGGTGGGGCTTAGCCAGCAACGTCTGTGGTTCCTGAAGCGCCGCGATGCCGAGGGGGAACTGGCGCGAGTGCAGTCCGACGGGCTCAAGGCGGTGAATGACCTGGAAAGCCGCATGGCCGACCTGCGCCGTGTGGAGGCCGACCTGGAAGCCATCCGCCAGGCGCACTACGATGCGGGCGACCAGGTGAATCAGGCACAGGGCCGCCTGTACGAGGCGGGTGCCGAGGTGGCCAAGCTGGAAGCCGAGATCCGCTACGTGGTGGAAGGGCGCCAGCGCGTGCAGCAGCGGATGGTCCAACTGCAGGAGCAAGTGGCACAGTGGGCGCAGCGCCAGGAAACCGCCGAGGCAGAGCTGGAAACCCTGGCTGAACAGAACGAGTCCGCCGCCGAGCACAGCGAAATACTGGCGGCTCAGGTTGAGGAGCAGGCGCTGCAACTGCCTGCGCTGGAAGACGCCCTGAGGCAAGCCCAGGGCAAGGCTTCAGAGCAGCGGGTGGCCGTGACCCAGGTGCAGCAGGCCATACAGGTGCTGGCTGCCGAGCAGCGGGGTATAGAGGAACAGTCGCGCCAATTGCAACAGCGCCGCGAGCGCTTGAGTGCCGACCGAAATGCCATGGCCGCGCCCGACGAAACGCGCTTGATTCAAGTGCGCGAGCAGCTGGAAGTTGCCCAGGAAACCCAGGCCCAGGCCGACGCCCGGCTACAGGAACTGCAGGAACTGCTGCCCCAGCTGGACGAGGAGCGCCGCCAGGCCCAGGCCACGGTGAACGCCGAAAGCCGCGCCCAGGCGGAGCTGTCGGCCAAGCTGGACGCGCTCAAGGCCTTGCAGGAAAAGCTCAAGACCGACGGCAAGCTTCAACCCTGGCTGGCCAAGCATGGCCTGGACGGTTTGGGCGCGTTGTGGAGCCGCCTGCACACCGAGTCCGGCTGGGAAAACGCCATTGAAGCCGCCTTGCGTGAGCGCATGGGGGCGCTGGAAGTGTCGCGCCTGGAGATGGTGCGAGCATTTGCGGCCGATGCGCCGCCTGCCAAGCTCGCATTCTTCAGCCCACCCGTGTCGGGGGCCGCTGCTGTGCAGACAGGGGTGGCCGGGCTGACGCCGCTGGCACAACGCTTGCACCAGCATGACGCCGCCTTGCAGGCCCTGCTGGGTGAATGGCTGCACGGCTGCTACTGTGCTGCCACGCTGGAAGAAGCGCTGGCCGCGCGCAGCACCTTGCCAGCCGGTGCGGCCATCTACACGCCCCAGGGGCACTGCGTCACGGCCCACCATGTGGGCTTCTACGCTCCCGACAGCGAACAGGCTGGCCTGCTGGCCCGTGCCCACGAGATCGAGAACCTGGAAAAGCAGCTGCGTGCCCAATCGCTGATCGCCGATGAGGCGCGCACGGCGCTCAACCGCGCCGAGGCCGCCTATGGTGACGTGGCCCAGCGCCTCCAGCCTGCGCGCCGTGAAGCGAGCGAACAGCAGTCCCGCGTGCATGAACTGCAGGTGGAGGCGCTGCGTCTGACGCAACTGGCCGAACAGGCCCGCGCACGCAGCGAACAACTCAGCCAGGACCTGGCCGAGGTGGACGACCAGTTGGAGGCATTGCAGGAGCGCCGCGTGACCGCCGAAGCGCGCTTCGAGGAGCTGGACATGCAACTGGCCGACGGCCAGGAACGGCACGCCCAACTAGAAGACGGCGTGATCGAAGCCGAGCGCCGCCTGAACCAGGCCCGGGAACAGTTGCGCGCGCTGGAGCGCCAGGCGCAGGAAGCCACCTTCTCGCAACGCAGCCTGGAGGCACGCCGGGGTGAATTGCAACGCACCATCGAGACCGCGCGACAGCAGGCCTTGGCCTTGGCAGACGAGCAGCAGCGCGCGCAGGGTGAACTGGAGCGTCTGTCCGACGCAGCGGCGCAGGGCGGCCTGCAAGACGCGCTAGACGCCAAGCTCAAGCGCGAACAGGAACTGGCCGCCCAGCGCAGCCAGTACGACGACCTCACCGCCAAGCTGCGTGCGAGCGACGAGCGCCGCCTGCAACTGGAGCGCGAGCTAGACCCGCTGCGTTCGCGCATTACCGAATTCCAGCTGAAGGAGCAGGCCGCCAGCCTCGGCCTGGAGCAATACAATCAGTGGCTGGCCGAAGCCGGGGCCGACCTGCAAGCGCTGGAGCAGGGCATCGAGGCCGAAGGCGTCAAGCTCTATGGCCTGCAAGGAGAGATCGACCGCTGCCAACGCGAAATCACGGCGCTGGGTGCAGTCAACCTTGCAGCCTTGGAAGAGTTGTCGTCTGCCCGCGAGCGCAAGCAGTTCCTGGACGCTCAGTCCAACGACCTCAACGAAGCCATCCGCACCTTGGAAGACGCGATCAAGAAGATCGACGCCGAAACGCGGGATCTGCTGGGCAACACCTTCGAAACCGTCAACACCCACTTCGGCAAGATGTTCCCGGAACTGTTTGGCGGCGGCCAGGCTCGATTGGTGATGACCGGCGAAGAAATCCTGGACGCTGGCGTGCAGGTGATGGCCCAGCCACCAGGCAAGAAGAACCAGACCATTCACTTGCTGTCCGGCGGCGAGAAGGCGCTGACCGCCATTGCACTTGTTTTCGCCATCTTCCAGCTCAACCCGGCGCCGTTCTGTCTGCTGGACGAGGTGGACGCCCCTCTGGATGACGCCAACACCGAACGCTATGCCAAACTGGTGGCCAGCATGAGTACCGACACGCAGTTCCTTTTCATCAGCCACAACAAAATTGCCATGGAAATGGCCAAGCAGCTTATCGGCGTGACCATGCAGGAGCAGGGTGTCTCCCGCATTGTGGCGGTAGACATGGAAACCGCCGCTGGCATGATGGAGGCATCCTGATCATGAGTTCCCTGCAGTTTGGATTGCTGCTCATTGGCGCGCTGGTGATCGTCGCCGTGCTGGCCTACAACCAATGGACCACCCGGCGTAACGCCCCCCGCAGGTCTCCATTGAAAGGCGCTGCAGCTGCGGATGCAGAAGCCACCATGGATACGCCGGAAGGCTTGCTGGACGTGGTGAATGGAGACCGCCGTGAGCCTGTGTTGGGCGAGGGCGCTCCCTTGGACGGCACCCCAGCTGGGCAGGATGGCTCTCACTCAGGCGGAGCGGTCGAGGGCGGCACAGAGCCTGTGCCCCTGGCCGCAGGTGTTGCGCCCAAGCCAGCGCAGCTTGATCCTTTGGTAGATGCCGTAGCCTCGCTCAGCCTGGAGCACCAGGTGTCAGGTGATGCCGTTCTTGCCGCCTTGCCAGGCACCCGGCGGGTGGGCAGCAAGCCTTTCATGGTCGAGGGCTTGAATGCCGCAAGCCAAGAGTGGGAGCAGCCACGCGTTGGGCAGCGTTACACGGCGCTTCAAGCGGGCGTTCAACTGGCCAACCGCATGGGGGCCCTCAATGAAATTGAGTTCTCGGAGTTCGTTGTCAAGGTTCAGGCCTTTTCGGATGTTCTGGGTGCGGCCCCTGATTTCCCAGAGATGATGCAAGAGGTGGCGCGGGCGCGGGAGTTGGACCAGTTCGCCAGTGCGCACGATGCCCAGTTAGGCTTCACGGTACGTGCGCGCCGGGCATCGTGGAGCCCGGGCTACCTTGCCCAGCATGCTGCTCAACAGGGCTTTGTAGCCGGAGCCTTGCCAGGACGTATGGTGTTGCCCTCATCCCAGCCAGGTGGCGCCCCCGTTCTTGTGTTGCAGTTCGAGACCCAGGCAGCCTTGGCTGACGACCCTGAGCAGACTGCTTTGCGCGAGTTCAATCTGACGTTGGACGTACCTCACGTTCCGCGCTCCGAATCACCCTTTGTGCGGCTGCGGGAATGTGCTACGGCCTTGGCCAAGGCGATGGAGGGTGTGGTCACCGACGATTCTGGTCAGCCTCTGCATCCTGATGCCATGGACCGCATTGGTGCCGACCTGGAACTGTTGTACGACACGCTGGATGCGCGCGAACTGGCGGCTGGCTCTGCGCTTTCGCGCCGATTGTTCAGCTGACGAAACGGCAGGTCAGTTGGCGGAGGCGAGGTAGCCTGCCTCTCGCATGGCGTTCAGCGATTGAGTCGTCAAAGGAGCCAAATCTGGTAGCAGCGACTGGATGGTGGCAGTGTCGTTCACCATGGCGGCTTTTTCGATGATGCTGGCTTGGCGCGACAGTTCTTGCACGCCCATGTTTGCACAGCACCCCTTCAACGAGTGGGCCAGGTGCCTCAGGCGCTGAACATCCCCCAGAGCGAAGCACTCGCTCAATCCAGCCACTTCAGATTCCACTTGCAGAGCAAACATTCTCGACAACTCAAAAAACTCATCGCCCAACACTGAGCGGAGTTCATCGAGAGAAGTTGTGTTCAACAAATCGGACACGGCAGTGCAACGCTGGCTAAAGACGTTTCATTCTACGCGTGTTTGCCAAAAATCGGCAATAAGTTCGAGGATTCTGCTTTTTAAGTGATTGTTATGATAATTTTTGGAGGTTACTGAATGTCCCCGACGTGGATGGCGAAGCTTCCGCGCCGTCGATCATCAAAGTAGCGTTCCAGCGTTTCCTTGACGGTGCGGAATGCAATTTCCTCCCAAGGGATCTCGTGTTCCCTGAACAGGCATGCTTCCTGGGTTTCGTAACCGGGGTGGAATTCGTCGCTCAGCAGTCTGGCGCGGTAGTACATGTGAACCTGCCCCACGCGCACCACATTGAGCACCGTGAACAGGCTCTCCATTTCCACCTTGGCGCCCGCTTCCTCAATGGTCTCGCGCAGCGCACCCTCTGCGGTGGACTCACCTAGCTCCATGAAACCAGCGGGTAGTGTCCACTTGCCATGGCGAGGTTCAATATTGCGCTTGCAAAGCAGCACCCATTCGCCGTTTTCTCCCCAGTACGGCACCGTGCCCACCACATTCAAGGGATTCTCATAGTGAATGGTCCCGCAAGTCGGGCAGACGGCACGCACCTTGGTGTCGCCGTCGTCGGGCACACGGTGTTCAACAGAAGAGCCGCATTCACGGCAATGTTTGATTGGAGGGCGAAACATGGAGGACAGTTTAGCGGCACCGAGTGACCGCAAAAAAGCCAGCCGGAGCTGATGGGCTCTGCGGCTGGCTTGTTGCAGTCTGCTGCTATTAGCAGATCAGGACTTGGTGGTCTTGGTGTGTTTCTCAATCAATGCGCGGGCGGTTTCCAGCAGGTCGCGCCCATTGAAGCCGCGGCGGTCCATGTCCTGCACCCACTCAACTTCCACCTGGCGGGCCTTGCGACGGAATTCCTGGGCGTCGGCTTGGGAGATGGTGTAGATCGTGTTGCCACGATCAACCGCCGCCTTGCGACCAGGAATGTCGCCAGCCTGTTGCACGCGACCCAGGAAAGCGGACGTTGCCATACCGGAGTTGTCGTCAATGATTTTCTTCAGATCTGGCGGCAGCGAGTTGTACTTCGCCTTGTTCATGCCCATCACGAACGTGGTGGTGTAGAGGGCGCCACCTGCGGGTGCGAATTCGCTGTGGAAGGTAGTCAACTCGTGAACCTTCACCGAAGGCACCACTTCCCAGGGAATCACACAGCCGTCGATCACACCCTTGGAAAGTGAGTCGGGGATCTGCGGCAAGGGCATGCCGACAGGGGTGGCGCCCAGGTAGCCGAGCATCTTGGTGATCTGGCGGGTGGGGCCGCGCAGCTTCAAACCGCGCAGATCGTCGGGGTTGCGGATCTGCTTGGATTTTGTATGGAACATGCCGGGGCCATGCACTTGCAATGCCAGGGGCTGCACGTCCTTGTACTCGTCGGCAGCCTTGGTCTGGATGTACTCCCAGAAGGCCTTGGAAGTCGCTTCGGCGTTGGTCATCATGAACGGCAACTCGAACACTTCGGTGCGAGGGAAGCGCCCCGGGGTATTGCCGGGAAGGGTCCAGACGATATCCACCACGCCATCCTTGGCCTGATCGAACAACTGCACAGGCGATCCGCCAAGCTGCATGGCAGGGTAGGCTTCGAACTTGATCCGTCCGCCGGAGTCTTTTTCGACCTTGTCCATCCAGGCCTTGTGCATGTTCAGCCACACGTTGGACATGGGTGCCATGAACGTGTGGAACTTGAGGGTCACGCTTTGCTGGGCGAAACCAACCAGGGCGGGGGCGCCCAGAGCCATGGCTGCGCCAGATTGCAGCAAGGTGCGGCGTTGGATCATGTCGAGATACTCCTTCAACGACGTTGTGTATCTTGTAAGTATGCGTACGATTGGGCATCTGACCATAGGGGGGAACCCGGGTAGCAGGCTCGCTACACTTGCGCGCATGGACGAGCGCAACGTTCCCCCACAGAGCTTCGATTTCCGCAATGCGCCGGGTTATCTGATCCGGCGCGCACACCAGGTGTCGGTCGCGATCTTCATGGACGCAGCCGCGCAACTGGACATCACACCCGTGCAGTTCGCCATCCTCAACGCACTGATCGAGAGCCCTGGAATTGACCAGGTGAGTCTGGCGCAGCAGGTTGCGATGGATGCGGCCACGTCGGGGTCGGTGATCGGGCGGCTGGAGTCGAAAGGCTGGCTGAAGCGTGAGCTGGACGAAACCGACCGCCGCCGCCGCCGCTTGTGGGTGACGCCTTCCGGGTGCGACGTGGTTGCGCAGTTGAAGGACCCCATTGCGGAATCGCAGCGAAGGCTGGTGGCCGTGCTGGATGAACAGGAGCAGACAGAACTGCGCCGTCTGCTGGAAAAACTCGTCACGGGCGCTGACGAGGCCGGCGTGTAAACCGGCTCTTGACCCCTGGGTGGGCAAGGCTGCGTGGGCAGCATTCGGTGAAAACCCGGACGCCGCCTTAAAATCGCGCGCCAACTCTCCGCCCCCGATGAACGCCCCAATCGACGTATCCTTCTTCCCGCGCGCAGCCAAACCCTTGACCAGCTACCGCCCGTACTGGGCCAAGCGCTTTGGGACCGCGCCGTTTCTGCCCATGAGCCGGGCAGAGATGGATCAGCTCGGCTGGGACAGCTGCGACATCATCATCGTCACGGGTGACGCCTACGTGGACCACCCCAGCTTTGGCATGGCCGTGATTGGCCGCGTGCTGGAAGCGCAGGGCTTTCGCGTGGGCATCATCGCCCAGCCTGACTGGCACAGCGCCGAGCCCTTCAAGGCGCTGGGCAAGCCCAACCTGTTCTGGGGCGTGACGGCGGGGAACATGGATTCCATGATCAACCGCTACACGGCGGACCGCAAGATCCGTTCCGACGATGCCTACACCCCTGGCGACGTGGGCGGCAAGCGCCCAGACCGCGCTGCCACCGTGTACAGCCAGCGTTGCCGCGAGGCCTACAAGGACGTGCCCATCGTGCTGGGCGGTATTGAAGGCTCGCTGCGCCGCATTGCCCACTACGACTACTGGAGCGAGAACGTGCGTCGCTCCGTGGTGCTGGACAGCAAGTGCGACATCCTGCTTTATGGCAACGCCGAGCGTGCCATCGTGGAAATTGCGCACCGCCTGGCGCGCCGCGAGCCCGTGGAGCAGATCACCGACGTGCGCGGTACCGCCTTCGTGCGGCGTGAAACGCCTGAGGGTTGGTTCGAGATTGATTCCACCGAGGTGGATCAGCCGGGCCGGGTGGACGCACACATCAACCCGTACCTGATGGTGTCGGAACAGGCCAAGGCGCAGGGCCAGACTTGTGCCCGCGAGGACGAAGCCCAGGCTGAGGCAGATGAAGCCAATGCAGCCCTGGAAGCCATTGGTGGCCAGGGCACCGGGCACAAAGCGCAAGCAGCACAGATGCAGCCGCTGCACTTTGTGGCCAACCCGGCGCTGCCATCGAAAGGCAAGGCACCGCGCGACCGCACGGTGATCCGCCTGCCCAGTTTTGAACAGGTGAAGGCCGACCCGGTGCTGTACGCGCACGCCAACCGCGTGCTGCACCTGGAAACCAACCCCGGCAACGCCCGGGCGCTGGTGCAGGCGCATGGCACGGGGGCCTCGGCACGTGACGTGTGGATCAACCCACCGCCTATTCCGCTGACCACGGCCGAGATGGATTACGTGTTTGGCCTGCACTACGCGCGCAGCCCGCACCCCGCCTACGCTGACGAAAACGGCAGCCACGACGGCGCTACCAAGATTCCCGCCTGGGAGATGATCCGCTTCAGCGTGAACATCATGCGCGGCTGCTTTGGCGGCTGCACCTTCTGCTCCATCACCGAGCACGAAGGCCGCATCATCCAGAGCCGCTCCGAGGACTCCGTCATCCAGGAGATCGAAGACATCCGAGACAAGGTGACCGGCTTCACCGGCGTGGTGTCCGATCTGGGCGGCCCCACTGCCAACATGTATCGCCTGGGCTGCAAGAGCCCCGAGATCGAGGCCGCCTGCCGCAAGCCCAGTTGCGTGTTCCCAGGCATCTGCCAGAACCTCAACACCAACCACGACCCGCTCATCCACATGTACCGCCGGGCGCGGCAGCTCAAGGGGGTCAAAAAGATCCTCATCGGCTCCGGCCTGCGCTACGACCTGGCCGTGAAAAGCCCCGAGTACGTGAAGGAACTGGTGCAGCACCACGTGGGCGGCTACCTGAAGATTGCGCCTGAGCACACCGAGCAGGGGCCGCTGTCGAAGATGATGAAGCCGGGCATTGGCACCTACGACCGCTTCAAGCAAATGTTCGAGAAGTACAGCGAAGAAGCTGGCAAGAAGCAGTACCTGATCCCGTACTTCATTGCCGCGCACCCCGGCACCAGCGACGAGGACATGATGAACCTGGCGCTCTGGCTCAAGCGCAACGGCTTCCGTGCCGACCAGGTGCAGACCTTCTACCCTAGCCCCATGGCCACGGCCACCGCCATGTACCACTCGGGGCTGAACACACTCAAGGGCATCCACCGGGACGACCGTGCCGAACGCATGGACGTGGTGAAGGGCGAGCGCCGCCGACGCCTGCACAAGGCCTTCTTGCGCTACCACGACCCGAACAACTGGCCGCTGCTGCGCGAGGCGCTCAAGGCCATGGGCCGTGCCGACCTGATCGGCAATGGCAAGCAGCATTTGATTCCTACCTTCCAGCCGGTGACCGACGGCGGCTACCAAAGCGCGCGGCGCAAGAACAGCACGCCCGCAGAGCGGAGCGGGGTGGGCAAGCCTGGGCAACCTGTTGCCAAGAATGGCGGGACTGCGCAGCGAGGTGCGGCGGCGGCGCAGCCACAGCGAGGACGAATCCTCACCCAGCACACAGGTTTGCCACCAAGAGATACGGGCGCCGGGCGACCCAAGAACGGGGTGAAACGCCCTGGTGGCCGCTGAGCCACCAGCCCTTCGGCTGGTTCAGTCGGCGTAGTCCAGTGGCAGCGCGGTGGTGAACTTCAGTTCCTCCATCGCGAAGCTGGAACTCACGTCTGACAAATCCACCTCGCGTATCAAGCGCTTGTAGATCTGGTCGTAGGCAGCAATGTCTGGCGCCACCACGCGCAGCAGGTAGTCCACGTCACCGCTCATGCGGTAGAACTCAACCACTTCAGGAATGGCGCGCACCGCGTCGCGAAAGCGCTCGAACCAGGCTTGGCTGTGCTGGTTGGTGCGTATGGCCACGAATACCGTTACACCCAAGTTGACCTTGCGTGGGTCCACCAATGCAACTTGCCGAGCAATGAAACCGTGCTCGCGCAGGCGTTGCAGGCGCCGCCAGCATGGCGTGGTGGACAGGTTCACCGCCTGGGCCAGATCGGTCAGAGGTGTTTCGGCATCTTGTTGAAGGATGCTCAAAAGTTTTCGATCAATAGCGTCTAGTTTCTTTTTCATCTTAATAGTTAGAAGTTTTTTCTAATTATTGCTGTTATTGCTCCGTTATTCACAAGCTGTTTTTGCGGCTGCAGGCGCACACTTGCATGCACTCGCACAACCCATGAACGGAGCCAGAGTTGAAGACGATCGGATTGATCGGTGGAATGAGCTGGGAGTCCACCACCCTGTACTATCAAATCATCAACCGCGAAGTGGCTCGCCGCCGAGGCGGCTTGAGCAGTGCGAAGCTGAATCTGGTGAGCCTGGATTTTCAGGACATTGCATTGCGCCAACGCCAGGGCGACTGGCCGGGCATGGCTGCCATCCTGGCGGGCGCGGCCCAGCAACTCCAGTCCACCGGAGCCGACTGCGTATTGATTGGCACCAACACCATGCACAAGGTCGCCCCCGAAGTGCAGGCCGCTACCGATGTGCCCCTGCTGCACATTGCCGACGTAACCGCCGATGCCATCATCCGAACGGGGTTGGGCACGGTGGGGTTGATGGGCACATCCTTCACCATGGAGCAACCCTTCTACGTCGAACGACTGGCGGAACGCGGCATTGCATGCGTCGTGCCCAACCAGAGGCAGCGTGAGGAGATTCACCGCATCATTTTTGAAGAACTCTGCCAAGGCAAGGTGCTGGACACTTCGCGTAAGTGGCTGCAGCTTTGCATAGCCGATCTGCAGGCGCGTGGCGCTCAGGGGGTGGTGCTGGGGTGTACGGAATTACCACTCATCCTTCGCCCTGGCGACAGCGCCGTGCCCATGTTCGACACTACGTCACTGCACGCCATGGCAGCGGTCGATTTCGCGCTGGCAGACTGACGCGTCGCCTGCCGTAGTCGATCAGGTTGGCAGCGTGTGCAAAGGAATGTCTTTCTGCACGGCCAGTCGCTCCAATTGGCGCCTGGTTTTGCCGGCCACGAAGGCGGCAATCGCGTCGTGGGTGGCAGGCTCGAACATGGTCGCGTAATCCGTGATCTTTACGCTCGCGGCCTGGCACAAGGCCAGAGCAAAGTGCGGCTCCAGCGCTGCCAAGGCCACGCGCCCGTCCTTGCAAGGGTAGATTTGGTAGCCCGCGTGCGCACCGCCCACGGCAGCGTCGGGCAGTGTGAGGCCCCACGTGCGGGGCAGGGCGAGCCATGCCGCCGCGTCGGACAATGCCACCTCCTGAAGGCTGCCCTTGCCACTGTTTTTCGCAGTCAGTGTGGCTTGCAAGACGGCTTCGCTGGCAAGCAGTGCGCCACCCATGTCAGCAAACAACGTGGGTGGCATGGACAGGCCGCTGATCAGGCCCGCATCGGCCAGGTACGTGAGGTCGTGCCCCGGCTCTTCTGCGCGCTCCCCAGGGCTGCCGACAATGGTCACCATCGACAGTGCTGGATAGGATTTGCGCAGCGTTTTCCATTCCAGTCCAAGCTTGCGCAGTGCGGACGGGCGAAACGATGTGAGCAGCACGTCGGTGCTTTCAAGCAGCTTGTGTAACTTCGCTTGTCCTTCGTCTGTCTTGAGGTTGGTCACTACCCGGTGAATGCCCTGGTGCAATGCTTGGTAGGCGGTGGGGCTGTACTGCGCCATGGGGTCACCGCTGGATGCACCAGCTGGCGCAGGGGCCTCCAGCTTTGTGCAGCGGGCGCCCATGGCATGCAGACGCAGCAGAGCGGCAGGGCCGGGCAGGTTGAGAGCAAGGCTGAGCACGCGTACGCCGCGCAGGGGTTTGAGGGGCTTCATGCCCCTCATATTAATCAACCTCGTGTCACTGCTGGCTTTGCAGTTGTCGGAGGAGCAGCCGGGCAGTTGCGGTGTTGGTGGCGCAGGGCACGTTGTGCACGTCGCAGGCGCGCACCAGTGCGTTGATGTCGGGTTCGTGCGGCTGGGGCGTCATCGGGTCGCGCAAGAAGATCACGGCGTCGATGCCGCCGACGGCCAGGCGTGCACCTATCTGCAAGTCGCCCCCCAGCGGGCCACTGAGCAGCCTTTCCACGCTGAGGCCAACTTCATTCTCCAGCCGTCCGCCCGTGGTGCCGGTGGCGCACAAGGTGCACAGGCTCAGCCAGTCGCGGAATTCGTGTGCCAGCAGAACCATGTCGGCCTTGCGACCGTCGTGGGCTATCAGTGCAATGCGCATGGCGTGTACCTCAAAGCCGTTGGTCAGTAGACGGGCGCTTCCACAGGTTGATGCCGCCGTCGATGGCGTGCTGGTCGATGGCGGCAAGTTCGTCGGCGCTGAAGTCCAGGCGTTTGAGAGCGCCAACCAGCTCCACGATCTGTTCCGGGCGGCTGGCACCAATGAGGGCGGAAGTCATGCCAGGGTGGCGCAGCACCCAGGCCACGGCCATCTGGGCCAGAGTCTGGCCGCGAGCCTGGGCGATCTCATTGAGTGCACGCACGTGTTTCAGGTTCTGTTCACTCAGGTGTTCCGGCTTGAGCGAGCCACCCCCTGGGCGGTTGATGCGAGCGTCCTGCGGTACGCCTTGCAGGTACTTGCCTGTGAGCAACCCCTGAGCCAGCGGGCTGAACGCAATGCAACCCATGCCCAGGTCGTCAAGGGTGTCGATGAGTTCTTCTTCGATCCAACGGTTGAGCAGGCTGTAGGAGGGTTGATGAATCAGGCAGGGCACCCCCATGTCCTTGAGCAGCGCCACGGCTTCGCGCGTCTTGCCTGCGGAATAGCTGGAAATGCCCACGTACAGCGCCTTGCCTTGCTTCACGGCGCTGGCCAGCGCGCCCATGGTTTCTTCAAGGGGGGTGTCTGGGTCAAAACGGTGGGAATAGAAGATGTCCACGTAGTCCAGCCCCATGCGCTTGAGGCTTTGGTCCAGGCTGGCCAGCACGTATTTGCGCGAGCCGCCACCCTGCCCGTAGGGGCCGGGCCACATGTCGTAGCCAGCCTTGGAGGAGATGATCAGTTCGTCCCGGTAGGGGCGGAAATCGCGGCGCAGGTGCTCGCCGAAGTTTGCCTCCGCGCTACCGTAGGGCGGGCCGTAGTTATTGGCCAGGTCGAAATGGGTGATGCCCAGGTCGAATGCCATGCGCAGCATGGCACGTTGCGTTTCCAGCGGCGTGGTGCCACCAAAGTTGTGCCACAGGCCCAACGTGATGGCAGGCAGCTTGAGGCCGCTGCGGCCGCAGCGGCGGTAGATCATTTCCTGATAGCGATCGGAGGCGGCGTGGTACATGGTTTGGACCTCAATGAGTGGACGGAGGAGGCGGGGAGGGTACGAAGCGAGAGCCCCAGGCGAGCGTGGCGGAAGTAACCACTACCAAGCCCAGCGCCCAGGTGAGCGACCACGCCTCGGCAACAGCGCCGATGAGCGGTGGTCCGATCAGAAAACCACTGTAGCCTATGGATGACACGGTGGCTATGGCAGAGGCTCGGGCGGTTCCCGGTACGCGCGTGGAAGCGTTGTAGAGGATGGGCACAACCATGGCCAGACCCACACCAACCAAGGCGAAGCCCACAAATGACAGTACTGGTGAGCCAGACAGCAGGACCGCAGCCATGGCCGTGGCGCTGATGCGGCCGCCAGCTTGCAGCAGCGTGCGCTCGGGGTACCGGTGGCGCAGGGCATCGCCCCCGAAGCGCGCAATCGCCATGGCGGCCGAGAACACGGCATAGCCTATGGCAGCGCGGTCTTGTGGCATGCCTACCTCCTGCTTGAGGTAAAGCACGCTCCAGTCGTACATGGCTCCTTCCGCACACATGCCAGCAAAGATAAGCATGCCGAGCATCAGCAGCTGGCCATTCGGCCATAGGCGCCGCCGCGGCGCATGGTCAGCCGTAGCCGTGTCGGATGTTGCCTCGATCAGATTGCCTGCCGTGACGGCCACCCATGCCAACACCAGCAGGCCGATGCCTGAAAGCTGCCAGGCAGGCGACAGATCGGAGCGCAACAGAGCGGCGGCCAGCATGGCACCAGCCATGCCGCCCACGCTGAAGCTGCCATGAAGGTTGCCCATGATGGGACGTCCCGCACGCGCCTCAAGCATCGAGCCCTCGGTGTTGATTGCAACGTCGTACAGACTCATTGCTGCACCGAAAAGAAACATGGTTGGCAGCAAGCCCCACAAGCCAGGCCACCAGAGGGTGCAGGACAACCCAAGCGCCATTACCAATGCACATCCGTGAACGGCACGGCGCACGCCCAGACACGCCACCATGCGTCCAGCCAGCAGCAGGGAAGCAATGGCGCCAAAGGCGATTGTGAGCAGCACCAGGGAGAGGGTGCCCTCGCTTAGCCCAAACGCAGACTTTACCGAAGGAATGTGTACGCCCCAGGCTCCACCGGTTACTCCCAGCGCGAAGAACTGGGCACGTGTGGCCCAGCGCGCATGCCGAAGTTTGCTTGAGGGGGAAGTGATGGATGGGGCAAAAACAGGTTCTGGCGACATGGTTTACGTCATGTTTGTGTGCTTATCGTACCTATTGCGGAAAACCTTTGCATGAATGTTGATAAAAGTATGCATTTCATGGGGCATAAATCCAGTTACGTAACCAAGAAGAAGCCAAAAATCAGGGTTTACACCTTGATGCAAACGATTGCATGAATGTTTCAATCCGGTCGCGCTTGGTGGACGCTTCATGAGTCCCTGGGCGGCAAATCCAACCATCAAGAACCCCGGAGATATTCAATGCAGCAGTTTCTCAAGCCATCCGCCGTTGCCGCCATGTTGGTGGTCTGTTCGCTGGGCGCGCAAGCCGATGTCAAGTTCGACGCCAACATCGAGACAAACACCACTTACAAGTCTGGCCGCGATAACCCTTTGGCTGCCAGCACCTTTGACAATGGTGGGCGCATAGAGATCAACGCGAATGCAGAACTCCTTCGCCAAGGGGAATATTTCGTGAATGCGCGTGGCTCACTGCTGCTCGGCCTGAACGCCGACACGGGCATCGACGATGCATGGATTCAGTTCGGCAGCAGCGTATGGGATTTCAAGCTGGGTCGTTTCGAGGCGGTGGACCTGTTCCCGCTCGGAAAAGACACCGTCGTGGAGAGTGTTGCGACCAACACGTACCGTGCCAACGTCTTGCGAGGCCGTTTCAAGGATGACCAGTTTCACGGTGCAGTCGGCCTCAACGCCAGCCCCAACCTCCGCTTTGAATTGGGGTTGATTTCTTACAAAGGAGCCAAAACGGCCATTGTTGAACAGGGTGTTCGTCCAGTGGCGGTCTACAGCAATGGCGCGCTTACGTTGCGCGCAGGCATCGAACACTTTGACCGTGGCGCCGGCAACCAGACCGGCTATGGCCTGTCTGCTGGCTATGCAGTTGGCAAGGACGGATACGTTAACGCAAGCTACGCCAAAAGTAGCGACGTGAACGCTTCATCTTTCGGTTTGAATGCGATCTTTGGTCCTGCAGGGGTGGGGCTGATCCACGACAAGACGGCTGCTGGAAAGTCGAACACCTATTACGCGGCTTACAGCTTTCCTTTGTTTGGTGTAAAAGGCGCAACAATTACCCCGGCAATCAGTCACTCTACGCATACCGGTCAAGACGGGTTGACCGCAGTGCGCGTCAGGCTGAACTACGCCTTCTGAGCGTCTTACAGGCTCTTTTTTTGGCCCGCGCCTTTCAAGGCTGCGGGCCTTTTTGTTGGTGGTGGCAAGCAAGGTGGTAATGAAATGAAATAATCGACCTATGCCTGAACGTCCCTCTACAAGGCGTGCCGTTTCTGCTTCGATGGAACCGGCTCCGCACGCACCACCACCCGCTCGTAAACGCATGCAGATGACGGACATCGCTCGACTTGCGGGTGTGTCGGTGTCGACGGTTTCACGAGCACTCAGCGGCAGCCCTCAAATTCCCGAGGCCACACGCAGTCGCATAGCTGAACTGGCACGCTCGCTCAATTACAGCGTCAACGTTGGGGCAGCAAACCTGCGCAAGCGCGACGTTCAGACGGTGGGGGTCACCATCCTGGGTGACAGCATGCAGGCTATTTCCGACCCGTTTTTGTTGAGCATCCTGGGTGCGGTTGCCGACGCGCTGGATGAGCGGGGCATGAGCCTGCTTCTGAGTCGGCTGAAGGATGACCGTATGCATCTGATGGCGCCGATGGTGGCCAGTGGGCAGGTCGCTGGGCTTATCGTCATCGGCCAGCTCACATGGCACGAACACTTGAATGAGATGGCGCGCCAAGGGCTGCCTATGGCTGTATGGGGGGCGTGTCTGCCTGACTCCATGTATTCCGTGGTGGGGGGAGACAATGCGCAGGGTGGCTACCTGGCCACTCGTCACTTGCTGGAGCGCGGCTGCAAGAGAATTGCCTTCTTCGGCGACAAGGCCCATCCGGAAGCCGGTTTGCGCTACCAAGGCTACAGGCGTGCGTTGGACGAGGCTGGCATACGACCGGACCCAGACCTGGAGCAGTCGTTTCTGTTTGGCGATACCCGCGTGCGGCACGTGATCGACGATTGGCTGGCGCACAACATTGACTTTGACGGCGTGTTTGCCAACAGTGACGTCACGGCTATTTCAATCATCGGAGCGCTGAGTGAAAGAGGCATTTCGGTGCCAGGAGAGGTGAAGGTTGTTGGCTATGACGACATATTGCTTTCAGCACACATGCACCCATCGTTGACCACGGTGCGTCAACCTGCCGCGCTGGCAGGCAAGGCACTGGTTGACATGCTTTTTGATTCGATAGCACACCGTTCCCGTCGTACGGTCGTGTTGCCCACCGAACTCATCGTTCGCGACAGCACCGGCGGCTGAGCCCTCCACCAGTTACGTTCTAGGTACAAATTTCGGCAAGATCGGGTAAACCCTGTAATGCAATCGTTTGCGTAAATGGTGCAATTCGTTTGCGGCCACCGTTGAATCTGATGTCGGGTGGGCGGCGATCAACAACATTTGCGAGGCAAACATGCGTATCTCTTTCCGTGCAGTGGCCATCAAAGCCGGGCTGTTGGCCCTGACGACCGTCGGTGCCATGGCGGGCGCCCAGGCAGCGACCATCACCATTTCCTGCGGATCCGTGGGGCAGGATTTCGAGAACTGCAAGAAGCACACCGAAGCGTGGTCCAAGAAAACGGGGCACACGGTCAAGCTGTTCACGGTGCCCAACTCGACGACCGATATCCTGTCCCTGTTCCGTCAGATGTTTGCCGCCAAGTCGACCGACCTGGATGTGATCAACGTGGACGTTGTGTGGCCAGGGGTGATCAAGGACCACCTGCTGGACCTGAAGCCCTATTCCAAAGGCGTGGAGAAAGACCATTTCCCCGCCATCGTGGCCAACAACACGGTAGACGGCAAGCTGCTGGCCATGCCCTGGTTCACCGATGCAGGACTGCTCTACTACCGCAAGGACTTGCTGGAGAAGTACGGTGCCAAGCCCCCGGCCACCTGGGAAGAGCTGAGTGCGGTGGCCAAGAAGATTCAGGACGGCGAACGTGCGGCGGGCAACGCCGAGTTCCATGGCTTCGTGTTCCAGGCCAAGGCCTACGAAGGCCTGACGTGCGATGCCATTGAATGGCTGCATAGCTACAAAGCGGGTAATGTGGTGGACGCCAGCGGCAACATCACCGTGAACAACCCTAACGCCGCCAAGGCGCTGAAGATGGCAGCCTCCTGGGTGGGCACGATCGCGCCACGCGGTGTGCTCAACTATGCCGAGGAAGAAGCACGTGGCGTTTTCCAGAACGGGAACGCCGCCTTCATGCGCAACTGGCCCTATGCCTGGTCGTTGGCCAACGGCGCAGACAGCAAGATCAAAGGCAAGGTCGGCGTTGCGCCTCTGCCCAAGGGCGGGGATGACGGCAACAACGCCGCCACCCTGGGTGGCTGGCAACTCTCGGTGTCCAAGTACTCGAAAAACCCGGAGGCCGCTGCCGACCTGGTGATGTACATGACCAGCGCCGAGGTGCAGCGCGAGCGCGCCATCACCAGTTCCTACAACCCGACCATCGTCTCGCTCTACAAAGACAAGGCGGTGCTGGATGCCAACCCATTCTTCGGCAACCTCTACGAAGTTTTTGTGAGCGCCGTGCCGCGGCCGTCCACCCCCACCGGCTTGAAGTACCCGGAGGTGAGTGCTGCATTCTGGAATGCCACGCACGACGTGTTGTCCGGCAAGACCACTGCCGAGGATTCGCTGACCAAGCTCGAGGCACGCCTCAAGCAGGTGCGCCGCAATAAGTGGTGAGGCGTGCCGACCTGGCCTGACCCCGAATCGACATGATGAACAACAAGACACGCACCGCCTGGCTGTTCCTGGCGCCCATGGTGGTGGTGCTCCTGATGGTGGCCGCCTGGCCGCTGGGGCGCACCATCTGGTTCAGCTTCACCGATGCCAACATCAACGACCTCGGAGTGGCCCGCTTCGTGGGGCTGGAAAACTACCTGGGTGAGTACGGTCTGTTCGCCAACCCCACTCACACCGAAGGCTTCTGGGCCAGCGACTGGGGCGTGTCCATCCTGAACACGCTCAAGTTTGCCCTCGTGTCTGTGACGCTGGAAACGGCCTTTGGCCTGGGCGTGGCCTTGCTGCTCAACCAAGAGTTTCGCGGCCGTGCCTGGGTGAGGGCGGCCGTTCTGGTGCCGTGGGCTATTCCCACCATCGTGTCGGCCAAGATTTGGGGCTGGATGCTGCATGACCAGTTCGGCGTCGTCAACCAGTGGCTGGTGGACGCCGGCCTGCTGGCAGAGAAGGTGGCCTGGACGGCAGACCCCGCCTACGCCCTTTGGACGGTGGTGGCCGTGGACGTGTGGAAGACCACGCCCTTCATGGCCCTTCTGATCTTGGCTGCGCTGCAGACGCTGCCAAAGGACTGCTACGAGGCTGCGCGCGTTGACGGTGTGCACCCGCTGCGCGTGTTCTGGCGCGTGACGCTGCCCTTGATCCGCCCCGCGCTCATGGTGGCGGTGATCTTCCGCCTGCTGGATGCCCTGCGCGTGTTCGACCTGATCTACGTGCTCACGTCCAACAACAACAGCACGATCAGCATGTCTGGCTTCGTACGGCGCGAGATGGTGGAAAACGGCTACATGGGCTATGGCTCTGCGGCCTCCACGGCGCTCTTCCTCATCATCGGCCTTTGCACGGTCGCCTACATCCGCCTGGGCCGGCTCAAGCTGGCGGAGGACTGAACATGAAATCCCCCTGGTACGCGCGCTCGGCGCTTTATCTGGCAGCGGCCCTGGTGGTGGCGTTGTCGGTGTTTCCCTTCATCTACGCAATCTCCACCTCGTTCAAGTCGGGGGCGGCGCTGTTCGAGCCCCGTCTTTGGCCCAGCTCGGTCACCCTGGGCAACTACATCTCGCTCTTCACGCTGGCAGAGCAGCCTTTCGGCAGGCACATCGTCAACTCCATCATGGTCGCGGTGCTGGTGGTGGTGCTCTCGCTTTTCATGGGCGTGACGGCGGCCTACGCCCTGGGGCGTATTTCCTTCAAGGGCAGGGGGCTGCTGCTCATGACCATTCTGGGCGTGTCGATGTTCCCGCAGGTGGCGGTGCTGGCCGGCATGTTCGAACTCATCCAGTGGCTGGGCCTGTACAACAAGGCGCTGGGCCTGGTGCTGCCCTACATGATCTTCACGCTGCCCTTCACCGTGTGGGTGCTCACCACCTTCATGAAGCAGTTGCCCAAGGAGCTGGAAGAGGCCGCCATCATGGACGGCTGCAGCCCCTGGCGTGTCATCAAGGACGTGTTCCTTCCGTTGCTGTGGCCCGCCCTGGTGTCAACGGGCTTGCTTGCGTTCATTGCTGCGTGGAACGAATTCCTGTTCGCGCTGACCTTCGTGCTCGACAACAACGAGCGCACCGTGCCGGTGTCCATCTCGCTCATCTCGGGCGCCAGCAAGTACGACATCCCCTGGGGAAACATCATGGCCGCCTCCGTGCTGGTCACGCTGCCACTGGTGGCGCTGGTCCTCCTGTTCCAGAAAAAGATCGTGTCGGGCCTCACGGCCGGCGCGGTCAAGGGTTGACTCCATTTCTCTCACGACTCACTCATGAAACACAAGGCTCCCAACAACGAATGGTGGCGCGGCGGCGTCATTTACCAGATTTACCCGCGCAGCTTTCAGGACAGCAATGCCGACGGCATTGGCGACCTGCCCGGCATCACGGCCCGGCTGGAGCATGTGGCTCGGTTGGGTGCAGACGGCATCTGGCTGTCCCCCTTCTTCAAGAGTCCAATGAAGGACTTTGGCTACGACGTGAGCGACTACCGCGATGTGGACCCGATGTTCGGCACGCTGGACGACTTCCGGGTCTTGGTGAAGCACGCCCATGAACTTGGCCTGAAAGTGATGATCGACCAGGTGCTGTCGCACACATCAGACCAGCACCCATGGTTCAAGGAAAGCCGTGCCAGCCGCGACAACCCCAAGGCCGACTGGTACGTGTGGGCCGACGCCAAGGACGACGGCAACCCGCCCAACAACTGGCTGAGCATCTTTGGCGGCAGCGCGTGGCAGTGGGACACCGGCCGCCTGCAGTACTACATGCATAATTTTCTGACCAGTCAGCCAGACCTCAACTTCCACAACCCCGAGGTGCAACAGGCGATTCTCGACGATGTGCGCTTCTGGCTGGAGCTGGGCGTGGACGGATATCGCCTGGACACGGCCAACTTCTACTTCCACGACAAGCAGCTGCGCGATAACCCGGGCCGAGGCATGCCGCAGGGCGAAGACCCGGCGGTTGACCGCAACAACCCCTACGGTTGGCAGCGCCACCTACACGACAAGAGCCAGCCCGAGAACCTGGACTTCCTGCGCCGCCTTCGCGCCCTGCTGGACGAATACCCCGACACCACCATGGTCGGCGAGATCGGCGATGACGACGGGCTCGCTCGCATGGCGCAGTACACCAGCGGTGGCGACAAGCTACACATGGCCTACTGTTTCGACCTGCTCGGCAAGCAACATGGCGCGCCGTTCCTGCACGCGCTGTTCACCCGTTTTCTTGACATCGTGGGTGACGGCTGGCCGTGCTGGGCGCTGTCTAACCACGACTGTGTGCGGCTGGCCACCCGCTGGGGGGGCGACCAGCCTGATGGGCGCCTGCTGCGCCTGGCGGCAGCCATGCAGATGTCCGTGCGGGGCACGCCATGCATCTACCAGGGCGACGAGCTGGGCCTGCCCGAAGCCGACATCGCCTATGAGCAACTGCAGGACCCCTTCGGCATCACCATGTGGCCCAAGTTCAAGGGGCGCGACGGATGCCGCACGCCCATGCCCTGGGTTTCTGGCGCGCTGCACGCGGGCTTCGGGCCCAGCCAGCCGTGGCTGCCTGTGTCCCCGGCCCACCTGCCACTGGCGGTGGACCGGCAAGGGGCTGGCGGCCTGATGGCCTTCTACACCCAGCTGCTTCACTGGCGCCGCACGCAGCCTGCTCTGGTAAAGGGTGGCATGGCCATGCTGTCCCCGCACGATCAGGTATTGGCCTTCGTGCGCCGCCATGGCGACCAGCAGGTCCTGTGCGCGTTCAACTTCAGCGACGAACCCGCTGTCTGGACACTGCCCGGGTCGGTGGCGTCGGCCGCCGCGCTGGCGGGCAGCGGGCTGGAAGGAGCACGCATTGTTGACGGCACCATCCGTTTCGAACCCTGGGGCGGGCTGCACGCCGCCTGCTGAAGGAGCACATGCCATGTCCAAGATCGAGTTCCGTCACGTCAGCAAGCGCTACACGCCGCAGACCTTGACCATCAACGACGCCAACCTGACCATCGAGCACGGCGAGTTCTGCGTGTTTGTCGGTCCCTCGGGCTGCGGCAAGTCCACGCTGTTGCGCATGGTGGCCGGGCTGGAGGAGATCACCTCCGGCGACCTCCTCATAGGTGGCGAGCGCGTCAACGACCTGGCCCCCGCCCGTCGTGGCGTGGCCATGGTGTTCCAGAGCTACGCGCTCTATCCCCACATGACCGTTCGCGAGAACATGGCCTTCGGCCTGAAGGTTTTCGGCGCAAACGCGGCGGAAATCGACCGAAAGGTGCGCGAAGCCGCCGAGGTGTTGCAGCTCACCCATCTGCTCGACCGCTTGCCCAAGGCGCTGTCGGGCGGACAGCGCCAGCGCGTCGCCATCGGGCGTGCCATCGTCAAGGCGCCTCGTGTCTTTCTGTTTGACGAGCCGCTTTCCAACCTGGACGCTGCCCTGCGGGTGCAGACTCGCCTGGAAATCTCGCGGCTGCACAAGCGCATTGGCTCGGCCAGCATGATCTACGTCACACACGACCAGGTGGAGGCCATGACACTGGCCGACAAGATTGTGCTGCTGCACACCGGCGACCACATTGCCAGCCACGGTTCCATCGCGCAGGTCGGCTCGCCCATGGCGCTGTACCACCGCCCGGCCAGCTTGTTCGTGGCGGAGTTCATCGGCTCGCCGAAGATGAATGTGCTTCCTGGCCAGCTGGTGCGCACCGCGCCCGAAACGTCCACGGTGAAGCTGGCGGGCGTCGAACTGGACGCGATGGTGGACGCGCGGTCCGTTCAGCCAGACGAGGCCTTGCACGTTGGCTGCCGCCCCGAAGACATGCGCTTGGTGAATGCTGGCTCTGCCAACAGCTTGAACGGGCAGGTGAGTCACGTCGAAAAGCTGGGTGAGGCCTCGCTGCTTTATGTGGACCTTGGGCAGGCGCTTCCTGCTATCACCGTGCGCGTGCCGGGTACGGCCACTGAACGGGTGGGCGAGACCGTGCACGTGCAGTGGCCGGCTGACCGCATCCACGTGTTTGGTGCAGACGGCCGGGCTTGCTACCGCACGCTCGATCTGCCTGCTTGAACACAAAAACGCGGCCTGAAGGCCGCGCTTGGATTGCTGTGGATCACTGCCCGAAATCGAGCGGCAGGCCCACGTAGTTCTCGGCGATGGTGCGCAGACCGGACTCGGAGTGCATCAGGTAGTCCAGCTCGGCCTGCTGCAGCTTGGCGTTGATGGCGCCTTCGTCAGGGAAGTTGTGCATGATCGACGTGAACCACCAGCTGAAACGCTCCGCGCGCCAGATGCGCTTGAGGCAGCGCTCCGAGTAGCTGTCGATGCCTGCCTCGGTCTTGTCTTGGTAGAACTCGACGATGGCGTTGGACAGATACTTCACGTCGGTAGCGGCCAGGTTCAAGCCCTTGGCACCGGTGGGCGGCACGATGTGCCCAGCATCGCCCGCCAGAAACATGCGGCCAAAGCGCAGTGGCTCCGTCACGAAGCTGCGCAGAGGCGCAATGCTTTTCTCCAGGCTGGGGCCGGTCACCAGCTTTTCAGCCGCTTCGGGGTCCAGGCGCAGCTTCAACTCGTTCCAGAAGGCGTCGTCGCTCCACTGTTCCACCTTGTCGGTGAGCGGCACCTGCAAGTAGTAGCGGCTGCGGGTTTGGCTGCGTTGCGAGCACAGGGCAAAGCCGCGCTCGCTGTTCGCGTAGATCAGTTCGTGGTGCACCGGAGGGGTGTCCGAAAGCAGGCCGAGCCAGCCGAAGGGGTAGACCTTCTCGTATTCCTTGATGGCGTTGCGCGGCGCGCTGGCGCGGCACACGCCGTGGAAGCCGTCGCAGCCAGCGATGAAGTCACACTCGATGGTGTGGCTCTGGCCATCCTTTTCGTAGGTGACACGCGGTTTGGTGGTGTCAAAGTCGTGCACCTGCACGTTGGCCGCCTCGTAGATGCTGGTAAGGCCAGCAGCCTTACGGGCGTCCATCAGGTCGCGGGTCACTTCGGTCTGGCCGTAGACCATCACCTTCTTGCCGCCCGTCAATCCTTCCAGGTCGATGCGGTGGCGCTGGCCGTTGAACAGCATGTCAAAGCCCGTGTGCACCAGGCCTTCCTTGTGCATGCGCTCGCCTACGCCTGCTTCGTCAAGCAGGTCGGTGGCAACCTGTTCCAACACGCCCGCGCGAATGCGGCCAAGCACGTATTCGGGTGTCTGGCGTTCGACGATTACGGCGTCGATGCCAGCTTTGTACAGCAGCTGGCCGAGCAGCAGGCCGGAGGGGCCTGCACCAATGATGGCGACTTGGGTGCGCATGGATGTCTCCTGTGAAGCAACGCGAATGGGTTCATGCTAGACCCCGGTGGCCTGCCTGCACACCCCGGTGATTGCGGGTTTGCGCGATCAGTGGAACAATTGCGCGATGATCGCGCAACTTCAACCACTCCGGCCATGAGCATTGCCAAGGCCGATCTCATCGAGGGCATGGCCAAGGGCATGGCTGTGCTGGAAAGCTTCGACACCGAGCGCCAGCGGCTCAATGCCACGCTGGCCGCGCAGCGGGCTGGCATCACCCGGGCAGCGGCGCGCCGCCACCTGTTGACCCTGGCGCACCTGGGCTACCTGGAAACGGACGGCAGCTACTTCTGGCTGTCGGCCAAGGTGCTGCGGTTTTCCGGCAGCTACCTGTCCAGCGCGCGTCTGCCCCGGGCGGTGCAGCCCACGCTCAACCGGCTGGCTGCGCAGACGCGCGATGCCTTCTCTGTGGCCGTGCTGGAGGGGGATGCCGTGGTCATCGTCGCCCGCAGTGTGGCCGTGGTGGGCTCCACGGGCGACTGGGATGGCGGCTCACTCGGCGCGCCGCTTTCGGGCAGCGCGCCTGTGCGCCTGCTGGCCTACGGCCTGCACCTGGGGGCGCGCTTGCCCGCCCATGCCACGTCCACCGGGCGTGTGCTGCTGGCGGCGCTGCCCAAGACCGAGTTCAATGGCTGGCTCAAGGGCAGGGCGCTGGCTCGCCTGACGCCCTACACCGTGGTGGAGCCCAAGGCCTTCCGCCAAGTGATTGCCGATGTGAGGCAGGCCGACCACTGCATTGCCAGCGAGGAGCATGAACTCGGCGTCTTCGCCGTGGCTGTGCCCCTGCGCAACCTGGATGGAAAGACCGTGGCCGCCCTCAACGCGGTGGTGCCACACAACAGGCTGCAAAACGGGGCGGTTCAAAGGGAGCTTCTGCCACTGCTGCAAGACGCAGCACGTGAACTTCGCCCGCTTCTTTGAACTGGGCGGGGGCAGCGCTCAGCGCTGCCGCTGTTTGAGGGCGCGCTCCACCTCGCGCTTGCCTTCGCGTTCCTTGATGGTGTCGCGCTTGTCGTGTTCGGCCTTGCCCTTGGCCAAGGCAATGTCACACTTCACTCGGCCGTTCTTCCAGTGCAGATTGATCGGCACCAGCGTGTAGCCTTTTTGTTCCACCTTGCCGATGAGGCGTCGGATCTCTTCCTTGTGCATCAACAGCTTCTTGGTGCGGGCGCTGTCGGCGCTGACGTGGGTGGATGCCGTGCGCAACGGGTTGATGAGACAGCCGATCAGGTACAGCTCGCCGTCGCGGACCAGCACGTAGCCGTCGGTGAGCTGCACTTTGCCCTCGCGCAGCGCTTTCACCTCCCAGCCTTCCAGCACCATGCCGCACTCGAAGCGCTCTTCAAAGTGGTAGTTGAAGGCGGCCTTCTTGTTTTCGGCAATGCGGCTGTCGCGGGCCTGGGGTTTAGCGTTTTTCTTGGCGGAAGACATGTCGTTCAGATGGGGTGCCAGCGGGCCAATACAATCCCCTGGCGGCCAAGCATTGTATGAAACCCGCACAGTTTCCATAAAGCCGCAGAGTTTCGATGAAAAGCGTTCACAAGACTGTTCTGATCTGGCACAGCGCGCACGAAATGTTCGCGCTGGTGACCGATGTTTCCGGCTATCCCCAGTTTCTGCCTTGGTGCAGCAGTGGGGAGGTGCTGGAGCGCACGTCGGACGGCATGGTGGCTTCCATCGGCATGTCGTACAGTGGCATCAAAAAGAGCTTCACCACCCGCAACACCCACGTTGAAGACCGGCGCATTCACCTTGAGCTGGTCGACGGCCCGTTTTCCCATCTGGACGGCACCTGGGATTTCACGCCCGTGGGGGACGGCAGCCAGCGTGCCTGCCGCATAGATTTCACGCTGAACTACGGTTTTGCCAGCAACACACTGGCTGCGCTGGTGGGGCCAGTGTTCGACAAGATCGCAGGCAGCCTGGTGGACGCGTTCGTCAAGCGGGCAGATCAGGTCTATGGCAGCGACTGACACCATCAACGTCACCCTGGTTTATGCCAGCGGCCCCCGGGAAGTGACGGAGCTTTGCCTGACGCTGCCTTTTGCTTGCACGGTGCGGGATTCGGTGATTGCAAGCGGGTGGCTGCAAAAGTTTCCAGAACTGGAAGTGGAGCAGGGGGCAAGTCTGTCCATCTGGGGGCGCAAGTCAGGGTGGAGCCACACCCTACGGGACGGCGACAGGGTCGAATTCTGCCGGGCCCTGCGGGTGGACCCCAAAGTTGCCCGCCGCGAGCGCTTCAGCCGCCAGGGAGCCCGCACTGCGGGCTTGTTTGCGCAACGCCGCAAAGGCGCAAAACCCGGCTACTGAGTCACTGGTCAGCGGCAGTTCTCGGCGATGATCTGTTCGAGACGGCTGATTTCGTCGGCCTTGTCTGAGGCCGTCAGCGTGACCTGCTGGCCTTGCTCGTTCGTGGTCACGAGGCGTCTGCCCGAGTTGAGTGTGTTCAAAGACGCTTGCGCCCGCTTGCAATTGTCGGCGCGGATTTCGGCATTCTTCGCTTCTGTGGCCTTGCGGCGAGCTTCTTCGGCCTGCTCGGTTTCCTTGCGCTTCTTGTCCTCGGCTGAGGCCGCCTTGTCTGCAGGTTGACCGCCAGCGGGCGTTGATCCAGACAGGTTTCCGGCAGGCTTGGCGGCTGTGGAGGCGGGTTGCTCCGCTGCTGGTGGCTGTACGGCTGGCATACCGGGGCGCTGAAGAATTTGCCGCTCGGTAACAGACGCTGGCGGCGGCAGGTCGCTGTAGACCTTGCGGCCATTGCCGTCCACCCAAACCCACGCGCCAGCGGCATGAACCGAAAGCGCTGCGAACCCATTCAACATCGCCGCACACAGCACAAATGCCTTCTTGCGGCCCCCCTTGTCACCATTGCCAACATTGCGGTTCAACCAATGCATGTTCACCTCTTGAGCGTTGCCAAGATGTTACGCGGTTTGCCCCCTGTACAATAGTGTTTTTGGAGCTTTCACATGCGCCTACTCGGAAAAGCGCTCACCTTCGACGACGTGTTGCTGGTGCCCGCGTACTCCCAGGTCCTGCCCAAGGACACCTCTCTGTCCACGCAGTTCACCCGTGACATCACCCTGAACCTTCCGCTCGTGTCCGCCGCCATGGACACCGTGACCGAAGCTCGCCTGGCGATCGCCATCGCCCAGGAGGGGGGCATTGGTATCGTTCACAAGAACCTGTCGGCGCAGGAGCAGGCAGCTCATGTGGCCAAGGTCAAGCGCTACGAATCCGGCGTGCTGCGCGATCCGGTCGTCATCACCCCCGACACCACGGTGTATCACGTTCACCAGTTGTCTGAAGAGCTCGGCATCTCCGGTTTTCCGGTGATCGACGGCGGCAAGGTGGTTGGCATCGTCACGGGCCGTGATCTGCGATTCGAGACGCGCGTGGATCTGCCGGTCAAAGAGATCATGACGCCGCGCGAGCGCCTGATCACAGTGCCCGAAGGCACCACCCCGGCCGAAGCCAAGGCATTGCTCAACAAGCACAAGCTGGAACGCCTGCTGGTGGTCAACGAAGCCTTTGAGCTCAAGGGCCTGATCACGGTCAAGGACATCACCAAACAGCTCAACTTCCCCAGTGCTGCGCGTGACGCGGCTGGCCGCCTGCGCGTGGGCGCAGCAGTGGGCGTGGGCGCTGGCACTGAAGAGCGAGTTGAAGCGCTGGTCAAGGCCGGGGTTGACGCCATCGTGGTGGATACCGCTCACGGCCACAGCAAGGGTGTGATCGAGCGTGTGCGCTGGGTCAAGCAGAACTACCCGCAGGTGCAGGTCATTGGCGGCAACATCGCCACCGGGGCGGCCGCGCTGGCGCTGGTGGAAGCGGGCGCTGACGGCGTCAAGGTCGGTATCGGCCCGGGCTCCATCTGCACCACCCGCATCGTGGCGGGCGTGGGTGTGCCGCAGATCACTGCTATCGACAACGTTGCCACGGCGTTGCAGGGTACCGGGGTGCCCCTGATCGCCGACGGCGGCATCCGCTACAGCGGTGACATTGCCAAGGCCATTGCTGCGGGCGCCAGCACCGTGATGATGGGCGGTATGTTCGCCGGCACCGAGGAAGCGCCGGGCGAGGTCATCCTCTACCAGGGCCGCAGCTACAAGAGCTACCGTGGCATGGGCTCCATTGGTGCCATGCAGCAGGGCAGCGCCGACCGCTACTTCCAGGAGTCCAGCACCGGCAACCCCAACGCCGACAAGCTGGTTCCCGAGGGCATCGAAGGCCGCGTGCCTTACAAGGGCTCGATGGTCTCCATCGTGTTCCAGATGGCTGGCGGCATCCGGGCTTCCATGGGCTACTGCGGCTGCGCCACCATTGAAGAGATGCGCAACCGTGCCGAGTTCGTCGAGATCACCGCTGCCGGTATCCGCGAAAGCCACGTGCACGACGTGCAGATCACCAAGGAAGCGCCCAACTACCGCGCCGACTGATCCGTCGCCTTCCAAGGGCCGCCGCACCGGCGGCCTTTTGCATTTCCAACGGGCCCGAGCCCTTACCGCCATGCAACACCAGAAGATCCTCATACTCGACTTCGGCTCCCAGGTCACCCAGCTCATTGCGCGCCGCGTGCGCGAAGCCCATGTGTACTGCGAGGTCCACCCCTGCGACGTTTCCAGCGACTGGGTGCGCCAGTACGCCGCCGACGGCATGCTCAAAGGCGTGATTCTTTCCGGTAGCCACGCCAGCGTGTACGAGGTGGATGACCGCGCCCCCGACGCCGTGTTCGAACTGGGCGTGCCGGTGCTGGGCATTTGCTACGGCATGCAGACCATGGCGCAGCAACTGGGCGGCAAGGTGGAAGGCTCGCACACCCGCGAATTCGGTTACGCCGAGGTTCGCGCGCGCGGCCACACAGATCTGCTCAAGGACATCGTGGACTTCACCACCCCCGAAGGCCACGGCATGCTCAAGGTATGGATGAGCCATGGCGACAAGGTGACCGAATTGCCGCCGGGCTTCAAGCTCATGGCCAGCACCGATTCCTGCCCCATCGCCGGCATGGCCGACGAGGCTCGCCGCTTCTATGCCGTGCAGTTCCACCCCGAGGTGACGCACACCGTGCAGGGCCGCGCCATCCTGGAGCGCTTCGTGCTGGACATCTGCGGCACCAAACCCGACTGGATCATGCGCGACCACATCGCTGAGGCGGTGGAGAAAATCCGCGCCCAGGTGGGTGATGAAGAGGTCATCCTGGGCCTGTCCGGCGGCGTGGATTCTTCCGTGGCCGCTGCGCTGATCCACCGTGCGATTGGCGACCAGCTCACCTGTGTGTTTGTGGACCACGGCCTGCTGCGCCTGAACGAAGGCGACATGGTGATGGACATGTTCGCAGGCAAGCTGCACGCGAAGGTGATTCGTGTGGACGCGAGCGAGCTGTTCCTGCGCGAACTGGCAGGAGTCAGCGACCCCGAGCAAAAGCGCAAGATCATTGGGCGCCTGTTCGTGGATGTTTTCAAGGCTGAAGCCGAAAAGCTCAAGGCCAGCGGCCAGGGCCACAAGGGCGCCACCTTCCTGGCCCAGGGCACCATCTACCCCGACGTGATCGAGTCTGGCGGCGCCAAGAGCAAGAAGGCCGTCACCATCAAGAGCCACCACAACGTGGGCGGCCTGCCCGAGCAGTTGGGCCTGAGACTGCTGGAGCCGCTGCGCGACCTGTTCAAGGACGAAGTGCGCGAGCTGGGCGTGGCCCTGGGGCTGCCGCACGACATGGTGTACCGTCACCCCTTCCCGGGGCCGGGCCTGGGCGTGCGCATCCTGGGCGAGGTCAAGAAGGAATACGCCGACCTGCTGCGCCGCGCGGATGCGATCTTCATCGAAGAGCTGCGCTCCACCATCGACCACAACTCAGGCAAGAGCTGGTACGACCTGACCAGTCAGGCATTCACGGTGTTCCTGCCAGTCAAGAGCGTGGGCGTGATGGGTGACGGCCGCACCTACGACTACGTGGTGGCGCTGCGCGCCGTGCAGACCAGCGACTTCATGACTGCCGACTGGGCCGAGCTGCCCTACAGCCTGCTCAAGCGGGTGTCCAGCCGCATCATCAACGAAGTCCGCGGCATCAACCGCGTGACCTACGATGTGAGTTCCAAGCCGCCTGCGACCATCGAGTGGGAATGATTGAATGACTGGCAACCGCAGGCATTAAATCCACCAAAACACACGCAAGCCCATGATTTCATGGGCTTTTTTATTTCCGGCGTATGGCAACTACAGGCAGCCGGTGGCAGGATTGAGCAGCTTGTTTGCATGGTTCGGCGTTTGGTATCTCGTTGATGCCAGAGAATAGCAGAGAAAAATACCATGCGGCCAGTTTGTTGCGTGAATGGTACTAAAAATCCGTAAGCCGTTGATTTTAAATAGAAAAATACGTGTTTATGGTACGTTTTGAAACATGGTATTCTTGCGTTTCACTCAGGAGGACACATGCTCACAGATACCAAACTCAGGAATCTGAAGCCAACGGGCAAGCTTTTCAAAATAGCGGACCGCGACGGGCTCTATGTCGCTGTCACGCCGGCAGGAGGGATATCGTTCAGGTACAACTACAAAATAAGCGGTAGGCAAGAGACCGTCACGCTGGGGCGGTACGGAGTTGGTGGCATCACGCTCGCAGAGGCGCGCGAGCGACTGCACGAAGCCAAAAAGCTCGTAGCCGCAGGCAAATCACCGTCGCACGAGAAACAGCGCGAAAAGCGTAAGAAGCTCCAGGCCACAAGCCTCCACGGATGGGCGGAGCTGTGGCTAGAAAAGGCGGACATGGCGGCGTCTACAAGAGACATGAAGCGCAGCGTGTACGAGCGCGACGTTAAAGAGGCGCTCGGCAGCCGGCAGCTAGACGAAATCGAAGAAACAGATCTGCGCGCGCTGCTCGACAAAATCGTGAACAGAGGAGCGCCGGCCACAGCAATTCAGGTACGCGAAATCGTGATGGCCATTTACGATTACGCAAAGGGTAAAGGCACCCGCCACCCGAATCCAGCTCGCGAAATCAAGCCGAAGGATATCGCAGTTTTCAAATCACGAGAGCGCGCGCTTTCGCCTGCGGAAATCGGGCTGATGTATCGTTACTTGGACACAGTAGGCACAGGACCGCAATTCAGAGCGGCCGCCAAATTATTGCTGCTGACGCTCGTCAGGAAGTCAGAGTTAACCGGCACCAAATGGTCTGAGATCAACTTTACTGAGGCGCTTTGGACGATACCAAAAGAGCGCATGAAACACAAAAAAGAGCACCTGGTTTTCTTGTCTGACCAAGCACTTGAATTGTTTACAGCGCTAAAGATATTCGCTGGCGGATCTGATTATGTGTTGCCGAGTAGGTACGATATCGGAACGCACATGAGCGCGGCAACGC
The DNA here is from genome assembly GCA_041913045.1 of Burkholderiaceae bacterium. GTDB lineage: Bacteria > Pseudomonadota > Gammaproteobacteria > Burkholderiales > Burkholderiaceae_C > CAMLOF01. The sequence continues at coordinate 45,454 of JAYSGB010000016.1, read as the reverse complement.
TGAATCGTGTCCTCGAAGTCGTATATGAGAACGCGCAGAAAGACGGGCACGATTTGGCCAAATTCGGCCCACACGATTTGCGGCGTACAGCGTCAACGCAATTGAATGAGCGAGAATACAATTCGGACTGGATCGAGCGGCAATTAGCTCACGTCCCAACTGGTACGCGCGAGGTATACAACAAAGCCAAATACGCTGATGGGCGCCGAAAAATGCTGCAGGATTGGGCCGACATGATCGATGAATGGACAGGCGTCAAGAAGCGTCAGCCGGCCCAGGGCGGCGCGCAGTAAGGCCAGCACGCGATGCTATCCAGTCTTCAACTTCTTGCAACTTCCAGACGACACAGCGAGACGTGAGGGCTATGCGGCGGGGAAATTCTCCGCGCTGCTCCATGTCATAAACGGTCCTTACTGATAGCGGAACCATTTGATGGAGCTTTTCGCGCCGGATCAGGATTGTTCCTGTTTCAATCTGCAGATTTTTCATCTGCATTTTCCTGTTCATTTTTTCCTAAGGCGGATACCTTACTTCGTTTGCGCGTCAATTTCTCCGCTGCATCGATATCTTCCGGGTTAGGGTTGAAATCTTCGGTGTTCAAAACTAATATGGTGCCATCTTCTTGTGTCTGAATTTTTTCAAGGAATTCATTCATTGCGTGTTCAATGGCGATATGCAATGGACCTATTGTCGTTTCTCTGAATTTTTGCAGCAAAGATGGTCGAATGTTTAATGGGAACTTGATTCGGCCATTTGTCGAATATTCGTTGATTACAATAATTTTTGCATTTTTCTGTTTGGAAGAAAAATCTTCACTTAATTTGTCCTGTTGAGCTCTCATTCTTTGTTCCTGACTAAAACTCGCATCGCCGTTTATGATGCATTCTTTGAAATTTTGTGTTGATTTTTCCTTATCATCTCTAGTACGACCTCTTTGCATCCTAGTGCGAGTCTAAGGTTGGAATAGTAAATCTCTCCTGCGATAGTGGGTTTGATCATCAATGAGTAAGTGTCGTTGAAAAACCTTCCGTTGCCTTTCGAGATAATTCTAATATTGTGATTATTGTGTTTGCCTTCTTTTAATTGATCAATCTGAAGTCGTCCTTCGAGATATTCGGAAACGATTATGTCATGAATCTCTTTTCCGTGAATTTTTATGATCTCCTGAAGATTCTCAAGATGGCCATTCAGGTTTGGAAGAATATCGATTGTGGCGAGTAGCTTGTTGCTTTCATAAGATGTTTTGATCGTCGTCGTTGTTTTTGGCATCTAGTTGGTTTCGGTTTCGGCATCGAATATGTTGGTCGCTAATGTAAGATGTTTTGCATAGGACTTCTTTAGCGCGGCGTTGGGGTGTTTTATGTTCTTGCTTGGGTAGTAGTGCGCCGATATGTCCATGCGCTGCTTGCGCGATAGCTTTTTAAAAGTTTCGCGCAGATCTAAATCTTTCGAAAATATACCGCATACAATATGCGAGTGCCAAAACTCTTTGTCTTGATGCACGAATATTATCTGCGGTGCATCCTCGGATATTCCCATTGTATTTAAAACCTCTCGAGTTATTCTTAACATTACTTCATAGTTTGAAAACTGAAACTTCTTGTGTTTGACTTTACTTTCTTCGGGGTGGGTATGATCAAGCGAGCCTAGTGGCATACTTATTAATATGTGTTTATATAATTGTTTTGCGCCCTGGCTTGATTCTGATTTTCTTGCGTGCTCAAATAGCTGATGAGATAAATCAGCGGATGCTTTAAACCCGTCAATCCCGTAAGGTGAATGCCTCTGTATGAGTTTGTAAGCTCGAGGAGCGCCTGCTAATTTATTGTGTATGTGAAAGCGGTATGTGTTATCGTCCCAAGTCGAATCCTCCCTCGCAGGCTTCCCGTAATGCAAGTATTTCAGAAGGGCGGTTAACCTAGATGGTATCTGTTTGGAGGTAGATGTTTTCTCAATGATATCAATATACATATAAATTTTCTACGTTCTTTTGATGTGTGCTTCTGTGAGGATCCCTGATATCTTGACTAATTTATTGTTTGCATCAAGAATTTGAAATTGCGCCTCATGTAATTCTGCGGCAGTATTGTTTGTGATCGTGAACTTAATAAGATTGTGTTCGATTGATCTGAGTATGTTCGCCAATTCTGTAACGTCGTCTAGGTATGAAGCTGAATGAACTCCGTTGACTATTCCGATCGATGGAGGTAGCTCGACCAAATTCTTGGCTAGGTAGTGATTGACTGCGTCTCTAATGATTGCGTTGACTGACCTTTTTGGGGTTAGACTTTTCATCGATTTGACAATGTCACTTGGCAGTTTCACCCCTAGCGTCTGGAACGGTCGAGACGTGGGTGCAGGGGCGGATGTTGTGATGTTTGAAGCTTTTTTTCGCACGTTGTGCTCCGCGACTTGTCGGGTGGCTTTTGGTTTTTCTCTTACGTCGTCAACTATCTGTGGTGAAGTACGGCTCGCACCTATGTGCAGAAGTGGTTACCGTTTTGCTCCACAGGTTGTAGTTTATAGCCCCTGCCCGCGGTGCTGTCTAGTATTGACATCGATTTTGTATACCTATGATTTTCTCTATGAATCTGCTCCTCGTATTGGGGGAGAGCACAAATAGTTGAGGGTGGTGTCGTCTGTCTATGGAAGCTTGCGGCACGAACCCGTTCAAAATCGCGGTTTTACGCGCCTCACAGGTCATCTGCTTCAAGCTTTCGACCTTCATTCAGTGTTCTTGATCACCTGTGCAAGGCGTTTTTCTGTGCAATGCTATGACTGATGGCAAGGCTGCATGACCTTGCTTACTTTTACGCATCGAAGTCATATACCCTTACTGCGTATAGTCAAGAGTCTGTTCAACCCGAGTCTGTGAGTTGAGCTTGTAGTAGATGGAACGGTCTGGGCCTGTCGCAGTCACGTTAGTGCTATGAGCTCGTTTGTTTCTGTCTTGGGAAGGTGGTGTTGAGGATGTTCGTTGGGCTGCTTATGCTTAGTCCGTATCAAATTGATTCGTATGGTATCCTCTTTCCGATATGGGCGTGATTCTTGCGTCCTGGCGGGCCTTGTGCTCGGGAAAGGGCCTCTTGGCGGTACCTCTGGATGCTTCGCAAGCGCAGCGCGAACGACTCGCGTTCCTTGAGTTGCGTGCTTTCTTCACAGGCGAGTTAAGGCGATCCGACATAGAGGCACGCTTCGGTATCAAACCTGCTGCGTCCTCGCGCGATCTGGCCCTGTACCGGGAGATCACTCCACACAACCTTGAATACGACGCGGTCAGCCGTTGCTACCGTCCCTCGGTGTCGTTCAGCCCCGTCTTCGACTTCAACCCGGACAGGGTACTCGCTTGGCTTCTGCAAGGGTTTGGCGACGGGCTAGACCTTGGCTTGAAAAAGGTCGCGCCATGCGAAGGTCCAGGGCAACTCAATAAGCCCGACTTGAGGGTGCTTGGGGCGGTCACTCGCAGCATGTGTGCGAGGCGCGCCATCCGAATGAGCTACGTCTCGCTCACGTCGGGGGTAAAGCGTCGCGAAGTGGTGCCGGTGGCCCTATCTGACAACGGCTTACGCTGGCACCTGCGGGCTTTCGATCGTGAGAGGAAGAGCTTTGGAGACTTCGTCCTCACGCGCATCTCTAAGATTGAGGAACTGCCGGACCAAGCCGATGAATCGGAGTTGCTCGCAGCCGACGAGCAGTGGGCCAGGATGGTGGAGATGGAGCTTGTGCCGCATCCTTGCATCGAGCATCCCAAGGCGATCGAAGCTGATTACGGCATCGTCGACGGCGTCCTGCGGGTCAAGGCCCGTGCAGCCTTGGCAGGCTACGTCCTTCGTCGCTGGAGCGTGGACGCGAGTTCGGATCACCGACTCGATCCAAGTTCGCATCATCTTTGGCTGCGCAACACGCAGACGCTTTACGGGGTCGAGAGCGCAGCTCTGGCTCCAGGTTATGGGGAGGCCCGCGACTCGGCCAAGCAGGGCTGAGCTCGGGTGGAAAGGAAGACATGAAACTTGAAGAGATCGCCAAGGGCGCGCTCGTTTCCGGCATTGAGCCGGGGAAGATCGCGCGCGTCGTCGGCGTGGATCCGCTCGGCGACAACGCCGTGACGGTGGTGTATCGGACCGACGATGGCAGGCTGGGGGAGCGGGTACTGTTCCGCTCTAACGAGTCCGAGCTCGAAATCGCCACCGCCGGCAGGCCATGGAGCTTCGAGGCCGACGGCGAAGGCTTCAAACTCGCCGCGGAGGCCATCCGCATCAATTTGGCGCACCTGTTCGACCCGATGATGGCGGTGCACACCTCCAACGTCGAGCCGCTACCTCACCAGATCACGGCGGTCTACGAGTCGATGCTGCCCAGGCAGCCCCTGCGCTTTGTGCTCGCCGACGATCCGGGCGCGGGTAAAACCATCATGGCGGGCCTCTTGATCCGCGAGCTCTTGATGCGCGCTGATGCCGCCCGTGTACTGATCGTCTCACCCGGGAGCCTGGTCGAGCAGTGGCAGGACGAGCTTTACGAAAAGTTCGGCCTCTCGTTCACTCTTTTCTCACGCGAGCTGGTGGACCAAAGCCGCACGGGCAACCCGTTCGATGACCACGACCTTTTGGTCGCGCGCCTCGACCAGCTCTCCCGCAGCGAAGAGCTTCAAGAGAAGTTGAAGCTCAGCCGGTTTGACTTAGTGGTGGTGGACGAGGCCCACAAGCTCTCCGCGACTTGGTTCGGGACCAAGATCAACGAGACCAAACGCTTCAAGCTGGGCCAGCTCCTGGGCTCGATCACCCGCCACTTCCTGCTGATGACGGCCACGCCGCACAACGGGAAGGAAGAGGACTTCCAACTTTTCTTGTCGCTGCTGGACTCTGACCGCTTTTACGGCAAGTTCCGCGATGGCGCTCACAAAGTCGACGTCTCTGACCTCATGCGCCGGATGGTCAAGGAAGACCTATTGAAGTTCGACGGCACGCGACTCTTTCCCGAACGTATCGCCTACACCGCGAACTACAAGCTCTCTGAGGCCGAGGCCGAGCTCTATAACTTGGTGACGACCTACGTCAAGGAGGAGATGAACCGGGCCGACGCGTTGGATGGCAAGCGCAAGGGCACGGTGGGCTTCGCTTTGACGGCATTGCAACGCCGACTCGCCTCGAGCCCCGAGGCCATCTATCAATCCTTGAAGCGCCGCCGCGACAAGCTCAAGCGCCGCATCGAGGAAGAGAAGATCAAGCAGCGCGGGGGCAAGATCGCCGCCTCAGAAATCTTCGCTGATCAAGCCCCGGAGAACATCTGGGACTCCGAGGACGATATGGCACCGGAGGACTACGAGAACTTCGAAGAAGAGGTCGTCGACCAGGCGACCGCGGCCCAGACCATCGCTGAGCTCGAAGCGGAAGTGTTCACGCTCGAGCACTTGGAGAAGAAGGCCAAGGCGCTACGCGACGGCGGGCAAGACCGCAAATGGGAAGAGCTGCGCGAGATCCTGCAAAACACGCCGGAGATGCGGGGGCCCGATGGCTTGCAGCGCAAGCTCATCATCTTCACCGAGCACCGCGACACGCTCAACTACCTGGCCGACCGAATCCGCGGTCTCTTGGGCAAGCATGAGGCTGTCAACATGATCCACGGGGGGGTTCATCGCGAGGACCGCCGCAAGGTTCAGGAGCTCTTCCGCAACGACAAGGACACCCGAGTCCTTCTGGCCACCGACGCAGCCGGCGAAGGCGTGAACCTGCAAAACGCTAACTTGATGGTCAATTACGACCTGCCGTGGAACCCCAACCGCTTGGAGCAGCGCTTCGGCCGCATCCACCGCATCGGCCAAACTCAGGTTTGCCATCTCTGGAACATGGTTGCTGCCGAGACCCGCGAGGGCGACGTCTTCCAGAAGCTCTTCGAGAAGATCGAGATCGAGCGCAAGGCCTTGGGCGGGCGGGTCTTCGACATCCTGGGCGAAGTCTTCGACGGCGTGAGCCTTCGCGACCTGCTGATCGAAGCAATCCGCTATGGCGAGGATCCTGCCCGAAAGAAGCACTTGCAGGAGGTTGTTCAAGGAGCCCTCGACACTGACAAGCTGCGCGAAATCATCAGCCGCAACGCCCTGGCTGAGGAGATCATGGACGAGCGCAGGCTCTTCGCCTTGAAGGAAGAAATGGAGAAGGCCGAAGCCAGGAAGCTCCAGCCCTACTTCATCCGAGCCTTTTTCTCGCAGGCCTTCGAGCGCTTGGGGGGCGACTTGAAGCCCCGAGGCTTTGGCCGCTTCGAGATCACCCACGTCCCGGCTCTGATCCGCGAGCGCGATCGCCAGATACAAGGCCGCGACCGGCGCAACATGAACCCGGTCACGCCCAAATACGAACGCGTGTGCTTTGAGAAGAACCGCATCCGCGTCGAGGACAAGCCCAGCGAACCGTTGGCGAGCCTGCTACACCCAGCCCACCCGCTCATGCAGTCGGTGGTCGACCTGACCATCGAGCAGCACCGAAGCAAACTGAAGCAAGGCTCCGTGTTGCTGGACCCCAATGACGAAGGCGTCGAGCCCAAGCTGCTGCTCATGCTCGACCACTCCGTCAAGGAAGGAGGCGAATCGGGCGTGGTTGTATCGCGCAGGCTCCAGTTCGTCACCATTGACCAGGCTGGCCGCATCGAAAACGCTGGATGGGCTCCGCACTTAGATTTGACCCCGCTCGACGAGGTCCAGTCGAAGATGGTCGCTGATCAGCTTGACGCTCCGTGGATCAAGAAGGACTTGGAGCAGGTCGCCCTGGCCCACGCCTCTGACAAGCTCGTTCCAGAGCACTTCGAAGAGGTCCGCGCCCGCCGTGAGCAGCAAGTGGACAAAAACCTCGCGGCCATCCGCGAACGCCTGGTCAAGGAGATCGACTATTGGTCGGATCGCCACGAAAAGTTGAAGACCGACTTGCAGGCCGGCAAGGATGTCCGCCTGCCCTTGGAGAACGTTCGCAGAACCATCGACGAGCTGACCGTCCGCCTGGAGAACCGAAGCAAAGAGCTCGAGGCCATGCGCCATGTGGTCTCGGCGATGCCGGTGGTAGTAGGCGGTGCTCTGGTGATCCCTGCGGGCCTGTTGGCTCAGCGTAACGGCGAGCCGCAGGGTCAGACCTGGACGGCCGATGCTGATGCCCGCGCGCGCGTCGAACGTGTGGCCATGGAGGCGGTTCGCAAGGCCGAAGAGGCCATGGGCCACCAGGTGATCGATGTCTCGGCTGAGAAGTGCGGTTGGGATTTGACGGCCGTCGTGCCGGCGCCCGATGGCAAGCTACCCCAGGCCCGCCACATCGAGGTCAAAGGCCGTGCCAAGGGTCAGTCGACCATCACCGTCACCCGCAACGAGATCCTCTACGGGCTCAACCAGGCCGACAAGTTCCTTTTGGCCGTGGTGATCGTCGATGGCGAAAGCCACGAAGGTCCGCACTACATCCGCAACCCCTTTACCCAAGAGCCCGATTGGGCTGTCACGAGCATCAATTTGGATCTGTCCACATTGCTCGAGAAAGCAGAAAAGCAATGAGCAACATTAAGACCCCTAAAAAGCTCATCGAGGTGGCTCTGCCACTTGATGAGATTAACGAAGCATCTGCAAGGGAGAAGTCGATCCGACACGGGCACCCGTCGACTCTTCATTTGTGGTGGGCGAGGCGACCGCTTGCGGCGGCTCGTGCTGTGATCTTCGCGCAGATGGTCAACGATCCAGGATATGAGCGTTCACTTGGGCGTGGCGTGAACAAGGCGCAGGCAAAGGTGGAACGTGAGCGACTTTTCTCGATAATCCGGAAACTCGTTCAATGGGAAACATCCAATGACCCAAGCGTCTTGGCCGAAGCTCGCAATGAGATATGGAGAAGCTGGCGAGAGACCTGCGAACTGAACAAATCTCATCCGCAAGCTTCCGAGCTGTTCAACCCTGAGAAGCTTCCGGGCTTTCACGATCCCTTTGCTGGCGGAGGAGCGTTGCCTCTTGAAGCTCAACGGTTAGGACTCGTGAGTAATGCCTCCGACTTAAATCCTGTGGCCGTCTTAATCAACAAAGCAATGATTGAGATTGCGCCAAGATTTAGTGGGCAAAGTCCAGTTGGGCCCCGACTCGAAAGCGACAAGCAAACAAGAATCGACAACGATTGGAGTGGTGCCAAAGGAATCGCAGAAGACGTCCGTCGGTATGGCGCTTGGATGCGGGCCCAAGCATTCGAAAAAATTGGTCATCTGTACCCGAAAGTTGATTTGCCAGCCAGTGCTGGTGGCGGCAAGGCGACTGTGATCGCATGGCTCTGGGCGCGTACCGTGAAAAGTCCCAATCCGGCTTATTCACACGTCGATGTTCCTCTTGTTTCCACATTTATTGTTTCAAGCAAAGCAGGGCGAGAAGCTTGGGTTGATCCTATCGTTGAAGGAGACAGCTATCGTTTTGAAGTGAAATACAGCAAGCCACCTGAAAGGGCAAAGGCTGGCACGACTGCTGGGAAACGTGGTGGTTTTGTATGCTTGGTTTCAGGGTCTCCGATGGATTACAAATATATCCGTAATGAAGGAGCAGCAGGTCGCATGGGACAAAAGCTTCTGGCTGTTGTTGCAGAAGGTCCAAAGGGGCGGGTCTACATGATGCCCACAAAAGAGGTTGAGCAAATCGCCTTAAACCTGAAGCCAGAATGGAGGCCTGAGACAAAGTTGCACGGAAAGTGCCGCGTGAATGTTTCCAACTATGGCTTTGATACATATGGAGACCTATTCACAGACCGCCAAATAATTGCGCTGACCACGTTCTCTGATCTGGTTCAGGTTGCGCAAGAAAAGGTGAAGGCCGATGCTATCAATGCGGGAATGCGTGACGATGGGTTGCATTTATCGGAAGGCGGAAATGGAGCGACTGCATATTCAGAAGCCGTTGGCATCTATTTGGGTTTTGGCTCGAGCCGTGCAGCCGACGCGTGGAGTGGTGTAGTCACTTGGCGTAATCAAGTAGACGCTACGCGGAACACGTTCGCGCGGCAAGCGATCCCGATGACATGGGACTTTGCGGAGGTGAATCCATTCTCTGACTCCTGCGGCAACTGGACTGGTAATTCGACCGATTGGGTCGTGAAGTCCCTATTGCACCTCCCGCAGATGGCGGTGGTTGGAAAAGCTCAACAAGCCGACGCGGCGACACAATCGATAAGCGCTGGAAAAGTTGTTTCCACGGATCCACCTTACTACGACAACATCGCATACGCGGACCTCTCTGACTTCTTCTATGTTTGGCTTAGGCGTGCATTGCGTGGAACGTACCCAGATCTATTTTCGACCATGGCTGTTCCTAAGACAGAAGAGCTTGTCGCGACTCCATATCGCCATGCTTCAAAGGAGGACGCAGAGGCGTTTTTCCTCAATGGCATGACAGAGGCGATGAATCGCTTGTCTCAACAGGCACATCCAGCATTTCCAACGACGATTTATTACGCTTTCAAACAGTCTGACACGACAGATGTTGGAACGGGAAACAGCGGATGGGAGACTTTCCTTGAGGCTGTGCTGAGAGCAGGATTTTCTCTGACGGGCACATGGCCAATGAGCACCGAAAAGGAGGGCAGAGTCATTGGCAACAATGCCAATGCTTTAGCTTCAAGCATTGTGCTTGTTTGTCGACCGCGAGACAGGGATGCTCAAACAATCTCTCGCCGAGAGTTTCTTCGGGAGCTGAAAGAAGAGCTGAAAGAAGCCGTGGACGTGATGATTGGTGGAGCTGAAGGTGTATCTCCTGTTGCACCAGTTGATTTGGCTCAGGCTGTTATTGGCCCGGGAATGGGTATTTTTTCAAAGTATTCAGCGGTGCTTGAGGCGGATGGGAGTCCGATGACAGTTCACACGGCTTTATTGCTGATCAATCGGATGCTGACTGAGGGCGGTGATGACTTTGATGGCGATACACAATTCTGTCTTGGTTGGTTCGATGAGCTGGGATGGGCCGCGGGCGAGTTTGGAAAGGCTGATGTTTTGGCTCGCGCAAAAGGTACCAGTGTCGAGAGAGTAAAGAACGCAGGAGTGGTTGAGGCCTCGGGCGGTAAAGTACGTTTGCTTAAACCAGCCGAATATCCAAGCGATTGGGCTCCCGAGAACGACAACAATACTCCAGTATGGGAAGCACTTCATCAATTGATTCGAGAGCTTCGAGCACAAGGCGAGACTGCGGCTGGTGCTCTCTTGGCTGGCATGCCACAACGAGCCGAGCCGATTCGTAATCTTGCTTATCGCCTCTACACGCTTTGCGAACGCAAAGGCTGGGCGGAGGACGCCCGGGCCTACAACGAACTAATCACATCCTGGACTGGCATCGAAGCGGCCTCCCATGAGAAGGGGCACTTCGGATCGCAGACCAAACTCGATATTTGAGGGGAGAGAACATGGCATTGAAACCTTGGCGCGAGATCGCCGTTCCACATGAGGACGTGCTTAAGGGTACGTTCCAACAGGCCGAGTTCGCGGCCGACATCTCCAAAGTCCACCAAGGGATCGCGACGCCTGAATACCAGGACGCCGAGCTCTTTTTCCAACGGACCTTCATCACCGAGGGCATGCGCCTGCTGCTGGACTCTGTGATCAAGCGGATCGCTGGCAAAGGTGGCGACCCGGTGGTGCAGTTGCAGACGGCGTTTGGTGGCGGCAAGACGCACACGCTGCTGTCGGTCTATCACCTGGCCAAGGGCGAGAAGCCTTCCTCGAAGCTGCAAGGCCTCAGCAAGATCCTCGACGACGCTGGCATTGCCGAGCTGCCCAAGGCAAAAATTGCGGTGCTCGATGGGGTCGAGCTTCTCGATATGGCCAGCAAGCCGCGCGTCTATGGAAAGACTACGGTCAAGACGATCTGGGGTGAACTCGCCTGGCAGCTTGGCGGAGGCGACGCCTTCGCCAAGATCAAGGAGGCGGACGCCGATGGCACGGCTCCCGGCAAGAGTGCTCTTGCCGACATCCTGGCCGCTGCCGCTCCCTGCATCGTGCTCATGGACGAGCTCGTGCGCTACGTTTCGCAGTTCGAAGAGGGCAAGGCCCTCTCCGGCGGCACGTATGACACCCAGCTCTCCTTCATCCAGTCGCTGACCGAGGCCATCAAAGGCGTCCCCAACGCGATCCTGCTGGCGTCTCTTCCGTTCTCGGACCGGGAGGCGGGCAGCCAACAGGGCGTGAAAGCTTTGCGAGCCTTGGAGCACTACTTCGGCCGCGTGCAGGCGCTCTGGAAACCCGTCGCGACGGAAGAGGCCTTCGAGATCGTCCGCCGCCGGCTGTTCACCAACGTCAGCGACAAGCTCGCAGCCGAGGAAGTCTGCCGGGCCTATGCCGATTTCTACACGGGCAACTCGGGGGACTTCCCGCCAGAGACCCAGGAGTCGGGCTACTTGCAGCGGCTGCTGCACGCCTATCCTATCCACCCCGAGGTCTTCGACCGCCTCTATGAGGACTGGTCGTCGCTGGACAACTTCCAGCGCACCCGCGGCGTCTTGAAGCTCATGGCAAAGGTGATCCATCGCCTTTGGACATCCGGCAACAACGACCTGATGATCCAGCCGGGCTCGCTGCCCCTGTTCGACCCGGACTGCCGCAACGAGGCCATCTACTACCTTCCTCAGGGCTGGGATCCGGTGCTTGAGCGTGACATCGACGGCGAGCGCGCCACCACGACAGAGCTCGACAACGCCAAGCCCTTGTTCGGCTCGATCCACGCATGCCGGCGCATCGCCCGGACGGTCTTCCTGGGATCGGCCCCCGACGCGGGCATTGTGGGCGGATCCAAGCATCACCGCGGAGTCGAGCTCGAACATGTACTCCTGGGCTGCGCTCAGCCTGGCCAAGTCCTTGGGCACTACAAGGATGGGGTCCGTGCACTGGTTGATCGCTTGCAGTACATCAACAGCGCCGATAACCGCTATTGGTTCGACACGCGTCCGAACCTTCGCCGCGAGATGGAGGATCGGAAGCGCCGCTTCGACCTGCGCGAGGACGTCTACCCGTTCATCAAGGACAAGCTGCGCTTCGCCAGCGGCGTCTTTGGCGGCATCCACGTATTCACCAGCTCGGCCGATGTGCCGGACGATTGGCAACTGCGCCTGGTGGTGCTCGCCCCCGAGGCTACCTTCTCGCGCTCGGCTCAGGCGGCGGCGATCGACGCGGCGACCGCGATCTTGAAGACACGCGGCGACCAGCCGCGGCAGAAGCAGAACCGGCTGATCTTCCTGGCTCCCGACTCCGACTCGATGTCGCGTCTCAAAGACCAAGTCACTTCGGTGCTGGCCTGGAAGTCCATCGTCGACGACGTGAAGGAGGGGCGCCTCAACCTCGACGTCCACCAGAGCAAGCTCGCCGGCCACAGCCACGACCAAGCGTCAGAGGCCTTGAGCCGCATGATGCGCGAGACCTACAAGTGGCTCTTGGCGCCGCTGCAAGAGGCCAAGCCGGGCAAGGGCATCGGCGACCTGCAATGGGACCACTTCCAGATCAATCCTGCCGCGGTCAACCGCACGGAAGAGATTGAGAAGGTTCTGCGCGAGCACGAGCTTCTCATCACGGAGTGGGCTCCCATCCACCTGGCGAAGATGCTGCAAGCGTGGTTCTGGAAGGAAGGCCAGCCTGCCGTGTCGGCAGTCGATGCTTGGCAGAAGACCTGCTGCTATCTCTATCTGCCCCGGCTCAAAGACGACCACGTTCTGCGCTCCACCATCGGAGCGGGCGTTTCGTCCCGCGACTTCTTCGGCGTCGCGTATGGCGAAGAGGATGGCCGCTATCAAGGCTTCCACTTCGGAGAGCAGACCACGGTGATCTTCGACGACGCTCTGTTGCTCGTCGAGCCTTCGTCGGCATCTCAGTTCGCGGACATCCTGGCGAAGGAGAAGGCGGAGCGCGAAGCCAAGGCGAAAGGCGAGGCGGGCGGCCAGGCCGGTGGAGCCGGGACCGGAGGCGGAGCGGGCTCAGGCGGCGACGGCAGCAGTGGAGCCGGGGGCGGGGGTAACAGTGGTGGAGCCTCAGGCGGGGGCGGAGCGGCTGGCGGCGGCAATCCGCCCAAGACGCCCGCGGCGAAGAAGACCGTGTTCTTTGGCCAGGTCGAGCTCGATCCGGTCAAGGCGAAGCTCCAGTTTTCGGACGTCGCCGAAGAGGTGCTCATGCTCTTCACCTCCAAGCCTGGGGTGAAGGTCAAGGTCAGTTTGGAGATCCAGGCCGAGGCTTCCTCCGGCTTCGACGAATCGACGCAGCGAGCGGCCCGCGAGAACTGCAACCAGTTGAAGTTCAAGAACCACGGCTTTGATGAGTGAGGGTGCAGTGATGGCCAAGATCATCGTTCCGGCGCTGCCGACTGCCTTTGAGATGGAGCGCCATCTCCAAGGGCTGGTTGACGACGAGGAGAGCGCCTTCCGGGGCGCGTTGGACCTCGATGTCTCCCACATCGACATGAGGGCGCAGGTCTACGGGGTGCGCATCACCGAAGTCAGCATCGAAGGCGAGAGCATCGGTGTCTCCTACGAAGCCGACTACAACGTCTACAACGGCTGCAAGGATATGGATATCGACGACTCGCAGGATGGCTTCGTCGAAGGCGTTCTGACCGCTGACGGTTGGGTGTTCGACGAGTTCGTGCCGCCGCCAAAGCGGACCACGGTTGATGAGTTTTAGGGCGGCTCAGGGTTGTAGCTCGATGCAGAACATTCGAACCCTCGACATGCAGCTCGTGGACGACCTCTTCGAGATGGGCGGCGGCTACGTGCTGGACTTCTCGGACCGGACCATGTCGTCCTTCTTCGCCGAGGAGCTCAACGTCGATATCGACGATCCAGCCTACCGGGATCTCGGGAGTTCCAAAGCCAAGCGCCTGCGATGCTTTCTCAACAAGGTCGACCTGCCTACAGCGGTGAAGACTCTGAATGCCCTTTGGGCCTACCGCGAAGCATTACAGAAGAACCGTGGCCGGGAGGAGTGGGTCCTTAACGCTGAAGGTCGATTCCTCTCGTTGTTGAACCGAATGCAGGGCAGGCCGGATGCGCCGGTTTCGCCCGCCGAGCCTCCCAAGCCTGCGTTCGACCGGCCCAAGATTGCCTCGCTCAAGCAAAAGCTGATCGACCTCTCAGGCTTCGAGCCCCAACCGCGTGGCTACGCATTCGAGGGTTGGTTGACCGAAGCCTTCAACGCGTTCGGCATGGCCGCGCGCGAGCCCTTTCGGCTCCGCGGCGAGCAGATCGACGGCAGCTTCCAGTTGCATGGAGAGACCTACCTCGTTGAGGCCAAGTGGTATTCGGCTCAGACCGGTGCGGCCGACCTTCACGCCTTCCATGGGAAGGTGGAGCAGAAGGCGGCGTGGGCGCGCGGCCTCTTCATAAGCAACAGTGGATTTACCGCCGAGGGGTTGACGGCATTCGGCAGAGCAAAGCGCGTGATTTGCATGGATGGACTCGACCTATTCGAGACGCTTGATCGCGAGCTACCTCTGGATCAAGTGATCGCGCGCAAGGCTCGCCGAGCTGCAGAGACAGGCCTGCCGTTCGAGAGGGTTAGAGACATTTTTGGACGCTAACTGATTGCGCCGAATCAAAATTGACCACTAGGGTTGAGGAGGTGGGAGTCTCCGTGAGTTGGGCTCATCTGGAAAATCAAACGACAACTCCCGCGTGAGCTGTGGTTGTGCAAACCTTCCTTAACTTTCTATTAGTTGAGTCGTCCAGTGCTTGCCTACCTCCGCTCAACGGCGCGCATTAGGTCTGCGATTTGAGTTTGCATCACCTCAATCTGGCCTCGCTGATTTGCGATGGTTTCTCTTCCCTCGTCTCGAGCTGCTGTGGCGGCTTGAGTTATCTGTTTCTGTTGGTCAAGCTCTGTTCTGAGCCGTTCAGCAGTTTGTTCAGAAACTGCGATACGTTCGCGCATTTGAGCAAGCTCTACCGCTTGCGCTTGATTCGCGGCTTGCAAATTCGCAACTTGATTTGCCTTCGTTTCAGCCTCTATCCTCACTTCGTCTAGCAACCGCTCAAGGTCTTCGACCGTCTGCGATGCGTCATTTAGCTCTCGGTCTGCCTGTTTTCGTTGCTCTGACGCGGACTGTATTACATCATGTACGCGGCGATCTGCCGCTTTGACTGCCTTGTCGTTGAGCTTGAGGGCTAGCTCTGAAATTCGATCACTGAATGACTTGGTCACGAGAGCCAGCTCCTCGACCACTTCAATTGGCAAGTCCGCGACCGGCAAGGTCTTATTGACTTCATGACTCGAGATGTATTCGTCCCAGACTAGTTTGAGTCGTGCGGGGTTACCGCCGCCAATGACTTTGCGAAGTGCAAAGCCGGTGATGCTGCGGCCCTTACTCTGCAGTTCAAGTCCGGCAGCAACAATTTCCTCGGACGTGTATTCGGCTTGGCGCATTTGGACTCCTTGATTGTGGGACATTATATCCTTATGAACAAACTAACAAACTAACAAACTAAGACATAGAAATCGTGCAGATTCTTTCGGTATGGTGTGGGTGTGCGGGAATGTCGCATGTAGACAGGTGTCCCCATGTAAGCAGTTGGTGAATGCCTGGCACTATCACAAGCAATGTAAGAGAGGGCCATGTTCCGTCGCAGCCGGTCATGTACCCGAGGGGGAGCCCAGCCCAGCTGCAAAAATGCGTCCAACTGTATTCAAAAATTGCTTGGAGCGTTACTGCGGAGTGATTTTGCGTACATGCGGATGCAATTTCAGCAGAGATTGCGTACAAATGTACGAAAACTTCTCCGAGTTGCGATTGAATGGATGCAACTTGTGTCGGCATGCATCTGGTTGGTTGCAAGTTTCCAGCAAGAGGCAGGAATTTTCGCTAGTTTTTGTGCTGGGTGAAACTTGCAGTTGTTTGTCGGGTCGTACGGCTGCGTGGAAGCCTTCCCGATCTGATGTGAGGATCTATGTTTAGCAATAACATGCAGAGAACCCCCGGAACCCTTGCTTCGTATGAAAAAATTTATGAGAACGCGCTCAGGAGAATTGGATCGGATGAACACTTAGCGAGACATTTATTGGAAGTCGCGCCAACACTCTCGAGGGCCACGGTTAGACAGTACAAGGCCGCATTTTCTCGGGCGTGGGTTGAAAAAGGTAGAGATGATCTAGTTGAAGTCGTGAGGAACGCTCGTGGCGAAAAGCAGCCCATACGAAAGACGGCAGCAAAAAAAGCGAAAGCATTTCAGTGGCCAGATCTGCTTCGACTACTCGGTGTTCTGGAAAGAAAAAATGAAAAAGTGGCTGCCGTGTGGTTGAGAGCCGGTTACATCACCGGACTCCGGCCGTGCGAGTGGCGCTTTGCCAGGCTTGAAGAAAATCGTTTAGTCGTGGCCAATGCAAAAAGTACCAATGGCCGCGCACATGGCGAAACTCGTACTTTGCATGTCGAGAGCGATCAAGAGCTTAGAAATATCGCTGCGCTGATTTTTCAGCTCAGACTTGACTTCAAGTCTCAGTATGCCCACGTACGGTATGCAATTCGTGTGGCGGCTCTGAGCATTTGGCCAAAGAGGAAACTGTTGCCAAGTCTATACACTGCAAGGCATATGTTTGCCGCAGAAGCTAAAAAGCGCTTGCCGAAGGTTGACGTTGCTGCAATGATGGGGCATGCCACAGACAGAACTGCTGGTCAGCACTATGCTCGAAAGACTACAGCAAAGGGCGGTCTAATCGTTCGGCCTTCAAGTGTGGATATCGCTGCAGTCAAGTTAAAGGCTTCAAGTGGTGCTCATACTGAGGTGCATCAGTCATTAAAAAGCCGGGCGGGCCCGGCATGATTTGCGCATTAGTGGTGCTTTCCCAAGTCATCTGGTAGATTGACCGATTGGGGATTCAGATCAAGTCCTTCGTGGACGCCTTGACTTTGCGATTTTAACGATTTCATCTGCGATTGCTACGTAAAGTGCAAAGTTGATTTTTCGGCATCGCATAATTCCCAATGTGATTCGTGCAATTTCTGGGGAAGTGGTTACTCCGTCATCGATCGAATGTTCATGGTGGAGATAAGGGATCATGGCGTCAAGCAAATCGATGGCGCTGTACCTCGTGTTGTGCATGTTGTGCTGTATCCAATGTTTTGAATGCTCGCAATGCGTAATGATTGTCATGATTTCGTCCAGCACTGGGCCTATCATTTCAATCGGGAGGCCGATGGCAGCTTCGGTTGCAGCGGGTGTAGAGAGGTTGATCTCGCCAGGCAGAGGCATTTTGTTACTCCTGATTCGGGTTTGACGCTGCATCATCTTGTGCTCTTAGAGATGCATCACCTTTGATGTTCCATCAAAATGGCCGTGTTGGATTGTTTGGGTGGGAGTAAAACTCTTTTTTTCTTCGTTTGAATCTCATATCTGAGCTTCGTTGTGTCGTGCTGATCGCCGAATCTCTTGGTGATTGATGCGATATGTACTCGAGAAAATTCATGACGCATTGGTGCGCATGCCGCTGTCGCGCTTCCAGCTCTGGCTATCGACCAATGACCGCTGCACTCCTGTGTAGTCGCCTATTACGGAGGGTGAATATGGTTGAGTCAACTGAATGCAGTCGTGTTGACCATTCTTTGATCTATTTCAGCGTCACGCTACGCCGTTCTGCACCGAGCAAGTACTTTCTCATCATGCCAATGCCCGGCAGCTACCCGGCGCCTTACAAGCTGCCGATACCGCTCGGCATCAAGTGGGTGAGGGCGCTTGTGCCTGCGCCAGTTGCATAGCCAGCAAGCTGCAACGATGTTGTCGGGGAGGTCCTTGCCGCCGTCGCAGCGCGCATGCAAGTGCTCTGCAGTGCACAACAGGCAGCGCGCCTGCTTTGGGCTGATGCCGTGGCTTTTTGCGAATGCTTCGAGGTCTTGCGCCTGAGCCATGGCCAGTTCGCAGTAGAAACAACGCCCCTGCTGCCGCACAAATGCAGCGTGGCGTAAGCGGACAAGTCGTGTCATGAGGACCACTCCGGCAATAAGCGCGCATGCCACTAGCGCGATCGGGCGGCCAAGGCAAACTTTGTTTGTCGTTGGCGGCCTGCCGGTATCCGGTCTGGGCAGCGTCGTCGGGTAACCTCAACGAGCCATGAGGTGTGGCGCCTCATCTCGAAGCCAATCCTAGCAGAACTCATCTCACGCGAGTTGCGTACACCGGCGACTTGGCAAGACGGTACGCCAACTTGGGCAAAATGCGCGGATGGATCCACAGAATGAACAAGAACACGAGGGGGGCAGTTTTGAATCCTACTTCCGCGATCCCTCGTCCGCGTCGGACTCCCCGCTGGCCTGGGCGGTAAGCCAGCGCCTCAACGTTTTGGACGCCTTGCGCGGGCTTTTTAGCGGACCGCCCGCCGTGGTGCAGTTACGTGTGTGGTGCTTCGTGGAATTGGCCAGTGTGCCCCATGGGCGCATCTCGCGCGAAGACCTCAACCAGCTCTTTCATGCACTGCTGCCGCAGGCGCTGGACAACGTGCTCAAGCGCTTTCGCGATGCCGGACTGTTGGTGTGGGACGCCACTTCGCAGGACTACGCCCTGTCCACGCTGGCTCGTCAGGTGCACGGGTTGCTCGCGCCCCTTACGCAGGCCTCGGGGGACGACGACGACCTGGCGCCATTGCTCGCGCAGGTGGCCGGGGCGCATGCCCTGGGCCTGGCCGACCCCAGCCAGCTGCGCCACCTGCATGCACAATTGGCGCGGCTACACGACGATTTTGCCGACGCCATCACCAGCGGCTCCGAGGCGCGGCTGCGCCAGGCTCAGCCTCGCTTCGAGCGTGCATTGCAACTGGTGGACAAGGCCGGCCATGCGTTGACCGCGCTCATCCGCACCGAAACCGAAGACCCCCGTCTAGAAAAAGAAGCCCGCGCCTTGGGTTATGCCCAAGCCCGCCTGCTGTCCATGGCCAGCCAGTTCACGCGCGCCATGCAACAGGCAGACCGCCAGCGCGTCACCTTGGGCAGTACGGGGGTGACCAGCACCGACGTGCGGCAGTGGTTGCAAGACCATGACGCCTTGCACACCTTGCTGGCCGAGGCACTTTCCACCGGGGTGGCTCCCGTCTTCATCAGCCAGCACGACTTGCTTGATGTGGCCGAAGGTGAATTTGAGCGCGACCGGCCCGACCCACAGCGCTCAACAGGCTTACCACCACCCAGCCAGGCGGGCAGCGGCCAGTTGGAGGTGCCCCGCATGCCGCCCGAGCTTGAAGGCCTCATTTGCCTGCTTGCAGAGTGGCGTGGAGGCGCACAGGCTACCCCGCCCGAGCACCGCCCATTGGGGGCGGCCGTGCTGGGTGGGCGCTTTGCCCAGGCTGCCTATCGCATGCAACTGCTGCCCTTGCTGGGTGATGCCCAGGCACAGACCCTCAAGGGGCAGACCGGCGAGTTGGCTCGATCCGGCTGGCAGGCCGTGCTGGGCACCACCGTGACCCCACAGGACGATCCACACGTACTGGCCATGAGCGAAGGCCACCTCGCCGCGCGCTCAGCCACACAGGAAACACACGACCATGAACACCCCTGACGAAGCCGCTCTGCTGGCGGCAGAGCTTCTGGCGCGCCGCTGGCTGCCGCGCCAGCACCCTCGCGTCAAACGCGCTTTGGTGGATGCCGATTTGTGGCAAGCCGTTGAAGACCGCCTGGCCCAGGTGGGCCTGCGGCTGGTGGACAACATCCACGCCGATCACGTCACCACCGCCATGGTGCGCCCGGTTGAACATGCCGTCTTTGGCGAGGCCGGGCTCAACAGCCACAACAACATCGACCTGCCGCGTGACGCGGTTTCGCTGCTGGTGGTCCTGTGGGCGCTCATCGTCCTGCCCAAACGCGAACGCCAAGCCGCGCGCGATGCCGGGGCCGAGGGCGACAGCCAGGGCGAGATGTTCAGCGCCGAACGGCCCATGCCCCGTGCGGAGTCGGTCAGCCCCACCGTGTCATACAAGGCATTGCTGGCCGATTTCGGTGTGCAACTGGGCAAGAAAACCCGGCTCGACGGCAACCTGCGCCGACTGGAGAACCATGGCTTCATCGTACGCAAGGGCGAAGACATTGCCGAAGGTCCGTTGCTTGACCTGCTGCTCGACTACGACGTGCTCGCGCCGCGCATCCTCGACGGCACCTTGAGCGCCGTGCTGGCACGCACGCGGGCACAGGCATCAGAAACAGAGCCGGTAGACGAGGACCACTGAAGACATGTTCCATCTCCAATCCCTAGAACTGCTGCACTGGGACTACTGCCAGCGGCTCACGCTGCCACTGGACGGCTCCATCATCACCGTGGCCGGACCCAACGGATCGGGCAAGACAACGCTGCTGGATGCCATGCGCACACTGCTTGGGCTCGAATGTTCGGGTGGACGCAGCTACAAAACCTATGCTCGCCATGCCAACGCCGATTCCGCCTGGCTGCGCGCTACCGTGGACAACAGGGCGCATGGCCGCCAAAGCTCCAGCCGCCCGTTTGCCCGTTGTCTGCTCTACAGCGACCAGGTGACCCTGGTTTGCCGCATCGAGCGCAATGGCGGTGATTGGCAGCGCCGCTATCACATGGCCGAGGGTGATGTTGCTATCGAGGCGCTGACGCAGATTCCTGAGAAAGACTGGTTGGGCATCGAGAGCTGGCGCAAGCGGCTGGAAGGTGCTGGCCTGTCGCGCGCCATCGCGCGCGTGCTGGCGCTGGAGCAAGGCCAGACCGACCGCCTGTGCGAATACTCGCCCAAGGAGCTGCTGCGGCTCGTGTTCGACGTGTTCGGCGACCAGGAAGTGCTGGACCGCTACGAAGAGGCGCGCCGCCACCAGAAGGAGGTGGCCGAAGAGGTGGAAATGGCCAAGCGCGAGTTGACCCATGGCGAGGCGCAGTTGGCCCAACTCGACGCGCGCGTCAACCTCTACCGCCAGTACCAGGACAAGCTGCGCGAGAAAGAAAAGCTCTGGACCGAAGTGATTCCGGTACTGGCGTGGAGTGAAGAACGCCAGGAAGTGGCCAACCGGCTGAGGGAGTTGCACCGCCACCGCATCACCCACGCAGCCGCGATCCGCCAGCAAAAGGCCGACCGCGAGCGGCTGTTGCAACTGTCGCGGGAGATGACTGAGGCTAAGGCCGCCGTAGAGCGCCTGGAGAAAGCCAAGGCCGAAGCCCACCAAGCCCTGCAGGAAGCGAACGCCAACGAAAGGCCGGTGGCACTGGTGGTCAAGCATGCAGACGAACTGCTGGCATTGGCCAAAGTGGAAGGCAATGCCGAACAATTGACTGAACGCCTGCAGATGCTGCAGGCCGAGAAGTCAAAGCTGGATGCCCGTTGGCACGGGCTGAAGCTGGAGCGTGAACGGGCACAGGCCGCGTTGGACGCCTTGCAAGGCCAGCGGCAGGCACCGCCGCCGCCCGACGTATCGGGCTTCCTGCGTGTGTTGCGCCAGGCAGGTATAGCGCACCATGTGCTGGCCGACGTGATCGAGATCACCGACCCCCAATGGCGCGATGCCGCCGAGGGCGTGCTGCGTGCGGCCCGCTGGGTCGTCGTGCTCAAGAACAAGGGTGACGAAGTCAAGGCCATGGAGCTGGCCGAGCGCGAGCGCTACCGCCACTACGTCGTGGCCGATGCCGCCGAGGCCCCGCGGCAGCCAGACTCCGCCAGCCTGCTGGCAGTGCTGCGTTTCGCCGACACCGCGCCCGCATGGCTGTTGCGCCAACTCGAGCAGATCCGCCGGGTGGCAAGCCCATCGGAAGGTGCGAAAGCGGGTGGCGAGTGGATCACCCCCCAAGCCTATTGGCGCGACGGGCGGGGCGGGCGCAGCGTGTGGGTCGATCCCGGCCAGCACCAGTTCGGCGCGGCGGCGGTGGCAAGCCGACGCGAGTCCATCGAAGCCCGGCTGGCGGAACTGGACAAACAGCTGGGGGTGGTGGCCAATGAGCAGGCGACCAACAAGCGCCAGCTCACGGCAGCCGAGGATGCAGCCAAGGGCATCAGCGCCGCTGCCGAGCTGGCTCGCCGCAGCGACGAATTCGAACAGGCGCGCCAGCAGCTGCCGCAGCTCGTTCTGGCCCGCCAGGCGGCTGGGCAGCGCTGGCAGAAGATGGACGACGACTACAAGCAAGCCTGGAAGCGCGAAGGCGAACTCGATGTTGTCTACAAAGGCATCTTGAAGCGCCTGGAGCAAAACGAAGGCGAAGCCCGAAGGTACGAGAGCGAATGGGAAAGCAAGCGGGCAGCCTTGCGCCAGCGCTCACTCGCGTCTGCCCAGCAGAAGGCCAGGTTTCCAGCGCGCTGGATACGTGCAGAAGCCATCCAGGCCCTGAGGGACACCTTCCACAATGCCACCCAGGCCGAATTTCGTGGAAAAGCCGTGGAGCGTGAGCTGGAGCAAGGCGAGTGGGAGACGGATCCCACGGTTGAAGAAAAGCACACCCTCATGGCGGCCAGCGTTCAGGGCCAAAAGCAGGTGCTGCAAACGCGCGAGGCCAGCAACAACGCTGCCAGCGTCGCGGTCAACAACGCTCGGGAGCGCTACATCGACGTGTTGCGCACCACCGTCAAGCGCTACCGCAAGAACATTGTTGAACTGGGGCAACTGGCGGGCGTAGAGGTCAGCGCCGACCTGCCGCATCTGGACAACGACGACACCGTGCTGCGCCAGGCCGAACTCAAGGTCAACTTCAACTTCGACGGCAAGGGGCAGATCGGCCTGAACGATGGTGAGGCCTCAGGCGGGCAGCAAGTCATCAAGTCGCTCATCCTGCTGGTCGGTCTGCTCAAGGACGAAGAAACGCCCGGCGGCTTTGTGTTCATCGACGAACCCTTCGCACATTTGGACGTGAGGAACATCCAACTGGTGGGCCACTTCCTCAAGTCCACCCGCGCGCAGTACGTGCTGACCACCCCCATCACCCACAACGTGGAAGTGTTTGAGCCGGCCGACGTGACGCTGGTGACCTCCAAGAAACCACCCGGTGCGCGCTGGGCGCCGCCCATCGGAGTGTTGCAGCGGCGCGCCGCCACGCACTGAGGGGGCAGGCATGGAATGGGTGGACCAGCAGATTCGGCGCGGGGTGAGGGAGCGCTCGGCTCCCCACGCGCCCCCCACCACTCTGCACATGCTGCCTATCGAGCAACGCGAGTTGCTGAGTTTGTGGGTGCGCAAGGACAACGCCTCGCGTGGGCGTGAAGCGTTGCTCAAGGAAGGCGGTCGCCACCGCATCGAACTGGCCGAGACGCTGTGCGACTGGCTGTTGCGCGAAGGCTGGATCACCCGCAAGGAAAAGCTCACCGGTGGCCACTGGCATTGGGACAGTCTGACCTGGCGCGACTTGGCCACGCTCAAGCAACTGCTCGGCGTGGGCAGCCGCAGCCAGCGCGACGAAGAGCGGGCAAAAGTATTGAGCGGGCTGCAGCAGTGGCTGGCCGAACGCTCGCAGGCAGAAGCGGCGCCGCAACGCGCTGGTTTGCTGGACGGCCTGCAAGCCGCAGTCAACAGCCTGGAGCAGGAAGTGGCCCAACGCGTGGAGGTGCTGGAGGCGCGTGGCCGCTGGCTCAGGGCGCTGCACACCTGGTGCCAGGACGAGCGGCAGGGCACGCGACGGGACTTTGCTCTGCATGCGGGTGAAAACACCAAGGCCATCGGCGCAGGCGACTGGAAGTGGCTGGAAGAGCACTTCGACCTGGAACGCGTGGGTGTGAGCCATTTCACGCCAATGATCTGGTTGGCAGGGCGGGGCACGCTGCATTGGGATGGGCGCACCATTGATCTCGCCGCCGTCAACTTCCTGGCGCTGCCGCTGGACGATGTGCTACAACTCTCAGGCCTGGCACGAGCCCCCGCGCATTGGTGGCTGATCGAGAACCGCACCAGCTTCGAGCGGCAGGCGCTCAAGCTTAACGATGACACACTGCTGGTCTGGATGCCGGGCAGGCCCTCGACGGCCTGGCTTGCTGCGCTGGAACACATGGTGCGGTGCGCTCCTGCGCCGTTATGGGTAAGTGCCGACGCCGACCCGGCCGGGGTGGACATGGCCTTTGGCATGGGCCGGGTTTGGTCGCGGCTGGAACTGCCATGGGAGCCCAGGCAAATGGGCGCGGCAGAGTTGGATGCGGCCAGGCAGCCGTGGGCGTTGAACGCGCACGACCGTGCCCTGTTGGCCCGGCTGTTGGACGTGCCTGACCTGCCCACCGTGTTGCGCGAACTTTGCGAAGCCATGCAGCAACACGGGCACAAGGCCGAGCAGGAGGGGTGGCTGTAACAAACGTTGAATCAGGGAGGACAAGAAACATGTTCCAAAGAACTTGGCCGGTCATTGCCGGATGCGTCTTGGCGATGTCTGGCGTATGGGCGAAACAACCGGTGTACCTGTGCGACGGCACCTACACCGACCGCACATGCGCCCATGGAAAAGAGGTGGACATCCTGCCCACGGAAGGGGCGCATTCGCTATCTGGCAAGAAGCGACAGAGCCAGGAAGCAGTGATACGCGATATCAGTCGCGACATTCGCACCGCACAAGAGAGTGGCATGAAGCAGGCGGCGGTGATCATCCGTTGCAGCCAGATTCAACAGGAAAGGGTGCAACTGGACCGTACGGACAAGGCCGGTTCGCTGACTGACCGGCGGCAGGCCATGCGGCAGGAGCAGTTCAGGTTGGGGTGCAGACAGAACCGATGTGGGGATTGGGGTTGGTCCGTGGCAGATCGCTTGAGGCTGGGACCGGTCGGTCAAGTGAAACCGCGCGAATTACGTCAGTCGCCGATACCGGACATTTAACGACTAAAACGTATTACCAGCCCGGCCTAAGCCGCGGGAGCTCTAGACGCCAAGCAACCGGCGCAAATTGGGGTTGTTCCCATATTCTGTTGCTGCTTCTTTCAGCAGGCTATCCACTGTAATGGCGCCACCACCACCGAGCGAAAGCGTGCGGAGTGCAGCATGCCAAGCGGCACGCCCAGTGCTCGCTGCACGCAGGCTTGCGAGTTCCCCACCAGCGCGCGACCAAATCTCGCGGTCCGTTGGCCCTTGCGGATAAAGGACCGCCATAAGGTCCTCAACCTCTTTGGGGTCGGCCACCGTCTTGCCAGACGTCTGCGTGGTGAAGTAGGCGCCAGCGTCCTCCTCAGATTTAAGAAGGCCGCCTTTGCGCAGGGCAACCGGGAAGTTGTCTTGCGTTCTGGTCGTCAGCACCGGATTCTGGTCACCGACTTCCTTCTTGACCTTCTGCGCCACATAGTCGAAAAGGTCGAGAACGTGAATGAGGCCGTCGGAGCGGTCGTCCACGCCGCCCTGGAGGCCTTTAAGCACAAAGTGGGTGAAGACACTATTTCGGTAGCGCCCAAGAATCATCGAGTCCTGGTGCGCTTCGCTTGCCGAGATGATCACGCGCCCCTTGCCCGCAGCGAGCTTGTCAAGGCGTGCTCCACCGAACTCCCACTTCAGCAAGTCCTCGCCGTCCTCAGCTTTGATGCGGGCAACCCCACCGGAGCGGCAGGCGTCGATAAGTACAAGCAGGCGTTCGGCCCTGATTTGCTGCAGCAGCTCGGAGAGTTCCTCTGCCTCGATGCCGGTCTCGCGCGGTCGCTTGCTATCGAACTCGGGCGGGCACAGGTACGTGCCCACGTCAGGCCCCGACGTGCGCTGCGCGCCGTGGCCTGAAAAGTAGACGACCACCGTGTCAGAAGGCTGAGCCTGGGCGGCCAGCTCCTTCAGGCCCAAGATGATTGCGCTGCGCGACGCCTCCTGATTGCGAAGAACGCACACGTTCCCTGCGGGGTAACCACAGTGCTTAGGGCTGACCAGGAGCTTCTCCACGTCGTCAGCGTCGTAAATGGGAGCTAGTCCCAAGTCGGACAGAGTTTCGTAGTCGCCAATCCCGACGATGAAGGCGCGACCTGAGTGGAAAGACTTGCTCACGTTCCTAGCCTAACGCGCGGCTTTCGCGCAAAACCTGCAATACAGGATTGTCACCGAAGTCCCGCAGCGTGGTGGCCAAGAGCTTCGAGGGGTGTAGCCCGTTTCCGGAGCGAACCTGCTTGAGACAGCGATGCCACTGGGCAACGCCGGTTCCATCAAGGTTCAGGTCTTCGTTGTGACCGCCACTTCTGCTCCAGACCTCTTGGTCCGTTGGGCCGGCAGGGTACATCTTGGCTAATGTCTCCTCGAACATCTGCCAAGCTTCATCCGGGCGGATTTCCACGGCTTTGCCCATGCGAAGGGACAAGGGAAAACTGTCCCAGAGCGGCATCACGTTCAGGCACTCCTTGCACACGGCAAGGAACTCATCGCGAGTCCGAGCCAGGCTCGCTGCGCGCGAAGCTGCCGAACGCCAGAACCGTTCCCTGATAAGGGCGCCAACGGCCGCAGCTGGTCCAGGTGCCAGCCGCGTTCCGGCCCCGGCCAACGAGTCGAGCAGGCTGACGCAGTCGTGGTCGCTGCCCGGGTGCACCTCCTTGACGACGCTCATAAAGAGCGCCGGGTGCTTCTGAGAAACCGTGGCCAGCACACTGGAGCCACGGAGCATCACGCGTACTTCGCTACCCAAGGGTTCCTCTAGGCCTGCCATCGCTGCTGTGCCGTCCTGAAGTGAGGCGACCCAACCTTGGGCGGTCAGGGAGACCGTGTCCCTGAGGAGCTCGCCGGGTATCAGCGCCCAAGCATCAGAGCGGTTCGGCACCTTTGAGAGGTCTGCCAAGCCCGTGCTGACCAGAGGAGCCCAAACGCGCTTGGACTTCTCTCCTGCTGCGATGACGCCTTGAAGTCCCTTAATGCGATTGGGGACGTCGGCCACGGTGCTGCGGCGCTTGTCGGAAACCAGTTGCAGAATGTCAAACCACACGGGCGAGTTCCAGTCGAAGTCACCAATGAGGCTCGGACGGCTCACGACTGCGTTGGCTGCCAGCCTCGTCACCTCTTCGAGGTCCTTGCGCACCGCCAGTTCGACGAGTTCGGCCGGGGTAGCTTTCTTCAGTGCAAACTCGATAGCCGCACGCCGCGCGCCCTTGGTCGTCGCGAGCTTGAGGACTTCGCTCAGGGCTTTCGCAGGAGCGTGCGCAGCAGCTAGCGCTGCGCCGCACAGCTCCCATGCCTGGCGACTTGCGCTGACCTGCGCCACTGTTTCGGCAACTGGAGCTGCCAATTTTGCAGGCACGCTCTCAGAGAGAGTAGTCAGGAGCTTGTGCTCATCAAGAAAACTGAGTACCGGCTCGGCGTCCTGCGGCGAGTTCGCCATCGTGCCCCACGCAAGCGCGCTCACGGCAGCCGGGGACGCCTTGCTCGCAACCGCAAACCCTTCCTGCGCGCGCCGGTTCCACCAATCCTGCTGCGCAGCGGCGCTAGATGCCTGCGTGAAGAGCTGGTGGTCCTCAGGTACCGATGCACGCACGCTGCCGGCCCTGTGCGCTACCCAATCCTGCAGTGCTTGCGCTAGCGTGCCGGAATCGAAGCGATCCAGCGGCAGGTTGCGCATTGAAAGAACATCGGCCGGCGTCCACTGGTCAGCAGTTGCCGTCAGGCGCTCCAGCGCGGCGGCCCGAAGCTCACGCGCCGTCGGAGCGTCGGACGACCTGGCTGCCAGAAGGCGCACCAGCGTGATTGCGTTGTCTACGCTCGTCTCAGCCGTCCACAGCTCAAGGGCTCGGTCCAGCAGGACGAGCGCACTTGGCGACTGCAAGTCGAAGCCAGCTTGCTCTCCGAACTCCAGCAATGGCCTGCCTTCAGGCAGGTTCAGAAGAGCCGCCACGCGTGTCGTTGGGCCCGTCTCAGAGGGCTTGAGCACTTGCGCTGGCGCAAAGCGTGAAGCCAGCTCACGCGGCGCAGCCACGGCAAACGGGTCACCAGGCTCTCCCGGAGCAAAACTCAGGCTGAATAGGACCTCCCGCCGCAGCGGCCTTGGCACCAGCTGCAGAAGGTCCAACATGATGTCGTCGAAGCCCACTTGTCCGACATGCACCACGGGCCGCGTTGTTGCCGAAATAAGCGCGTCGGCGATGTGCAGGAGCATCGGCGCCGGCGAGCCCGTGGGCTCCTGCGCCGCCTCTATCGCCTCGAACGGTTCCTGCGACTGACTGTCGTGAGACTCCCGCACGTTCGCAGCCAGAGCCCTCATGTCCGGAACTTGGGCCAGCTCGTTCAGTGGCACAAATGCGGCTACCGAATCGACCATGCCCGCCCTGTCCGAAGCCTGGCTCGGGCGCGTATGCACGAGCACGAAGTAGTCCTGCTGGATGCCGGTGCGAAAGTAGGGCTCCCAGGCCAGCCCCGCCGGAGCGGTGCCCGGTAAATCCGTGAGCCACGCAGCCTGCCTAAACACGGACTGCAGGGTCGGCTCCGTGCAGTTCAGCAGCGCGTGCCCGCCTTTGGGGCCGTACCAGGCCTTGTGAATGCGCATCAGCTCTGGATTGCCGCAGCAAGTCTAGCGATAGGCAGCGTCAGGTCTGGGGAGTGCTGGCCGTCAGCGTCGACCACCCACCCCATTGCCTCAGCACCCTTGTAGATGAAATCTTGGTTGGGCGACGCCTTGGTGAGCGCGACTCCCGTAGCCGAAAGTCCCAAGACGATACGGCGCTGCTCGCTCCAGTTGTTCTTGATGTAGTCGGCCAGCATGGGCAGGTTCTTACCAAGCACGTCAGAAGGAGTCGTTCCCTGCGGCTCCTCGAGCTCGTCCCAACACGAAAGCACGACTGCTAGCGCGGGCTTGCGTCTGCCGGTTCTCGCACGCGAGGTGTACGCCAGCATCTGTAGCAACTCCACCAGGCGCGCCTGTGGCGAGCACTCCACGGTGCCACCCGAGCGCGACGCTTGCAAGTCGCTAAGCGGCTTGGAGAAGATGTCGTGGCCTAACGGGACGTGCTTGGGCCGCACCATGAGAATCCAACCATCGGCGGTCTCTACCCGCTGCTGCCATGAGGTGGGGACGCGCCGTTCCTGCAGAAGCTGGCTGACTTGCTCGCCCGCGTAGTCAGGCCAGTTCAGGTCGATGGCCGTGCCATCGGACTGCACCGGAAGCAGAGTCTCGGTGTATGTGCCTGCAGACGTATGGGCGCCGGGCACGCCGCTACTGAGCGACTGGGCCACCTCCTCAAATGCGCCCAGGTCCGCAGCAGCGCCGCGCATTCGAAGCGCTCCAGTTTCTGCATTCAGCCGACCAATCAGTTGGGCGCCGAAGTGGCTCTTGCCGACGTTGGATTCGCCGAACACGGCAATCTTCAGGGTGGCCTCAGGCACGGACACCTCCGACGATTTGCAGAAGGTCCTGTTCCGGATGCTGCAACGCCTTCTTCGGGAACGTAGCCTCGCCAACTCGGACAACCCAATCCAGAAGCTCCAGCAGCCCTTGACCGCGGTTGTACGGCTCTTGTCCGGGTGCCGCGTGCATGCTCACGCTGAACGTGTCGTAAGTGCCGAGCGCCAAGTCGGCCGCATTCTTCATCACCGTGCACATCTGTTCGTCAACCTGTACGTCGCACTTGGTCCAGACCAGCGCAACGGGGCGACCACGCCGCTCCGCGCCAACTCTTCGCAACAGACTCTGTAGGCGCGCGCGCGCGGTCCCGAGCTGTTGCCCCGCCAGCTCCTCGGAGTCAGCAATTACCAGGAGAACGTCTGCAGCGCCCGAAAGCCAGGCAGCACCAACAGCGTCCTCTGCTTCGCGACGTACCGACCAGCGACTGAACCACTCGCCAGGTGCGTCTGCAAAAAGCAGGTCATGTCGTCCATCGTCTACTTGCAAGTCCATGTGCAGCAGCCCGGGGTGCCGGCCACTTCCGCTGGAC
Organism: Burkholderiaceae bacterium; assembly: GCA_041913045.1. Taxonomy (GTDB): domain Bacteria; phylum Pseudomonadota; class Gammaproteobacteria; order Burkholderiales; family Burkholderiaceae_C; genus CAMLOF01. Next base: position 15,730 of record JAYSGB010000016.1, on the reverse strand, counting down.
GTGTGCGGTGGAAAGGACGGCCCATGTGCGCCTGTCCAGCGCAGGTTGCCCGCGATGTTTTCCCAACCCTCGAGCGTCAGTGAGCCGGCGAACGAGATGCCTTTGGGTCCGATGCCACGGCCAATGAGCAGGTACCACGCTCCCAGGAGAGATGTTTTGCCGCTGCCAGCGACTCCGAAGACGCCCACCAGCCGCGTGCGGGTCGCGCCACTTAGAAATCCGATGGCACCGGCGCCCATGGCATTTCCCGTCCAGGGAAGCCGCGCGCCATCATCAGGCTCAGCTGCCGCAGCTTGCTCCTGCACGTCCCGGCTGCTCAGCCAGAGCTTGCACTGCTGCAGCGAGCTCTCCCCTACCTGGCAGCCGAGTTCATCGGGGGCAAAACACGCAGGATGCGAACACTGACGGCTCATGCGGCCGCCTCCGCGGGCTGCTCGACTGCATCCGGCGTCGCCAAAGCCTCGAGCGCTTTGATTTCGCGCAGGAGCCAAATCGCCCAGTCGCCCGGCAGCATCTTGAGCTCAGCGTCTACTCCGAGCTTGACTGCCTCCGGACTTCCAGCGGCGAAGGAGTTCGCCAGCGCCTGAACGAGCAGAGTCCTCGACGCGGTTGACCGTTGCTCGGTTAGCCATCCGAGCTGCGCCAGCTGCGAGGTCGCGCCATTCACCTGGAGCAGCTCGCCCAGAGTGAGTTCAGTATCACCCTGAGCCCCCGTTGCGGCGCGGACCGACTCGAAAAGGAGCGACTCGACAGCCGGCGGATACACCTCAGGCAGCAGATCGGACATGTCCAGCGCCATGTGCCAAGCAACGAGCGCCGCAGGCAGCTTGCGATACGGCATCTGCGCCGTTTCCGAGTAGAGACTCTGGCGCCACCACAGAAGGCGGCTGGTCGCTTCGCGCTGGTCGCTTCGCTCCTGTTCTGCGGCCAGGAACTCGTTCAGCTTGGCAGTCACAGCATCCGCCAAGGACTTGAAAGCGGTCCCCGCGACTTTCAAAGCACTCGCGGCCGCCCTGTCGTGCACGTCAGCAAAGATTGGCGCCATGCGCGCAGCAAATTCATATGACCAGTTCGGCGCCCCGTTCGACCACTGCGGATTTGCGTCGGAGAGTGTCACACCACTTCGATTGGTGCCAGGTCCAGCAGCTGCGGCCACCTGAGCGAACCACGCGTTCTCGTCAATCTTCTTCAGGCTGTTCATGGGCGGCACAGCCATTGGCGCTAAGTTGGTCGCGCTGTTCTGGTCCGGCCAGACCTGCTTGAGCCGCTCAGCAGTGATGGCATCTGCGCGCCCGACTAGGATTTCGAGAATGCGGGATTCCTGCCCGACCTTCAGCTGGGGGAGGATGTTGGCCGCAACGAGGTTCACTGCCACAGCAAGCACGCCCTGCAACTCCATCGCCCTCATGACCGATTCCAGAACCACCGCGCGGTAGAGCGTCAGGGGTTCCCCTGTGAAGGCACCACGGTAAGTCGGCCAATGCCCTTGAAGGACCGAACCAATCTGCAGGAGCGACGGTTCCTCACCGGCGGTGGGGTCCCACGCCGCCAGGAGTGGCGCGAGAGCACTTTTGGGGTTGGTGGCGTACGCCTTGGCAAGCTCGCCGCAGGTGTTTTCAAGCTTCTCGAGGCGAGAGTCCTCGGCACCGATGTCTAAAAGGCGCAAGCTCAAGAATTCTTGAAGCAGGCTTATCCCCATCTCACATTCCCCTAAGTTTCTTTGATGCGCACCATGATACCGCGCTGCTCATCAGGAACACGGATCTGTTCTGCTGCTAGCGGAGAGCCGACTTGGCTGAATCCGCAACTCCCAAATTCCAGGAGTTGTGGCCCAATTGGGGGGAGTTCAATGACCGGATTTGGGCCGAGACCTCGCACGCTGCGACCTCCTCGGGCGAACGACCGGAAGCGCTGCACTGCCGGTATTGGCGTGGTTGATGCCTACGACTGCTGAGGGGGTTATGTGACCACCATCAAATCCCCCCACCGCGTCGTGTACCTCGGCGACCTTCGTTCCTGCTTCATGGTCCAGCGGCTGCGCTCTTTCCGCTCCGCCGGCGCCATCGCCGACCCCAGCCGGATCGACGTTTTCCCGAACCGATCCTGAATCGCATCCATCGCCGTCATCAGCCGTGCATTGCGACGCTCGTGCAGCACCTCGGCATCGCCTAAGTCCAGTTCCTGCTGCACCACCGTGGCCGCCTGCAAGTCCAGCAGCATCACCCCCGCCTTGGCGTAGTTGTAGCCCGGTCTGAAGATGCGCTCCAGCCCTACCAGGGCCGCCCCCACAATCCGCAGCGTGTCTGCCGTGGGCAGCCGCAGCGGCACGGTGATGGACTTGGCGTACTGCTTGTCCTGCACCCGGAAACGGCTGGTGTGGATGAACACCAGCACGGCATTGGCTTGGCTGTTCTGGCCCCGCAGTTTCTGCGCTGCCCGACTGGCAAATTCCGTCACCGCTTCTTTGAGTTCGGCCAAGGCGGTGACCTTCTCCCCGAACGAGCGCGTGCAGGCAATCTGCTGTTTCGGTGCCGGGCAGTTGTCCAGCGTGAAGCAGGAGATGCCATTGAGTTCACGCACCGTGCGTTCCAGCACCACCGACCAGTTCCGCTTGGCCGTGGCCGGGTCCAGCCGCTTCAAGTCCAGCACCGTGTGAATGCCAGCAGCATTGAGCTGCTTGCCGATCCTTGGGCCCACGCCCCACACCTCGGTCACGTCAGTGCGCTTGAACAACCAGTCCCGCTGCCGTTCGGTCATCTCGGCCAGGTTGCACACCTTGCCCAACTGGGGCGGGTAGCTGCCCGGCTTGCGGTCGGCACTCTTGGCCATGTGGTTGGCGAATATGTCCACCTGCGAGTGAAATGACTGACTGAGTGATCGTTTTTTCATTAGTAGAACACTGATCGGCGCAGCCATTTTGTCCGTATATTTGTCTTTAAACTGCTTGCAGCGACGCCATTACGGACATCTTGGTGGCATAGGGCAGCAGATTAAGTGCGATTTGCGACAGAGTTCTGAGACAAAACGCCATACCTCCCGAGACTGCCGTAGGGCGCCAAAGTATTCGCGACTGGCGCCACAACTTCGCGACTGGCAGACGCTAGTCGCGATTGACCGACCTGCCCCAAAAGTGGAGGTCGGTGTGCCCACGTGCTTCTAAAGGCGTACCGCTGCTTTCGGCCGTCGAGATCTGCCTAGTAGACAGGCGCAGTCGACCCGTTGTTGCCGCTGGTCCAAAACGCGATGAGCGACAGCAAGGTGCGGAAAGCCGATGTTCATCGAACCTCTGCATCAGGCTGATTCGAGTCAATGGACCGCAGAGCTCCAACGACCGCAACTGGTTACAAGGCCGTCATTGCGATGAGGTGCCGTCGGCCCGCTTGGCGTGCCAATTTTTTCGTCATGGCATCGCTTGTAGGGCCTCAGTCCGAGGCTCGAAGGTGTCTACTGAACCCGGGGCGATTCAGATAGCGTTTGCTGCTCAATAGGCAAGAATCGTCAAAAATTGGCAATGACTATTCCTGCCATTGGTGTTTTAAATTGAGAGAAATGGAAATTCTAAGCACACATAGAGGTTTTCCCTTACAATTCCAAGCTGCTCACCTGTGCGAAAGCCAGGGTCGCAAAGCCTCCGGTCTACCTCCAGGTGCACTTTCGCACTGGACACGATAGCGGGGTTGCCTGTCCGGAATCATTTCCTGACTGTCAAGCTGAACTGCAACGGTTCAGCGCTTTGCTTTCCCCACGCACCTTCGTTACGCCTGTGGGCACTTGGACAAGTGCAGCGCTTCGTGCTCAACTGCGCCGCTGATCGAATTCGACCCAGTGATGTCCAGCAAGAAGGAACACGCATTGACCGCATCTGCGGCCGAAGTGGTGTCCACAGTTCGAAATCAAGAAGGAAAACCCATGAACAATCTGAAAATCACGACGCGCCTTGCGCTGCTGATTGGTCTTGCCTCCATCCTGCTCGTTATCGTTGGTGCCATCGGGATCGTGGGAACCAGCAAAGCCAACGAATCTTTGCGCTCGGTGTACGTGGACCGCACCATCCCGACCGCTGACCTGGCCGCTGTGAACCGCCAGAATCTGCGCACGCGTCTGTCCATCGCCTACATGGTGCTGGAGCCCACGCCTGCTGCCATCGAATCCGGCCTCAAGCAAATCGAAGGCAACATGGCTGAGGTCGACAAGCGCTGGAAAGCATACGCCGCGAACGAGTTGGTTCCTGAGGAAGCCAAACTCGCCAAGGAAACGGAAGCGGCCTACGCAGCACTGACCAAAGAAGGACTCATGCCTGCGCTGGATGCGCTGAAAGCCGGCGACTATGACAAGGCGCGCGAGATCGCTCTGACGAAAATCGGCAAACTCAACAGTCCGTTCGCGGCCGGTCTCGACGGTCTGATCAAGATCCAGGGCAAAGTTGCCGAGCAGGATTACACGGCGGCCGTTGCTCGATATGAGACCATGAGTGCTCTGTCCATCGGCGCCATCGTGGTCGGCGTACTGATCGCTGTCTTCTTCGGCTACATGCTGAGCAGCGCGATGAAGGCGTCCCTCAAGAAGGCCATCGACGCCACGGAAGCCGTTGCGCGCGGCGACCTGTCCCAGCCCATTGACGTCACGGGCAAGGACGAAATCTCCCAGCTGCTGGCGGCGCTGTCTGCCATGCAAAGCAGCCTGACGCAAGTGGTGTCCACCGTGCGCTCTGGCTCCGAATCTGTTTCGACCGCCAGCACGCAGATCGCAGAAGGCAACCAGGACCTGAGTGCCCGCACCGAAGCACAGGCAAGCTCGCTGGAAGAAACCGCCGCGTCGATGGAGGAGATGACCTCCACGGTTCAGCAAAACGCCAGCAACGCTCAAACCGCCAACCAGCTGGCCCAGTCGGCATCCACCGTGGCCACCAAAGGCGGTGAAGTGGTCGGTCAGGTCGTGGAGACCATGAAGGGCATCAACGACAGCTCGCGCAAGATTGCCGACATCATCACCGTCATCGATGGCATCGCCTTTCAGACCAACATCCTGGCGCTGAACGCCGCCGTGGAAGCCGCCCGCGCGGGAGAGCAAGGCCGTGGCTTTGCCGTGGTGGCCGGCGAGGTTCGCAGCCTTGCCCAGCGCAGCGCTGCCGCTGCTAAAGAGATCAAGGACCTGATCACCGCCAGCGTCGAGCGAGTGGAGCAAGGCACCACCCTCGTGAATCAGGCCGGCGAGACCATGACCGAAGTGGTCAACGGTGTGCGCCGCGTCACCGACATCATGGCCGAGATCAGCGCCGCCAGCTCCGAGCAGAGCGCCGGCGTGGGCCAGATTGGCGAAGCCGTTCAGCAGATGGACCAGGCCACCCAGCAAAACGCCGCACTTGTTGAGGAAATGGCCGCTGCGGCCAATAGCCTGCGAGGCCAAGCCCAGGATCTGGTGCAAGCCGTCGCCGTTTTCAAGCTGTCGGCCCACGACGCGGGTATCCGCGCCCATGCAGCGCCCATCCAGCGCACCGAAACCCGCCCTGTGGCCGTGCGCAAGCCCGCTGCCGCCAAGCTGGCTCCCAAGGCCGTCTCGGCACCGCGCGCCGCTGAGCCCCAGCTCATCGCGACTGCGCCGGCAAAGAACGACGAATGGGAGTCCTTCTGATGAACGAGAAGACCGAATACCTCGCTTTCCGTGTGGGTGAGGAAGAGTACGGCGTCGACATCCTGGATGTGCAGGAAATCCGCCAGTACGAAGCCCCCACCCGCATCGCCAACGCCCCGGCCCACACGCTGGGCGTGGTGAACCTGCGCGGCGCCATCGTGCCAATCACCGACCTGGGCCAAGTGCTGCGCCAGCGAAACACCCCCATCACCGAGCAGACCGTCACTGTCTTTTGCACGCTGGGCAAAACCCTGCAGGGGCTGGTGGTGGACGCAGTCAATGATGTGATTGACCTGACCGAAGACCAGAAGAAGGCCGCGCCGGAATTCTCCGACGCAGGCCAGATGGCACGCTCGATCGTCCGTCAGATCGCCTCCCTAGATGACAACCGCCATGTGCTCCTTACCAGCGTGGATGCGCTGCTGGAGGCGCGCGGAGTTTGAGGGTGGATATTCGGTTTTCTGAGATGGGCCTGCACAGCATCTGGACCGGGGTGCTCAAGCACGCGCGTGAGCCCTCGCTCGTTTGGATGAGTCGTTTTCTGGCCACTTGCCGTCATTGACGGATCCACTTTAAATGACTCACATCGCTGCGGTGCCGACCGTCAAATTTGATCTTGCACGTCAGCTTCCTGCGCCTTGCTGCCGCTCGTTTCGAGCGGTCGAACGACTGGAAGGGGCCGGCTGCCGGTACCTGCAAGAGGCAGGTTGGCGGCAGGCTGCTTTGGCGGCGCCGCCGGGGCTGGCAGCGAAGGAGCCGTGGCGCAGTCAGAGGCCAGTCGCATCAACTCGTGCGAAAAGCAGGCGCGTCGTGTGGCGCGGCTAGCGCCAAGCCGTTGATTTGACGCTCGCGCCAGAGCAACTACTGTGGCGCCCTACCGGTGGGACTGCAGCGATCGCCGTGGCCCGAGTGAAGGTTGCGGGAACTCTGCGAACCTGCCAGTGCTGATGCAAGACGAGTGCAGCGGCGAGAAGAATTGCTTACGGCCCGGATCGCCCGTTCCGCAGCGGCGATGTCACCAACAAGAACCACTTGACTCACGCCTCGGGTGATCGCGGTGTACAGCAGGGCGTTGTCGAGCAGCTTCCCGCTGCGGACCGGGACGATCACGCGGTCGAACTGCGAGCCCTGGGACTTGTGGACTGTAATGGCGTACGCATGCGAAACATGGCGCAAGTGCGCCGCATTCAGGGCGTAGATCGCGCCTTCGAAGTCCACATGGCATACATCCGAGGAAGCACTCAAAGGGTCGGCGAGGTGAAGGACCTTGCCCAGGGCGCCGTTTCGCAGACCGAGGGTGTAGTCGTTCGCTCCAAACATGACGAGGTCACCCTCGAAGAGGCCGAGCCCATGCTCTGTGCGCTCATGTATGGGGCCGTAGTCCGGATGCAGGCTCATGACAGGGCGCTGCTTGCCAGCGAATAGTTCATGCATCAGCGCGTTGATATTCTTCACACCTCCGGGGCCGTTCTTGGTGGTACAGAGCACTTGCACCGAGAAGTCGCTGCCGTCGGCGCCGAGATCCTCGTAGATGCCGGCCACGAGAGAATCAATCTGATCCTCCTGGCAGGGAATCGCAGAGACGCCGGAGCTGCGCGAGGGGGCTGGGGCTTCGCCCCACTCGCCCCGCGGCTGCGCCGCTCCCCCGACCCCCAGTTTCCGCTTTGAAGGCTGATCGCGTCCAACGTAGTCGGACCATGCTGGCGAGGCGTGGTCCCGGACGGCTTGTGCAACCTGCGGGATCCCGGATGCCGAACTCTGGCGCTTTACCGTCTTTAGGGTCGTCTGGGGCAACGAGGCTTGCCCCTGGAGCGCGTGAAGCACAAGGCCGGGGCCGATCGGCGGAAGTTGCGCAGGGTCGCCAATCAGCACGAGGCGCACGCCCGCAGGTAGCTGCTTCAGGACCCTGTACATCAGGATGACGTCCACCATCGACATCTCGTCGATCAGCACGGTCGAACCGGGTTCGACGTCCATGCCGTTCAAGAAAGCCGCGATCGTGGCCGCAGGCCGACCTGTCGATTGGGTCATTCGCTGGGCGGCACGACCGGCCAAGGCGAACTGATGGATGCGCGCTTCTGGACTGGCGCACTCGAGAACGTGGCAGAGCGCTTTCAACACCGTTGTCTTCCCAGTCCCCGCGCCGCCGAGGATGAGTGATACGGCGTTGGCCGCCGAGGTCAGAACTGCATCTCGCTGTTCAGGCGTGAGCTCAATGCCGTTCGCCGCTTCGTACGCAGTCAGCGCGCGAGCGATGAAACCCGCATCGGGGGTCTGCGCGACAAACATTTCGGACTGATCGCCCGATGTGCCCGAGAGCATGTCCGCGAGGCATCGTGCCACGTAGGTCTCGATGTAGGCAAGGCCGGCCGCCTGCACCAACTCGTCCCCGGCGTGCAGCTTCGAGTCGTTGCAAGCAACGCGGATGGCCTGCTCGGCAAGGCTGACGCTGCCGAGAATCTGTCGCAACTTCTCCCTGGCCGATTCCGCTGGCAACGCTGTGTCGCCTGCCTCCATGGCCCGGTACAGCACGTCCTCGGCCGCCGCAATCAGCCGACGGGGATCTTCAGCAAGAACGCCGAAGCGCGAGCGTGCGACTTCATCGACGGTCTTCCAACGGGCGCAGAAGGACACCAGCACGTACGGGTTCACCTCGATCCGGCTGCGGGCATCCTTGCCCCAGTACCGGATGACGGAGGCGGCGAGCGGCTTGGGAAGCCCGAACTGCTCCAGCCAGAGAAGCGACTCCGCCACACCATGCTTTGCGAACGCCGCAACCAGGGCTTCAGCAGCTTCCCGGTCGATGACCTCGACGAGACGGTCGCAATCTTCAGCCTCAATGATGCTGACCAGTTCAAGCCCGAATCGCTCGTACAGTCGCCGGGCCCGCACTTCCCCAATGCCCTTGCAGTCCGGTGCCTGAGCGATCCAGCCGACGATGTTCTTGCCGCTCGGCCTTTGCAGCACGAGGCATTCGGGCGTGATCTCGACTTCCTGCCGCTGCTGCCCGTGGTGGGTGTAGGTGACAACCTGGCTCGCACCCTTGACCGTCCAGACCTGGGCCACTTCAACCAGGGAAGGGTCGGGCACGAGCTTGAAGTCGGCCTTGACCACGAACGACTCGCCCGCGTCGTTCTTGCCGGCAAAGATGACGCCACCGAACGAGCCACGTGAGCGGACGCTCGTGACTCGCACCTGCGTTTCGATGACCGGATGGCTGATGGCAAAACTTTTGCCATCACTTGCCATGACGGAGGCGGGCAAGCTCTTCATTGTGGAAGCAGCCTCCCCGTTTCGGCCAGGTGCTGCTCGGCGAACGTGGACCGCCGAATGCGTTCGGTCAGATCCCGGTTCGCTGCGCGCAACGCCGCGTTCTGCTCTTCGAGCGCCTTGACGCGCTTCTCCAGGGAAGCCTTTGATGCCATGGCACGACGGGTGCGTTCCTCAGAGGCTCCGATCTCGGCCAACGCTTCTTTCGGCAGGTTCTCGCGATCTGCACTCGCCCCGGACAGCAGACCGCGGTGTGCGAGTTCGGCCTCGACCCGCGCGAGCGCTGCAGCCAGACCGGGATTCGAGCCCCAGGACGAGCGGGGGAAACCGCACTCCTTTGCGACCTCGCTGCGATTGACCTTGCCGGCGCGGATGTACTCCTGCCAGTCGCGGGCCCGTTGGCGCTCGGCGATCCAGGTCTCGAAAGTGGCGACCGCTCGCGCAGCCAGTTCTGAGGTGCTGGTGCTCATGTCACTGCTTTCGCGAGATGGGCGGCAAGGGGGCGTCCAGCTTGTCGATCTTGATGTTCTGCAGGGAGGCGTTGTACCGCCAGCGATCGAATTTCTCTCGGAACGCGTCGATCTGCATCTTCAGCTCGGCGATCTGGGCGTCTCGCACCGCGATCATGCGACCTGCCATGGCAAGGCTTTTCGGGGCGGGGATACGGTCACCTGGCGTTAACTCCAAGCGCACATCCTTCGCCTTGTACGCGTTCTGGATGTCCGGATGTGCGTTCACGCCAGACCGAGTCGGCCGGTAGTCCAAGATGGGTTTGGCGAGGTCGCGGACAGTGTCCCAGGTCAGCTTGTCGCCGTCGTACACCCGGATCGCATTGACGATCGCCTCGACGTGTTCAGGCCGGATGCGTGGTTTGCGAGACATAGTTCTGGTTAGCTTGGTTCCGGGGGTGCCGCGAGGGCCAGCGCCGGTGCGATGTGGGTGATGCCTGCGTCGTTACCCCCGATACCACTTTCGATCGACTGCAGCAGCCGGGTCATCGCCTCGTTCGAACCGCCGCCTTGCTCGATGGCCTTGATCGCGAGGCCGCGCAGCGCCCGGTGCATGTGGGTCGGGTGCTGGCCGTCGGCGGACCGGATCACCGCACCGTCCGGCACAGAGTCGTTTTGGAGGATCGAGATCAGTTGATCCACCTTGGCTGCGTATCGCTCTTGCACCTTGAGCCAGTCCTGAGCATCGATGTCCTCCTCGGCGGTCTTGCGAGCCTTGGCAACATCACGAATGACGCCCTCGCGCAAGGCTTCGAGTCGCTCGAGCTTGGTCTTGGCGTCGGAATCGGAGCCCTTGATGCACGCGTGCTCGCTGCAGTCCAGGCATTTGACGAACCCCTCGCAGGGCGCGAATGACCAGTCGTGGTGGCATTCGCCGTAGAGGGTTTTGAGGCCGGCAAGGTGCGGCTGGATGTCTTCGATGTCCCTCAGCGCCCGAGGCTTGCGAACGAGCTTGATCACCCATTGGCCGTGAACAACATCGGCGCCAGGAGTAGGCTCGGCGTTGGGAAGGGCGACGGCAGACTGGACGCGCTCGACAACTTCGCGGGTTTGGTCCACCCGCTCCTCGATGGTACGGTGGTCGTACGTCGTGTTCTGCGCCACCACCCTGCGTCCAGACCAGTGTGCGATCTGTTCGTCTGTCAGGCCGACGCGCTGCGCCTCAGTATTGAGCAGATGCCGAATTGGGTGGGACGTGAGCTTGAACGGCTTCCCACTTGGATCCATGTACCCGTATCGCTCAAAAATGTTTGTTTGCGGCGATGGCCCGACGTCGACCCTGAAGTCTTTGAGATCGGGGAGCCAAAGCTGCACCGGTGAAGTACCGTTCCACTGGTGCAGTTGGTGCCGCAGCATGCAGAAGAGCGCTTCGCTGAATTTCAGTCCGCCCTTCTTGCCGCGCGCCTTGTCCTTGGCGCTCACATAGGGGAAGTGAGGGTGCAATTGCCGATGTCGCGGCAAGACGACCTCGTCCCATAGGCGTTGGAGCGTGTACGTTCCGTCGACGCCGCTCAGGCCGTTCCCGCGCAGGGAGTCTCCTGCGCTGTATCGTACGTTGTTGATGGCGTAGCCCAACGCGAAACAGACCTGTTCAGCGGTGAGCGGAGCGTTGTCGGCCACCTTGGGGCAGTTCGGGTGGCGGTAGAAGCGCCCAGCATTGCGGCCTTCCAGGTGCTTGGCGAGATTGCGCGCTTCCTGGGTGATTGTTTTCACCCGTTCGATGGCGAGTTCGGCGACCGGCACCATTTCGGACCAGACCCACTTCACGTATGCGCCGAAGCCCTTAGACGCCTCAAGCCGCAGGCCGGTCTGCTCCGTTCCGAACTTGTCGGTCGCCTTGATCACGAGGCAGAGTGGGAGACGGTGGAGCTCTTCTCCGCGGGAGGGGGCAGACATGAGCAACGCGGTGATGCTCGTGGTGTAGATGTCGCGGTGGACGCGCTCGTCGGAAAGGTCAAATGTGCGGTTGAAGATGTCGGCCAGCACGTAGAGCGCGTCGTGGTTCGGAAGCCGTTGCTCCCGCTTGCGCTGCGACTCGGCGTCGACGGCGATGTTCGTGTTCTTCGGCCCCTTGTTCGGATTGGTCCAGTCCTCGCAGATCGCGGGCAGGACGCCGCGGCGCGCCATCACGGCGGCGAGCGTTTCCAGTTCTCTGCCGACCTTGTATGGCCCGCCGGCCGCCAGCACAGAACTGACTCGCCGAGCGACCTCGTCGAAAACCGCTGCATCGATGTCCAGCGGGTCGGCAAGCCCGCGAAGGTCAAGCAGTGCAGCCTCCACGAGCCGAAGGGTCTGCAGTCGCTTGGTGTGCCCCTCCTGACTCTCGCCGGGGTTGGTCAAATGCCGTTCCGTGACATAGGCCTTGGCGAATTCGATGAACGCCGCGTCCAAGCACATGTCCGGGCCGATCTTCGCCTTTCTGGGCTTACCCCCGCGAGGCAAGAACGGCTGTTTGACGAAGTAGCCGACGCCCTCCCAGCGGGGCTCGTCCCACGGGAAGCCAAGGGCCTGCGCTTCGTCGCGGGCCGAGTTGATGTACTCGGTCAGCTGCGCTTGGCGAGCGCGGCGATCCTTGGTGATCAGCGACGTGACGTCGATGTTTTGCTGCCGGCTCACAGCACGCCCTCCAGTTCGCCTTCACCTTTACTTTCACTTTCAGCTTCGCGATGCTGACGGCACAGTTCCACGACATATCTGACGGCGGAGATCAACTTGTCGCATTTCTTGGCGACAGGGCTTTCAGGCCCCAGTTTGGCGACGTGATCCTTGCGTTCGTCTTCCAGTTCTGCGAGGAACTCCTCGTGCGGCCCGTCGGCCCAAGGCTGAAAGTGGCTGCAGGTGTAGCAGGCCCGCGGGATGCCGCCGTCCAGCCCGCATTGCTTGAGGTGGCCGCAGGTTGCCGCCCCCTTGCCGTGGTACGCCACCCGGCTCTGTTCCGGCTTGTCGCCCCCGACAGCTTCGGCTTCCGTCCGGACCAGCTTGCCGCGAAACGCCGAGGCGAAATTTTGGAGGGTGGTCGATTGCGACAGGGCCGCATTGATCTGCGCCGCATGCTCGGGCAGGTTGTCGATGTAGATCTTTACCGATTGGATCGTCGATTGATCCAGGAAATATGCGATCAGGGTCGGTGGCAATCCATCTCGCGCGAGGCCCGACCCCTTCGAATACCGAAGCCGTGTCGCGGTGACGCGAAGTGGCTTTCCATCGCGGCCGAGCGCGCCCACTGACTCACATGCTTCAATCAGCACCTGGCCTTGCCGCAATGGAGTTCGATGCCAGGCGCTGCCCTCTGACTCTCGGCGGAGTGCGTGCAGCGCCTCACCGTGTAGCCCATCGGTCCTGAGCTGGCCGGCGGTGTCGAGCGCTGCTTCGATCACTGACCAGGCAGGGTAGAGCGGAAGGTTTTCGACGACGTACTCCAGGTCGCCGGGTTGCAGGCTCCAGCCGCTGGTTTCCAGCAATCGACGAAACCGCTCTTGCACGCTCTCCTTTTGTGTCAAGAACAACTGGAAGTGCTGCGGGCTCAAATCGATGGCGCGCCGCGTTTCGCGAAACGCATGCCCTTTTTGTTTTGCCCGTGGCACGGCCAACAGGTGCAGCGGCCGCCCCTCTGGGTACTCTGCGTCAGGGTCCCCGATCTGGCGGACAAGGTCCAAGCACTTGAGGTTGGCCGATTGGACCGGGCGTCGCCCGCTTGCCACGTGCAGGTACACGGCGCTGTAGGCATCGAGACTCAGCGCTCCACGTTCTGCTGCGTCATTCAGCCCTTCAACGAGCGAATGCCGCTCTTGCTCGGTGAACGGGCCTTTTTCGGGGTCCATAACACGCACAGCGCGGCCGGCTTCGCGGCCTTTGAGCCTCATTTCGTTCAGCGAGGCGATCAGATCCTTGTCGACTCCGGTCGAACTGCCCTTGTGCCACAGGATAAGCACTGAACGCACGCTCAGGAGATAGTGCTCGTTGCCGAACTCCTTCATCAAGGCAGTCCGATACAGCCGAAGATCGGACAAACGCCAATGCGTGATTTCGCCTTTTGGGAAACAGCTCTTCTGGTAGTGCCTCAGGCCGTAGACGTACTGGATCAAGGTGCCCCACGAATAACGGCGTGCACCGGCACGGAATGCCTTCTGCAGCCCAGCACGCAGCTCGGGCGACACAAGGGACCAGACGCTGGCAGCATCGATTCCCTGCCGGCCATCAATCGGCCACCAGTCCGCACGGGCATCGAACTCGATGCCGTAGCGGGTGACGACCAAATGGTCGTCACCGCTCTCGGCGGCTTTGTGGTGCGGGGCGCGGATGCTTGATTTGCTCATTCGCGCTTCCTCTTGAAGGACACAGGCGGCGCCATCCGGGCGTGCAGTTGCTCCGCGATCTTCTGCGCCTCTCGCTTGGTGTGGTGCTCGGTGTAGAGGGCATCGACTTCAGACGTTGCCTTGCGGCCCGCGAGGTAGTTCCTGACCCGACGATGAAGCTCACGGCTGTTCGCGTCCGTACCCTGCATCAGTTGCTGCTCGTCCGCCAGCTCGCTGCTGAAGAAGTGCCTGAACTTGTGGGCCGTGAGGTGCGCCAGCTTCTTATCGGTACTCGCGATCTTGTCGAAGACCTGTTCGACGGCGGACGTGCTGATCGGCTGACCCTGCGTCGGCCCTGCCTTGTGGGTGACGAACAGGTACTGGTGCTTCTTTGCGCCAGGGACATTTTTCCGAACGGCGACGTATTCAATGATCAGGTCGGTCAGGTAGGCCGAGATCGTGATGTTTCTTTCCAGGGTTTTCGGATTAGGCTGTTTGACGCGAGGGTCGTCGGGGCTGTCGTGACGCCGCCGCACCTTGAGGACCCGACTGACGTGGTCGATGTCGCGCACGCGCAGGTTCAACGCTTCGCCCAGGCGAAGGCCGCACTGGCGAAGCACCTCAATCAGGCACAGGTTGCGCAGCTGAACATATTCCTCGAACGGGTTCTCGGGGGCGCCAGGGGCGATGATCGCGTTCAACCTCGCGTTGTGAACCGCCGTGAAGTGCTTCTTCGCATCGAAGTCATCTCGCTGAGCACCACCACGCATCTTCTGCTCGAGGATGTCAATCCGCATTGCCTCGATCTGCTTTCGGCGTTCGGAGCTGACGTGGGTGAGGAGGTACTTGCCAAGCCAGGAGACGTACGCGGCGATGTGCGTCAGGCGCTTGCGCTGGGTCTCTCGCGCGACCGGCTTCCTCGAGTAGACGTAGCCGCGCCGCCCCTTTCCGAGCGCCACCACTCTTTGCTGCTTCTTGAACTCGGCGCCGAAGTTGTGGCGGGTGAAGTCCCCCAGCGCTTCGCACTCGTGCGTCGCGAGGTACTCACCTGCGCGGAACCGTTCCAGCAGATCGATGCCCCATTCGCGGCAGAAGCCATGGAGCACGTTGATCGCGGTGAGGGCCGCTTCCTCGGTCGCTACGGAAAGGCTGCCGTTCCGCAGCTGGCTGATGACGAAGAGGGCTGAGTGGTCGTCTTCCAGCCCGCGGTCGTCCACCATGTACACGCGCCGCTCACCGTCCGGAAGGACGGTGGTCGTGATACGAAACGGCAGTGAACCGGTTACGGACATGCATGGATTGTGAAGCCTACCGGTGATTGTCGCAATATAAAACGCACTGCTTGCCTTCGCAGGCAGTGCGTTTTATATAGGAAGTGTGTCCGGTTACCTACAAAGACGTCGCAACTGGACCTACTCGCCAGCTTGGCCTGCGTCTTGGTGTGGGCAATCCCGATGCAGGTGGGGATGCCGATGCACTGCAGAATCTCTGCCTGCTTGCGCCGTGACCGCTCGGTGGCATCCCGGATGCCCGTCATGTCCAGGAAGCACTCGTCGATGGAATAAACCTCCTGCCCACAGCCCAAGGTTTCGGCCAGGGTCATCATGCGGTGGCTCATGTCACCGTACAGCTCGAAGTTGGCCGAATACGCCTTCAGACCCGCTTCCAACTCAAGATGACGGATCTTGAACCAGGGCGCGCCCATCTTGATGCTCAGGGCCTTGGCTTCATCACTGCGGGCAATGGCACAGCCGTCGTTGTTGGACAGCACGATGATGGGTTGGCCGTTCAGCGTGGGGTTAAACACCCGCTCGCAGCTGTTCTGAATGACCCTAACTGTTAGTAGGTATTTAGTCGTTGATTCTTCAACAAGAATCAAGACTAACAGTTTTGTACGTAATAAGGCTCAATTCGAGCACGCTCTGAGTCGTTGAAGTAGGAGGTCCAGCGCCACCCTGATCGACGGAGGACGACCCACAGCAGCCGGCGGTTAAACAGAAGACCGGTCATTCCCGCGGCGAAGGG
>JAYSGB010000015.1:0-78389 GCA_041913045.1 Burkholderiaceae bacterium | reverse complement strand
TCCGCTGCGTCCACCTGCCTGGGGCCGGTGCGGCGGAAACTCGGTCCGTTCGCTAGCGCTCTCTCCCCTCAAACACCCGCTGCAAGTCAGTTACGAAGCGCGCTAAAGCGCGCCCGGCCCCAGACAGGCGGCCACAGCCGCCACAGAAATTGCCCCCGCAGGGCCAGGCCTGCCGCAGCAACAAAGGATGGTTGCGCGCAACCGTTGGTGTGCCAAGAATGCTTCTGCCAAGGCGTACATCCTTGGCCGCCCACAAATCCAGATCAGACCGCTGGCTTGGCCTTGGGCACGCGGCCCATCAGGTAGAACTCAGGGTTGGGCTGCATGCCGCTGAAAGATGCAATGCGGTTGCTCAACCCGAAGAAGGCGGTGATGGCGGCGATGTCCCAGGCGTCTTCGTCACTGAAGCCGTGAGCGTGCAGCGCGGCAAAGTCGTTGTCGTCGATCTCGTGAGAACGTTGGCAGACCTTCATGGCGAAGTCCAGCATCGCACGCTGACGCAGGCTGATGTCAGCCTTGCGGTAGTTCACCGCCACCTGGTCGGCCACTAGCGGCTTCTTTTCGTAGATGCGCAGAATGGCGCCATGCGCCACCACGCAGTACAGGCACTGGTTGGCTGCGCTGGTGGTGGTAACGATCATCTCGCGGTCACCCTTGGTCAGACCGCTTTCACGGCCTGCGGTCTCGGGCATCATAAGTGCGTCGTGGTAGGCGAAGAAGGCGCGCCACTCTGCCGGGCGGCGTGCCAGCGCCAGGAAGACGTTGGGTATGAAGCCCGCCTTGTCCTGAACTTCCAGAATCTTGGCGCGGATGTCCTCGGGCAGGGTGTTGAGGTCGGGGAAGGGGTAGCGGGTCGTCTCCATCGTCTTTCTTCTGTGAGGGTCATTAGTCGAGTGACGCGCTCCAGCGGTCGTTCCATTCCGGTGCGCCGCCCGATGATCGCAGATGCTGCAATTGACGCCTGTCACGTTTGGTGGGGCGTCCCTGTTCGATGGTGGAGGCTGGTTCGGGCGCCAGGCGCCGTTGCTCTGCCGACTGTTGCCGCGCCAGTATGGACGCCGACGTTTCCTCATAGAGCAGTGCTGCTTGGGGTGCCGGGCCCCGCACGGCGCTCAGCGCCTTGACCACGACCGTGCGCGAAACGTGGCCTGAGCGAAATTCGATTTCGTCGCCTACGCGTGGTTCACGCGAAGCCTTCGCGACTTGGCCGTTGACACGAACCCGGCCTTTGTCTATCTCGTCGCCCGCCAGACTGCGGGTCTTGAAAAAACGTGCCGCCCAGAGCCATTTGTCCAGGCGGATCTTGTCGTGAGTGCCGTGGTGGTTGCTCATATGTCAGCCGCAACATTACCACGGCCGCACCTGGGGTGGGCCCAGGTGCGGTTGCCTTCGTCACTTGGGCATCACAACGCTGTCGATGACGTGGATCACGCCGTTGCTCGCTACAACATCGGTCTTGACGACGTTTGCACCATCAACCTTGACACCACCCTGGGTGCTCACCGTCAGCGAGCCGCCCTGAACCGTCTTGACTTGGCCTGCTGCAACGTTGGCGGCCATGACTTTGCCCGGCACCACGTGGTAGGTCAACACCTTGGTCAGCGCAGCCTTGTCCTTCAGCAGCGCGTCCAGCTTGTCCTTCGGAATTTTGGCGAAAGCCTCGTCGGTGGGGGCAAACACGGTGAAGGGACCTGGGCCTTTGAGCGTCTCCACCAGGCCTGCGGCCTGCACAGCAGTCACGAGCGTTTTGAACGAGCCTGCGGCAACGGCGGTGTCGACGATGTCGGCAGCCTTGGCTGTGAGGGCACCCAGACCGAGCAAAGAGGCAATCAGCAGTTTTTTCATGTCGAACTCCAGAGTGGTTGAAGAAGGTAAAGGGCACACCGAAATGGACTGGTGTGGATAAATAATAACCAAAAAGTAAAAAACTAGACTGATTAGTTCAATAGTTGTTCTGGTAGTATGGTTTTAGCCTGCTGCCTTTCAATCTGCATAGATATATTTGTCCCATGACCAGTCAAACCGATGCCACGCCCGCCTCACCGGTAAAGCGCTCTTTTCGTCAGCAGATGCAGTTGGCCCGGGAGGACGCGATCGTGTCGGCTGTGAACCGCTTGCTGGCGGAAAAGGGGTTTGATGCCATGACCGTTGACGAGGTGGCTGCAGAGGTGGGGATTGCCAAAGCCAGCCTCTACCGGCACTTTCCGAGCAAGGAAGACCTGGCTGCAGCGGCGATGGTGCGCGTCATGCAGCGCGCGATGGCGTTTCTTGACTCGCTGGATGACCAGGCGCCGCCGTTGCAACGCTTGAAGAACGTGGCGCGCTGGACGATGCAAGTCCAACTCGCGGGCGAGATGCCTTCATTGCCAAGCCAGAATTCGTCGCTGCGGGCCGCGCTGGAGGTGAATACGGCCTACATCGAGTTGTTGATGGCTATCAGCGAACGCCTGGGAAGCTGGATTGAGGCGGCGCAGGCCGAGGGTGATCTTCAAGCCGGCCTGCCGCCCATCGTTGTTCTCTACACCCTTTATGCAAGGGCGTGCGATCCGGTCTTGGGGTTCCTGAAGGGAACGGGTCAATATTCGAACGAACAGATCATCGACTGGGTGGTGCAGACCTGCTTTGACGGCCTGTGCTCCCGATGAAAGGAGGGTGCCGTACTAGCTGCCGCTGCTTGTGTTCAGCGCGGCGTCTAGCTGGCGCTCTATTTCATCGGCAATGCGGCCCTGGTAGGCGCTGAGCAGAAAACCCAGATGGGCCTGAAGTTCAAACGACGTTGCGGAGGCGGTGAGCACACCGGACAGACCTGTTCGGCTGAACTTCACCACATCAGCAGTTGAGGTCCGGGTCAATTCGCAGTTCAGGCCAAAGCGCTGCTGGCCACCAGCGATCCACTGATCGGTGAGTGCGCGCGCAGCATCCAGCCCCAGCTGGTGTGGGCGCCGGATGCTGATTTCAGCCACGCGCGCGCCTCAGGCTTTGGCGCCCATGGCCACGGCACGGGCTCGGCTGGCCATGGCGGCCTGCGCATCAGGCTCTTGTTTGGTTGGCCAGCCGCTCAGGTGGCGTTCGCACAGGTCGCTCAAGGCGCGCAACCAGGGTGCGCTGTCGTTCAGGCAGGGGATGTAATGGAAGGCCTTGCCACCCGCGTGCATGAAAGCTTCGCGCGCTTCCTGGTCAATCTCTTCCAGAGTCTCTATGCAGTCCGCGGCAAAGCCGGGGCAGACAACGTCTACGCGGCCCACGCCGGCCTTGCCCAGCGCGATGAGGGTCGGTTCGGTGTACGGCTCCAGCCACTTCGCCTTGCCAAAGCGGGACTGGAAGGTCACAACGTACTCCTCGGGCTTGAGGCCCAGCGCCTCGGCCAGCAGGCGGCCTGTCTTGTGGCATTCGCAGTGGTACGGATCGCCCAGGTAGAGGGTGCGCTCGGGCATGCCGTGGAAGCTCATCACGAGCTTGTCGGGGCGGCCATGCGCCATCCAGTGCTGCTGCACGGAAACCTTGAGCGCGTCGATGTAGCCCGCGTCGTCGTGGTAGCGGTTGACGAAGCGCAGTTCCGGCAGGTGGCGCACCTGTTTGCCCCAGGCAAAAACCGCATCCAGCACGCTTGCCACCGTTGCGCCGCTGTATTGGGGGTAGGCGGGTACCACCAGTATCCGCGTGCAGCCAGCGGCCTTCATCGCATCGAGCTGGCTGGCTATGGAGGGTTGGCCGTAGCGCATGGCGTAGCGCACTTCCAGCTTGTGGCCGCGCTCGCCCAGGTAGCCGCGCAAAAGGGTGGCCTGTTTCTCGGTCCACACCTTCAGCGGGGAGCCTTCGGGCGTCCACACAGTGGCGTACTTGGCGGCGGATTTGGCCGGGCGCACCCGCAGGATGATCCCATGCAGGATCAGCCACCAGATGGGCTTGGGAATCTCCACCACACGCGGATCGCTCAGGAACTCCGCTAGGTATCTGCGCAGGGCGCTGGCGGTGGGCGCTTCTGGTGTGCCAAGGTTGCACAGCAGAATACCTGTTCGGGCTGTCTGCCCATGGTTGTACGGGGGTTCTTTTCGGAAAGCCATGCGGTATTCTCCCCCACCTATGCTCGACCCATCACGCATCAAGGCCATCACCCTCGATCTGGACGACACCTTGTGGCCCGTCTGGCCCACCATCGAACGCGCCGAACAGGTGCTGCTGGACTGGCTGCGCGAGCAGGCTCCTGCCACTGCCGCCTTTTTAGGCGACGCGGGCAACCGCCGGGCCGTTCGGGCAGAAGTGGAACAGCAATGGGCGCACATGGCGCACGACCTGTCACTGCTGCGGCGTGAATCCATCCGCCTGGGTTTGCGCCGGGCTGGTGATGATCCGGCACTGGCCGAGCCCGCGTTTGAGGTGTTCTTCGAGCAGCGTCATCGAGTCACCCTGTACGACGACGCGCTTCCAGCCCTGGAGGCCTTGGCAGCGCGTTACCCCGTGGTGGCCTTGTCCAACGGCAATGCCGATGTGCACCGGGTCGGCATCGGCCAGCATTTCCACGCGCACGTGACTGCACGCGAGGTGGGCGTTGGTAAGCCTGATCCGCACATCTTCGAGGTGGCGGCACGCCAGGCCGGTGTGGCCCCTGAAGCTGTCTTGCACGTGGGGGACGACGCTGCGCTGGATGTGCTCGGAGGCCTGGGCGCAGGCATGCAGACCGCGTGGGTCAACCGTGCCGGACACGACTGGCCGCATGCCCCGCACCAGCCACACTTGGTGGTGAGCGACCTGCACGCCCTGTGCGAATCTCTGCTTCGCTGAATCCCTTTTTTCGTTTCTGATCTGTGGAGACCCGCATGAGTCTGACCATTCACGGCATCGTTGCGTCACGTGCCATCCGCCCGCTTTGGGTCGCCGAAGAGCTGGGCCTGGCCTACCGCCACGAACCCACGCCCTACCAGGGCGGTTCCACGCGCACCCCTGAATTCCTGGCGCTCAACCCCAACGGGCACATCCCCGTGGTGCTGGATGACCGGCCCGAAGGGCAGGTGGTGGTGTGGGAGTCGATGGCCTGCGCGCTTTACATTGCCCGACACCACGGCAAGGGCGAGGGCGTTTCACCGTCCAGCCCACTGGAAGACGCCGAAGCCCTGCGCTGGGCATTCTGGACAGTGACCGAGGTGGAAAAAGACGCGCTGACCGTGCTGATGCACCGCATGACGATGCCGCAGGAGCAGCGCAAGCCCGACTTGGCCGAGCAGGCCGAAAAGCGCCTGCGTGTGCCTCTGCGTGTGCTGGAGCAGCATCTGGCCGCACAGGCGGCGCGTGGTTGGTCGTACCTGGCGGCCGAGCGCTTTACCGTGGCCGACATTTGTGTGGCTAGCGTGGTCAACTGGGCGCGCCCGGCGCGTCACCTGATGGACGAGTTCCCCTTGGTTCACGAATGGGTGCTGCGCTGCGTGAACCGCCCGGCCTACCTGGCCTTGCGCGCCAGGGGATGACGCTTTACAGGGGGTGTCGTTTTATTGCGGCAGACTGTCCGCTACAGCCAAACCGCTGCGTACGGCACCTTCAAGCGTGGCCGGGTAGGGTCCATCTATGGCATCACCCGCCGCCCACAGGCCTGCAGCGACTTGATGACCCGGCCGCTTCAAACCGGGCGTGCAGGCAAACGTGGCGCGTTTTTCCGCCACCGTCAGCAGGGCTTGGGCATCTTGCAGGCCAAGTTGTTCGCGTGCCTGGGTCAATACGGCGCACTGAAGGGCTTCCCTGTCCAACCGGCAGGCGCTACTCACGAAAGCCAGCAAGCCGCTCGGGCCTCCCAGACGGGAGCGGTTGAACACGAACTGCGCTGGACCGCTGCGTAGCGCCAGCATGGGCAGGGTGTCTGGCCAGGCTGGGGCATGCTGCGTCAGCACGTAGGTGGTGGCAATAGGCTCGTACTGCAGACTTTCAGCTGCCCGCAGCCATTCCTGGGCTTGGTCGCCGGGAAGCGCCAGTTGGCGTACCAGGCGGGCCGCTTCAGCCGTGGGGCAGGCCAAGGCCACATGTTGGTAAGCACGGTCTGAGGTACCCTGGACCTGCCAGCCCTTGGCGTGTGGCCGCAGGCCCAGGATGCGTTGTCCCAGATTGAGTTCGGCGCCCTGTTCCGTGAGCCACTCAACGGCCTTGTCAGGGAACAGGCTGCCCTGATCCTTCATCGGCAGCAGCAGGTCTGCACTTCGGTAAGGAAGCAGGGCTTCACCCAGCAGGGAGTCGCGCAACACCCGCAGGAATACCTGGGCGCTGGCTTGCCCCATAGGAGTATTGAGGGCTGCCACGCACAGCGGGTCGATGATGTCTTGTCTCACCCGTTCCGGCAGGTTTCCGCACAGACGTTCAACGGTCATCTCGGGGTCGCACTCGAACCCGCGCAGCCGCCAACTCAAGGTGGCCTGCAAGAACGACCAACGCTCACCCCACGTCCAGCCCGTCGCCGTGGCAATGCCTGCCAACACGTCCAGCGGTGCTGGCCAACGCCGTGCCCATGGCGGCGTGGCAAAGCCATGCCCATCGGGGAACCGGAGACTCAGCGGCATGGCATACAGCGCTCGCTCCTCGGGCACGCCCACTTTCTGCATCATGCGCCGCGTGTCCGTGTAGGCGCCAATCAAGATATGCTGGCCATTGTCCAGCCGCAGAACGGGCAGTCCTTCAGGGTTGGGCAAATCAACAGGCCAGGGAATTTCAAGTGCGCGAGCCCTTCCACCCCAGTGTCGTGACGCTTCAAATACGCTGACTTGCCAGCCCCGTTCCACCGCCCGTACGGCAGTGGCCAGCCCCGCCCAGCCGCCGCCCACAATGGCCAGGCGCCGTTCTTCCTGGTTCACAGCCGCCCCAGCGCCTGCACCTTCCAGGCCAGCCAGAACTTGCGCAAGGGCGTCAGGCTCACACGTTGCGTCAGTACCAGCATGGGGTCGGTGGAAATTTCGCGCAGCAGCGTGCGGTAGATGCTGGCCATCATCAGGCCCGGCTTCTGTGTTCTGCGGTCGGCTGACGGCAGCAGTGCCAAAGCTTCGTCGTAGGTGGTCAGTGCGCGCTCAATCTGAAAGGCCATCAACGCCTTGAAACGGTCGTTGAATGTGCCGTCGCTGGCACTTCCCCGCTTGAGCAGTTCGTGGGCCTTCACGTCGAACCGCTGCAGCTCGTTCACCGGCAGGTAGATGCGCCCTCGCACGGCGTCCTCGCCAACATCGCGGATGATGTTGGTCAACTGGAAGGCCAGCCCCAACCGGTGCGCGTATTCGGTGGTTTGTGCATCCGTCTGGCCAAAGATGCGAGCGGCCACTTCGCCTACCACGCCAGCCACCAGATGACAGTAGCGTTGCAGGTTGGCGTAGTCCAGGTAACGCGACTGATCCAGGTCCATCTGGCAGCCGTCAATGATCTGGAGCAGATGGTGGGCCTCTATTGCATACGTTCCAAGGTGCGGCATCAAGGCCTGCAGCGCGGGGTGGTCTGGCGCCCGCCCGTTGGTTGAAAACGTCTGAGCCACCTCCTTGCGCCACCAGTCCAGCTTGGCTTGCGCCACACCAGGGTCGCTCACCTCGTCCACCACATCGTCGATCTCTCGGCAGAAGGCGTAGAAGGCGGTGATGGCCGCACGCCGCTGTGGCGGGAGAAAAAGGAAAGCGTAGTAGAAGCTGCTGCCCGAAGCAGCGGCTTTTTGTTGAACGTAGTCTTGTGGCGTCATGCGTGGCAGGTGTGGGGCACCGCGAGTGTACCGAAGGTGCTCACATCCGCGCCGTGCGCCAGAGCATCACGGCCACATCCGTGGCATGAAGCCGTGGACGCCGTTGCCAGGTACGCCATTGCAGCGCCTCTATCTTGTCCAGTATGCGCAAACCACCTTGAACCACGAGGCGCAGTTCCCAACCAACCCGCCCCGGCAGGCGCAAGGCCAACGGAGCCCCGGCGAGCATCAAGCCGCGCGCGTGGTCTGTAAGTTCGCGCACCATGGCCTGGGCGTTTTGATTGTCACGGTCGGGGGCAAGAACGCTTTCCTCTATGCCATGGCGCTGCATTGCGTCTAGCGGCAAGTAGTAGCGTTGCCGCGCCAGATCCTGTCCCAGGTCCTGCCAGAAGTTGATCAGTTGCAGCGCACTGCAGATGGCGTCGCTCTCCTGCAATGACCGGGCGTCGTTGACTCCGTACAGGTGGAGCAGCAGCCTTCCCACCGGATTGGCCGAGCGGCTGCAGTAATCCATCAACTCAGGCAGATCGTTGTATCGGCGGCCTTGGGCTGTGTAGCGCACGTCCTGTTCAAAGGCGTCCAGCAAGTCCAGCAGCGGTTGTGTGGGCAGCTTGTGATCGATTGCCTGACGGGCCAGGAGACTGAACACTTCCGGCCAATTTTGCGTCCCGGAGGCCGCACCTTTAAGGCTGGCAAGAAGTTCGGTGCGGTACGCCCTCAAGGTGTCCAAACGGGTTTGCGCGGGCGCGTCTCCTTCGTCAGCAATGTCGTCCGCTGTACGCGCGAAACGGTAGATGGCCGTGATGGGGGCACGCAGCCGTGGCGGACACAGCCACGACGCCACAGGAAAGTTTTCGTAGTGCTCAACGCCTTGCATTTGGTGGATGTTGCCACAGCGCCGCAGAACGCTCGGTGCAACCGCTTTGGGTTCCATGAGGCGCCCGGCTTCGGTTATCATTTGCCGTTAATAACCAGCCGGTCATTAATTTCTCGAGGTGCTTCACCATGCCCCGGTCCTTTGCTTTGCCCATCCTGCTCAACCTGGTCGCGGCCCTTGCCGCTTGCTCGCCGTCGGCGCCGCCAGAAGAACCCATTCGAGCCGTCAAGCTCTTGAAGGTGGAGGGGCAGGCCATTTCGGGCGAGCAGGAGTACGCGGCCGACATCAGGGCCCGTACCGAATCGCGCCTGGGTTTCCGAGTAGGCGGCAAGCTGATGCAGCGCCCGGCCGAAGTGGGCATGACCGTCAAAGCAGGCCAGATGCTGGCGATGCTGGACGCGCAGGACTTGCGTTCGGGCGCAGATGCGGCGGCGGCGCAGGTCAAGGCAGCGCAAACGCAACGTGACCTGGCCGCGGCAGATTTCCGTCGCTTTGAGGCTTTGCGCCAGCAAGGTTTCATCAGCGGGGCTGAACTTGAGCGGCGCGAGGCGTCCCTCAAGGCGGCGCAAGCCACCCTGGAGCAAGCACAGGCCCAGGCCAGTGTGCAGAGCAACCAGGCTGCGTATGCCCGGTTGCTGGCCGACGCGGATGGCGTCGTCGTGGGGGTGGATGCCGAGCCGGGTCAAGTGGTTGCGGCCGGAGCGCCCGTTGTGCGACTGGCACGAAACGGCCCGCGAGACGCCGTGCTGGCGTTGCCAGAGGACCGCGTGTTAGCCATCCGGCAAGGGCAATCGGCCGAGGTGGTTTTGTGGACTCAACAGGCGAACGGTGGCTCCACCAAGTTGCCTGGACGAGTGCGTGAGGTTGCGGCGAGTGCAGACCCTGTCACGCGGACCTATGCCGTCAAGGTGTCCCTCGAAGGTGACGTTCAGCCACCGCTTGGTGCCACGGCGACGGTCCGCATCAAGCCGGCGCAGGCCGCGGCCTTGGCTGCCGTGCGTTTGCCTACCAGTGCCCTCTGGCGCCAGACCGGCCAGGCAGGCCAAGGTAGCGCGGTCTGGGTTTATGACACGGCACAGAGCGTGGTACGTGCGCGCCCGGTGCAGGTGGCTGGTGTCGACGGAAACCTTGTGCTGATTGCACAGGGGCTGCAACCCGGCGACGAGGTGGTTGTGGCAGGTACGCATGTGCTGAACGAAGGCCAGCGGGTGGTTCGTTACGGCCCTGAGACTGCACGCTGACACCACCGCCTGGAGATTCACCCATGAGCGACACCTCAACCCGTTCCCGTTTCAACTTGTCCGAGTGGGCGTTGAACCATCAACCGCTGACGCGCTACTTGATGGTCGTGCTGCTCGTGCTGGGCTTTGCGGCCTACTTCCAGCTCGGCCAGGACGAAGACCCCCCCTTCAACTTCCGTGCCATGGTCGTGCGCGCCTACTGGCCGGGCGCCACCGCCCAGCAGATGGCCGAACAGGTGGCTGACAAGCTGGAGAAAACGCTCCAGGAAGTGCCGTACGCCGACATCATCCGCAGCTACTCCAAACCCGGTGAAACGCTCATCATCTTCCAGGTGGCCGACTCTTCCCCAGGCAAGGAGCTGCAGCAGATCTGGTACACGGTTCGCAAGAAGATTGGCGACATGCGCGGTACCTTGCCTTCCGGGGTGGTGGGGCCGTACTTCAACGACGAGTTCGGGGATGTCTATGGAGTGATTTATGCCCTGCAGGGTGAGGGTTTTTCGTCTGCGGAACTGAAGGACGAAGCCGACCGCATCCGCCAAGAACTGCTGGGCGTCAATAACGTCGCCAAGGTGGAACTCTTTGGCGCGCAGGACGAAAAGATCTACATAGAGGTTTCGCGCCGCCGCCTTGCCACCTTGGGGCTGGACATGAACCAAGTGCTCGAACAACTTGGGCAGCAAAACGCGGTGGCACCCGCTGGCGTGGTGCAAACGCCGCAGGATGCGGTGGCTGTGCGCGTGGTAGGCGCATTTCACTCCGTGGACGAACTGCGGGCCATGCCGATCCGCGCGGCCAACGGTGTTCAGTTGCGCCTGGGTGACGTTGCAGAGGTCCGGCGCGATTATGTCGATCCACCCCAGACGAAAGTGCTGCATAACGGGCGTGACACCATCGCGCTTGGTGTGTCCATGGCCAAGGGCGGGGACATCATCGCTCTGGGCAAGGCTCTCAAGGCCGAATTGACCCTTATAGAGCGCAGCCTGCCAGCGGGCATGCAGCTCGTTCAGGTGCAGGACCAGCCTGCAACGGTCGCCACCTCCGTCAACGAATTCGTCAAGGTACTGATTGAGGCCGTGGTGGTGGTACTGCTCGTGAGCTTCCTCAGCCTGGGGCTGCACCGCAACCCGCACGGCAGCGGCTGGCGCCGTTACACACTTGATGCGCGCCCCGGCCTGGTGGTGTTCATCACCATCCCCCTGGTGCTGGCCATGACCTTCCTGGTCATGCAGTACTGGGGCATTGGCCTGCACAAAATCTCCCTGGGCTCTCTCATCATCGCGCTTGGCTTGCTGGTGGACGACGCCATCATCGCCGTAGAGATGATGGTTCGAAAACTGGAGGAGGGGCACAGCATCATGCGCGCGGCCACGTTCACCTGGGACTTGACAGCCATGCCCATGCTGACCGGCACGCTCATCACGGCGGCAGGCTTTCTTCCCATCGGTTTTGCCAAGTCCACTGTGGGTGAATACACCTTCGCCATCTTCGCGGTCACGGCCACAGCGCTGGTGCTTTCGTGGATTGTTTCAGTCTATTTCGTGCCTTACCTTGGCGTCAAACTCCTGAAGGTGAAGCCGCACACAGGGCCGGTTGCCGAGGTTTTCGATGGGCCCTTCTATATCCGATTCCGTCGCATCGTCGACTGGTGCGTCGAGCACCGTTGGCTCACCATAGGCATCACGCTGCTCACCTTCGTGCTGGGGTTGGCAGGCATGTCCCAGGTCCAGCAGCAGTTCTTCCCAGACTCGAACCGCCCCGAAATCATGGTCGATATATGGCTGCCTGAAGGCACTTCATTTGCGGCCAACGAAGAAGTGACCCGCCGTGTCGAGGCACGCTTCCAGCAGGTGGACGGGGTACAGCACGTGACCACTTGGGTGGGATCCGGTCTGCCGCGCTTCTTTTTGCCGCTCGACCAAATCTTTCCCCAAACCAACGTCTCGCAGTTCCTGCTCATGACGGAGGACCTCAAGGAGCGAGACCGTTTGGTCAATGAACTTCCTGTGCTGATGGCGAAGGAGTTTCCCGAGGTGCGCGGCCGCGTGAAGTTGTTGGCCAGCGGGCCGCCCGTGGCCTATCCCGTGCAGTTCCGCGTCGTCGGGCCCGATCCAACGCTGCTGCGTGAACGCGCTGATCAGGTCAAGCAGGTGATGCGTTCCAGCCCCAACACCCGGGGTGTCAACGACAACTGGAACGAATCCGTCAAAGTTGTCCGTTTGGAGGTGGATCAGACCAAGGCGCGCGCGCTAGGGGTCAGCAGCGCATCTATCGCGCAAACGGCGCGTATCGCGCTGAGTGGCAACACTGTGGGGCAGTACCGCGACGGCGACAAACTCATAGACATAGTGCTGCGTCAGCCTTTGGCTGAGCGCGATGCCGTGTCGGAACTGGCCAACGCCTACCTGCCTACTGCCAGTGGCAAGCCTGTTCCTCTCACGCAAATTGCGCGCCCGGTGTTCAGTTGGGAGCCCGGCGTGATGTGGCGGGAGAACCGCGAATATGCCATCACCGTTCAGGGTGACATCGTCGCGGGCTTGCAAGGAGCCACCGTGACCAACGAGTTGCAGCCCGCCGTTCGAGCGCTGGAGGCTGAGTGGGCCAGACAGGGTGGCCCGGCCTACCGCGTAGACGTGGCAGGCACCGTGGCTGAAAGCAGCAAAGGCTCTTCTTCGATCGCGGCCGGGATGCCGATGATGCTGTTCATCATCTTCACCTTGCTCATGCTTCAGCTCCACAGCTTCAGTCGTGCCATGCTGGTGTTCCTGACTGGTCCGCTGGGCATGGCCGGGGTTGCCATGGCCTTGCTGTTGCTCAACCGGCCTTTCGGTTTCGTGGCGCTGCTGGGTGTCATCGCTCTCATGGGCATGATCATGCGCAACTCGGTGATCCTCATCGACCAGATCGAGCAGGATAGGGAACAAGGGGTTCCTGCGTGGGATGCCATCGTGGAAGCTGCGGTCAGGCGCTTGCGGCCTATCGTATTGACCGCTGCCGCCGCTGTTTTGGCCATGATCCCGCTGTCCCGCAGTGTTTTCTGGGGGCCGATGGCTGTTGCCATCATGGGGGGCTTGATTGTGGCCACTGTGCTCACGCTGCTGGCCTTGCCTGCGATGTATGCCGCCTGGTTCCGGGTGCGGCGTCAGCCGATTACGCCCTGACGATCAGATTTTCCCTAGGGGCTCGTATAAGTGGTCCGCAAGGTATTGCCTCGATCGATAAAACTGGTAGCATTGCCGCCATTCAAGGCTCTGGAGGTATCCGAGCCCCATGTCTGGTGTTGGGTTTTTCATTCAAACCTGCTGATGGGGTTCGTTGAGAGTGTGCGGCCAAGCGAGGCCGCCAGCGCATGGCCTTGCCGCATAACGCACAAGAACATAAGACAGGCACCACCGAGGCATGCACGACTCTCTCATCCATCTGGAGCAGGTGGCGCGGCTGACGCACGTCAAAGACCGGGACACCACCGATTCCGTACTGGTCGAAGTGCTGCGCACGCTGCTTCAGCAGGCTGTGGTGTCCCTCATTGAGGTGCTGCCTTGGAATGAACAATGGCGTTGCCTGGTGCGAGCCCACATCGCACCCGGCATGGTGGCGCCAGCGTCAACTTCGGCATGGACGCCTCCTGATGAGCTTGAACTCCTGAACGATTTCCCCCATCGGGTAGCCTGCATTGAAACGCGGCAGACAGGTGTCTTCGAGTACGCGGGGCGGCCCTGCCTTGTCGTGCCCGTGTTTTCAGAGGGTGAAAGGGCGCTTCTTATCGAAGTCCTTCTCGCCCAGCGTCCCCAGCCTGCCACTGTCCGGCTGGTCGAGGGCATTGCGCGCATCTATCAAAACTTCCTGAACCTGCTGGACTACAGCGAGCGTGATTCGCTGACATCGCTGCTCAACCGCAAGTCGTTCGACGAAACCTTCTTCAAGGCCACCAGCTCGGTGGCACATGTGATGCCAGACGGCAGTTCATTCGGGCAGCGGCGCGAGCACGATGCCTCCGTCTACTGGCTGGGTGTGATTGATATTGACCATTTCAAGCTGGTCAACGACAGACACGGCCACCTCATCGGTGATGAGGTGCTGCTGCTGATAGCCCGCGTCATGCGCAGCACATTCCGGCATGACGACAGGCTTTACCGTTTTGGCGGCGAAGAGTTCGTTGTGTTGCTGCGAGCAGACGACGAAGAAGCCGCCCTCGCAATATTTGAGCGCTTCCGGCGCAATGTCGAGCAGTATCCGTTCCCGCAGGTCGGGTGCATCACGGCCAGCGTGGGTTTTACGCGGGTCAGGGAGCATGACACGCCCTCAGGCGCCTTTGAGCGCGCGGACAAGGCCGTTTACCTGGCCAAGGCGCTGGGCCGCAACCTGGTGCGTGGCTACGAGCGCCACGTGGATATCAGCGGTGAATTGGAGCATCGCCTAGAGGGGGACGTCGAACTCTTCTGATGCCAAGCGGGCATGTCGAGCAAGTCGATGCGCCGCAGGCTTTACAATAGCAGGTTTGCTGCATCACGCCTGCGGGCTGGTCAGCCAAAGCGTGCGCGGGTGGCGAAATTGGTAGACGCACCAGGTTTAGGTCCTGACGCCAGCAATGGTGTGGGGGTTCGAGTCCCCCCCCGCGCACCACAACGGATGGAAACACACACGGGGCAGCCGCTGGCTGCCTCATCCCTTATTTAGGAGAAAACCATGGCAGTGAACGTCGAAACCCTGGAAAAGCTGGAGCGCAAGATCACGCTCGAGCTGCCGGTTGACGCCATCCAGAAGGAAGTCGAAGCCCGCCTCAAGCGCATGCAGCGCCAGGTGAAGATGGACGGTTTCCGTCCTGGCAAGGTGCCGCTGGGCGTTGTGGCTCAGCGCTACGGCTACTCGGTGCAGTACGAAGTCATGAACGACAAGGTGGGAGAGGCTTTCAATGCCGCTGCTGCTGAAGCCAAGCTGCGCATCGCCGGTTCGCCCCGCATCAACGAAAAAGACGGCGCCGCAGATGGCACCGTGGCTTTTGAAGCCATTTTTGAGGTTTACCCCGAAGTCAAGATCAACGACCTGTCTGGCGCAACCGTCGAGAAGGTTTCTGCCGAGGTCAACGACGCCGCCATCGACCGCACGCTGGACATCCTGCGCAAGCAACGCCGCACGTTCGGCCAGCGCCCGCAGGCTGAAGCTGCCCAGGACGGCGACCGCGTGACCATCGACTTCGAAGGCAAGATCGACGGCGAGCCGTTCGAAGGCGGCAAGGCCGAAGGCTTCCAGTTCCTGGTCGGCGAAGGCCAGATGCTCAAGGAGTTCGAAGACGCCGTGCGCGGCATGAAGGCTGGCGAGTCCAAGACCTTCCCGCTGAACTTCCCTGCCGACTACCACGGCAAGGAAGTGGCCGGCAAGCAGGCTGACTTCCTGGTCACCGTGCAAAAGGTTGAAGCCGCCAACCTGCCTGAGGTTGACGAGACCTTCGTGAAGTCCCTGGGTATTTCTGAAGGCACGGTGGACGCCCTGCGCGCCGACATCAAGAAAAACCTGGAGCGCGAAGTCAAGTTCCGCCTGCAGGCCCGCAACAAGGCTGCCGTGATGGACGCGCTGATCGCCCAGGCAGAGCTGGACCTGCCCAAGGCCAGCGTGGAAGCCGAGGTGGAGCGTCTGGTGGAAGGCGCCCGCGCCGACCTCAAGCAGCGTGGCATCAAGGACGCCGACAAGGCTCCGATTCCTCCCGAGCTGTTCAAGGACCAAGCCGAGCGCCGCGTGCGTCTGGGTCTGGTGGTGGCCGAACTGGTCAACACCAACGACCTGCAGGCCAAGCCCGAGCAGATCGATGCCCACATCAACGAGCTGGCCTCCTCCTATGAGAGCCCGGCTGACGTGGTGCGCTGGTACAAGGCCGACAACCGTCGTCTGGCCGAGGTCGAGGCCATCGTGATCGAGAACAATGTCACGGAATTCGTTCTGGGCAAAGCTCAAGTGACCGAGAAAGCCATCAGCTTCGAAGAACTGATGGGTCAGGCTTGATCCAGCGACTGCCGGATTGACGCAAAAGGGCGGAATCACCTTCCGCCCTTTTTTCTTGCCGCTACGCCCCCACTTGCCAAACTCCCTTTCCGCTTTGGTTACAGTAGCGCTGTAACGTTTTCTGGAGCTTCCACACATGAGCGCATTGGACGCACAAAACCTGGGCCTGGTGCCCATGGTGATCGAACAGTCGGGCCGTGGCGAACGCGCCTACGACATTTATTCCCGCCTCCTCAAGGAGCGTGTGGTGTTCCTGGTGGGGCCGGTCAACGACCAGTCTGCCAACCTGGTGGTGGCACAGCTGCTGTTCCTGGAAAGCGAGAACCCTGACAAGGACATCTCGCTCTACATCAACTCCCCGGGCGGTTCGGTGAGCGCTGGCATGTCGATCTTCGACACCATGAACTTCATCAAACCCGACGTGTCCACGCTGTGTATGGGCATGGCGGCCAGCATGGGTGCTTTCCTGCTGGCGGCTGGCGCAAAAGGCAAGCGCTTCGCGCTGCCCAACTCCCGCGTCATGATCCACCAGCCGCTGGGCGGCGCGCAGGGCCAGGCGACCGACATCGAGATCCACGCCCGCGAGATCCTGCGTCTGCGCGCGGACCTCAACCGCGTGCTGTCCGAGCGCACCGGCCAGCCGCTGGACAAGATCGAGCGTGACACCGAGCGCGACTACTTCATGTCTGCCGCCGAGGCTGCCGAGTACGGCCTGGTGGACAAGGTGATCGACAAGCGCGGCGCCTGAGCGCTGACCCGGCCCTGGCGGGTGCCAGGGCCGCTGACCGCGCCTTCACGTATCATTGGCCCCCTGGATTTCCCGAGACCGTTCAAGGCACGCACACATGGCCGACAAAAAAGGCGCCAACAGCGAAAAAACCCTTTACTGCTCCTTCTGCGGCAAGAGCCAGCACGAGGTGAAGAAACTCATTGCCGGTCCGTCGGTGTTCATCTGCGACGAGTGCATTGACCTGTGCAATGACATCATCCGCGACGAACTGCCCGCCACCACGGTAAAGGCGGGTGAGGGTGACCGCCTGCCCAGCCCGGTGGACATCAAGAAACACCTCGACAACTACGTGATTGGCCAGGAAATGGCCAAGAAGTCGCTGTCGGTGGCGGTGTACAACCACTACAAGCGCTTGCGCCACAAGGAAACCGCCAAGAAGGACGACGTGGAACTGGCCAAGAGCAACATTTTGCTCATCGGCCCCACGGGTTCTGGCAAGACCCTGCTGGCCCAGACCATGGCGCGCATGTTGAACGTGCCCTTCGTGATGGCCGACGCCACCACGCTGACCGAAGCCGGTTACGTGGGCGAGGACGTGGAAAACATCATCGCCAAGCTGCTGCAGACCTGCGACTACGACGTGAGCAAGGCGCAGCAGGGCATCGTCTATATCGACGAGATCGACAAGATCACCCGCAAGTCCGAGAACCCCTCCATCACCCGTGACGTCTCGGGCGAGGGTGTGCAGCAGGCTTTGCTCAAGCTGGTCGAAGGCACCATGGCTTCTGTGCCGCCCCAGGGCGGGCGCAAGCACCCCAACCAGGACATGTTGCAGGTGGATACCTCCAACATCCTGTTCATCTGCGGTGGCGCCTTTGCTGGCCTGGAAAAGGTCATCGAGAGCCGCACAGAAGGTTCGGGCATTGGTTTTGGTGCGTCGGTGAAGAGCAAGCAGCAGCGCAGCCTGACAGAGATCTTCGCCGAGGTGGAGCCTGACGACCTGGTGCGCTTCGGCCTGATTCCCGAGCTGGTTGGCCGCTTGCCGGTGGTCACCGCCCTGGCCGAGCTGGGTGAAGATGCCCTGGTGGACATCCTCACCGAGCCCAAGAACGCCGTGGTCAAACAGTTTGCACATCTGCTACAGATGGAGGGCGTGGAGCTGGAAGTGCGCCCGCCCGCACTGAAGGCCATCGCGCGCAAGGCCATCAAGCGCAAGACGGGCGCCCGTGGCCTGCGTTCCATCCTGGAACAGGCGCTGATGGACACGATGTTTGAACTGCCGAGCATCAGCAATGTCGAAAAGGTCGTGGTGGACGAATCCACCATTGACGAGGGCAAGCCGCCCTTGCTGGTGTATCGCGAAGCCGCCCGGCAGGCCTGACCGGGCGGGCGTGGGCCCCACCGTGGGCCCATGCCCCCACTGGCAAGTGGGTTGAACTGGCCCGAGGTGCCCCCACTTGGCCCTACAGAAAGAGGTAAGACGATGTCCGGACACCCCCCCCTGCCCAGTGAACCCGTGACGCTGCCACTGTTGCCTTTGCGCGACGTGGTGGTGTTCCCCCACATGGTGATCCCGCTTTTCGTGGGTCGCCCCAAGAGCATCAAGGCCCTGGAGGCCGCGATGGAGAACGAGCGCCGCATCATGCTGGTGGCGCAGAAGGCCGCAGCCAAGGACGAGCCTGCCCCCGAGGACATGTTCGAGATGGGCTGCGTGGCCAGCATCCTGCAGATGCTCAAGCTGCCCGACGGCACCGTGAAGGTGCTGGTCGAAGGCGTGCAGCGTGCCAAGGTGCTGGGTGTGGAAGAGGGCGAAAGCCACTTCAGCGCATCCGTGTCGCCGGTGGAGCCTGCCGCCGAGAGCGCTGAAAGCGAAACGACGGAACTGGAAGCCCTGCGGCGCGCGGTGATGCAGCAGTTCGACCAGTACGTGAAGCTCAACAAGAAGATCCCGTCCGAGATCCTGACGTCCATCGCCAGCATCGACGACGCTGGTCGTCTGGCCGACACCATCGCCGCGCACCTGCCGCTCAAGCTTGAAGCCAAGCAGAGCGTGCTCGACCTGGACAAGGTATCGCAGCGCCTGGAGAACCTTTTTGCTCAGCTGGAGCGGGAGGTGGACATCCTCAACGTCGACAAGCGCATCCGTGGCCGCGTCAAGCGCCAGATGGAGAAAAATCAGCGCGACTTCTACCTGAACGAGCAGGTCAAGGCCATTCAGAAGGAGCTGGGCGAGGGCGAAGAGGGCGCCGACATCGAGGAGATCGAGAAGAAGATCAAGCTCGCGAAGATGCCCGCCGAAGCCCGCAAGAAGGCCGACGGCGAGCTCAAGAAGCTCAAGTTGATGTCGCCCATGTCGGCCGAGGCCACGGTGGTGCGCAACTACATCGACGTGCTGACCGGCCTGCCCTGGAGCAAGAAGACCAAGATCAAGCACGATCTGGCCTACGCCGAAGAGGTGCTCAACGAGGACCACTACGGGCTGGAAAAGGTCAAGGACCGCATTCTTGAGTACCTCGCGGTGCAGCAGCGCGTGGACAAGGTCAAGGCGCCCATTCTTTGCCTGGTGGGGCCACCGGGTGTGGGCAAGACCTCGCTGGGGCAGTCGGTGGCCAAGGCCACGGGCCGCAAGTACGTGCGCATGGCGCTGGGCGGCATGCGTGATGAGGCCGAGATCCGTGGCCACCGTCGCACCTACATCGGCGCCATGCCGGGCAAGGTGCTGCAAAGCCTGAACAAGGTTGGCACACGCAACCCGTTGTTCCTGCTGGACGAGATTGACAAGCTGGGCATGGACTTCCGTGGCGATCCGTCATCGGCGCTGCTGGAGGTGCTGGATCCCGAGCAGAACCACACCTTTGGCGACCACTATGTGGAGGTGGACTTCGATCTGTCGGACGTGATGTTCGTGGCGACTTCCAACTCCATGAACATTCCGCCCGCGTTGCTGGACCGCATGGAGGTGATCCGCCTCTCCGGCTACACCGAGGACGAGAAGACCAACATCGCCCTGAAGTACCTGCTGCCCAAGCAGCTCAAGAACAACGGCATCAAGGACGGTGAGCTGACCGTGACCGAGGACGCCGTGCGCGACGTGGTGCGTTACTACACCCGTGAGGCGGGCGTGCGTTCGCTGGAGCGCGAGCTGTCCAAGATCTGCCGCAAGGTGGTCAAGGGCCTGTTGCTCAAGAAGTACACGCCGACCGTGGTGGTGAATGCCGAGAACCTGAGCGACTTCCTGGGCGTGCGCAAGTTCACCTACGGGCGTGCCGAACAGCAGAACCAGGTGGGTCAGGTCGTGGGCCTGGCCTGGACCGAGGTGGGCGGCGACCTGCTGACCATCGAGGCAGCCCTGATGCCCGGCAAGGGCAACGTCATCCGCACCGGCCAGTTGGGCGATGTGATGAAGGAGTCCGTGGAAGCGGCACGCACCGTGGTGCGCAGCCGCGCGCGCAACCTGGGCATCAAGGACGAGGTGTTCGAGAAGAAGGACATCCACATCCACGTGCCCGATGGCGCCACGCCCAAGGACGGCCCGAGCGCGGGTGCTGCCATGACGACAGCCATGGTGTCGGCGCTGACTGGCATTCCGGTGCGTGCTGACGTGGCGATGACCGGCGAGATCACCCTGCGTGGCGAGGTGACGGCGATCGGCGGCCTCAAGGAGAAGTTGCTGGCGGCGCTGCGTGGCGGCATCAAGACGGTGATCATCCCTGAGGAAAACGTCAAGGACCTCGCCGAGATTCCGGACAACGTCAAGGAAGGTCTGGAGATCGTTCCGGTGAAATGGATCGACAAGGTGCTGCAGTTGGCGCTGGAACGCACCACCGTGCCGCTGACCGAGGAAGAGGCTGCGCCGGTGGCGGCTGCGGCGCCTGCTGCGGATGCCTCCGGTGCTGTGAAACACTGAAAAAATTTTTGAGCAGGTTTGACTAAGCCCAAAAAATCGGTATAGAATAATGGCTTCAGACGACGCAAACAGCAATGTTTGAAAAGACTGAAAAATGCGGGATTAGCTCAGTTGGTAGAGCGATACCTTGCCAAGGTATAGGTCGAGAGTTCGAGCCTCTTATCCCGCTCCATTTTCCGAAAAAGGAAGCCCCGGCTTCCTTTTTTTATCCGGCACGGAAAGCCGGAGTGCAACAGACAAGGCGCGGTAGCAAAGCGGTTATGCACCGGATTGCAAATCCGTGTAGGTCGGTTCGACTCCGGCCCGCGCCTCCAGGTTAAAGGTCTGCGCAAGCAGGTCTATGCGGGATTAGCTCAGTTGGTAGAGCGATACCTTGCCAAGGTATAGGTCGAGAGTTCGAGCCTCTTATCCCGCTCCAACACCGTCAAAAAAGGAAGCTTCGGCTTCCTTTTTTGCTTTCTGCGCCTCATTGGCCCTCCCGGGAGGGGGAGCCATCATTTCCCAGCGACGGGTTGGTGCCTTCAGGCCGCTTGAAGGTTGGTCGTTTCGGACGTGGCTTGCATTTGGGCCAGCCCGCGCAGTACATCACCCACGATGATCACTGAAGGGCTTCCAAGCTGTTGCTCGTGCAGGGTTTGCTGCAATTGGCCCAGGGTGGTGACTGCGTGGCGCTGTTGAGGCAAGGTGGCACGCTGCACGATGGCCAGTGGCGTGTGGGCAGGCAACCCTTCCAGCAGGCCCGATTCGATCTGCTCGGCGCTGGACACACCCATGTAGATGACGAGCGTCAGCCGGGCTTGGTGCGCGCAGCGCGCCAGTGCGGCCCAGTCGGTGCCGCTGTCGCCTGGCTTGGCGTGCCCTGTGACGAAGACCACGCCGTGCGCGTGTTCACGGTGAGTGAGTGGCACGTTCAGGGAAGTCACGGCGGCAAGGCCAGAGGTGATGCCGTTGACCACGCGGACCTGTATGCCTTCGGCTTCCAGGTGTTCCACTTCCTCGCCGCCCCGTCCAAAGATGAAGGGGTCGCCGCCCTTGAGTCGCACCACCGTCTCGCCTGCCAGGGCCGCCTGGATCATCAAACGTTCGATGAATGCCTGCGGCGTGGATTTGCAGCCGCCGCGCTTGCCCACGTGCACGATGCGGGCATCGGGCCGTGCGTGGGTGAGTACCTCGTCGTTGACGAGATCGTCCACCAGCAGCACGGTGGCCGAGGCAATGGCCTTGACCGCCTTGAGGGTGAGCAGTTCCGGATCGCCGGGGCCGGCGCCCACGAGCGTGACGGTGGGGCGCTGGGGTTGGGATGTCTGGGACATGGTGGGCTCCGGTAGGCTTGTGTGATCGGGGCGAGGATCAGGCGGGCAGGGACAGCTCGGCAAGAGCTTTCTCAATGTGGCGGGCCTGCGTTGCAATCGGCGTGGGCAAGGCCTGCTCACCGCGCAGAACCCGCGCGATGTAGCGTGCGGTGGCCTCGCGGTCCTGGCCGGGCGGCAGCTCTGGCAGCGAAGCGAGAGAGCCCGCTTGCTGGGGTTCTACGGTCCGGCATTCGCCCTCGCTGAACAGGTCCAGCTGTGGCGTGCGGCGTGGGTCGGCCACCGGTTCACCCTCCGTACCGCGCAGCAGCAGCGCATGGGTGCCGGTCAGGCGAAGCACTGCGCTCATGCTGTGCAGGTATTCGGGGTGGGTGTAGCTGCTGACGAGCAGGCTGGGACCGGTGCAGGGGTTGAGCAGCTTGACGAGGCTGTGCGCACTGTTGCGCAAGCCGACGACACGGCGGACATCGAGCAGCTTTTGCAAAGCGGGAAGCAGACCTGCCGTCGGCAGGAACCAGACACCTGCCTGGTCTGGCAGATCTGCGAGGGACGAAAGAAACGGGTTTGGGATGGCGCCTTGCTGCGCCAGGGTGCTGAGCACCTCGCTCGTTGTGACGCGCCCAGGGTCAACCTGCTGGCCGTGAATAAGCACGCGCAGCCCCTGGCGGGCCAGCAACAGGGCCAGCAGGGTGGTGAGCGCAGGCAGCTTTCGTGCGCCGTTGTAGCAAGGCAGAACGACGGTGGGCGTGGCGCCCGTGGCGCGGGCAGCTAGCCGCGCGTGTACGGCGTCCAGGAATCCGGCCATTTCTTCGGGTGTTTCACCCTTCACGCGCATGGCGATGCAGAACGCCCCCACTTCCAGGTCGCTTACCTGGCCTTCGAGCACCTGGCCAAGGAGATCGCTCGCCGACTCGCGCGACAGCGCGCGGGCGCCGTCCTTGCCGCGACCGATTTCCTTGATGTAGTGAGAAATGCCCATGGCGGGATTTTCGGCGTTCTTATATGAAAACGGGTTATGTGCTGATACGAACAGCGACAGGATTTTGCTGAACGAGGCGCTTGAGTTCGGGGACGCACGAGCCGCATTGTGTGCCGCAACCCAGGCGGGACTGCAAGGTGGCCAGGCGTGTGGCAGGTTCTCCGTCGATCTCTGGCAAGGCTTGGCGGATGGCCTGCGCGGTGACACCCAGGCAGTTGCACACTGGTTGGCTGCGTTCTGCGGGGGCCCCGCCAGGCGCTGTGTCGCGAGCCTGCAGCAGGGCGAGCCCGGTGACTGGTGTGGGCAGGGTGTCGCGCAGCAGGGTTGACAACCAGGTGCTGCTGCGGCTGTCGCCCGCCAGCAGGAAGGCCTGTACCCGGGATGTTTCGGTGCCGCCCACACGCACGCGGCGGTGTTGGTGGCGCAGCGGGTCGGCGTAGCGCAGCGTGTCCACGGTGTCCAGTTCCAACGCCCGCACCAGGGTGTGGAGCCAGTCGCCCTGGTCGTCAGGGGCTTGAGCACAGGCGGCCTGGAACCATATGCCGCACAGGGCAGGCAGGCCAGCGGTCGCGGACCCGCCTGCCGCCGCAAAAGGCACGCAGGCAGCGTAGTCGAAGGAATTCAAGAGCGGGCGCAGCGACTGTTGCACTTCCAACGCTTTTTCTGCAGGCAGCCAGGCCATGGCCTGCAGCGTCCAGGGCAGGGTGGTTTTTTCAATGCGTACCGCCGCGTGCTTGAGTTCCGGCTGCTTGGACGTGGGGCAATAGGCCGATGTGGTGAGGCCGTTGACGCCGGACATGCGCTGGCCGTCCAGCCCACGGCCACCCAGGTACTCGCTGCCCCAGTGCATGCCGATGAAGCACTGGCGGCGTGCCAGTTCGTGCGATGCACTGGCGGGCAGCACCAATTGGCCGCGCTTGCTGGTGACGCGTACCAGGTCGCCTGTCTCGATGCCTGCGTCGGCCATGTCCTGGGGGTGCATCTGGACTTCGGGCTCGGCCACGTGGCCGAACAGCTTGCCCAGGGTGCCGGTGCGGGTCATACCATGCCACTGGTCGCGCAGGCGCCCGGTGGTCAGGGCGTAGGGGTAGCGCGACTCGCGTTCCTCGGCAACGGGTTCGTAGGGCAGTGCCGTAAAGCGGGCGCGGCCATCGGCGGTGGGGAACATGCCATCGGCGTAGAGGCGTTCGGTGCCGCTGGCCTGGCCTTCAGGCTGGGGCCATTGTTGTGGCGCGGCGTCCAGCTGGGCGTAGCTCAGGCCGGTGATGTCCAGGTCGCGGCCGCGTGTGCTCTCGCGGTGTTCGTTCCAGATCTGCTCGGGCGTTTCGTAGGGAAAGAGCGTGTCGGTGGTACGCCGGGGCAGGCGCTCCTCCAGCCTGTGTGCCAGATCCACGGCGATCTGCCAGTCGTGGCGTGGGCCGTCTGCAGATGTGGCTGGCGGCGGCACGGCGGTGCGCACGCGGGTGATGCGCCGCTCGCTGTTGGTGACGGTACCTTCTTTTTCGCCCCAGGTGGTGGCGGGCAGCAGCAGGTCGGCCCAGTCGCAGGTGGCGGCGCTGGCGTAGGCTTCCTGCACCACCACGAATTCGGCGCGTTCCAGTGCGCGGCGCACGGTGGCCTGGTCGGGCAGTGACTGGGCCGGATTGGTGCAGGCAATCCACAGGGCTTTGATTTCGCCGTCGGCGGCGGCCTGGAACATGTCCACGGCTGTTTTGCCGGGGGTGGCAGGCACGTCCGGCACGCCCCAAAGGGCGGCCACTTCGGCACGGTGCGCCGGGTTGGCCAAGTCGCGGTGGGCCGACAGCAGGTTGGCCAGGCCACCCACCTCGCGCCCACCCATGGCATTGGGCTGGCCGGTGAGGGAGAAGGGCCCTGCGCCGGGCAGGCCAATCTGCCCACAGGCCAGGTGCAGGTTGATGAGGCTGGCGTTCTTGGCGGTGCCGCTGGTGGATTGGTTGAGGCCTTGGCAATAGAGGCTCAGCGTGCGAAGGCGCGTGCTGGCAGACACCTGGCTGGCATCGTCTGGCACACCCGCGAACCAGCGGGCGGCGGTGAACAGGTCGGCCACGGGCACGCCGCAGATCTGGGCCACGGCGTCGGGTGTGTAGCCCTGGACCAGCTCGCGCAGGGTGGTGAAGCCACTGGTGTGGCGGTCGATGTAGCCGGTGTCGATCCAACCCTCGGCCAGCATGATGTGCAGCAGGCCGTGAAAGAGCATGACGTCGGTGCCCGGCTGCAGCGGCAGGTACAGGTCGGCCAGGCTGGCGGTGTCGGTGCGGCGGGGGTCGGCCACGATGACCTTCATGCCTGGGCGCTGTGCCTTGGCGTCTTCGATGCGGCGGAACAGCACCGGGTGGGCCCAGGCGGCGTTGCTGCCGACGATGAAGAGACAGTCGGCGTGGTTGACGTCGTCGTAGCAGGCGGGTGGGGCGTCGGCGCCCAGGGTGATTTTGTAGCCCGCCACGGCGCTGCTCATGCACAGGCGCGAGTTGGTGTCGATGTTGTTGGTGCCCAGCAACCCTTTGGCGAGTTTGTTGAAGACGTAGTAGTCCTCGGTGAGCAATTGGCCGCTGATGTAGAAACCCAGCGCATCAGGGCCATGCTGGCGCACGATGGCCGCCAGGCGGTCAGCAGCCAGGTCAAGCGCAGCGTTCCAGGGCAGGGGCTGGGGGGGCGCACCGCGCTGGGTACGCAGCATGGGCTGGGTCAGTCGCACCTGGCGTGCAATGGCGGGGTCTGCCGTGAGGTGCAGAGTGGAGCCCTTGGTGCACAGCCGCCCGAAGTTGGCCGGGTGCTGCGGGTCGCCCCGTACGTGGGTGACGCGCTCGCCTACGGACTCGATGATCACGCCGCAGCCCACACCGCAGTAGGGGCAGGTGGAGCGGGTCTCCTTGGCCAGGGCGATCGGTTCGGCACTCACGTGGATGTCTCCTCTGCGGGGGCGATGTACTGTCTGGCAGGGCGTTCAGGCCGTTTGGGCACAGCGCCGCGCCGGGCCTGCGATGGGGCGGGCCAGGTCGGTGGCTTGGGTGGCGAGTTCACGGGCGTCCAGCCACACTTCGCCTGCTTCCACCTTGA
This sequence comes from Burkholderiaceae bacterium, assembly GCA_041913045.1. Classification (GTDB taxonomy): domain Bacteria; phylum Pseudomonadota; class Gammaproteobacteria; order Burkholderiales; family Burkholderiaceae_C; genus CAMLOF01. The sequence goes on along the minus strand of JAYSGB010000015.1, from coordinate 52,577 downwards.
CGTTGAAGCGGGGCGTGCAACCTTCGTCTGGTGCGGCGGCTTGACCGTCGCACAGGCCGATGGTCCAGTTGTGCAGTGGGCAGGCCACGCTGCGCCCGAAGACGATGCCCTGGCTCAGCGGCCCGCCTTTGTGGGGGCAGCGGTCGAGCAGGGCGAACACCTCGTCCTCGGTGTTGCGAAAGATGGCGACATCCAGCCCCTGGGCACGCGCCACGCGGCGAGAGCCCAGCACGGGGATGTCTTCCACGCGGCAGATCAGGGTCCATTCGGGTTGGGGGGCGCTCATGCCACGGCTCCTTCGGAAACAACGGTCTTGACGGGTTCGAACTGGCGCACGTCCACTTCGGCTTTGGCGAATTCGAACCAGGGGTCGGGTTCGCCTTCCAGTGCAGCTTGCAGCTGTGCCCACAGGGCTTTGCGGCCTTCGTGGTCGTCCAGGATCTTCTTTTTCACGTAGTCCAGGCCCACGCGGTTGACGTAGTGCACGGTGCGCTCCAGGTACCAGCCTTCCAGGCGGTAGAGCTGCATGAAGGCGCCCGTGTACTCCAGCACCTCTTCGGCGGTTTTTAGCTTGGTGAAGAAGTGCGCGACTTCCGTCTTGATGCCGCCGTTGCCCGCGATGTACATCTCCCAGCCGCTGTCCACACCGATGATGCCCACGTCCTTGATGCCAGCCTCGGCGCAGTTGCGCGGGCAGCCGCTGACGGCGAACTTCACCTTGTGCGGGGCGTACATGCGCCACATGGCGCGTTCCAGGTCCTTGCCCATCTGGGTGGAGTCCTGCGTGCCCATGCGGCACCATTCGCTGCCCACGCAGGTCTTCACGGTGCGCAGGGCCTTGGCGTAGGCGTGGCCGCTGGGCATGTCCAGGTCTTTCCACACGGACACCAGGTCTTCCTTCTTCACACCCAGCAGGTCAATGCGCTGGCCGCCGGTCACCTTGACGGTGGGGATCTGGTACTTGTCCACCACGTCGGCAATGCGGCGCAGTTCGCTGGCCGTGGTTTCGCCACCCCACATGCGCGGGATCACGCTGTAGGTGCCGTCCTTCTGGATGTTGGCGTGGCTGCGTTCGTTGATGAAGCGGCTTTGGGGGTCGTCCTTGGCCTCTTTGGGCCAGGTACTGATGAGGTAGTAGTTGACGGCGGGGCGGCACGAGGCGCAGCCGTTGGGTGTCTTCCAACCCAGGTGCTGGAACACCGCACCGGTGGTCAGCAGCTTGGAGCCGTCGGGCAGTGGCGTGCGGATGGCCTCGCGCACTTCCTCGTGGCTGTGGTCGGTGCAGCCGCACATGGCCTTCTTCTTGGGCGTGGAGCTGTAGTCGCCACCGGCGGTGAACATCAGGATCTGCTCGACCAGGCCGGTGCACGAGCCGCAGGAAGCGCTGGCCTTGGTGTGCTTGCGTACCTCGTCGAGTGTGAACAGTCCCTTGTCCTTGATGGCCTTGCAGATGGTGCCCTTGTTCACACCGTTGCAGCCGCAGACCTCGGCTTCGTCGGGCATGCTGGCGGCCTTGTTGTGGCCTTCGTGGCCGGTGTCGCCAATGTTGGATTCACCGAACATCAGCTTGTCGCGGATGTCCGAGACCTTGCGGCCTTCGCGCAGCAGCTTGAAGTACCAGGAGCCGTCCACGGTGTCGCCGTACAGGCATGCGCCAACAAGCTGGTCGTCCTTGACGACGAGCTTCTTGTACACGCCGCCCACCGGGTCGCTCAGCAGGATTTCCTCGCAGCCTTCGCCGCCCATGAAGTCACCCGCGCTGAACAGGTCGATGCCGGTGACCTTGAGCTTGGTGGACGTGAGCGAACCTGTGTAGCGGCCGATGCCGAATTCGGCCAGGTGGTTGGCCAGCACCTTGCCCTGCTCGAACAGCGGGGCCACCAGCCCGTAGGCGATGCCGCGGTGGCTGGCACATTCGCCCACCGCGTAGATGCGCGGGTCGGTCACGGTCTGCATGGTGTCGCTCACCACAATGCCGCGGTTGACGTGCAGGCGCATGCTTTCTGCCAGCGCGGTGTTGGGGCGGATGCCTACAGCCATCACCACCAGGTCGGCGGGCACCTCGGTGCCGTCCTTGAAATGCACCTTGCTGACGCGGCCGCCGTTTTCCCCATTCTCGCCCGCCACCAGCGCGGCGGTCTGCGCGCCCATCAGGAACTTCATGCCACGTTCCTGCAGCGACTGCTGCAGCAGCTTGCCCGCCACATCGTCGAGCTGGCGCTCCATGAGCCAGGGGGCCACATGCACCACCGTCACGCTCATGCCGCGCTTCATCAGGCCGTTGGCCGCTTCCAGGCCCAGCAGCCCGCCGCCAATCACCACGGCATGCTTGTACTGCGCGGCGGCGTCGATCATGGCCTGTGTGTCGGCAATGTCGCGGTAGGCCAGCACGCCGGGCAAATCCTTGCCGGGGATGGGCAGGATGAAGGGGTTGGATCCGGTCGCCAGAATGAGCCGGTCGTAGGGCTCGCTCATGGTGTCACCCTGGGCGTTGCGGGCGTGGACCATGCGGCGGGTGCGGTCTACCTCGGTCACGGTCCAGCCGGCGTGCAGGGTGATGCCGTTGTCCTGGTACCAGGCCCAGTCGTTGAGGACGATCTCTTCCAGCGTCTGCTCGCCCGCCAGCACTGGCGACAGCAGGATGCGGTTGTAGTTGGGGTGCGGCTCGGCACCGAAGACGGTGATGTCGTAGAGATCCGGGGCGAGCTTGAGCAGCTCTTCCAGGGAGCGGACACCGGCCATGCCGTTGCCGATCATCACCAGTTTTGCTTTTTTCATTGCGGCTACTCCAGTCTGAGGATTGGGGGGCTCCGGTCCCTGGCCAGGCGCGTACAGGCGCCGAGCTGGGCAGGAGCTGGATGGGAACGAGGGTGTTTCCCCGGCCGGGGCGGCCGGGTGCTGGCAGACCAGTGGCCTGCCTTTGTTTGGCAACGCACGTCGTTGTGCGCGCAACCCTTGACGCGAGGAGGTCAAGACTGGACGCTTCGTCACGCCCGCTTTGGACTACGCAAGACTTGTGCCATCTTCTGCTTGCATGTGTTCGTGCTTGCGGGATACTCAGGACCGTGAGCGTGTCTTTCTTCGGGCTGTTGGCCCATTTCCTTCAGGTATTCAACGGGTATGACGTCGGTTTTGGTCTATTCCAGCGGTGCAAGCGCCGTGGATTCCCTTTTGCCAGACCTTCAGGGGGCTGGCTTTGCGGTGCTTGCCACGGTAGGCGAATGCAGCAAACTGGTGCAGGCGGTGGTGCGGCATGCACCAGACCTGGTGGTGGCCGACGTGCCCCAGCTGGACGACGCCTTTCTCAAGACCTTGCGCGCGCTGGGTGAGGTGGCACCGCTGCCCGTGCTGTTGTTCACCGCGGACACCGACGCGCAACGCATGGCAAACGCGGTGGAGGCAGGCGTGCATGCTTACGCTGTGTTGGGGTACGGCGCGCCGCGCCTGCGGCCCCTGGCACTGCTGGCGCAGGCACGCTTCAAGCGGGAGCAGGCCTTGCTCAAGCAGTTGAATGACGTTTCCACGCGCTTTGAGGAGCGCAAGGTGGTGGACAGGGCGAAGGGCATCCTCATGCGTGCGCGCCAGATGTCTGACGATGAGGCTTTCCAGCTTCTGCGCACCGCGTCCATGCACACCAACCGGCGGCTGGGGCAGGTGTCGGAGCAGGTCATACAGTCTGCCCGTGATGCGGAATGCCTCAACCGCGCCGGGCAACTGCGCATGCTCTCGCAGCGGCTGGTCAAACACCGGCTGCTGCAGCTGGCGGCTCAACCCGAACGGCACCGCCTGCTGCTCGAAGCGTCCATGCAGCGGGTGGCAGCCAACCTGGAGTTTCTGGACAAAAACCTGTCGCAGCCCAACTTCGGTGACTTGCTTGCCCGCGTGCGCAAGACCTGGGCGGCGCTCGTGCCGCTGCTGCGCGGTGATGCAAACGGTGAACGCGTGGCGGAACTGGACGCATTGGCGGACAGGCTGCAGCAGGACGCCGATCGCCTTGTGACCACGCTGGAGCAGAGCGGTGCGGTGGCCACGCTGCACGTGCTCAACATGGCGGGGCGCCAGCGCATGTTGTCGCAACGCTACGCCAAGCACGTTTTGTTCGAATTGCTGGGCGTGGGGCAGCCCACACCCGAGCGTGAACAGGCCATGCTCGATGCCCGGGCGGCTTTCGAGGAGGGCCTGCGCTACCTCAACGGTATCCCCCTGTCCAGCGCAGCCATCCGTGACGGGTTGGCGGAGGCCGCGCACGCCTGGGAGCAGATGCAGGCCTGCGCCAGCGGTGCCGCCCGCGTGGCTGGCCGCGACCGCGCTGCGCGGCTGGAACTGCTCGCCAACGCCAGCGAAAACCTGCTGGAGGTATTCGAGCAACTGTCTGCCCAGTACGAGAGCAGCATGCAGATGCTGATGGGGTGATGCCAGCCATTGCACCATCGTTGGGCGCAATTCTTGCTTGAGTTGGTGCATGGCATTCGATATCGACATTGGCTTCGTCTCGCTGGCGGGCCGCAAAGACATCAACGAAGACTTCTGCGCCGCCATGCTGCCCGCGCCCGGACAGGAGGGCTGGGGTTCCATCGTTGCCATTGCGGACGGCGTGAGCACCGGCGGCATGGGTAAGGAGGCGGCCCAGACCAGCGTCACCAGCCTGGTGCGCGACTACTTCGGCACGCCCGAAACCTGGGACACCACCGTGGCGCTGGACCGCGTGATCGCCGCGCAGAACGCCTGGTTGGCGGGTGTCAACCGCCGCCGCCAACCCGCCATGGGGTTGACGACGCTCACCGCGCTGGTGCTGCGCGGCCAGTCCTACACCCTGGCGCACGTGGGCGACACGCGCTGCTATCTGCTGCGCGACGGGCAGCTTCAGCGCCTCACACACGACCACGCGGTCAACCACCCAGACCTGCGCCACCAGTTGCTGCGCGCCGTGGGGGCAGAGGATCACCTCGTGGTGGACTACCTCCAGGGCGACCTCCACGTGGGCGACCTGTTCGTGCTGGTGTCAGACGGCGTGCACGGCAAGCTGGCCGAACGCCGCATGCGCGAACTGCTGGCCACGCCCGGCGCGCAGCAGACCAGCCAGGCGTTGGTGGACGCGGCGCTGGCCGCGGGCAGCGACGACAACGTCACCGCCATGGTGGTGCGCGTGCTGGGCTTGCTTGATGCATCGTTGCACGATGTGGCGCGCGTGGCCGAGGCGTTGCCCGTGCCCGGTCACCTCAAGGTGGGTGACGTGCTCGACGGCTTCACCGTGACCGCGCGCGTGGCAGACAACGGTATCAACGTCCTGTACCAGGTGCGCGAACCGGGCACCCACATGCTCTACGCACTCAAGGCGCTGCATCCGTCGCGGGCGCACGATCCCGACGAGCGCGCCATGCTGGCCCATGAGGCCTGGCTGGCGTCACGCATGCGCACGTCGAGCGTGGCCAATCACCTCGTGCACATCCACGACACGCTTCCCCATGGCCGGGCGCGCTCGGCTTTCTACCTGCTGTACGACTGGCACAGCGGCGAGACCCTGCACCAGATGCTGGAGCGCCAGAAGCGGTTCACGCCCACGCAGGCGGTGGGCCTGGCGGTGCAGGCCCTGCGTGTGCTGGGCCGCTTGCACCGGCAGGGCGTGGTACACCGCGACGTGAAACCCGAAAACCTGCACCTGGGTGAAGACGGCGTGTTGCGCCTGCTGGATATGGGCGTGGCCCTGACAGGGCGCGAACCTGAAAGCATGCGGCGCCTGCACGCGGGCACGCCCAGCTACGTGAACCCGGAGCAGTGGGGCTTCCAGATCCGTGCACTGGCCACGGCACAGGAAGGTGAACACGAACTGCCCAACACCCAGAGTGACTTGTTTGCCCTGGGCGTCACGCTCTACAAGCTGTTGACCGGCAAGCTGCCCTATGGCGAGGTGCTGCCCTACCAGGTGGGGCGCTACTACCGCGACCCCACGCCGCCCAGCCGCCACAACCCCGAGGTGCCGATCTGGCTGGACCACGTGGTCCTGAAGGCCGTGGCACGGGACAAGACGCAGCGCTTCGAGACGGCAGAGGAGTTCACTCTGGCCCTGGAGCGGGGGGCTTCCCGCCCGCTGACCGCGCCCCACCCGGCCACCCTGGTGGAGCGCGACCCGCTCGTCATCTGGAAGATGCTGTTCGCGGTGAGCGTCCTCTTCAACCTGCTGCTGATTTACTGGCTGCTCTTCCTGCCGAAGTGACCGCGTGTGCGGCGGGGCGAGCCCGCCCGCCTTTCTCCGCCCAGGTGCGGGTCCAGCGGATTTGCATCACCCGCAGCATCAGCAGCATGCCCACGGCCAGCACGGCAAACGCCACAAAGCCCCACAGGTAGGTGTCGGTGTACTGCTTGCTCAGGCCCATGGCGTTGGGTATGAAGCCGCCGCCCAGTGCGCCCACCTCGCCAATCATCGATCCGGCCACGGCCGTGGTCAGGGGCCAGCGCAGGGGCACCAGCTGGAACAGCGCGCCGTTGCCCGCGCCAAGCGCCGCGAAGCAGAACATGAAGAGCAGGGTGGTGATCACCAGCGAGCCGCCGGACAGACCGCACAGCACCAGCGACACGGCCACCACACCCAGCACGCCCGACAGCGTGTTGATGCCGCCAATGCGGTCAGAGATGTAGCCGCCCACCACGCGCACGGCCGAGCCCATCAGTGCCGCCAGCATGGTCAACTGGCCGGCCTCCACTTTGGTCACGCCGAACTGGTCGTGGAAATAGGTGGGCAGGAAGCTCGACAGGCCGATGAAGCCGCCGAAGGTCACCACGTAGATCAGGCTGAAGGCCCAGCCGTCCTTCTCGAACAGGCAGGCAATGTGCTGCTTGAAGGTCTGGTGTTCCACGTCCGGCGGCTCCTTGGCAAACACCAGCATCACCACCATCGGGATCAGCATGAAGAAGGCGGCCAGGCCATACACGGTCTGCCAGCCGAACTTCATGGCCAGGGGCGGCGCGAACAGCACGGCCAGCACGGTGCCCGAGTTGCCTGCGCCCGCAATGCCCATGGCCAGCCCTTTGTGCTGGGGCGGGAACCAGCCCGAACCCAGCGACAGCGCCACGCCGAAACTGGCCCCCGCTATGCCCAGCAGCACGCCCATGGCCAGCACGTGGTCGTACTCGCTGATGAAGAAGTAGCCGTAGGCCAAGGCGACGATGATCAGGCCCATCTCCACCATGGCAGCGTTCTTGCGGCCGATGTACTGCGCCAGGATCCCCAGCGGAAAACGCATGAGCGCCCCCGCCAGGATGGGCACTGAGATCATGAAGCCCTTCTGCGCCGCGGTGAGCTCGAAGGCTTCGCTGATGAAAGGCGCCATGGCGCCGTTGAGCACCCAGACCGCGAAACAGAAGTCGAAGTACAGGAATGCAGCGAAGAGGGTGGGCGCATGCCCGCTTTTCAGGAATGTGCGAAAGCCCGCCATGGCGTGAACCTTGTAAGAGGAGGAGAAACGGGGGGATTTGCCCCAGACCGGCGCTGGCCCGGGGGCAAGTGATGCATCCATGCAGCGGCAGCCGCGGTGGAATGCAGAGGGGGGATGTCAGGCCGTCGTTAGCCTGAGAACTTCACAGCAAAAACCGTGCCTCGGAAAGGGCGCGGCCGTGGCGCTCTTTCCGAGGGGGTTATCCCGAATTGGGTGCTGCGGCGCACCATCTTGGTGATTCGGGGTGGGGCTTTGTCTCTCTCTGCCCGTTTTTGTGTGGTTCAGGCGGCCTTTTCCACGTGGGCCTGGCGGGTGTACAGGAAGTCGATCACCGCCTTGCGGTACTGCAGGTAGGCCGGATCCTCGGCCAGCTCCACACGGTTGCGCGGGCGCGGCAGCGCCACCGGCAGCACCTCGCCAATGGTGGCGGCTGGGCCGTTGGTCATCATCACGATCTTGTCGGCCAGCAGCACGGCTTCGTCCACGTCGTGGGTCACCATCACCACCGTGCTCTGCGTGCGCGCCACAATTTCCAGCAACTCGTCCTGCAGCTTGGCGCGGGTCAAGGCGTCCAGCGCGCCAAAGGGCTCGTCCATCAGCAGCACCTTGGGCTCCATGGCCAGGGCGCGGGCGATACCCACGCGCTGCTTCATGCCGCCAGAGATTTCGCCAGGGCGTTTCTGCGCGGCATGGGTCAGGCCCACCAGTTCCAGTGCGGCGTGGGTGCGCGCGGTCAGCTGGGCCTTGTTCTCTGCAGCAGCGCCAGTGCTTTTCGACGCCGCACCAAACACGCGCTCCACACCCAGGTAGACGTTCTCGAAACACGTCAGCCACGGCAGCAGCGAGTGGTTCTGGAACACCACGGCACGTTCCGGCCCGGGGCCCGCGATCTCGCGCCCGGCGCACAGCAGCACGCCGTCGGTGGGCGTCGTGAGCCCGGCAATCAGGTTGAGCAGCGTGGACTTGCCGCAGCCCGAGTGGCCGATCAGCGCCACGAACTCGCCCTTGGCAATGTTCAGGTGGATGTCGCGCAGCGCGGGGAACAGGCCCTTCTTGGTCTTGAACGTCTGCGCTACGCCCTGAATGTCGATGTACTTTGCTTCGCTCATGATTTCACCTCTTCGAACGTGAAGGCCGTGGCCAGCTTGATCAGGGCCATTTCCAGCAGCAGGCCCACGGTGCCGATGACGAAGATCGCCACGATGATGTTGGTGACGTTGAGGTTGTTCCACTCGTCCCACACCCAGAAGCCAATGCCCACGCCGCCCGTCAGCATCTCGGCCGCCACGATCACCAGCCACGCCGTGCCCACGGCCAGGCGCACGCCGGTCAGCATGTAGGGCAGCACCGAGGGGAACAGGATCTTGGTGAGCACCTTCCACTCGCTCAGGTTGAGCACGCGGGCCACGTTCAGGTAGTCCTGCGGCACGCGCTGCACGCCCACGGCGGTGTTGATGACCATGGGCCAGATGGAGCAGATGAAGATGGTCCAGATGGCGGCCGGGTTGGCGCCCTTGAACACCAAGAGGCCGATGGGCAGCCACGCCAGCGGCGACACCGGCCGCAGCAGGCTGATGAGCGGGTTGAACATGCGCGACAGAAACGCAAAGCGCCCGATGGCAAACCCCGCCGGAATACCCACCAGCGCCGCCAGCCCAAAGCCCACGGCCACGCGCTCCAGCGAGGCCAGCACGTTCCAGCCCACGCCCTGGTCGTTGGGGCCGTTGCGGTAGAACGGGTTGCTGAACACCTCCACCGCCTGCAGCCAGGTCTCGTAGGGCGTGGGAATGCTGCGGCCCGTGCTGGCCGACACCAGCGCCCACAGCCCCACCAGCAGCCCCAGGCCCAGCATGGGCGGCAGCACGTTCTGCCAAAAGGCGCGCGATAGCGCACCGGCGTCGCGCTGGGCCTGGGTAGGTGCTGCGGGTGGATTTGAGGTTTTTTGGGCTGTAGCGCCCGTAGATAGGGCGCTAGCAGCTATGCTTTTAGTAGCATCGGATGCTTTGGCTGGCGTGGGTTCCAGCGGTGCATGAAAAACGGCGCTGACCATGGTGATCTCCGGTGGGTCGAAAGTGGTAGGTGGCGAAAGCCGTGGTTTCAGGCCTTGATCTTGAAACCGTCGGCGTACTTGGCGGGGTCCTTGCCGTCCCACACCACGCCGTCGATCAGCTTGCTGGTGCGCAGCACGTCCTTGGGCACGCTGATCTTCATGGCGCTGGCGACCGACTTGTACAGGTCCACCTGGTTCACCTGCTTGGCCACGGCCAGGTAATCAGGGTGGCTCTTGAGCAGGCCCCAGCGCTTGTGCTGCGTGAGGAACCACATGCCGTCCGACAGGTAGGGGAAGTTCACCGCACCATCGTTGAAGAACTTCATGTGGTTCGGGTCGTCCCAGGTCTTGCCCAGGCCGTTCTGGTAGCGGCCCAGAATGCGCTGGTTGATCGCGTCCACGCTGGTGTTCACGTACGCGCGGTCGGCAATAGTCTCGGCCATCTTCAGCTTGTTCTGCAGGCCAGCGTCAATCCACTTGCCCGCCTCCAGAATGGCTGCCGTCACGGCGCGTGCCGTATTGGGGTACTTCTGCACGAACTCAGCGGTGGTGCCCAGCACCTTCTCAGGGTGGTCCTGCCAGATAGCCTGTGTCGTGGTCGCGGTGATCCCAATGCCGTCCATGATGGCGCGGTGGTTCCAGGGTTCACCCACGCAGAAGCCGTCCATGTTGCCCACGCGCATGTTGGCCACCATCTGCGGCGGCGGCACGGTGATGACCTTGGCGTCCTTCATCGGGTTGATGCCGTGGGCTGCCAGCCAGTAGTAAATCCACATGGCGTGGGTGCCGGTGGGGAAGGTCTGGGCGAAGGTGTATTCACGCTTGTCCGTCTGCATCAGCTTGGCCAGGCTGGCACCGTCCACGGCACCCTTGTCTGCCAGCTTCTTGCTCAGCGTGATGGCCTGGCCGTTGTGGTTCAGGTTCATCAGCACGGCCATGTCCTTCTTGGGGCCAGCCGTGCCCAGGTGCACACCGTAGATCAGGCCGTACAGCACGTGGGCAAAGTCCAGCTCGCCGTTGACCAGCTTGTCGCGCACACCGGGCCAGCTTGCTTCCTTGGTGGGAACGATCTTGACGCCGTATTTCTGGTCGATGCCCAGCACTGACGCCATCACCACGCTGGCGCAGTCCGTCAGCGGGATGAAACCGATCTTCACTTCCTTCTTTTCGGGAGCATCCGAGCCCGCAGCCCAAACGCCATGGTGCCCCAGGGTGGAGAACAAGGCCGCGCCAGCCAGCGCGCCCCCTTTCTTGATGAGTTCGCGTCGGCTGGGTTGCTCGACGGCAGTTTCGGTACGTGCCTCGACGGGGCTGGCGGTGGAAGGGATGGCTTGGCTCATGGCAACTCCTAGACAAACATTGACCAAAAACAAAAACGGCGGCCATCACGGCGCCTGCGTTTGCAGGCGGGTGATGGACGCCGTTGTCCGGGGGTGTCGTATCAGGACACAAGGTTGGCGCCGCCGTTGGCCCAAACCGTCGATGGGGTTAAAGCACCTTCCGTGCCAGCTTTTTGCGGTGCAGCATCAGGTGTGCGTGAGCTTGAGTTGCGTCCAAATGGCCTTGCCAAGTCAAGATGTGTCCAGCATGGTGCATGGCCTGGCAATTGGCGGCGATGGTGCACCGCAGCAGTGCTGTCGTGCGCGCCTTCAGCGCAAACGGGCGGGCAACACCTCGGCCATGGACAGCACTGCCTCTGCCACCTCCACCAGCCGACGCCCCTGGTTCATGGCCATCTGCCGCATCGTGCGGTGCGCATCCTCTTCGCTCAGCTGGCGGTGCGCCATCAGCAGGCCTTTGGCACGTTCAATCACCTTGCGCTCGTTCAGGCTGGCGCGCACGGTGTCCAGTTCCTCTTCCATTTTCTGCAGCCGGTGCGCCTGGGCGTGCAGCAAGTCCAGCACTCCGCGGTCCAGTTGCGAACCCAATGGGCGAACCGGCGCCTGGGCCGCCAGCGTCTCAGGCTCTTCAAAGAAGGTGGCCTGCATTTCGGGGGCAACGGCAGATTCGTTCAACGTGGCTTGCACACGCTCCAGGTTGTCCAGTTCCAGTTTGGCTTGCGCAAGCTTTCTGTCGCACAGCGTCTGCAGCGCTTGCGACAGGTGCATCTCCACGGTGCGCATGGCATCAATGCGGGCACTGCACCCCTCAAACCATGGCGCGCTCCAGGCTGTGTTGAGCGGTCCACCGTCGGCGCTCGTGCACAACACCCGCCGCATGCGTTCGAGTTCGGCCGCCAGATGGGCGGACAGGCTGCTGTCCCAAAGTGCGCGCGTTTCGGGGTCGGCGAAATCGGCGAACACCGCCAGACACTGCTCCTGCGAATCGATCAGCCGCATCAGTCGCTGTTGCTGCCGAGCGTCGGCGCGCCCTGCGGCGAACATGGCAGCGCCCGTGGCGCGTTCCTGCCCCACGAACTCCTTGCCCTGCATAAAGTTGAACAGGCTGACCAGCAGGCGGGACACGTCGGGGTCGGTAGCTGTGTCGGCGGCCTCAAACACCACCGCCAGCAAGCCAGCAACCAGTTGCACGTAAGCGGCGGTGGCGCGCGGGGCGTCCCAGCGTTGGCGGTCCACCTGCCTGCGCAAGGCGGGCAGGGCGTCCAACCCCTGCAGTACGTAGGCAATGCGGCTGAACAGCCGCGCCCCGTTGCTCATGCCTTGGGGTTCAAGGTTGAGCGTGTCAAAGCAGGCGCGCAGGGCGGTTTCGGTCACCGTGCTGGCCAACAGCTGTTCCTGGCGCAAGGCGCTGGCGTCGGCACCGCCCGAGCCCAGATAGAGGTTCGTCAACCCGCGCTCACGCTGCAGGTCGTGGATCATGCGGGCGGTGGTGTCCACCAGCACGCTGGTCTGCGCCAGTTGGCGCAGATCGGCGATTTCGCAGCGCTTGGCCGCGACCAGGAAGCACAAACCCGTTTTCATCTCTTGAACATCCGCCTTTCGGCAAGGCATCAGCAACAAACGTGCCTTGTCCCTGCCGCCGGGCTGGCAACGGCGTGGCGCTTACACTCCCCGCATGCTGATTTTGGGTATCGAATCCTCCTGCGACGAAACCGGTGTGGCCCTGGTTGATGCCTCTGGCACGGCCACGCCCAAGCTGCTGGGCCACGCCTTGCACAGCCAGATTGAAATGCACCAGGCTTATGGCGGCGTGGTGCCCGAGCTGGCCAGCCGCGACCACATCCGCCGCGTGCTGCCCCTGACTTCCGCCGCGCTTGCCCAGGCGGGGCGCAGCCTGCAAGACGTTGAACTGGTGGCCTACACGCGCGGCCCCGGTCTGGCGGGTGCCTTGCTCGTGGGCGCGGGTGTGGCCTGTGCCATGGCTGCCGCGCTTGGCAAACCCACCCTGGGCGTGCACCACCTTGAAGGGCACCTGCTCTCGCCCTTTCTCAGCGCCGATCCACCCGAATTCCCCTTCATCGCGCTGCTCGTGTCTGGCGGGCACACGCAGCTCATGCGTGTGGATGGTGTCGGCCAGTACCAACTGCTGGGCGAAACCATCGACGACGCCGCGGGCGAAGCCTTTGACAAATCGGCCAAGCTGCTGGGCCTGGGTTACCCAGGTGGGCCTGCGCTCTCCCGTTTGGCACAGCAGGGCGATCCGCAAGCGTTCAAGCTGCCCAGGCCGTTGCTGCACAGCGGCGACTTGGACTTCTCTTTCGCCGGGCTCAAGACGGCGGTGTTGACCCAGGCCAAGAAGCTGGGTGATGACCTGCCGCTGCGCCGGGCCGACCTGGCGGCCTCCACGCAGGCGGCCATCGTTGAAGTGCTGGTGAAAAAGGCGCTGGCAGCCGTGAGCCAGTCGGGGTTGCGTCGGCTGGTGGTGGCAGGTGGCGTGGGTGCCAACAGCCTGCTGCGCGAGCAGTTGAATCAGGCCTGTGCCAAGCGCGGCGTTCGAGTGCATTACCCCGAGTTACACCTGTGCACCGACAACGGCGCCATGATCGCCCTGGCCGCTGGCTTGCGGGTCCAGACGGGCGGGTTGCCGCCATCTTCCGGCTACGGTTTCGACGTCAAACCTCGTTGGCCGCTGGCTGACTTGTCTCAGGCCGTGCAGTAAACTGGCGCACCTTTTTTGTGTTGGTGTCGCATATGTGACACCGCGAAGGTTGTGTCGAAACCCCTTCGGGCTTCCAAGAGCATCACCATGAAACTGCTGTCTTCCATGACGCGTCTTGCTACGCGTACTCTGCGTACGGTCTCCCGCCGCAGCGCCCTGGCCGCCATCGCGTCGATGGCCTGCATCGGCATGGCATCTGCCAACACCACGCCTGCCGGCGCCCCCATTCGCCTGGCCCTTATCGAAGGCCTGTCCGGCCCGCTGGCCAACACAGGTGAAGCGGTGTTCCGCAACCTGGTCTGGGCCACCGAACGCGTCAACGCCCGTGGCGGCGTGCGCTTGCCAGGTGGCGCGCGGCCGCTGTTGGTCGAGCGTTTCGACAGCAAAGGCCAGACCGAAGAGGCCCTTTCCTCCTTGCGCGCCGCCGTGGACGCCGACATCCGCATCGTCATGCAGGGCAACTCCTCGGCCGCCGCCGCCGCGCTTATCGACGCCATCAACAAACACAACGAGCGCGAGCCATCGCGCCAGGTGCTGTTCCTCAACTACTCGGCGGTCGACCCCATCCTCACCAACGAGAAGTGCAGCTTCTGGCATTTCCGCTTCGACGCTCATGCCGACATGCGCATGGCCGCGCTCATGGACGTCATCAAAGCCGACCGCGACGTGAAAAGCGTCTATTTGATCGGCCAGGACTACAGCTTTGGTCAGGCCGTGCAGCGCGAAGCCCGCCGCCAGCTGGGCCTGCAGCGTCCGGACGTCCGCATCGTCGGGGAAGAGCTGCACCCCATGGCCCGCGTCAAGGACTTTCTGCCTTACGCCACCAAGATCAAGGCCAGCGGTGCGCAGGCCGTCATCACCGGCAACTGGGGCAACGACCTGACGCTGTTGGTCAAGGCCGCGCGCGAAGTCGGCTTCGAAGGAAAGTTCTACACCTTCTACGGCAACGCCCTGGGCGCGCCTGCCGCCATCGGCGACGCGGGCATCGGCAAGGTGGTGGCCGTGGCCGACTGGTTTCCCAACGTCCCCGGCGCCGAATCCAAGGCGTTCTACGAGAGCTTTCGCGCCCGCTTCCCGCGCCCGGCAGACGATTACGTACACATGCGCATGCAACTGATGATCGAAGCCTTGGCACAGGCCATCGAGCGGGCTGCTGGTTCGACGGCGGGCATGCCCTCGGCCCTGGCCATGGCCCGGGCGCTGGAATCTGCAGATGTCACGCTGGCGGGGCAGCGCCTGCGCATGCGCGCGGCCGACCACCAGGCACAGCAGGCGCTTGTGGTGTCCGTCATGGACCGCCAGGGTGCTCCCGGTGTGCCGTTCGACGTGGAAGGCTCCGGCTACGGCTTCCGCGTCATCCGCCAACTGGCGCCCAGCGCCGCAGAACAACCCCACAGCTGCCAAATGAGCCGCCCCTGACGGCCGCTCGCCCATAATCGCCCTTTGTTTTCAACGAAAGGGTAGGGCATGCGATCCGTCGTGGCAGAACTGGAAGAGTCGCGCATCCGCGAGGTGGCCAACGCCGGCATGGGGCGCGACGACATGCTGGCCTTCTGGTTCGGCGAGAGCGACGAAGTCACGCCCGGCTTCATCCGCGAGGCGGCGATAGCCTCCCTCGACGCGGGTGAAACCTTCTACGCCCACAACCTGGGCCTGCCCGCCTTGCGCGAAGCCTTGGGCCGCTACACGCACAGGCTGCATCCGCAGCACGACGCGGCACACTGGCAGGGCCGTATCGCCGTCACTTCAGGCGGCGTGAACGGCCTGATGCTGGCCGCGCAAACGCTGGTGGATGCTGGCGATGAGGTGGTCGTCGTCACCCCGGTGTGGCCCAACCTGGTCGCGCAACCTCTCATCATGGGCGGCAAGGTGCGCTGCATCAGCCTGCACCCTGGCGATGATGGCCTGTGGCGGTTGGACCTGACCGAGCTTTTGGCTGCCGTCACGCCCGGCACACGGATGCTGGTGCTCAACGCGCCCAACAACCCCACCGGGTGGACGCTCACCCGCGCCGAACAGCAGGCCATCCTGGCCCATTGCCGCCGCACCGGCACCTGGTTGCTGGCAGACGAGGTGTACGAACGCCTGTACTACGCCGCCAGCGGCAACGGCTGCGCGCCCAGCTTCCTGGATGTGGCCGAGCCCGACGACCGCCTCATCGTGGTGCACAGCTTTTCCAAGAGTTTCCTCATGACGGGCTGGCGCCTGGGCTGGATGGTGTTGCCGCCCGAACTGGTTCAGCCGGTGGGCAAGCTTATCGAGTTCAACACCTCTTGCGCACCCGTGTTCACACAGCGTGCCGCGGTGGTGGCGCTGGAGCGCGGCGACGAGGTGACGCCCGCCCTGGTTGCGCACCTGAAGCTTTGCCGCAACACCCTGGTGCCGCTATTGCAGGCCTTGCCCGGCGTTCAGGTGGCCGTGCCGCCGGGCGGCATGTACGCCTTCTTCAAGCTGCCCGTGGAGGGCGACAGCCTCACCGTGGCCAAGCGTCTGGTGCGCGAGGCCGGGCTGGGCCTGGCCCCCGGCAGCGCCTTCGGCATGGAAGGGGAGGGTTGGCTGCGCTGGTGCTTCGCCAGCCGCGACGTCGATCGCCTGCGCCAGGGGGTGGCTCGCCTTCAGCGCTGGCTCGGGGTATAATCATCAGTTGCCTTCGCATGTGCGGGGGCAATTCACGCCCGTTGCGGCAGCTGGCCACCCTTCATGGGGTGCGGCAACCTGCGGCGGGTCGCATGTCAACCAAGGACTCATCCAAATGATCGCATCCTCCATCAAGGCCGAAGTCATCGCGGCCAACGCCCGTGCCGCCAACGACACCGGTAGCCCCGAAGTGCAAGTCGCCATCCTGACCGCACGCATCAACGAACTGACCCCCCACTTCAAGACCCACGCCAAAGACCACCACGGTCGCCGCGGTCTGCTGAAGATGGTGAGCCGCCGCCGCAAGCTGCTGGACTACCTGAAGTCCAAGGACTCCGACCGTTACGTCGCCCTGATCCAGAAACTGGGCCTGCGCAAGTAATTTGGTCCGGCGCAAACGCTGAACAAGAAACGCCTGGGTTGCCACGCTGCCTCAGGCGTTTTTCGCTTTTTCAACGGAGTGCTGTCGTTCAGATCGAAGCTGTGTCATTCCAACGGGGCGTCTGCAACGCCCGTCGCCTCGCTGGAATGGCATCGTGTTCTGAAGGCAAATCTCCAGGCAGGGTGCGTGGCCTCACACGCACACATCAAAGGAGCAGAACATGAGCATGTTCAACAAAGTCACCAAAACCTTCCAATGGGGCAAGCACACTGTCCGCATGGAAACCGGCGAAATCGCCCGTCAGTCCAGCGGCGCCGTGCTGCTCGACATGGAAGGCACCGTCGTGCTGGCCACCGTCGTGGCCAAGAGCGAAGCCAAGGCCGGCCAGGATTTCTTCCCGCTGACCGTTGACTACATCGAGAAGTCCTACGCCGCTGGCAAGATCCCCGGCAGCTTCTTCAAGCGTGAAGGCCGCCCGAGCGAGCTGGAAACCCTGACCAGCCGCCTGATCGACCGTCCCATCCGCCCGCTGTTCCCCGAAGGTTTCTTCAACGAAGTGCAGGTGGTCATCCACACGCTGTCGCTGAACCCGGAAGTGGACGCCGACATCGCAGCCATGATCGCCACCAGCGCTGCACTGTCCGTGTCTGGCATCCCGTTCAACGGCCCCATCGGTGCAGCTCGCGTGGGCTACATCAACGGTGAATACGTCCTCAACCCCGGTCAGTCCGAGCGTGCCAACAGCCAGATGGATCTGGTCGTCGCAGGCACCCAGGCCGCCGTGCTGATGGTCGAATCCGAAGCCGAGCAGCTGTCCGAAGAAGTGATGCTGGGCGCCGTGGTGTTCGGTCACGAGCAGGGCAACATCGCTATCAACGCCATCAACGAACTGGTGCGTGATGCTGGCAAGCCCGAGTGGAACTGGCAGCCCCCGGCGCAAGACGACGCCCTAATCGCCAAGGTCGAGGCCCTGGGGCGCGACAAACTCGTCGCCGCCTACCAGATCCGCAACAAGCAGGCCCGTACCCAGGCCTGCCGCGAGGCCTACGCCGCCGTCATGGAAGGCCTGAAGGCCGAAGGCGTGGAGTTCGACGGCGTGAAGGTTGAAGGCCTGCTGTTCAACATCGAAGCCTCCATCGTCCGCGGCCAAATCCTGGCCGGCGAGCCCCGCATCGACGGTCGCGACACACGCACCGTGCGCCCCATCGAAATCCGCAACGGCGTGCTGCCGCGCACCCACGGTTCCGCCCTGTTCACGCGTGGCGAAACCCAGGCCCTGGTCATCGCCACCCTCGGCACCGACCGCGACGCCCAGCGCATCGACGCACTGGCTGGCGAGTTCGACGACCGCTTCATGCTGCACTACAACATGCCTCCATTCGCCACCGGCGAAACCGGTCGCGTGGGCAGCCCCAAGCGCCGCGAAATCGGTCACGGTCGCCTGGCCAAGCGCGCCCTGGTGGCCGCGCTGCCTGCCAAGGAAGAATTCCCCTACACCATCCGCGTGGTGTCCGAAATCACCGAATCCAACGGCTCTTCCTCCATGGCTTCCGTCTGCGGCGGCTGCCTGGCGCTGATGGACGCTGGTGTTCCCATGAAGGCGCACGTGGCCGGTATCGCCATGGGCCTGATCAAGGAAGGCAACCGCTTCGCGGTGCTGACCGACATTCTGGGTGACGAGGACCACCTCGGCGACATGGACTTCAAGGTGGCCGGTACCACCAACGGCGTGACCGCCCTGCAGATGGACATCAAGATCCAGGGTATCACCAAGGAGATCATGCAGGTTGCTCTGGCACAGGCCAAGGAAGCGCGCATGCACATCCTGGGCAAGATGCAGGAAGCCATGGGCGAAGCGAAGACGGAGATCTCCAACTTCGCGCCGCGCCTGTACACCATGAAGATCAACCCCGAGAAGATCCGTGACGTGATCGGCAAGGGCGGCGCCACCATCCGTGCGCTGACCGAAGAAACCGGCACGCAGATCGACATCGGCGAAGACGGCACCATCACCATCGCCTCCACCGACGGCGAGAAGGCCGAACTGGCCAAGAAGCGCATTGAAGAGATCACCGCCGAAGTCGAAATCGGCAAGATCTACGAAGGCCCGGTCACCAAGATTCTGGACTTCGGTGCCCTGGTCAACCTGCTGCCCGGCAAAGACGGCCTGCTGCACATCAGCCAGATCGCGCACCAGCGCGTCGAGAAGGTCACCGACTTCCTCAAGGAAGGCCAGATCGTCAAGGTCAAGGTGCTCGAGACCGACGAGAAGGGCCGCGTCAAGCTGTCCATGAAGGCGCTGATCGACCGCGAGGACGCGGCTGCCCAGCAGCAACAGCAACAACAGTGATCGTTGTTTCTGCACATGGCTGAGTCGATGCAAGTCGTTGAGATCACCAGCTACGGCGCGCCTGAGGTGCTGCAACTCGCCACGCGCGAGCGGCCCGCCCCCGGTGCTGGCGAAGTGCTGATCCGCGTGGCCGCGTCCGGCGTGAACCGCCCGGACGTGCTGCAGCGCACCGGCAACTATCCGGTGCCGCCTGGGGCTTCCGACATCCCTGGTCTGGAGATTGCGGGTGTCATCGAGGCAGGTGATGCTGCTGCGCTGGCCGAAGCAGGCCTCGCCGTTGGCGACCACGTGTGTGCGCTGGTGGCTGGCGGCGGTTATGCCGAGTACTGTGTCGCTCCGGTGGGCCAGTGCCTGCCGGTGCCGCGCGGCTGGTCCGATCTGGACGCCGCAGGCCTGCCCGAAACCTTCTTCACGGTTTGGAGCAATGTCTTCGATCGTGGGCGCCTGCAAGCGGGTGAAACCCTGCTGGTGCAGGGCGGCTCCAGTGGCATCGGCGTCACGGCCATTCAAATGGCCAAGGCTATGGGTGCCACGGTCATCGTCACCGTGGGCAGCGACGACAAGGCGCAAGCTTGTCTGGCACTGGGCGCCGATCATGCCATCAACTACAGGACGCATGACTTTGTTCGCGAGGTAGCCAACCTCACGGGAGGCCGCGGCGTTGACGTGATCCTGGACATGGTCGCCGGACCCTACGTGGCGCGCGAATTGGACTGCCTTGCCGAGGACGGCCGATTGGTCATCATCGCGGTGCAGGGTGGCGTGAAGGCCGAGATCAACGCTGGTGCCGTGCTGCGGCGCCGCCTGACGATCACGGGCTCCACGCTGCGTCCCCGTCCGATCGCCTTCAAGGCTGCCATCGCGCTCAATCTGCGCCAGCACGTCTGGCCCTGGCTCGAATCGGGCCGCATCCGCCCCGTGGTGTTCCGTGTGTTTCCGGCAGCTCAGGCCGCCCAGGCGCACGCCCTCATGGAGTCCAATCAGCACATCGGCAAACTGCTGCTGAGCTGGGGCGGCTGAGCCCGTTTCCCTTCCCCATCGATTGACGAAGATGAAGAAACTCATTGCCGGCAACTGGAAGATGAATGGCAGCTTGGCTGCCAACAAGGCCCTGCTGGATGTACTCAAAGGTGCCCTGCATGCAGTTGCGGGTGCCGATGTTGCCCTGTGCGTTCCCGCGGTGTACCTGCCTCAGGCACAGGCGGAGTTGCAAGGCAGCCCCATCGCCTGGGGGGCGCAAGATGTGTCCGCTCACGAGCAGGGTGCCTACACCGGTGAGGTGTCGGCCGCCATGCTCAAGGACTTTGCCTGCCGGTACGCCATCGTCGGCCACTCCGAGCGCAGGCAATACCATGCCGAGAGCGACGAGACCGTTGCGGCCAAGGCACAACGTGCTCTGGCAGCGGGCATCACGCCCATCGTCTGTATTGGCGAAACGCTGGCCGAGCGCGAGTCCGGGCAGACCGAGGCCGTGGTCAAGCGCCAATTGGCGGCGGTGATTCACACTGTTGGCCATTGCACGAGCGAAATCGTTGTGGCTTACGAGCCTGTCTGGGCCATTGGCACGGGCAAGACCGCCACCCCTGAGCAGGCTCAGGCCGTTCACGCAGTGCTGCGTGCGCAATTGCAGGCTGCCACGGCGCATGCCGATCGCATCCGCATCCTTTATGGCGGCAGCATGAACGCAGGCAATGCTGCGCAACTGCTGTCACAGCCAGACATTGATGGTGGGCTGATTGGTGGTGCCTCCCTCAAGGCCGAAGACTTTCTGAAAATCATTGCCTCTTGCCCGCAACAGGGTTGAGGCTACGTACACGGAGAAAACATGAATATCGTGATGACCATCCTCCTGGCGGTCCAACTGCTTTCCGCCATCGCCATGATTGGCCTGATTCTGGTTCAGCATGGCAAAGGTGCTGATGCTGGCGCGGCCTTCGGTGGCGGCGGCGCAGGGTCCGCCAGCCTGTTTGGTGCCACTGGCGGTGCCAACTTTCTGTCCCGCAGCACGGCCGTGCTCGCATCCGTTTTTCTGGCCTGCACGCTTGCGTTGGCTTATTTCGGTAACCTGCGTCCTGCCAGCTCCGGCAGCGTGCTCGAAAAGTTGCCTGCCGAAACGGCGCCCGCCACCACCCAGCAGATTCCCGCGCCTGCACAGCCTGCTACCGGAGCAGGTCAGATTCCTGGCCAGTGATTGGTATTGAAGCCTCGCATGTGGGCGGGGCGGTCGCAAAATTTTGAGGCCGAGAAGGGGTAAATCCCTATACCCACAAAAATTCTCGCCCTATTCAGGGTAGAATGCTGAAGTTCGCTGAGTGGCGGGTGAGGTACAGCAAGATCTCGCCGCTCACCGATATCTTCCTAAGCCGACGTGGTGAAATTGGTAGACACGCTATCTTGAGGGGGTAGTGGCGAAAGCTGTGCGAGTTCGAGTCTCGCCGTCGGCACCATCACATACACAGGCGCCTGCAGGGCGTCTCCGGGGCAAGCAATGAACCTAGAGCAATACCTTCCCGTACTGTTGTTTGTGTTGGTGGGCCTAGCTGTTGGGGTACTCCCCCAGGTGTTTGGCTACATCCTGGGTCCCAATCGTCCCGACCCCGAAAAGAATTCCCCCTACGAATGCGGCTTTGAAGCCTTCGAGGACGCGCGCATGAAGTTCGATGTGCGCTATTACCTCGTCGCCATTCTCTTCATCCTTTTTGATCTCGAAATCGCCTTCCTGATCCCGTGGGCTGTGGCTTTTGCCGACATTGGCGCCACTGGGTTCTGGGCGGGTGTCATGTTCCTGGCCATCCTGGTCGTGGGTTTTGCCTACGAATGGAAAAAGGGTGCCCTGGATTGGGAATGAGTTTGGCGAACTGGCTTCGGAGTAACGCATGATCGAAGGTGTCTTCAAGGAAGGCTTCATCACCACCAGCTACGACTCGGTGGTGAACTGGGCCAAGACCGGCTCGCTCTGGCCCATGACCTTTGGTCTGGCCTGCTGTGCCGTCGAAATGATGCACGCTGCAACGGCGCGCTACGACCTGGCTCGTTTCGGCGCCGAGGTCTTCCGTGCCAGCCCCCGTCAGTCTGACCTGATGATCGTGGCAGGCACGCTGTGCAACAAGATGGCGCCAGCCCTTCGCAAGGTGTACGACCAGATGGCTGAGCCGCGTTGGGTGCTGTCCATGGGGTCTTGCGCAAACGGCGGTGGCTACTATCACTACAGCTATTCGGTGGTTCGCGGTTGCGACCGCATCGTGCCGGTGGACGTCTACGTCCCGGGCTGCCCGCCCACGGCCGAGGCCTTGCTGTACGGCATCATCCAGCTGCAGCAAAAGATCCGTCGCACCAACACCATTGCGCGCGTCTGAGCGCGCCGGAGGTTCCAGAACATGACCGGTACTACGATGGGCGTGGCTCCGGGGACGGCTTCCATTGCCGTTGACCCCGAGGTTTTGCGCCAAACCCTGGCAGATTGTCTGGGTGACAAGGCCAAGCAGGTTGGCGTTGAGCGCGGTGAAGTCACCGTGGTGCTGAACGTTGGCACCTACCTTGAGGCCATGCAACTGTTGCGTGATGCGCCCGGCTGCCGCTTCGAGCAGCTGCTCGACATCTGCGGCGTTGATTACTCCTCCTATCGCGACGGTGCCTGGGAAGGCGCCCGTTTTGCCGTTGTGGCGCACCTGCTGTCGGTCAGTCTTAACCAGCGCGTGCGCGTGCGCGTGTTCTGCGCCGACGACGACTTTCCGGTGGTGCCCTCCGTCTCGTCGCTGTGGACTTCGGCCAACTGGTACGAACGCGAGGCGTTCGACCTCTATGGCATCGTGTTCGAAGGTCACGACGATTTGCGTCGCATCCTCACCGACTACGGTTTCATCGGGCATCCTTTCCGCAAGGACTTCCCGTTGTCTGGCCACGTGGAAATGCGCTACGACCCCGAGCGCCGCCGCGTGATCTACGAACCCGTCACCATCGAGCCGCGCGAGATCACGCCGCGCATCATCCGCGAAGACAACTACGGCGGACTGCACTGATCATGGCTGAAATCAAGAACTACACCCTGAACTTCGGTCCGCAGCACCCGGCAGCACACGGTGTGCTGCGTCTGGTGCTGGAGCTGGACGGCGAGGTCGTGCAACGCGCCGACCCGCACATTGGCCTGCTGCACCGTGCCACCGAGAAGCTCGCCGAGCACAAGACCTTCATCCAGTCGCTGCCCTACATGGACCGCCTGGACTACGTCTCGATGATGTGCAACGAGCACGCCTACTGCCTGGCCATCGAGAAGCTGCTGGGCATTGAAGTGCCCATCCGTGCGCAGTACATCCGTGTGATGTTCAGCGAGATCACTCGCCTGCTCAACCACCTGATGTGGCTGGGTTCGCATGGTAACGACTGCGGCAGCTCCACGATCCTGATCTACGCGTTCCGCGAGCGCGAAGACCTCTTCGACATGTACGAAGCCGTGTCGGGTGCGCGCATGCATGCGGCGTACTTCCGTCCGGGTGGTGTGTACCGCGACCTGCCGGAAACCATGCCGCAGTACAAGTTCAGCAAAATCCGTAACGCCAAGGCGATGGACGAGTTGAACAAGAACCGCCAGGGTTCGCTGCTCGACTTCATCGACGACTTCACCAAGCGTTTCCCCACCTATCTGGCCGAGTACCACACGCTGTTGACCGACAACCGCATCTGGAAACAGCGCACGGTGGGCATCGGCGTCGTCAGCCCCGAGCGTGCGCTCAACATGGGCATGACCGGCCCCATGTTGCGTGGTTCGGGCATTGCCTGGGACCTGCGCAAGAAGCAGCCCTACGACGTTTACGACCGTCTGGACTTCGACATTCCCGTCGGCAAAACCGGTGATACGTACGACCGTTACCTCGTCCGCATGGAAGAGATGAACCAGTCCAACCGCATCATCAAGCAATGCGTGGACTGGCTGCGTGCCAACCCCGGCCCGGTCATCACCGACAACCACAAGGTGGCACCGCCGTCGCGCGAGTCCATGAAGTCCAACATGGAAGAGCTGATCCACCATTTCAAGCTCTTCACCGAAGGTTTCCACGTGCCCGAAGGCGAGGCTTACGCTGCCGTCGAGCATCCCAAGGGCGAGTTTGGCATCTACCTCGTGAGCGACGGTGCCAACAAGCCGTACCGCCTGAAAATCCGCGCGCCCGGTTTTGCGCACCTGTCCTGCCTCGACGAAATGGCCCGTGGCCACATGCTGGCAGACGCGGTGGCCATCATCGGCACCATGGACATCGTGTTTGGAGAAATTGACCGATGACCTCTGAAAAACAAGCCGTAGAGGCACAGGCCTTTTCCGAGGCCACGCTGGCACGCTTTGCCCGCGAAGTGGCCAAGTACCCTGCCGACCAGAAACAATCTGCCGTGATGGCCTGTCTGTCCATCGTGCAGCAGGAGCAGGGCTGGGTCAGCCCCGAAGCCGAAAAGGGCATCGGCGACTACCTCGGCATGCCTGCTATCGCCGTGCACGAGG
This sequence comes from Burkholderiaceae bacterium, assembly GCA_041913045.1. Taxonomy (GTDB): domain Bacteria; phylum Pseudomonadota; class Gammaproteobacteria; order Burkholderiales; family Burkholderiaceae_C; genus CAMLOF01. The sequence continues at coordinate 28,178 of JAYSGB010000015.1, read as the reverse complement.
TCACCACCTTCTACAACATGTACAACCAGAAGGCGATGGGCAAGTTCAAGCTCAACGTCTGTACCAACCTGCCGTGCACACTGCGCGACGGCGGCAAGGCGCTGCAGTACCTTGAGAAGAAACTTGGCATCCACATGGGCGAGACCACGGCCGACGGCCTGTTCACGCTGCAGCAGTCGGAGTGCCTGGGTGCCTGCGCTGATTCCCCGGTCATGCTGGTCAATGACCGCCACATGTGCAGCTTCATGAGCAACGAGAAGCTCGACCAGTTGATCGACGGCCTCAAGGCTGCGGAGGGCCAGGCATGAACGTCAACCAGGTGTTGCAACAGTTCCAGGCCAAGGGCCTGGAAACCTGTTTCCATGGTCGCCACATCAACCCGCAGATCTATGCCGGGTTGGACGGTAGCAACTGGTCCATCAAGGACTACGAGGCGCGCGGCGGCTATGAGGCGCTGCGCAAGATTCTGGGCAAGGATGGCAGCGAAGGCCTCACCCAGGACCAGGTGATCGCGACCGTCAAAGACTCAGCCTTGCGTGGCCGTGGTGGCGCGGGTTTCCCCACCGGCCTGAAGTGGAGCTTCATGCCGCGCCAGTTCCCGGGCCAGAAACACCTGGTCTGCAACTCGGACGAAGGTGAGCCCGGTACCTGCAAGGACCGCGACATCCTCATGTACAACCCTCACATCGTGATCGAGGGCATGATCATTGCCGCGTACGCGATGGGTATTTCCGTGGGTTACAACTACATCCACGGCGAAATCTTCCAGGTCTACGAGCGTTTCGAGGCCGCGCTGGAAGAGGCGAGGGCGGCAGGCTACCTCGGTGACAACATCATGGGTTCGGGCTTCAGCTTCCAGCTGCACGCCCACCACGGTTTCGGTGCCTACATCTGTGGCGAGGAAACCGCGCTGCTCGAATCGCTGGAAGGCAAGAAGGGCCAACCGCGCTTCAAGCCGCCGTTCCCGGCCAGCTTCGGCCTGTACGGCAAGCCCACCACCATCAACAACACCGAAACCTTCGCGGCGGTGCCCTGGATCATCCGCAACGGCGGCCAGGCCTACCTCGAATGCGGCAAGCCAAACAACGGCGGCACCAAGATCTTCTCGGTCAGCGGTGACGTGGAGCGTCCGGGCAACTACGAAATCCCGCTGGGTACCCCGTTCAGCAAGCTGCTGGAACTGGCCGGTGGTGTACGCGCGGGGCGCCAGCTCAAGGCTGTGATCCCTGGCGGTTCGTCCGCCCCGGTGCTGCCGGCCAACATCATCATGGACTGCACGATGGACTACGACTCCATCAGCAAGGCAGGTTCCATGCTGGGTTCGGGCGCGGTCATCGTGATGGACGACTCCCGTTGCATGGTGAAGTCCCTGCAGCGTCTGAGCTACTTCTACATGCACGAGTCCTGCGGCCAGTGCACCCCTTGCCGCGAAGGCACGGGCTGGCTGTGGCGCATGGTCGATCGCATCGAAAACGGCCAAGGCCGTCCCAGCGACATGGCTCTGCTCGACAACGTCGCGGAAAACATCATGGGCCGCACCATTTGCGCGCTGGGTGACGCCGCTGCCATGCCGGTGCGCGGCATGATCAAGCACTTCCGCCACGAGTTCGAGCACCACATCGAACACAAGACCTGCATGGTCCCGGCATACGTTTAACCAGAGCTGAACATGGTTGAAATCGAACTCGACGGCAAGAAGGTGGAAGTGCCGCCCGGCAGCATGGTCATGCATGCTGCTGAAAAGGCAGGCACCTACATTCCGCACTTCTGCTATCACAAGAAGCTTTCCATCGCGGCCAACTGCCGCATGTGCTTGGTGGATGTCGAAAAGGCACCCAAGCCCATGCCAGCCTGCGCCACCCCTGTCACCATGGGCATGGTGGTGCGCACCAAGTCCGACAAGGCCATCAAGGCCCAGAAGTCGGTCATGGAATTCCTGTTGATCAACCACCCGCTGGATTGCCCTATCTGCGACCAGGGCGGTGAGTGTCAATTGCAGGATCTGGCCGTTGGCTACGGCGGCAGCGCCTCCCGTTACGAGGAGGAAAAGCGCGTGGTGTTCCACAAGGACGTCGGCCCTCTCATCTCGATGGAAGAGATGAGCCGCTGCATCCACTGCACCCGCTGCGTGCGCTTCGGTCAAGAAATCGCTGGCATCATGGAATTGGGCATGAGCCACCGTGGTGAGCACTCGGAGATCGAAACCTTCGTCGGTCAGTCGGTGGATTCCGAACTGTCGGGCAACATGATCGATCTGTGCCCTGTGGGTGCCCTGACGAGCAAGCCCTTCCGCTACAACGCCCGTACCTGGGAACTGTCGCGTCGCAAGTCTGTCAGCCCGCACGACTCCACGGGTGCAAACCTGGTTGTCCAGGTCAAGAACGGCCAAGTGCTGCGCGTGGTGCCCTTCGAGAACGAAGACGTCAACGAATGCTGGATCGCCGACCGCGACCGCTTCAGCTATGAAGCCCTCAACGGCGCCGACCGCCTGACCCAGCCCATGCTGAAGCAGGGCGGCGAGTGGAAGGCCGTGGATTGGCAGACGGCCCTGGAATACGTGGCCAACGGCCTGAAGCAGATCAAGAACGACCACGGCGCACAGGCCATCGGCCTGTTGGCTAGCCCGCACAGTACCGTCGAAGAATTGGCGCTGGCTGGTGCCTTGGTGCGTGGTCTGGGCAGCCAGAACATTGATACGCGCTTGCGCGCCGCCGATTTCACCAACGCGGCTCCCACCGGGCAGGCGCGTTGGCTGGGTCTGCCCATTGCAGCGCTGTCCAGCCTGCAACGTGTGTTCGTCATCGGCTCCAATCTGCGCAAGGATCATCCCCTGTACGCGCAGCGCATTCGCCAGGCTGCCCGCAAAGGGGCTCAGGTGAACGTGCTGGTGGACTCGGCACCGGTTTGGGCCATGCCTGTTGCCAACGTGATGAAGGCAGATGCTTCAGTTTGGAGCGCGGCGCTGGCCGGGGTGGCTGCCGCTGTGGCACAGGCCAAGGGTGTTGCCTCCCCAGTGGATGCGCAGGTTACTGACGCTGCCCGCGCGGTTGCCGAATCGCTGATGAGCGGTGATAACAAGGCTGTGCTGCTCGGCAACGCCGCCGCACACCATCCTCAGGCTTCCAGCCTGCTGGCGCTGGCGCAGTGGATTGCCAGCCAGACTGGTGCCAGCTTCGGCTATCTGACCGAAGCCGCCAACACCGTCGGGGCACAACTGGTAGAGGCGCTGCCGGGTGCCGGTGGCCAGAATGCCACGCAAATGCTTGCAGGTGGCGTGAAGGCAGCCGTGCTGCTGAACGTCGAAGCCGGTGCCGACACTGCCGCACCGACCTCCGCCCTGGCGCAGGCTGAGATGGTGATCACGCTCAGCCCGTTCAAGACCAACCTGGATGTGAGCGACGTGCTGCTGCCCATCGCTCCGTTCAGCGAAACGTCTGGGTCCTTCGTCAATGCCGAAGGCAGGTTGCAAAGCTTCCATGCAGTGGCGAAGCCCTTGGGTGAAACACGTCCTGCGTGGAAGGTGCTACGCGTGCTCGCCAATCTGCTGGGTCTGCCTGGTTTTGACCAAGAGTCATCTCAGGCTGTGCTGGCCAAGGTGTTGCCCGGTGTCGAAAGTGGTGCCGTGGTGCCCGCTGGCCGTCTGAACAACAGTACATCTGCCGCCATTGACACGGGTGCAGCCCAAGGCAAGCCCTGCGTGGCTGCGATCTACGAACTGGACGCACTGGTGCGTCGCTCGCCGTCGCTGCAGGCCACGGCCGACGCACGTGCCGTTCGCGCCGCTGAAGCCAAGGGAGTGAGCGCATGATCGACGCTATGTACAACGGTGGTCTAAGTTTGATCGCAGCTTCCTGGTGGCAGACCGCCGCCTGGCCGGTGCTTTGGAACCTTATCAAGATCGTTGCGGTGCTTGCGCCGCTGATGGGCGCAGTGGCCTACCTGACGCTGTGGGAACGCCGCCTGCTGGGTTTCATGCAAGTTCGTCTGGGCCCCAACCGCGTGGGCCCCTTCGGTCTGTTGCAGCCGATCGCTGACGCTGTCAAGCTGCTGAGCAAGGAACTCATCAACCCCAGTGCCGCGAGCAAGGGGTTGTTCCGCCTGGGCCCCATCATGGCCATCATGCCCGCGCTGGCTGCGTGGGTGGCCGTGCCTTTCGGTCCGGAAACCGTTCTTGCCAACGTCAACGCAGGTTTGTTGGTCATTCTTGCCATCACCTCCATTGAGGTGTACGGCGTGATCATCGCTGGGTGGGCATCCAACTCCAAGTACGCCTTCCTGGGTGCACTGCGGGCTGCCGCGCAGATGGTGAGCTATGAAATCGCCATCGGCTTCTGCTTCCTGGTGGTTGTCATGACCGCTGGCAGCCTGAATCTGGCTGACATCGTTGCTTCCCAGAACCGTGGCATGGGTGCGGACATGGGGTTGAACTTCCTGTCCTGGAACTGGCTGCCGTTGTTGCCCATTTTTCTGGTCTATCTGATCTCTGGTGTGGCCGAGACCAACCGCCACCCCTTTGACGTGGTCGAAGGCGAAGCTGAGATCGTGGCCGGTCACATGGTCGAATACTCCGGCATGGGTTTTGCCATCTTCTTCCTGGCCGAATACGCCAGCATGTGGCTGGTGTCCATCCTGGCGGTGCTGATGTTCCTGGGCGGCTGGGCTGCACCTATCGACAGCGCCCTCTTCAACTGGATTCCGGGCTGGATCTGGCTGGGCGTCAAGACGTTTGTCGTCGTGTCCATGTTCATCTGGATTCGCGCAACCTTCCCGCGCTTCCGCTATGACCAGATCATGCGTCTGGGCTGGAAGATCTTCATTCCTGTGACCCTCATCTGGTTGCTGCTGGTCGGCGGCCTGATGCAGACCTCCTGGAACATCTGGAAATAAAGGAGGCCCGAACAACATGTCTGCCACCGCTGTTGCGCCTTTCTCTTTCCGCGACTTCTTCAAGAGCTTCCTGCTGGTCGAGCTGTTCAAGGGCATGGCCCTGACCGGCCGCTACGCGCTGCGCCGCAAGGTGACCGTGCAGTTTCCCGAAGAGAAGACGCCCCTGTCGCCACGCTTCCGTGGGCTGCATGCCCAGCGCCGTTACGACAACGGCGAGGAGCGATGCATTGCGTGCAAGCTCTGTGAAGCTGTCTGTCCGGCGATGGCCATCACCATTGAATCCGATCAGCGTGAAGACGGCACCCGCCGTACCACTCGCTATGACATCGACCTGACCAAGTGCATCTTCTGCGGTTTCTGCGAAGAAGCCTGCCCGGTCGATGCCATCGTCGAGACCCACATATTCGAATACCACGGTGAAAAGCGGGGTGACCTGTACTTCACCAAGGACATGCTGCTGGCCGTTGGCGACCGCTACGAAAAAGATATCGCCGCAGCCAAGGCTGCGGACGCCAAGTACCGCTGACCGCCCGAGGCACGAGACGACCATGGATTACCAAGCTGGCTTCTTCTACCTGTTCTCGGCGGTGCTGCTGTTTGCGGCCTACCGGGTCATCACCGCGCGCAACCCCGTGCACGCGGTTCTCTACCTCATGCTGGCCTTCTCACAGGCGGCAGCTGTGTGGCTGTTGCTGAAGGCCGAATTCCTGGGCATCACCCTGGTGCTGGTGTACCTGGGTGCCGTGATGGTGCTCTTCCTCTTCGTGGTGATGATGCTCGACATCAATATCGATGCGATCCGCGAAGGTTTCTGGAAGCATTTCCCGCTTGCGGTTATCCTGGGCGTGTTGGTCAGTGCCGAACTGATCGCCGTTTTGTGGGCTGGTTTCCCGCGCCTGACGGTTAATGAGCTGGCTGCGACCAGTGCCATGCACGCGGCCGACCACTCCAACACCCATGCCCTGGGTGTGCTGCTTTACCAGCACTACCTGTATCCCATCCAAGTCGCAGCGGTGGTGTTGCTGGTCGCAATGATCACCGCCATCGCGCTGACCCTGCGTCAGCGCAAGGACAGCAAGGCCATCAACCCGGGCATCCAGGTCAAGGTCAAGGCCGCCGACCGTCTGGTGGTGGTGCCCATGGCCGCCACCCGTGCCGCCGAGCCAGCTGCGGAACAAGTCAAAGAGGAGGGCAAGGCATGACGAGCCTCACATTGGGTCATTTCCTGTCACTCGGCGCCATCTTGTTTGCGCTGTCGGTGGTAGGTATCTTCCTGAACCGCAAGAACCTGATCGTGCTGCTCATGGCCATCGAACTGATGCTGCTGGCCGTGAACATGAACTTTGTCGCCTTCTCGCACTACCTGGGTGACATGCAGGGACAAGTCTTCGTGTTCTTCATCCTGACCGTCGCTGCGGCCGAGTCGGCCATCGGCCTGGCCATCCTGGTGCTGCTGTTCCGCAACAAGTCGTCCATCAACGTGGACGAGCTCAACACGCTCAAGGGCTGAGGCTCAAGGGTTTTTACGCAAAGTCACAACAATGAGTACAAGCCTTTCTGCAAGCGCGCTGCTGGCGGTGCCCCTGGCACCACTGGTGGGGTCGGCATTGGCCGGCATACTGGGCACGACCTTTGGCGGCAACGTGATCGGCCGCCGCGCGTCGCACACCCTCACCATCCTGGGCGTGTTCATCGCGTTCATCATCTCCGCCATGACGCTCAAGAGCGTGGCCATGGACGGCGCGCGTTTCAACCAGACCATCTATGAGTGGATGGTCGTGGGCGGCCTGAAGATGGAAATCGGCTTCATGGTCGATGGCCTTACCGCCATGATGATGTGTGTGGTGACCTTCGTGTCGCTGATGGTGCACATCTACACCATCGGCTACATGGAAGAAGATGCTGGCTACAACCGCTTCTTCGCATACATCTCTCTGTTCACGTTCTCCATGCTCATGCTCGTCATGAGCAACAACCTGTTGCAGTTGTTCTTCGGCTGGGAAGCGGTGGGCCTGGTGTCCTATCTGCTGATCGGCTTCTGGTTCAACAAGCCGACGGCGATCTTTGCGAACATGAAGGCCTTCCTGGTTAACCGTGTGGGTGACTTCGGCTTCATTCTGGGCATCGGTCTCATCGCCGCCTACACCGGCAGCCTGAACTACACCGAGATCTTCGCCAAGGCGCCAGAGCTGGCCGCCATCGAGTTCCCCTGGTACATCATGGGCCAGGACGCGATGCTGGTGACTGTGATCGGCATCTGCCTGTTCATCGGCGCCATGGGTAAATCCGCCCAGTTCCCGCTGCACGTCTGGCTGCCCGACTCCATGGAAGGCCCGACGCCGATCTCCGCGCTGATCCACGCCGCCACCATGGTGACCGCTGGTATCTTCATGGTCTCGCGCATGTCGCCGATCTATGAATTGTCCGACACGGCCCTGAACTTCATCCTCGTGATTGGCGCCATCACAGCTCTGTTCATGGGTTTCCTGGGCATCATCCAGAACGACATCAAGCGCGTGGTGGCCTATTCCACGCTGTCCCAGCTCGGCTACATGACGGTCGCCCTGGGTGCGTCCGCCTACTCGGTGGCGGTGTTCCACCTGATGACGCACGCCTTCTTCAAGGCGCTGTTGTTCCTGGCGGCTGGCTCGGTCATCATCGGTATGCACCACAACCAGGACATCCGTTGGATGGGCGCCGTGCGCAAGTACATGCCCATCACCTGGATCACCTCGCTGCTGGGTACGCTGGCACTGATCGGCACCCCCCTGTTCTCGGGTTTCTATTCCAAGGACAGCATCATCGAGGCGGTGCACTTCAGCAACCTGCCTGCGGCTGGTTTCGCCTACTTCGCCGTGATGGCTGGCGTTTTCGTCACGTCCTTCTACTCGTTCCGTCTGTACTTCCTGGTGTTCCACGGCAGTGAGCGTTACGACCAGAACCCCGATGCACACCACGACGATCATCACCACGATGACCACGGCCACCACGGTGACGGCAACCCGCACGAGTCGCCCTGGGTTGTCACGGTGCCCCTGCTCCTGCTGGCGATCCCGTCAGTTGTCATCGGTTACCTGACCATCCAGCCCATGCTGTTCGGTGACTTCCTGGCCGATGCCATCCGTGTGAACGCGGAACTGCACCCGGCGATGGAACGTTTTGCCGAGGAGTTCCACGGCCCTCTGGCCATGGCAATGCATGCGCTGAGCACGCCTCCGCTCTACCTGGCTGCAGGAGGCGCACTGCTGGCCTGGTATATGTACCTGGTGAACCCGGCGCTGCCAGCGGCCATCGCCAAGGCACTGCGCCCCATCATCGTGATCCTCGAAAACAAGTACTACATGGACTGGATCAACGAGAACATCATCGCCAAGGCTGCGCGCGGTATTGGTGTTGGCCTGTGGAAGGGTGGTGATCGCGGTCTGATCGAAGGTGCCGTGGTCAACCTGAGCTGGAAGATTGTCGGTGCCGTGTCTGCCGTGGTGCGCCGTGGCCAGACTGGTTTCCTATACCACTATGCGTTCGTGATGATCGTGGGCGTGCTTGCGTTCATGACCTACTTCGTGTGGCTCGCCAAATAAGGAGAAGAACAAAATGGGTTTGTTGAGCCTTGCGATCTGGGTGCCTATCTTCTTTGGTACCGTGCTGCTGGCTGTAGGCCGTGACGAGCATGCCAACGCCGTGCGCTGGATTGCGTTGATCGGTGCGCTGGTGGGTCTGGCCGTGACTGTGCCTCTGTACACCGGTTTCGAGGTTGGTTCCGCCGCGATGCAGTTCGTCGAGAAGAGCGTCTGGATCGAGCGTTTCAATGTGCATTACCACCTCGGGGTGGACGGTATCTCTCTTTGGTTGATCCTGCTGACCGCCTTCATCACCGTGATCGTCGTCATCGCGGGCTGGGAAGTGATCACCGAGCGAGTCAACCAGTACATGGGCGCGTTCCTGATCCTGTCCGGTCTGATGATCGGTGTGTTCGCTGCCGTCGACGCGATGCTGTTCTACGTGTTCTTCGAGGCCACGCTGATCCCCATGTACCTGATCATTGGTATCTGGGGCGGGCCGAACAAGATCTACGCTGCGTTCAAGTTCTTCCTGTACACGCTGCTCGGCTCGCTGCTGATGCTGGTCGCGTTGATTTACCTGTACAACGCCTCGGGTGGCAGCTTCGATCTGGCCACCTGGCACAAGCTACCACTGGGTGCCGGCGTGCAGACGGCACTGTTCTTTGCCTTCTTCGCAGCGTTTGCCGTGAAGGTGCCGATGTGGCCGGTTCACACCTGGCTGCCCGACGTGCACGTGGAAGCGCCTACGGGTGGCTCCGCCGTGCTGGCCGCCATCATGCTGAAGCTGGGCGCCTATGGCTTCCTGCGGTTCTCTCTGCCCATCGCACCCGATGCGTCCCATGAGTGGGCTGGTTTCATGATCGGTCTGTCTCTGATCGCCGTGATCTACGTCGGGCTGGTGGCCATGGTCCAGAAGGACATGAAGAAGCTTGTGGCTTATTCGTCCGTGGCACACATGGGCTTCGTGTCGCTGGGCTTCTTCCTGTTCAACGACCTGGCGGTCTCCGGTGCCATCGTGCAGATGATTGCCCACGGCTTCGTCTCTGCTGCGATGTTCCTGGGCATTGGCGTCCTGTATGACCGCGTGCACTCCCGCGAAATCGCCGATTACGGTGGTGTCGTCAACACCATGCCCAACTTCGCCGCCTTCGCGTTGCTGTTCACCATGGCCAACTGCGGCCTGCCGGGTACCGCTGGCTTTGTGGGTGAGTGGATGGTGATCCTGGGTGCTGTGAAAGTGAACTTCTGGGTCGGCATGGCTGCATCCACCGCGCTGATTTTTGGCGCAGCGTACTCGCTGTGGATGTTCAAGCGTGTCTATCTGGGGCCCGTCGGCAACGACAACGTCAAGGCGCTCCTGGATATCAACAAGCGTGAGTTCCTGGTCATGGCGTTGCTGGCTGTCATGGTGCTTTACATGGGTATTCATCCCAAGCCGTTCACCGATGTGATGAACCCGTCGGTGGCGGAATTGCTGAAGCACGTGGCCGTTTCCAAGCTGCCCTGAGTTTGATCCTAGATTCGAAAGAGCACAACAATGATTGACAGTCTCAGCTGGGCCACGGTCTACCCCGAACTGCTGCTGTTGGGGATGGCCTGCGTGATCGCCCTGTTCGATCTGGTGGTCAAGTCTCCGCTGCGTGGCGCGACTTACCGTTTGACGCTGTTGACCCTGGGCGTGGTTGCCGTGTTGGAGGGCTACCTGGCGTCCAGTGGCCAGACCCTGGAGGGTTTTGGCGGCATGGTGGTGAGCGACCCCATGGGCTCCTGGCTCAAGTGTTTTGCATCGATTGCCATGATGGTGACGCTGGTCTATGGCCGCCCGTATGCGGGTGCCCGCGACATGTTGCGTGGAGGTGAGTTCTTCACGCTCGCGATGTTCGCACTGCTGGGCATGTTCGTGATGATTTCGGGCCACAACTTCCTGGTCATCTACATGGGCCTGGAAACGCTGACCCTGTCCAGCTACGCGCTGGTGGCGTTGCGTCGTGACGATGTTCGTGCGACCGAGGCTGCCATGAAGTACTTTGTGCTGGGTGCCTTGGCCAGTGGTTTTCTGCTTTACGGCCTGTCGCTGGTCTATGGCGCGACGGGTTCGCTCGATATCCCTACCGTGGCTCAGGTGGTTGCCGCAGGGGTAGAGCAGAAGCAGGTCCTGGTGCTGGGTGTGGTGTTTGTGGTGGCAGGTCTGGCTTTCAAGCTGGGCGTGGTGCCGTTCCACATGTGGGTGCCTGACGTCTATCACGGTGCGCCTACCGCTATCACTCTGGTGATCGGTGGTGCGCCCAAGCTGGCAGCGTTCGCCATCGTCGTGCGCCTGCTGGTGGAAGGGCTGCTGCCCGTGGCTTTCGACTGGCAGCAGATGCTGGCAGTACTGGCCGTGGTGTCGCTCCTGGTTGGCAACTTGGCGGCAGTGGCTCAGAGCAACTTCAAGCGCATGCTGGCTTTCTCCACGATTGCGCAGATGGGTTTCATGCTGCTGGCGTTTGTTGGCGGTGTGGTGGGCGGAGACGCCAGCAACGTGGCCAATGCGTATGGTGCGGCCATGTTCTACGTCGTGACCTACGTGCTGACCACGCTGGCGACCTTCGGCGTTATGTTGCTCCTGACGCGCGAGGGTTTCGAGTCCGAGGAGATCTCTGACCTTGCCGGCCTGAACCAACGCAGCCCGCTTTACGCAGGCGTTCTCGCTGCTTGCATGTTCTCGCTCGCAGGCGTGCCGCCTCTGGTTGGCTTCTACGCCAAGCTGTCGGTGTTGCAGGCGCTGCTGCAGGCTGGCGGCGGTATCTACGTCGGACTGGCCGTGTTCGCTGTCATCATGTCCCTGATTGGTGCCTTCTACTACCTGCGCGTGATCAAAGTGATGTACTTTGATGCTCCGACGCAGACGGCACAAATCGATGCTCCCCTCGACGTGCGTGCTGTGCTGTCGGTGAACGGTGCGCTGGTTCTGGTGTTGGGCATTGTTCCCGGTGGCTTGATGGCCCTTTGTGCCGATGCCGTGCGGGCCTTGCTGGCCTGAGGTATCCTAGCCGGATGAGTTCATCCCTGTCTGTCTGGCTGGTGATTGGGGCGGCCTTTCTGGCCGCCAATTTGCCTTTTTTCAATGAGCGCCTTCTGGCGGTGCTTCCTTGGCGCGCCGCCAGCAAGTCACTTTGGCTGCGTTTGGTTGAGTTGCTTGTTCTCTACCTGATTGTCGGTGGTATCGGTTTGGCGCTGGAGCAGCACCAGGGGCAGATCTATCCCCAGGGCTGGGAGTTTTACGCCATCACTGGCGCCATGTTCCTGACTTTCGCCTTCCCGGGTTTCGTCTATCGCTACCTGGGTCGGCGCCGTTGAGGCGGCCATGACCTTATTGCCCGACGTTCAGCCAGCGCATCTGGCGGAGGTTCGTCTCAGCAGCGAGACCGTATTTAGGGGCCATTTTCTGCACGCCATGCGCGATGTGGTTCGGCTACCCGACGGAACCCAGACAACACGCGAGTACATAGTCCATCCAGGTGCCGTCATGGTCATACCGATCCTGGATGACGGGCGCGTGGTACTGGAGAGGCAGTTTCGCTATCCCCTGCAGAGGGCGATGATCGAGTTTCCGGCTGGCAAGCTCGATCCGGGCGAGGACATTCTGGTTTGTGCACAGCGCGAGTTGCTTGAAGAAACCGGTTACCGTGCCCGCGAATGGGCCCGTGCTGGCGTTCTTCACCCGGTCATTTCCTACGCCACGGAGTTCATCGACATCTGGTTTGCCAGGGGCTTGACCCAGGGCGAACGCCACTTGGATGAAGGCGAGTTTCTGGATGTGTTGACAGCCACGCCAGACGAACTTCTGCGGGCGTGTCGCGACGGTGTGGTTACAGATGCCAAGACCCTGACCGGTGCCTTGTGGTTGCAGAACGTTCAAAGCGGTGCTTGGCCATTGGATTGGCGGAGCGTTGAGGAGGCCTTGCCGTGAAGGTCCTGAACCTCGCATGTGCGCAGGCCCACGTTTTTGAGGGTTGGTTCGCCTCTGAAGAAGATTTCCAATCCCAGCTTGCCAGTGGACTGTTGGAATGCCCGGTGTGTGGTGAAAAACGGGTCGAAAAGCGGTTGAGCGCGCCCAGGTTGAATCTGGGGCATTCGAGCTCGCCAGAGAAAAGCACGCCAAAGGTTTCGACGCTGGGCAAGGAAGCGCACTCTGGTGTACCAGCCGAGGTGCAGGCCGCCATGCTTCAGGCGTTGCGCGAAGTGGTGGCCGGTACCGAGGACGTGGGCGAACGATTCGCTTCGGAAGCACGTCGCATGCACCATGGCGATGCAGAGAAACGAAGCATTCGGGGGCGCGCGAGTCCGGAAGAGACTCGCGACCTCCTTGAGGAGGGCATTGGCGTGATACCGTTGCCCGATCTGCCCCTGCTCAAGGAAACCTTGCAGTGATACCCCAGGCGGGGGACAACCCCGCCGCAGTTATCAGGGGTAGAGGCCGCGCAGGTCACGCGCGCGCAGGATGCGATGGCATGCCACGATGTACGTTGCGGTACGCAGGCTCACACCGTGCTCCTCGGCCACGTGCCAGACCGTGTCGAACGCGCTGCGCATGATACGGATCAGGCGCTCGTTGATTTCCTCCTCGCTCCAGAAGAAGCTGGAGAAATCCTGCACCCACTCGAAGTAGCTCACCGTCACGCCGCCGGCGTTGGCGATCACGTCCGGCAGAACGAGCACGCCGCGGTCACGCAGGATGTCGTCGGCGGCTGGCGTGGTCGGGCCGTTGGCGCCTTCGATGATCATGCGAGCGCGTATGCGGTCGGCGTTGTTTTCCGTGATCTGCTGCTCCAGGGCTGCCGGGATGAGGATGTCGCAATCAACTTCCCAGAAGGTGTCGTGGCTGATCACATCGGCGTGGGGGAAGCCTGCAACCGAGCCGTTTTCGGCTACGTGAGCAAGCAGCGCCGGAACGTCCAGTCCAGCTTCGCGGTAGATGGTGCCGCCGTGGTCTTGAACGGCGACCACGCGCGCACCAGCTTCTGCAAAGAGCTTGCCTGCCACGCCACCGACGTTACCAAAGCCCTGGACGGCGATGCGTGCCTTGCTGACGTCAAGGCCGATGCGGCGTGCCGCTTCAACACCCACGGTGAAGACGCCTCGGCCAGTGGCTTCGCGTCGGCCAAGAGAGCCGCCCAGATCCACGGGTTTGCCGGTAACGACGCCGGTTGCGGTTTCACCGACGTTCATGGAGTAGGTGTCCATCATCCACGCCATCACCTGGTCGTTGGTGTTCACGTCGGGCGCGGGAATGTCTTTGGTGGGGCCGATGATGAGGCCGATTTCGCTGGTGTAGCGGCGGGTCACGCGCTCGAGTTCAGCGCGGGACAGGGTGCGCGGGTCAACGCGGATGCCACCCTTGGCGCCACCGTAGGGCACGTTCACGGCGGCATTCTTGATGGACATCCACGCCGACAGGGCCATCACTTCGGAGAGCGTGACATCCTGGTGGAAGCGCACACCACCTTTGCCCGGTCCGCGCGAGGTGTTGTGCTGAACCCGGTAGCCCTCAAAGTGGGCCACGGTGCCGTTGTCCAGATGAATGGGTACGTCAACGATCAGGATGCGCTTGGGGCGCTTGAGCGTTTCGACCCAACGGGCCAGGTCACCCAGATAGGGGGTGACGCGGTCCACCTGCTGCAGGAAGATGCCCCAAGGACCGAGGTGGTCGGCCTGCAGGTAGGACGGCAACGCATGAGCTGTGGGAGAGGCGGGGAGGCGAGTGATCGCGGAGGTGTTGTCCATGTTTGGAACAAGTGGTTGAACGTGGGACGGAGAATAGTCCTGCGCACTTCGCTTGTCCAAGGCCAAAGCCCAATTGGGCTATGCGTTTACTGCATAGTTTTTGGGGCGATCAAGGCATGGGCTTCAAAGGGCGTGGTTCAAACCGTTTCCAGACGACGGGCGAAGGGCTGTAGGCACGGCCATTCACGGTGAGTCCCTGGGCCGTCAGCTTTTCGGCTGTCTTGGGGCCGATGCCTGAGACCCGATCCAGCAGGTCCTGCCAGTCCCGGAATGGGCGGGCGCGAACGATCTTTTTGCTCGTGCTGGGGCCTATGCCCTTGAACGCCATCAGGTCGTCTGGTGGCGCCAGATTGATGTCCACCGCAGCGATGGCGCAGGTAGAAGACAAAGTGAAGGCGCAGGCCATAAGCCGCGCGAGGATTGATCGCATGGTGACACTCCCTGTCGTTGTGGTGCAGCACAATCTGTGCATGCAATGTAGTTTCAGACATCAACCTGTTCAAGTTTTTCAGGCCACGGCGGTGCCGTTTGCGGGCCGGAGTGGGCAATGATTGACCCCTTGAAGATTCCCGTTGTGGGAATCGACACCCATTTGCCTGCGGTGCCAGAGGCAATGCTCACGCCTGGTGCGCTCAGGGAGCGGTTCCTGCATCCACCGCTGTGGCAGCCCGAGGTGAGGCGTGAACCGAGGTTTACTGACCGCGAGCCCAGGCACGCTTCGGTGTTGGTGCCTGTCGTGCTCAGGGCCCGCCCGACGTTGCTGTTGACCGAGCGCACATCACACCTGCCTACTCACGCGGGGCAGGTGGCCTTTCCGGGCGGCAAGCTGGATGAAGATGATGCTGACGCGGTCGTCGCCGCTCTGCGCGAAGCCCAGGAAGAGGTGGGTCTGGCGCCGGAGCATGTGGAGGTCCTGGGTTGCCTGCCTGAGTACGTGACCGGCACGGCGTTCATCGTCACGCCTGTGGTGGCGCTGGTTCACGAGGGGTTTTCGCTCATGCCCAACCCAGGGGAGGTTGAGGACACGTTCGAGGTCCCGCTGGACTTCCTGATGAACCCCGCCAACCACCGGCGCCACGCGATGCTATGGGAAGGGCGCCCGCGTGAATGGTTCTCCATGCCCTATACAGATGCGACGAAGGAGCGCTTCATCTGGGGGGCCACTGCGGGGATGCTGCGTAACTTTTACCGCTTTCTGGCGGCGTGACCGCTATGATGCGCTCATGAGTTTTTTCGCGATTCTCTTGGCATTGCTGTTGGAGCAGGCGCGACCGCTCGGCCACGACAACGTGGTGCACGGTGGCATGCGGTCGTGGGCCCGCTGGGTGCGCCACACCCTAGACGCCGGGCAACGGCACCACGGCTGGTCTGCCTGGTTGCTGGCGGCCGGTGTCCCGGCATTGCTGGCCACTGGGGTGTACGGCATGTTGTGGCAAGTGAGCGGACTGATGGCATTCGCCTGGACCGCCCTGGTGCTTTACATGACGCTGGGTTTTCGCCAGTTCAGCCACCATTTCACGGCGATCCGGGAAGCGCTGGAGTCTGGCGACGAAGCTGGAGCGCGCGCCGCGCTGGCCCATTGGCAGGGTGTTGACGTGAACGACTTGCCTCGCCATGAGGTCTTGCGCCACGTGATCGAACATTCCGTGCTCGCGGCACACCGGCACGTTTTTGGTGTGCTGGTGTGCTTCGTGGTGCTGGCGATGTTGGGTTTGGGGCCAGCTGGAGCAGTGTTGTACCGGATGGCGGAGTTTCTTTCCCGCGCCTGGCGGGCTGCGCCGCAGGATGCCCCCAGCGTGGCGCTTCAGCATGCGGCGGCCAAAGCGTGGGACGTGCTGGACTTTGTACCCGCAAGGGTCACGGCACTGGGCTTTGCGGTAGCGGGCAACTTCGAGGAAGCAGTGGCTTCTTGGCGGCAGGACTCGGACCGCCTGGGCACGCCCAACGATGGCGTGGTTCTGGCGGCCACGGCCGGCGCCATCAACGTCCGTCTTGGTGGCAGGCCTTTGGGGGCCGCCCCGGCGGAGCCTGCGCCGCCGGGCACAGAGGGGCGTGAGCCCCAGTTGGCGCATTTGGCCAGTGTGGTGGGGCTGGTGTGGCGCAGCGTTGTCTTGTGGTTGCTGTTGCTTGCCCTGGTGACGCTGGCCCGCCTGGTAGGCTGAGCTGAAAAGGCTCAGTAACGCCGTTGTGAGAGTTCGTTGAAGAGCTCGCCGTACAGTCGGTAGCGGTTGGGGCTGATGGCGTCAGGCCCCGCTCCACCTACCGCATCACGCACAGAGCAGCCGGGTTCGTGCAGGTGGGTGCAGTTGTAGAAACGGCAGTTTCCCAGGTGTGCAGCCATGTCGGGCATCAGTTGCGCCAGGCGCGCAGGTTCGATGTGGTGCAGGCCAAATTCCTGGAATCCAGGCGAGTCGATCAACGCGGTTTGACGCCCCGAATCCATCCAGTACCAGGTGGTGCTGGTGGTGGTGTGTTTACCGGAGTTGAGCGCACGGGAGATTTCCCCGGTTTGGGCTTGTGCCTGCGGCACGAGGCGGTTGATCAGTGTGCTCTTTCCCGCACCTGACGGCCCCAGAATCAACGTCGTCTTGCCCGCCAAGTGCGCGGTCAACTCTGTGACGCTGGGGTCCTGTGGGGTGGCGAGGGACAGGGGTAGTACCGTTTCCCCCATGGAGAGGTAGGGGCCAAGCCTTTGCCATGCGCGCTCGAAGAGGCCCCCAAGGTCGCGCTTGTTGAGAACGATGAGGACGGGTATGCCTTCGGCATGGGCGGCAATCAGTGCGCGCGTGAGCTGGCTTTCGGAGAACTCTGGTTCGGCCGCCAGCAGCACGAGCACCTGGTCCAGGTTGGCCGCAAAGGACTTGGTGCGTATTTCGTCCTGGCGGTAGAGGAGGTTGCGGCGTTCCTGCAGTTTCTCGATGCTTCCTTCGTCGCCGCTGGGTTGCCACCACACCCGGTCGCCGACCACGGCCTGGCTTTTCTTGCCCCTGGGGTGACAGAGCAGCCGCTCCCCCTCGGGCGTCTCGACCAGACAGTGGCGGCCATGAGCAGCCACGACCAAACCCTGTTTGAGTGCTGCGGTCATGCGCTGGCACCCAGTTGAGCCAGCCGTTCGCCCGCTGGCGGGTGCGAGTAGTAGAAGCGCACGTAGAGGGGGTCGGGAGTGAGGGTGCTGGCGTTGTCGCGGTAGAGCTTGAGCAGCGCCTGCTGCAGATCGTGGCCGCTCGCATGGCGTGCCGCAAAGGCATCGGCCTCGAATTCATGCTTGCGTGATAAGTAGCTGCTCAGCGGGGCAGCGAAGAAAGTGACCAGTGGCGAGACACTGACAAACAGCAGCAGCGCCAATGCGCTGTTGGGTGCATCCATGTTGGGCGTGACCCCCAGGCCGGTGTAGAACCAGACTTGGCCCTGAAGCCAGCCCAGTAATGCGAAACCAAGCAGGCTCAAGGCAAAGAGCGTGACGATGCGCTTGACGATGTGACGATGGTGGAAGTGCCCAAGCTCATGGGCCAGCACGGCATCGAGTTCGCCCGGAGAAAGTTGCTTGAGGAGCGTGTCGAAAAACACCACACGCTTGGCCGGGCCGAACCCGGTGAAGTAGGCGTTGGCGTGCGCACTGCGACGGCTGCCGTCCATCACGTAGAACCCTTGTGCTTTGAACCCGCACCGCTTCATCAAGGCTTCGATGCGTTGGCGAAGTTCAGCGTCTTCCAGCGGGGTGAACTTGTTGAAGATAGGGGCGATCACCGTTGGGTAAAACACCAGCATCAATAGGTTGAAGCCCACCCAGACGCCCCAGGCCCACAGCCACCATGCAGGGCCTGCGGCTTCCATGAGCCACAGCACCAAGGCGGCCAGAGGCAGGCCAACCATCGCACCAATGAGCACGCCTTTCACGCCATCGACCAACCACAGGCGCAACGTGGTGCGGTTGAAACCAAAACGCTCTTCCAGCCGGAAAGTGCGGTACCAGGACAAGGGCAAATCGATCAGCCCGCCGACGAGCATGAACCCAGCGAGCAGCGCGAGCTGCTGCCAAAGGCCATTACCAAGCCAGTCGCGCAGCCATTGGTTGAGAAGGTCCAGCCCGCCAAGCAGCGTCCAGCCAATCAGCACAGCTGCACCAAGCCCCATCTCCAGCACACCCAGTCGGCCTTTGGCGACGGTGTAGTCTGCCGCCTTGCGGTGCGCCGCCAGATCGACCGTGCCTGCAAAAGCCGATGGCACCTGGTCGCGGTGCAAAGCAATGTGCCGAATTTGCCGGTGCGCGAGCCAAAGGCGCGTGAGCAGGCCGCTCAGCAGCAAGGCACAGAAAACCGCAGTCCAGGCTGCGGCGGATGGGGCCGATACAACATTCATCCGGCAGAGTCTAGCGAAACTGAGAGGCTAATGTGCCGGATCGGCGAGAATTGCGGGTTATGAGTTTGCAAGACAACCCCTTGGCCGCAGTGGCCGAAACCGCTTCCTTACCGGCAGATGCGCAGCCCGCCCTGGCCCGCAGTGACCAGAATCTGGTGTGGCTCGACTGCGAAATGAGTGGCCTGGACCCCGAGCGCGAGCGCCTGCTGGAGATCGCGGTCGTTATCACCGGTCCGAACCTGTCGCCGCGTATTGATGGGCCGGTGCTCGTCATTCATCAAAGCGACGAGGTGCTCAATGGCATGGATGCCTGGAACAAAGGCACGCACGGCAAGAGCGGCTTGATTGAAAAAGTGAAGGCCAGCACCTTGACCGAGGCGCAGGCCGAGGCGCAATTGCTGGAATTCATTCAGCACTATGTGCCAAAGAACGGGTCGCCGATGTGTGGGAACACGATCGGGCAGGACAGGCGCTTTCTGGTGAAGTACATGCCGAAGCTGGAGGGCTACTTCCACTACCGCAACCTGGACGTGAGTACGTTGAAGGAGCTGGCCAAGCGCTGGAAGCCTGAGGTTTACGCCGCATTCAAGAAGCATCAGCGGCACACTGCTCTGGCAGATGTGCACGAGTCGATCGACGAGCTAGAGCATTACCGGCAGCATTTCCTGCGTTGACCGTTTTTTGACTTTCCCGAAGCGGCCGACTGGCTCCCGAAAGAGGGGCGGCGGCTGTTGATACAAGAAAAGAAGAGTACCAACATGTCAGTCAACATGTCCCTGAAGCCTGCCACGCGCGCGGGCCAAGAGCACCTGCGGCAAATGCTGCGCCTGGCGGCTGCGGTCGCATTCCTGATTGGCGTCGGTTTGTATGCGTCATTCAACGCCGACGGCCTGCCGGGTCTGTCCACCCAGGGCTTGTGGTTCCTGATCGTGGCGGCGGCGGTGGGTGGTTACATGGCCATGAACATTGGCGCCAACGACGTGGCCAACAACATGGGGCCAGCCGTGGGGTCGGGTGCCATCAGTCTGGGGTGGGCGATTCTCATCGCTGCCATCTTCGAGGCCCTGGGCGCCATCGTCGCCGGGGGCGAAGTGGTTGGCACCATCAAAGGCGGAATCATCGACTCCAAAGCCTTTGCCGACCCGCAGCAGTTCACCTGGCTCATGCTGGCGGCGCTGCTTGCAGGCGCGCTATGGCTGAACCTCGCGACGATGCTGGGCGCGCCTGTTTCAACAACACACTCCATCATCGGTGCGGTCATGGGGGCGGGCATCGCGTCCGGCGGCTGGGGGCTGGTCAACTGGGGCACCATCGGCTCCATCGTTGCCAGCTGGATTGTTTCGCCTCTGATGGGCGGTATCGTCGCGGCACTGTTTCTCTACATCATCAAGCGCACCATGACCTATCAGGCCGATATGACTCAGGCTGCGGCGCGCATGGTGCCGGTGTTCGTTGCGGTGATGGCCTGGGTGTTTGCCACCTACATGTTGCTCAAGGGCGTGTCCCAAGTGCTCAAGGTGGGTTTCGGCGCCGCCGTGCTGTGGGGGGGCGTGATTGCTGTGGTTGTGTATCTGCTCGTGAGCAAGCCGATTGCTAGGCAGGCACGCAGGCAGTCCAACAGCAAGGATGGCGTGAACGCGCTGTTCACCTGGCCGTTGGTTTTTTCTGCCGCTTTGTTGAGTTTTGCCCATGGTGCCAATGACGTTGCCAACGCAATCGGCCCCCTGGCGGCGATTTACGAGGCGATTGTTGACGGCGTTGTGTCGGCAAAGGCGGCAACGCCTATGTGGGTGATGGTGTTGGGGGCGCTGGGCCTGTCCGTGGGGCTGGCGCTGTACGGTGGCCGCCTGATCATGACCGTGGGCAAGGAAATTACCGAGCTGGACCGCATGCGGGCCTACTCGATTGCCATGTCTGCCACGCTGACGGTGATTGTTGCTTCGCACTTCGGCATGCCGGTGTCTTCTACACACGTGGCCATTGGTGCCGTGTTTGGTGTGGGCTTCCTGCGTGAGTTGCTGAAGGTGAACTACGCCAAGATGGAAGCGATTGTGCGGGCCGGCCACCAAGGAGAGGACCGTGACGCGGTGGAGGCTTACCTGTTGAAGTTTGAGGCTGCCCCGGTGGAAGAAAAGAAGCGCATGCTGGCAGAAATGAAGAAGCGTGCCAAGGCCAAGGGCGTTGTGCCCCAGGCCGCCAGTGCAGATGTGGGCACCTTCGACAAGAAAGAGCGCAAGGCCCTGAAGAAGGCCTACAAGCAGGAGATTGTGAAACGTGCCGTGGTGATGCGTATTGTGGCGGCATGGATTGTGACGGTGCCTGCGACGGCACTGTTGGCGGCGCTGCTGTACCACGCCGTTCAGTACGTGATGAACCCCTGATGGCGAACTTGTGACGAACAATTAGGGGAAAACCCGAAATCGTGCAATAATTCGACTTGCGCCGCTTTCGAGCGGCGTTATCGCACATCTGCCCCACGCTTTGGCTTCGCGCCGGCCTTGTTGCCGGACTTGCCGTTTTAACGGCAATCGATTCGCCTCACGCATCCCCGAATTCGCTCCTCTGTGGGCGGTCAGGCATGCCGATCTGTTTGTGGTTGATGTTTTTTGTGACCACGAACAGAGCGGATGCCCTTGAGTCAGCATGGCTGACCGGGTTCGTCTGTTCATTTGCGCATCCTATTCAAGCGCAAGGACGAATGACATGACTGAAATTCAAAACAACCCCTTCGAGGCCCTGGGCCTGGACTCGCAATTGGTGCAGGCAGTGACCGACCTGGGTTTCACCCAGCCGACGCTGGTGCAGCAGGCTGCCATTCCTAAGGCCATGCCCAAGGATGCACAGGACGCGGGCTTCATCGACCTGATGGTTTCGAGCCAGACAGGTAGCGGCAAGACGGCGGCTTTCCTGCTGCCGGTGCTGCACACCCTGATCCAGCAGCAAGCCGAGGCCGAGGCCAAGGAACGCGCTGAATGGGACAAGCAGGTGGCACAGGCTGAGGCCGAAGGCAAGCCCGCCCCTAAGCGCGCCAAGCGCAAGAACCCGCTTCTGGCACGCCACTTCAAACCGGCGGTGCCGGGCGCTTTGGTGCTGTGCCCAACGCGCGAACTGGCCCAGCAGGTGGCGCATGACGCCATCGACCTGGTCAAGCATTGCCGTGGCCTGCGCATTGCCAACGTGGTGGGTGGCATTCCTTACCAAGTGCAGATCGCCAAGCTGCAGAACGCCGATCTGGTGGTGGCCACGCCTGGTCGCCTGCTCGACCTGCAGCGCAGCGGGCAGATCCAGCTCGACAAAGTGCAGTTCCTGGTGGTGGACGAAGCCGACCGCATGCTGGACCTGGGCTTCTCTGATGACCTGGCCGAAGTCAACCGCCTGACCGCCGCCCGTCAACAGACCATGATGTTCAGTGCGACCTTCGCGCCGCGCATCCAGCAACTGGCTGCCCGTGTGATGCGCGAGCCGCAGCGTATCCAGATCGATACGCCGCAGGACAAGCACGTCAACATCGAGCAGATGCTGTTCTGGTGCGACAGCCCCGAGCACAAGCGCAAGCTGCTGGACCACTGGCTGCGTGACGCCGCCATCGACCAGGCCATCGTTTTTGCCAGCACACAGATCGAGTGCGACGCGCTGGCCGAAGAACTGCAGCAGGTGGGTTTCTCTGCCGTGGCGTTGCACGGAGCATTGAGCCAGGGCCTGCGCAACCGCCGCCTTATGGCACTGCGTGACGGGCGTGTGCAGATCCTGGTGGCCACCGACGTGGCTGCCCGTGGCATCGACGTGCCCACGATCACCCACGTGTTCAACTTTGGGCTGCCGATGAAGGCCGAGGACTACGTGCACCGTATCGGCCGCACGGGCCGTGCGGGTCGGCAGGGTTTGGCTGTGACCATGGCCGAGTTCCGCGATCGCCGCAAGATTGGCGAGATCGAGGCCTACAGCCAACAGGCCATCAAGACCCAGACCATTCCTGGCCTGGAGCCCAAGAAGCCGGTGTACGAACCGCGCAATGACGCACGCCGTCCGGGCCGTGGTGGTCCGCGCCGACATGGTTCGGGTGGTGGTTTTGGCGGTGGCGCTCGCGAATTTGGTGGCGGTGCGCGTGAATTCGGCGGCGGCCGTGGTTTTGGCGGTGATCGCGAAGCCGGTGCCGGCCCGCGCCATGGTTTTGGCCGTGGCGAAGGGGCGCGTCAGTCCTTTGGTGGCGACAACCGCCCGCGCAGCCAAGCTTCCAAGCCGTTTGGTGGCAAGGGTCGCGCCAGGTAATAGCCCTGCATTTCGTCGCAGCCTTGGGCGCGCAGGAAATCCAGTTGATCCTGGGTTTCCACGCCCTCGGCAATGACCTTAAGGCCCAAGCTGTGGGCCATGTGAACGATGGCGGCAACAATGCTGGCGTCTTCGGGGTCGTTGGTCACGTCCTGCACGAAGCTTTGATCGATCTTCAGCTTGTATACCTGGAAGCGTTTCAGGTAGTTGAGCGAAGAGTACCCGGTGCCGAAATCGTCCACCGACATCAGAATGCCCTGCTCATGCAGGGCATTCATCGTTTCAATGGCACGCTCCGGGTCGTGCATGGCGGCGCTTTCGGTCAGTTCCAGTTCCAGGCAATGGGCTGGCAGCCCGGTGTCTTTGACAATTTGGACCACAAGCTCCGGCAGCTGAGGGTGGCGGAACTGAACGGCTGACAGGTTGACCGCGAGGATCATGGGCGGCAGCCCCTCATCCATCCAGCGGCGCACCTGAATGGCCGCGTTGCGCAACACCCACTCGCCTATGGCGAGAATCTGCCCACTGCTTTCGGCCACAGGGATGAACTCGGCGGGCGAGACGGGGCCCCATTCAGGATGGTTCCAGCGCAGCAGCGCTTCGACGCCGATGAACGTGCCATCCTGCACGGATACCTGAGGCTGGTAGTGCAAGGTGAGTTGATCGCGCTCCAGCGCTCTGCGCAGGGCATTCTCAAGTTGCAGGCGGCGGATGGAGTGCGCCTGCATTTCGTGGGTGAAGAAGCTGAAGCCGTTGCGGCCTTCCTGCTTGGCACGGTACATGGCCGTGTCTGCGCAGCGGTAGAGGGTCTCGAAATCGGAGCCGTCGTCAGGAAACAGCGAGATGCCAATGGACGGTGTGACGGTGAGTTCCTGTTGTTTGACCTGATAAGGCCGGGCGACAAGGTCGAGCAGTTTGCGCGCCATGTGGGCGGCGCCGTCGGCATCGGTGTCGGGCAGCACCGCGACGAACTCGTCACCCCCGAGCCGGGCGATGGTGTCCTGCTCCCGAACAAGCGACTGCAGTCTTTTGGCCACTTCGATGAGCACGCCGTCGCCCACTTGGTGGCCTAGCGAGTCGTTGATGTTCTTGAAGTGATCCAGGTCGATGAACAGCAGGCTGAGTTTGCTCTGGTGGCGCTTGGCTTGGCTGACGTCGTGCTGGACACGGTCCTTGAGCAGGCTGCGGTTGGCCAAGCCTGTGAGGGAGTCATAGTACGCAAGGTTGCGGATCTTGGCTTCCTGAGCCTTGCGTTGAGTGGTGTCGGTGAAGATGGCGATGTAATGGGTGGTTTGCCCGTCTTCGTTCTGCACGCGGGTGATCGATAGCCACTCCGGGAAAACTTCGCCGTTGCGTCGCCGGTTCCACACTTCGCCTTGCCATTCGCCGCCGCGCTGCAACTCTCTCCACATACGCTGATAGAAACCGGGCCCGTGCCTGCCGGAGGCGAGCACGCGCGGCGTCTTGCCAATGACTTCCTCCGGTGCGTAGCCTGTGATCTCGGTGAAGGCGGGGTTGACCCTGATGATGCGTTTGAGGGCATCGGTGATGAGGAAGGCTTCGCTGCTCTGCTCGAACACCTTGGCGGCGAGGATGAGGTCTGCCTCGGCGCGTTTGCGCGCGGTGATGTCGCGGGTCAGCAGTACGAAGCGCGGGGTTTGGCCGGGTTCTGCTGGCTTGCAAGACACGGATAGTTCGTACCAGCGAGGGCCTTCTGGCATGGACAGGCTGTATTGCTGGCCAGATGAGCGCCCGTGAACCTGGGCGTCCCGCATCGCCTGTGTGATGGTCGCGCACACATCAGCTGGAAGGAAGTCGTGGATGGTGCGGCCGTCGAGCTGCTCCGCCGCAGGTACCACCAGTTGCTGCTCGTCGATGGCGTGAACTCTGTACTGTCTGCCATCCATGTCGAGTTCGAACATCAAGTCGGGAATGGCGTCCAGTGTTGCCTGCAACTGGTCCTGGACGGAGCGGATGTCCTGGGTGCGGCGAAACACCTGTTCTTCGAGTGAAATTCTGTGCCGCTTTTGGTCCAGCACTAGTTTGACCAGATAGGCGAGCATGGCGCTGAAGAGCAAGCTTGCGCTGGCG
The DNA here is from genome assembly GCA_041913045.1 of Burkholderiaceae bacterium. Classification (GTDB taxonomy): domain Bacteria; phylum Pseudomonadota; class Gammaproteobacteria; order Burkholderiales; family Burkholderiaceae_C; genus CAMLOF01. The sequence continues at coordinate 3,243 of JAYSGB010000015.1, read as the reverse complement.
TACCAACCAAGTTCGGCTGACTTGCCCCAGCCCTTGCTGGGCGCCACGCTCAGAGTCCACTGTCCGTTGGGGACCTGCAGTGTCTTGCTGACGGGCTCGATCAGTCGGATTCCGTCGCCGCTGTGTGACGATGAGGCAATCACCTGCCGCTCACCGTTGTCGGGTTTTACGCGCCACAGTTCGTAGTCGTAACCGAGGCCTGGAAGGTTGTCCATGCCTGTGGAGGCGAGCGATTCGGGGAAGCGGATGATGACGTTGGCAAACCCCCAGAAGCGGTTATTGCCTTTGTCGTCGGGCAGGAAGATGGGCAGGCGACCTACGGCACCCACGCCACCCTGGGCCAGATTGACCGGACCGGCCAGCGTGAGTCGGCCCGTGTCACGGGCGAGGAAGGCCTCGGGGCTCTGGGCGGGATCGGCCAGCTGGTTGAAACCGATGGAGCCGCGGTTGGGCTCGAGTGGCACGGCATGCCGGATGACGCCGCCAGGCGACAGCGCCAACGACTGCACACCTGGATAGAAGGGGAGGATCTGGGTGGCGACTTCTTCAAACTGGCGCACCTCGCCACCATCTTTTCGGACGATGGCGGCAAGCAGGTAGGTGGCAGACATGAGCCGTTGTATCCGGCTTTCGATGACCTGAGCCTGCTCGGTCGCGATGTTGAGCACCGTCGTGCGTTGTGCGGTAGCGCGGCGTTCCTCGAGTTGCCAGATGAGGTAGGAGAAGATCAGCCCAGATACGGTGAACACCAGAGCGGCGACCGCCCAGTGTTGTCTGGAGCGGCGGGCGGGTGCTGGTGCCGCCTGGTTCGTCATGTCATGCCATTGCGGCGTGCGAGTTCAACGAACAGCCCTGAGTGGTCAAGTTCCCCTAGGCCGTCAGTGACCGCTTGCGCGTAGAGTTGCTCGAAGAGCGTTGTGACCGGGGCATCGAAGCCCAAGCCTTCGGCGGTGAGCAGAGCGTTGCGCATGTCCTTGAGCTGCACGGTCATGGCGGCGCGTTTGGCGAAGTCGTTGTCCACCATGCGCTGCCCATGCACCTGCAGGATGCGGCTTTCGGCAAAGCCGCCGCTGATGGCTTCGCGAACCTTGGCAATGTCGGCGCCGCCTTTTTGGCAAAGCAACAGTGCTTCAGCCACGGCACCGATGGTGATGCCCACGATCATCTGGTTGGCGAGCTTGGCGAGTTGCCCTGCACCGTGTTTGCCAACATGGGTGACACGCCCCAGCACCTGCAGGACCGGTGCGACGCGTTCAAAGTCTGCCACTTCACCACCAGCCATGATGGCCAACGTGCCTTGTTCTGCACCCACCGTGCCGCCAGAGACTGGGGCATCAAGATGTGCGACGCCAATGCCAGCCAGGCGCGCAGCGTGGTCTTGCGCTTGCGCTGGCCGGATGGACGACATGTCGACAACGAGTGTGCCGGGCCGCAGGGCGGTTTGCACCGCGGGGTCGAACAGCACGTTCGCCACGGCGTCGCCGTCGAGCAGCAGGGTGATGACGATGTCGGCGCCTGATACCGCCTGGGCCGGGGTGTCGTGGATGTGTGCGCCGAAGGGCGAGAGTCGTTCGGCTTTGTCGCGTGAACGGTTCCACGCATGCACCGTGTAGCCTGCTTCACACAGGCGCCGCGCCATGGGAAAACCCATCATGCCGATACCTAGAACGGCAATGCGCGGGAGCGACGTGCCAGCGGTCTGGGAAGTAGTCTGCGTCATGGCATTGTGGCCGCGTGCCGTGGCGGAGATCCGCCTGGGCTACGGAACAGGCGAGTGCTGGCTGAAAAGTGGAGCGGGCGATGGGAGCCCTGCCATTTCAGTCATAACCGCGTAAGTTGTTGATTTATATTGACATTTGAGCGGTTCAATCCCGCCCAAATATCGCTTTGTAAGTATCAATTGTAGTGAGGTTCTTGGTCAGGCCCATAAACAATCTGGACTTATTCGACTAGGGTGCCACACTTGGTGAAAACCATGTTCACGCGAGGCTCAGTCTCGGGTAGTAGTTGCTACTTGTGAAAGTTACTCAGGTTGCAGGCTTTAGCGCGGCTATCATCGCGTCCACGATGAGTAGCGCACTAACAAAACACAACTTTTCCACGATTGAAGAAAAGTACCGCAAGATCAGGGAGGAAGTCCATCGGGCCACGGTGATGGTCCTGCGGCAGCGCTTACCACACCTTCAGATCACGGCAATTACGCCCCGTGCTTTGGACTTCTTCAACTTGGTGTGGAGGCGTGAGGTCCGAAGAGTTGACTGGGATTGGGAGTATCAGCAACGGTGCTGGCGAAAGAAACGACCAAGCTACTGGGAAATGGCCATCTGGCACAAGCAGATTCTCTGTGGACTCGTTATGGGTGGCCCCTCTCGCCGTCGGAGTCGTCTCTACATTGAGGGGATCGAAGGGAGTCCCGAGCAACACCCGCTCAAAACACACATCATCCGGATTGCACTTATCGGCTCAGAGAGGTATGCTGCAACCATAGGTTGTAAAGAGGTTTGGTTGATTGAACCTGCCGAGGGGTTGCTTGACCTATATGTACAGTTTGGGTATACTGTAAGACCCCCCAACAAGTTTCTTGCGAAAGTCTTTCGTCAGAAGACCTTCGCAGTCAAGTCAGTGGGAGATTGACATGAATGCAGCCACACTCGACTTTCAGCACTTTGAAGACAAGAAGTCTTCTCAGCAGGGCAAAGTGTGTTTGCAGCGTGCTCGCGATGTCCATGTTGTAAACAAACTCGCGCGGGACGATGCATACTGGGCAAAGCGTGCGGATGAGTTGTTCAGTGTTCATGTTGACGAGTCACTCCCGACTGCAAGTGGAAAGTTCGGAACTTTCCTGTACTGAGCAAGTTTGATAAGAAGCCGACTGAAGTCGGCTTTTTCTTTTTGTGCTGTGTCATTTAGGCCATAGTCACAAGTATTCAACATACGTGCTCATGCGATTACTCGCTGCACTTGCCCGAGTGACCAAGCCCCACCTCTCGGGGCTTTGATCCCGAGGTCATTGAGGTGCTCCACCATGGTCCGACGGCTCAGCCCCCGAGTGTTACCCGCAGGCTGGACCGAGTAAGGCTTCCTGTGGCCTCTAGGACAGCCGAGGCACCACGATTCCGGCGTGGCAAAACCAGGACATGAATCAGCGACTAAGACCAACTTTTGCTTACTACTTTTGGTGACTGTAGCGTATGCGCGCGGTGAACCCATCTTGCGCATGACCGGTGCTGAAGGACAGCACGC
>JAYSGB010000014.1:0-90099 GCA_041913045.1 Burkholderiaceae bacterium | reverse complement strand
CCAACGGATTAAAAGTCCGCTGCTCTACCAACTGAGCTAACGACCCAACCTTTAAGTTTAGCAATCAATATGATTGAGAGCTAAGCCTTAGATTATAGCGTTAATTTTTCGCTGTTTTTCGAGGCCTCGATTTTTTCTTCAAAATCGTTTGGCCGCGAGCCAGTCTGTCCATCAACCAGCCAGACGCACACAACCCAAACGTTGCAGTCACCGCCACGCTGGAACCGTAACCGTGGCAATTCAGAGAACCATCTGCCTCACCCGGCAGCACACACGAAGCGTCAGGTTGCGCAACAGATTCCCGGTTGAAAACGCAAGGCACGCCAATCTCACCGTCTCGCGCCGCGCCGTGGTGCTTGCGCAGCCGGTAACGGAGTTGGGCGAGCAAAGGGTCATGCGTAGTCAACGCCAGGTCTGCCACTTCAACCAGGTGCCCCAACCGTTTGCCGCCCGCTGCACCCGCACTCACGAACAGCGCACCGGTATCCAGCGCCCATGCCGCCATGGTCACCTTGGCCGCTACCTGATCACAGGCGTCAAACACCGCCAGGGTTTGCCCATCTTGCTTCAGCGACTCCACCAGCGACGCCCAGTTCTGCGGCGTAACGAAATCGTCTACCACATCAACGCATGCCCACGGGTTGATCTGCGCAATACGCTCCCGCATTGCCAGGATCTTCGCCTGACCCAGCGTCGAGTCGAGGGCGTGAATCTGCCGGTTGGTATTGGATTCGCCTACGTGGTCCATGTCGATCAACGTGAGGTGCCCCACGCCGCTGCGTGCAAAAGCCTCGGCCGCCCAAGAGCCCACGCCGCCCACACCCACAACCACGACATGCGCATCAAAAACGCGTTGCGCCGCGGACGGCCCATAGAGGCGGCGAAGCCCGCCAAACCGGCGCTCAAAACCTTCCGAGTCGAATGGAGCCATCACAGGCATTTCAGTGACGGATGAAGTCAATCGCGTTCAAGCAGCCACAACTGGAAGCGGAAACCACCCAGAGCCCCCAGAACAATGCCTGCAACAGCAATCATGCTGGTCAGGCTCAGGGTCGAGAGTCCCGAAAGGCCCTGCCCCACTGTGCAGCCCATGGCAGTGACGCCGCCCACACCCATGCAGACTGCGCCGCCAATATGCAGCGCAGTGTCTTGCGTGCTTCGAAAACCTTCCCAGTGGAAGCTGCGCGAGGCGACAGCCTGCACAAAAGACCCGGCAATAACGCCACCGACGGAGACGACGCCCAGAGTCAGCACCTTGGATGTGTCACTGAAATAGATAAGCCAGTCCAGGGCATAGGCCATGGGTGCGGTGAAGGTGAGTGACTCCATGCGGCCCGAATTGGTCGCAAGGTAGACAGCTTCCAGGGTTTCGGGGTGTTCTGGCACAAAGCCCAGCTTGCCCGTAACCCACCAGATAGCAGCCACTGTCGCCCCTATCCCAAGCCCACCAAACAAGGCGTTACCTGATGAGCGAAGACCTTCACCAGCAAGAGCCCAGATGACCAGCGCCCCGCCAACAAACAAGCCCAACACCAAGCCCGTGGACGATGCCTCCCACCCCATGATGGCAGAGAGCCAAGCGGGCAGCGCACTGCCACCAGGCATATCGAAGGCAACTTTATCCACCGTGTTCACCCGAAGCACGGCGGTCACGCCTCGCAGCGTGGCGAACGACGCCACGCCCATCACGAAGAAGACCACCAGCGACTTGAGGCTGCCGCCACCAATTCGCACCAGCGTCTTGCTGCCGCACCCTGAGGCCAACACCATGCCAAAGCCAAACAGAGCGCCACCCACCAGCGCAGACAACCAGATGACACGCCCGCTGGCATAGATGGTTTGCGAAGGGTCGATCCATCCAAGCCAGGCCATGGCGTAAAAAGCGATCATGGCCACGCCAACGGCAAGCCCCCACATGCGCATGCGGGTCCAGTCGCCCATGTTGACAATGTCGCTGATCGCACCCATGGTGCAGAAATGGGTGCGCTGTGCAATGGCACCGAAAGCGACGGATACAAAAAAAGCAGCCCACAGAACCTGTGTCTGCAGGCTTTGGATGTCGGAGAGTTCCATACCCCAGATTGTATGAACTTCTGGGGAGCCCCCGACCGTCACTTCATGCGGGCAAGGCGGTCCTTGGCTGTGGCGCCGGCTTCGGTGTCAGGGTGGGCCTTGACCAAGTCTTGCAACGTGGCCTTGGCCGCGCGCGAATCCTTGAGCTCGAGCTGGCAGTTGGCAATGGCAAGTTTGGCCTCGGGCACCCTGGGGTGGCTGGGCGTGCGAGCGATTAGGCGCTGGTAACTGGCAATGGCCTCTTTGTAGTTGCGGCCTGCGTAGTAGGCATTGCCTTGCCAATACAGCGCAACAGGCACATAACCGCTGGACGGGTACTTCTGGATGAACTGCCCATAGAGCTGGGCCGCGCGCGGAAAGTCCGTGGCACGCAGAACATCCATGGCAGCCTCAAAAGCCGCCTTTTCGTCCGGCTGAGCCAGGAACTCCTGTCCGTCAACAGCAACCTTGATCGGCTCCAGCACACGCAGGCGTTCGTCCACGGCGCTGCTCACGTCTTTCTGACGCTGCTGGATTTCTGCCAGCTCCTTGGCCATGCGTTCGTTCTGCCCGCGCAGTTGGGCCACCTCGGCACGCAAAGCCTCGATCTGGTTGACCAGGTCGAGCATGGCACGCCTGGTGGGCGCGCCGTTCTCTTCGATCATGGCCTTGAGTTGCTCAGCCAGGTCGCGGTTGGCTGCCTCGGCAGCCTGCTTGTTCGCCTCGACCTTGCCACGCAAGTCGAGAATCGCTCGACGAGCTTCGTCGTCACCAAACAGCGCCGCCTGGGATGGCAGCGACGCCATGATGGCGACGGCAGCCACCACACCAAGTTTCAAGACAGATCGGCAAGCGTTCATCGGTAGGACAGCTCAACGCGGCGGTTGAGGCGATAGGACTCTTCATCAGCACCAGCGCGAGCGGGCTTCTCTTCACCGAAGCTCACAGACTCCATCTGCGCTTCGGTAACGCCCAGCAGAGAGAGCGCACGACGCACCGCTTCAGAGCGCTTCTGGCCCAGGGCCAGGTTGTACTCGCGGCCGCCGCGTTCGTCGGTGTGGCCTTCCAGCACCACGCGGCGCTGGCGGTCGGCATTCAGGAAGCGGGCATGGCCATCCAGCGTGGCTGTGAATTCCGGGCGCACGGTGAAATCGTCGTAATCAAAATAGATCACGCGTGACAGATTCTGCGGCGGCTGGCCGGGCAGTTGAGAGTTGGCTTGCACGCCAGTCACACTACGTTGGTCAACACCAGAGGTGGAGCCGGAACCTGCACCACCTGCACCGGCCTGCCCAACGGGAACACCAGAACGGTCGGTCACAGGCACATTTTCATCCAGCTTGACGCTGGAGCCACAACCGGCCAGCGCCAAGGCGGCCACCAGCGCGCCAGCGGCAGACCAGCGGTGTGCACCGAAAGCACGGCGCTGGCGACTTTGGGAAGAAAGGGAACTCGACATGGACAACTCGCAATGAGAGGAAGGTTAAGAAAAAATCAGGCCAGAAACGGCCCCCAATGGGGCTCGCGAATGTCGCCGGGTGCACTTGCCAGGCGCGTCTTGATCCGCCCGTCCAGGGTGGTGGTCATCAGCGCCTCACGGCCCTGTTGCTTGGTGGCGTAGATGATCAGACGACTGTTGGGTGCGAAGCTCGGGCTTTCGTCTGCTGTGGTGTCGGTCAACGCGGTGACTGCGCCACTGGAAAGATCCATCAGCTGCAACTTGAACGCTCCACCCGTGCGCGAGATGTACGCCATCCAGCGGCCATCGGGGCTGATTGCCGGGGAGATGTTGTAACTCCCATCGAAAGTGACCCGATCGGCTCCACGCCCATTGGAGGCCATGCGGTAGATCTGGGGCGAGCCGCCCCGGTCGCTGACGAAGTAGATGGACTTGCCGTCAGGCGAAAAAGCGGGCTCGGTGTCGATGCTGCTGCTCTGGCTCAGGCGCTGAGGGGGGCCGCCTGCCGAGTCCAGCGCGTAGATCTGGGAGTTGCCTCCCAGCGTGAGCGTGGCCAGCAGTTGGCGCCCGTCTGGCGACCAGGCCGGAGCGCTGTTGGAGCCCTTGAAATTGGCCAGCAGCCGCCGTCTGCCTGACGACACCTCATGCGTATAGATCACCGGCTTGCGGGCTTCAAAGGAAACGTAGGCCAGTTGGCCACCGTTGGGCGACCACGCGGGTGAGATGATGGGCTCCGGGCTTGCCAGCGCGGTCTGGGGGTTCTCGCCGTCGGCATCTGCCACCCAAAGGTTGTAGCGCTCGCCCTGCTTGGAAACGTAGGCGATCCGGGTGGAGAACACGCCCGGGTGACCCAGCAGTTTTTCGTACACCTGGTCTGCCACGCGGTGGGCTGCGAGCCGCAAGTCCGCCTGACTGACGGGGAAGCTGACTCCGCCCAAGTCCTGGGCCTTGACCACATCCCACAACCGGAATCGAACGTCATAGCGGCCGTCGGCCAGCCGGGTGACGCTACCGGTCACCAGGGCATCTACCGTGCGGTCACGCCAGATGCCCAAGTCTGGGCGGGCATTCTCGTCGAGCACTTCATTGCCGCCCTGTACCATGCGGAACAGGCCGCTGCGCTCCAGGTCAGCGCGGATGATCGCGGGTACATCAACCCCCGCAGGCGCACCGGCCACACGGAAATTGGCGATGGAGAATGGGATTTGCTTGAGCCCGACACCGGACACCTCGACCCGGAACTGTGCCCAGGCCTGGCCCAAGGGACTTGCCATCAGGCCTGCACCGGCAAGCGTCCCCAGGCACTGACGGCGGCTTGCGGCCACTGGAAAACGAAAGGGGTGTAAAAGCGTCATATTTTTTTGACCATGGCCAAGGCGAGCACAAGTCGCCCTGACTGTGACACAACGCGCCGATAATACCGGACGCGCCCACCCTTGAAGTGACAAGATGTTTCCAAAAGGGTTCCCGGGCGGCCTCGCATTGCCCGGAATTGCAGCTTGTGACAGACAACACCCGCACCGAAACGCCGAACTTCACCCCACCCTCGCAAACGCTGTGGCAGCGGTTGCGCAGGTTGATACCGTATTTCGAAGGTGCCCGTACGGGCGTAGCGATTGCGGCACTGGCCACCATCGTCGTGGCGGCGACGGAGCCCGCCATACCGGCGCTGCTCAAGGCGTTGCTGGATGAAGGCTTTGTGGAAGACAGCTTTCCGCTGTGGATGGTCCCGGTGGCGCTGATGGGCCTGTTTGGCATCCGCGGCATTGCCAGCTTCCTGGCCAAGTACGCCCTGACCTACACCGCCAACGAAGGCATGTTGGCCCTGCGCCGCGCCATGTTCGAGCGGCTCAACTCGGCGCGCATGGAATTGTTTTCGCAACAGAACGCCAGCAAGCTGTCGAACACACTGGTTTACGAGGTTCAAACGGGCGCCACATTGCTGGTCAACGCCTTCCTGAGCGTGACGAAGGACACGCTCACGCTGGTGGCGCTACTGGGGTATCTGTTCTATCTGAACTGGCAGCTCACGCTGATCGTGATGTGCCTGTTCCCGGCACTGGTCTGGGTGATGCGCGTGCTGTCGCGCCGCCTGTATCAGCTCACACGCGCGAGCCAGGGTGCAACCGATGAGCTGGCCTACGTGGTGGAAGAAAACGTGCTGGCCCACCGCATGATCCGCCTGCACGGCGCCGAAGCACAACAGGCGCGCCGCTTCGACCAATTGAGCGTCTCGTTGCGCCGGCTGGCCATGAAGGCCACCATTGCCAGTGCCGCCATGACGCCGGTCACGCAGTTGCTCGCCGCCGCGGCCTTGTCTGCGGTGATTGCCGTGGCGCTTTGGCAAAGCAGCGGCCAGGGCGTGACTGTGGGCGGCTTCGTGGGGTTCGTCACGGCGATGCTCATGCTCATCACCCCCATCAGGCAACTGGCAGATGTGGCCGGACCGGTAACCAGGGGGCTTGCGGCATTGGAACGCGCTTTGGAGCTGATTGAGGAAGCACCCGAACAATCCAGCGGGCACCACAAGGTTGCACGCGCCCAAGGCCATTTGTGCTTTGAACATGTGACGGTACGCTACCAGGGCAAGGAAGGCGCGGCGTTGCGCGACGTAATGTTGGAGGTTCGCCCAGGCGAAGTGGTGGCGCTGGTGGGGCCGTCCGGCTCGGGCAAGACGACCCTGGCCAACCTGCTGCCCCGCTTCGTGGAAGTGAGCGAGGGTACGGTCAAACTCGATGGCGCCCCCCTGCCCGACTGGGACCTGCGCAACCTGCGCTCGCAGTTCGCCATGGTGAGCCAGGACGTTGTCATGCTCAACGACACGCTGGCAGGCAACGTGGCACTGGGCGCCGAGGTGGACGACACCCGCGTACTGGCCGCGCTGCAGTCCGCCAACCTGGGCGACATGGTCAACAGCCTGCCACAGGGCATACACACGCCGGTTGGCCACAACGCCACGGAACTCTCTGGTGGCCAGCGTCAGCGCTTGGCCATAGCCCGGGCCATCTACAAGGACGCCCCTATCCTCATACTGGACGAGGCGACCTCCGCCCTGGACAACGAGTCCGAACGGCTGGTGCAGGACGCACTGTCACGCCTGATGCAGGGGCGCACAACGCTGGTGATCGCGCACCGGCTGAGCACCATCGAGCACGCCGACCGGGTGATCGTGCTCTCAGAGGGGCGCATCATGGAACAAGGCAGCCACGCCCAACTGCTCGCAGCAGACGGGCTTTACGCCCGCCTGCACGCGCAAGGCTCACGGGCCGACATCATAGACTGAGGCAAGCGGCTACGGCGTACCTCAGAGCAGCACGATGTCGTACTGTTCCTGCGTCATGCCGCCTTCGCTTTGCAGGGAAATCGGCTTGCCAATGAAGTCGCTCAAACCCGCCAGGTACTGGCTTTCCTCGTCAAGAAACAGTTCCACCACCTTGGGCGACGCCACGATGCGGAATTCGCGCGGGTTGAAGGCGCGTGCCTCCCGCAGTATCTCGCGCAGGATGTCGTAGCACACGCTGCGCGGCGTCTTGACGTGCCCTTTGCCTGCACAGGCCTCGCACTGCTCGCTGAGCATGTGCGCCAGCGATTCGCGCGTGCGCTTGCGCGTCATCTCCACCAGCCCCAACTGCGAGAAACCGCCAATCATGGTCTTCACCCGGTCACGCGCAAGCTGCTTGCGGAACTCCGCCAGCACGGCCTCGCGGTGGTCTTCTCGCACCATGTCGATGAAGTCGACGATGACGATTCCACCCAGATTGCGCAAGCGCAGTTGCCGCGCAATCGCCTGTGCCGCCTCCAAGTTGGTCTTGAAGATGGTGTCGTCGAAATTGCGCGCCCCGACGTAGCCGCCCGTGTTCACGTCCACGGTCGTCAACGCTTCGGTCTGGTCAATGACCAGGTAACCGCCTGACTTGAGATCGACCCTGCGCCCCAAGGCGCGCATGATCTCTTCGTCGATGTTGAAGAGGTCAAAAATCGGCCGCTCGCCAGCGTACGGATCCAGTCGTGACAGCGTGCTGGGCATGTACTCCCGGGCAAAACCTTGCAGCAAACCGAATTGTTCGCGGGAGTCAACTTTGATGGACTGTGTCTGGGACCCGACCAGATCGCGTAACACCCGCTGCAACAGCGTCAGGTCCTGGTAGAGCAAGGTGCCCGGCGGCTGGCGCGTGGATGAGGCCTTGATGTGCGCCCAAGTCTTTCGCAGGTAGGCGATGTCTTCGGCCAGTTCCTCGTCTGACGCATCTTCGGCGTTAGTGCGCAGGATGAAGCCGCCACCGCCCTCAGCAGTCAGCGCCACCAGACGTTGACGCAGCGACTCCCGCTGGGCGTAAGGAATTTTTTGGGACACACCAATGTGCTTGTCCTGCGGCAGAAAAACCAGGAGCCGCCCGGCAATGCTCACCTGCGCCGTCAAGCGCGCGCCCTTGGTGCCGATCGGGTCCTTCAGGACCTGCACCATCAGAGCCTGCCCTTCGAAAATCTGTTTTTCGATGGGCAGTACGGTTTCCACCGTTGGCGGTGCGGAAACGGTGGGCGTGCCTTCGTCGGCCGCCTGCCCGCTGGCTACCACGGGGGCCCGGTCCTTGTTGCCGGCATGCCGCGCGGTGATGTTAGGCAGCAAGTCCGCCACATGCAAAAAGGCCGCGCGGTCCAGCCCAATGTCGATGAAAGCCGACTGCATGCCCGGCAACACGCGCGAAACCTTGCCGAGGTAGATGTTGCCCACCAGCCCGCGTTCCAGCGTGCGCTCGATGTGGACTTCCTGCACCGCCCCCTGCTCCACCACCGCCACGCGGGTTTCCTGAGGCGCCCAATTGATCAGAATGTCTTGTGCCATGGATGCATTACAGCAGACGCAAACCTGCTTCGCACAGGACCTGTGCAGTCTCGAACGCGGGCAAGCCCATGATGCCGGTGTAACTACCTGCGATATGGCTGATGAACAGGCCGCCGTGTCCTTGGATCCCATATGCCCCAGCCTTGCCCATGGGCTCGCCCGTAGCCACATAGCGGCGGATGTCGGCTGGCGAGAGTTCAGCAAACGTGACCTGCGAACGGCTCAACGCCTGCCAGACCTGCCCCCTGTGTGCCACAGCCACCGCCGTGAGCACCTGATGCTTCTGGCCGGACAGGCGCTGCAGGATGCGCTGCGCATCGGCCTTTGAAGAAGGCTTGCCCAGGATGTCGCGCCCGAGCGCCACAGTGGTATCCGCACACAGCACGGGCCCGTCTGGCCAGCCGCGCCGATGCAGGCGCGCTACGGCCGCCTCCAGCTTCAGGCGCGTGACACGCCTGACGTAGGCAGCGGGTGCTTCGCCGGGGCGAACGTCCTCCAGCCCCTCTGCATCCTCATGGTCGTCGGGCAGCAACAGCTCGCAGCGCACACCCCACTGCTCTAGCAGCTGCTTGCGGCGCGGGCTCTGCGACGCCAGGTAAACCCAGGGAGACTTGGAAGACACACTCATTCGCGGTGATAAGGATGGTTGGCGTTGACAGACCAGGCACGGTAGAGCTGCTCGATGAGCAGCACCCGCGCCAACGCATGTGGCAAGGTCATGTCGGACAGCCGGATGCGCAACTGTGCCTTGGCCTTGAAGTCCGGATCAAGGCCGTCAGGCCCGCCAATCACCAGCGCCACGTCGTCGCCAGCCATCTGCCATTGGCGCAGTTGCTGGGCCAAGGCGACTGTGGTCAACTGGCTGCCCCGCTCGTCCAACACGACGATACGGGCGCCGCGCGGGATGGCGGCTTCTATGCGCGCACGCTCCGACGCCAACAGGGTTTCCAGGGTCTTGGAACCCCGGGGCTCGGTCTTGACGGTCTTGATCTCCACCCGGCAATCGGGCGGGAAGCGCTTGGCGTAATCGTCGTAGGCCGTCTGCGCCCAGTCGGGCATGCGCTGCCCTACTGCGACGATCAGCAGCTTCATGAAGCCTTCTTGGGCTTGGCCTTAGGTTTTGCTGCTACCTTGGCTGCGGGCTTGCCTGCCTTCGCCGCACTCTTGGCAACGGTCTTTTTGGCGGGCAAGCCCACCTTGACAACTGCCACCTTGGTGGCGGCCTTCTTGGCAGGCGCCTTTTTGGCCCCTGTGGACTTGGCGGCCACACTCTTGGCTACGACCTTCTTCGCGGCGGGCTTGGCAGACGCCTTGCGCACCGGCTGGTCTGACGAGGGGGCGGCCTTTGCCGTCGATTTATTGGCGGCTGCACCTGGCTTGCGAGCAGGCACCGCCTTTGCTGCCGCCTTCTTTGCGGGCGTCTTCTTTGCCGGAGCCTTTTCAGGCTCGGGGGTTGCGGCACGCGCAGCCTTGGCCTTGGCATCGCCGTGTTTCATCCGGACAGGCTTCTCACCCCAGATGTCTTCGAGCCGGTAGTACTGGCGGATGCTGGGCTGCATCACGTGCACCACGGCCTGGCCGCAATCCACGATGATCCACTCGCCGTTTTCCTCGCCCTCCATACGGGGCTTGTCAAAGCCTGCTTCGCGAACAGCGTCGCGCACGCTGGCTGCGAGCGCCTTGGTCTGGCGGTTGGACGTGCCACAGGCAACGATGACCCGTTCGAACAAAGGCGAGAGACCTTCGGTGTTGAAAACCTGGATGTCCTGCCCCTTCACGTCCTCCAGGCCATCGACGATGGCGCGCTGGAGTTTCTGGATGTTCTTCTTGGCGACGGTTTCGCTGGTCATGTGGGGGTTTCGTAGAGATGGTGTTCGGAAATATAACGCGCAACGCCTTCGGGCACCAGCACGTCAAGATCGGGAAAACGGCGACTTTGTCCGTGCACGTGTGCACGCACGGCCGTAGCGCTGATGTTGTGCAGGGGCATGTTCAGCTGAACAAACGGAACGTCCACGCCGCTCAGGTCCTGTTCGACCTGTTGACTGGGGTCCGCGTCAGCGCCAATGTTTATGGCACGGTTGGCCACTGCGAGGGTGGCCAGGCCAAGCACTTCTTCCCAGCGGCTCCAGGTTTTGAAAGCCAGAAGCTGGTCGGCACCCAGCACGAGAAAAAGCTGCGCCCCGGGATATTCAGCGGCCAGCTCACTCAGCGTGTCTGCCGTGTAGGATGGCCCTTGGCGCCGTATCTCCCGGTCATCTATTCTTGCATTGGGCAAACCGTCGAAAGCCCGCGTGCACATGGCAAGCCGATGTGCAGCCGGAGACAGCACGCGCGTCTTGTGCCAGGCATGCCCGGTGGGGAGGATATGCAGGACGTCCAGCCCCAATTGCGTGAGCGCCGTTTCGGCCAGTGCGCGGTGAGCCCAGTGCGGCGGGTCGAACGCGCCGCCAAACATGCCGACACGTTGAATCGGGGATGTCAAGCCGTTCACAACCAGTCCCGCCGCACCAGGAACTCCTGGTACAGCCGGTGTTCCGGCGTGCCAGGCGCCGGGCGCTCGTTGTAGGCCCAGCGCACCAGAGGTGGCATGGACAAGAGGATGGACTCGCTGCGGCCACCAGATTGAAGGCCAAAGTGGGTGCCACGGTCCCAGACGAGGTTGAATTCGACGTAACGCCCACGGCGGTAAAGCTGGAACTCGCGCTCACGCTCGCCGTAGTGGGTGTCATTTCGGCGCAACACGATGGGCAGGTAAGCATGCAAAAACGCATCGCCCACGGCTCGGGTCATTGCAAAGCCACCCTCAAAGCCCAGCTCGGAAAAATCGTCGTAGAACACCCCGCCGATCCCGCGTTGCTCGTTGCGGTGTTTCAGGCAGAAGTAGTCGTCGCACCAGGTTTTGAAGCGAGGGTACTTGTCTGCACCAAAAGGCTCCAATGCCGTGGCGCAGGTCTGGTGGAAATGGACAGCGTCTTCCTCGAACCCGTAATACGGGGTGAGGTCCATGCCGCCGCCGAACCAACTCACGGCCTCGCCCCCATTGACCGGCTTGGCGGTGATCATGCGCACGTTCATGTGCACGGTGGGAACGTACGGATTTCGCGGATGGAACACCAGCGAAACGCCGAGCGCTTCGAACGGTGCGCCCGCCAGTTCCGGGCGGTGCTGCGTGGCCGAGGGCGGCAGCTTGGGGCCGCTGACGTGGGAAAAACCACAGCCTGCACGCTCAAACACCACCCCGTCTTCCAGAATCTGCGTGATGCCGTTGCCCTGAAGCGGCTCGCCCGGGGACTTTTCCCAGGCGTCCGACAGGAAGGCCTTGCCGTCAATCTCGGAGATGGCAGAGGTGATGCGCTGCTGCAGACCGAGCAGGTACTCGCGCATGGCTTCGACGTGCGTCTGGATCATTTCATCAAAGCCCGGTAGCCGATGTCTTTACGGTACTGCATGCCATCAAACGCCACGCCCTGCACCAGCGCGTAGGCGCGCTTCTGCGCATCGGCCACGTCAGCGCCCAGCGCGGTGGCGCACAGCACCCGCCCGCCGGAAGTCACCACGGCGCCATCCTTCTTGGCGGTCCCGGCGTGGAAGACGACCGCGTCGGCACTGTCCACCGGCAATGCCGTGATCACGTCGCCCTTGCGCGGCGTCAACGGATAACCGTGGGCGGCCAGCACCACACCCAGCGCCACCCGGTCATCCCATTGCAGCGTCACCTCGTCGAGCCGTTGCTCGGTGGCAGCCAGCATCACTTCGGCCAAGTCGCTCTGCAAGCGCATCATGATGGGCTGGGTTTCCGGGTCGCCCATGCGGCAGTTGAATTCCAGCGTCTTCACGGCGCCGCTGGGTTCGATCATCAGGCCGGCATAGAGGAAACCGGTGTAGGGAATTCCATCTGCCTCCATGCCGCGCACGGTGGGCAGGATGATCTCTTCCATGGCGCGGCGGTGTACCTCGGGCGTCACCACAGGCGCGGGCGAATAGGCCCCCATGCCACCCGTGTTGGGGCCCTGGTCGGCATCGAGCAGGCGCTTGTGGTCCTGGCTGGTCGCCAGTGCCGTCACGGTCTTGCCGTCGCACAGCACGATGAAGCTGGCCTCTTCGCCTTGCAGGAAGGATTCGATCACCACCCGCGCACCGCCTTCGTTGTGCGCAACGCCCAGGGTGTTGTCCAACAGCATAAAATCGATGGCTTCGTGGGCCTCGGCCAGCGTCATGGCCACGACCACGCCCTTGCCTGCCGCCAGACCGTCGGCCTTGACGACGATGGGCGCGCCCATCTGGTCAACATAGGCATGCGCCAGCGCCGGGTCGGAGAACGTTTCGTATGCCGCCGTGGGAATGCCATGGCGCTTCATGAAGGCCTTGGAGAAAGCCTTGGAGCTTTCCAGCTGGGCAGCCGCCTTGGTCGGGCCGAAGATGCGCATGCCGTGCGCGCGAAACTCGTCCACCACGCCAGCGGCCAGCGGCGCCTCGGGGCCGACCACGGTCAGCGCAATGCCCTGCGCCTGCGCCCATTCACGCAGCGCACGCACGTCGGTGATGTCGATGTTCGTCAAATCAGCGTCGCGGGCAGTACCACCGTTGCCCGGCGCCACGAACACCTGCGCCACGCGGGGCGATTGCTTGAGCTTCCAGGCCAGCGCGTGCTCGCGCCCGCCGCCACCCACCACCAGCACCTTCATCTTGTCGCTCATTCGTCAATTTCCGCGTTGTGGAAAACGTTCTGCACGTCGTCCAGGTCTTCCAGCACGTCCAGCAACTTCTGCATCCGGGCCGCGTCTTCGCCACTGAGTTCAATGGTGTTGTCAGCACGCATGGTCACCTCGGCCATTTCCGGCGTCAAGCCAGCGGCCTCCAGGGCGTTCTTCACGGCTTCAAAGTCGCCGGGCGCGGTAATCACCTCAATGGCGCCATCGTCGTCGGAAATCACATCCTCCGCACCCGCCTCCAAAGCCACTTCCATGACTTTGTCTTCAGATGTGCCCGGCGCGAAGATCATCTGCCCGCAGTGCTTGAACTGGAAGGCCACCGAACCTTCTGTGCCCAGGTTGCCGCCGTATTTGCTGAAAGCGTGGCGAACTTCGGCCACAGTGCGCACGCGGTTGTCGGTCATCGTGTCCACGATGATGGCCGCGCCGCCGATGCCGTAGCCCTCGTAGCGGATTTCCTCGTAGTTCACGCCTTCGAGGTTTCCGGTGGCCTTGTCGATGTTGCGTTTGATGGTGTCGGCAGGCATGTTGGCAGCCTTGGCCTTGTCCACCGCGAGACGCAGGCGCGGGTTGGCAGTGAGGTCGCCGCCGCCCTGGCGTGCCGCCACCATGATTTCGCGGATCACGCGTGTCCAGATCTTGCCGCGCTTCTCATCCTGCCGACCTTTGCGGTGCTGGATATTGGCCCACTTGGAATGCCCTGCCATGTCAACCCTCGTGAAATTCGTGTACGCTGATTCGTAAGTAACCTGCAATTGTACTTTTTGCCCACACACGGACCGCCGCCATGACCGAGCCCCTGCTGATCGCCCGCCACGCCGCCACCGAATGCCTGCTGCTGCCCGACAAGGCCAACCGGCATGGCCTTATCACCGGAGCCACTGGTACGGGCAAGACCGTGACCCTGCAAACGCTGGCCGAAGGCTTTTCGCGCATTGGCGTGCCCGTGTTCATGGCCGACGTGAAGGGCGACCTCACCGGCATCAGCCAGACAGGCAACATTGGCGAAAAAATGGCCAAGGTGCTGGCCGACCGCGGCATTGCCCTGCCAGACCCATTGGCCTGCCCCACCACGCTGTGGGACGTGTTTGGCGAGCAAGGCCACCCCGTGCGCACCACCGTTAGCGACATGGGCCCCCTATTGCTGGCCCGCATGCTGGACCTGAACGAAACCCAGGCGGGCGTGCTGAACCTGGTGTTCAAGATCGCCGACGACAACGGCCTGCTGCTGCTGGACCTGAAAGACCTGCGCGCCATGCTGCAGCACGTGGGCGACAACGCCAAGCAGTTCACCACGGAATACGGCAACATCAGCGCGGCCAGCGTGGGTGCCATCCAGCGCGGCCTGCTGCAGATCGAACAGCAAGGCGGCGACAAGTTCTTTGGCGAGCCCATGCTCGACATCAACGATTTCATGCAGACCGTTGGTGGCAAGGGGGTGATCAACATCTTGGCTGCAGACAAGCTGTTGAACTCGCCACGCCTGTACGCCACCTTCCTGCTGTGGATGCTGAGCGAGTTGTTTGAGCAGTTGCCCGAGATCGGTGACCCAGAAAAGCCCAAGTTGGTGTTCTTCTTCGATGAGGCTCACCTGCTGTTCAACGAGGCGCCCAAGGTGCTGGTGGAGCGCATTGAGCTGGTAGTGCGGCTGGTGCGCTCCAAGGGAGTCGGGGTGTACTTCGTCACGCAAAATCCGCTGGACATCCCGGACAGTGTGCTTGGCCAGTTGGGCAACCGGGTGCAACATGCCCTGCGCGCCTTCACGCCCCGCGACCAAAAGGCAGTCAAATCCACGGCGCAGACCATGCGGCCCAAGGCTGGGCTGGACATCGAAGCCGCCATTACCGAACTGGCTGTGGGCGAAGCCCTGGTGAGTTTTCTGGACGCCAAGGGGCGTCCCTGCGAAACCGAGCGGGTCTATGTGTTGCCGCCGGGTAGCCAGATCGGCCCTATCACACCGCAGCAGCGCCAGGGGTTGCTGCAAGGCTCGCTGGTGGCGGGTGTGTACGAGAAAGTGGTGGATCGCGAAAGCGCCCACGAGTTGTTGCGTGCACATGCACAGGCCCAGCAGCCCGCAAACACCAACTCGGATGCGGGCGTGACGCGCCCCCGCGTGCCCGGTGTTCCCAACCAAGGTCAGACACAGGAGGCAGGGGCAGGCAACGCTTTGAACGAACTGCTGTTCGGGCGCACCGGACCACGCGGCGGCCAGTACGACGGCTTGGTGCAAACAGTTGCCAAGACCGCCGTGAGGACCGTGGGCTCCAGCCTGGGGCGCCAACTGGTGCGCGGCCTGCTGGGCAGCTTGCTTGGTGGACGCAGGTGAAGTTCCTCCTCTATGCGCTGGGTGTTCTGGGCGCATTGGCAGCGATGCTGGTTCTGGCTGGCCAGTTGGGCTGGCTTCGTGGCCAGCGCCCGGCTGATCTAGGCGTAAAAGACGGGAGACTCGCCCCTCCTTCCTTGACCGACAACAGCGTGTTGAGCCAGGCTGATCTGTACCCGGATCACCCGAGCCGCCAGTTGGCGGCCATCCAGCCGTTCCCTGCACAGGAGGGTGACCTGATCACCTCCATGCAACGCCTGTCAGCCCTGCTTGAGGCTACGCCGGGCATCACCATTGTTACCCAGCGGCCCGACTACCTTCACGCCGAGGCCGAAACGCGCTGGATGCGTTTTGTGGACGATTTGGAGTTCTGGGCCAACCCCTCCACCGGCAAGATCGAAGTGCGCAGTGCCAGCCGCCTCGGGAACAGAGATTTTGGTGTGAACCGCCGCCGCCTTGAAGCGCTGCGCGCGAGATACGAGGCGGGTGCGCGCTGAAGCCCTAGGGAGTTTCCCGCCCCAGGCATTCCACCTATGTCGCCGGGCCTATACTGGGACAAAACCAGTGAAGAAGAGCCCTAGGAGACCCGGATGATCGACCCGCTAAGTGCTGTCGGGCTGATTGTGGCCGCCGCAGCAACAGTGGCATGGTGGAACGAACGCCGTATTCGCCGCCAAATGCAGAACGGCTCAACACCCGAAGAAGTGCGTTTTTCAGAGTTGCTGGAACGCTTGGGTGTGGGACACTGGATACGCAACCTGGAAACAGGCGAGATGTGGTGGTCCCACAGCTTTCGCAAGCAACACGGCATCGCCGATGACGTTCCAGCCGTCAGAGACGAAATCCTCAAGATCCTGCTCCCGGAAGACCGTGACGACTTCATCAAGGAACTGGAAAAAGCTTATGCCAGCGGTGAAGGCGAAACCACGTACAGGTCCCTCACCCCTTCCGGCATGGTGCGCCACCATGTCGTGCGTATCGCGGTGGCGATCAGCCCATCAACTGGCCAACGCCTCGCCTACGGGTTCAATCTGGATGTCACCACCCAGGTCAACCTCCAGAGCGCGCTGCAGGAGCGAACCACCTACCTCGAAGCGATCGTACGCCAGTTGCCCATGGGCTTGAGCGTGTTCGATGCAGGGCTGAAGTTGCGCGCGTGGAACGCCGAGTTCGCGAAGGTGCTTGAGTTGCCAGATGACGTGGTGCACGAAGGCGTGGATTTTGCTGAGCTCATCCGCGTACCTGCCAAGCGGGGCGAATACGGCCCCGGCGACGTAGACACCATGGTTAACGAGCGCAGAGAGTTGGCGCTACGCTTCCAGGCACACCGCTTCGAGAGGGCTCGCCCGAATGGGCGTACCCACCTCGTCATTGGCGAGCCCGTGATGGCCGAAGGCAAGGTCATCGGGTTTGTGACCACCTATACCGACATCACCGAACAGAAACGGGAACGCGAGCGGCTGGAGCAGACGCGTGACATGCTTCGCACCCTCATCGAACACATCCCAGCCGGCATCACCATGGTCGATAAGGAGTTGCGGCTGCTGGCATGGAACGACCGGTTGAAAGAGATTCTGGACTTCCCTCAGGAACTCTTCGAACAACCCGTCGTTACGCTGGAGTCGCTGTTTCGCTACAACGTTGCCCGAGGAGAATACGGCGATACCGAAGACCCGGAGTCCATCGTTCGAGGACTCGTCGAAAGGTCCTTGTCCTTTGAGCCGCACGTTTTTGAGCGCACTCGCCCGAATGGGCGGGTCCTGCACATTCAGGGGCAACCGCTTGCAACCGGCGGTTTTGTCACTGTTTACACCGACATCACCGAGCGCAAGCACGCAGAGGCAGAAATCAAACGCCTGGCGCGTACCGACCCCCTCACCGGACTGGACAACCGTGGAGCCTTCACCATCGCCCTGGCGCAGGCCCTTGCCCAGGCAGAACGCAGCCGCGCGGAACTGGCCGTCCTTTTCATAGACATGGACCGATTCAAAGCGGTCAACGACTCACTCGGTCACGAAACGGGTGACGTTGTGCTGAAAGAAACCGCGCGGCGCCTGCGAGAGCGACTGCGCGCCAGTGACGTGGTAGCTCGCATAGGCGGAGACGAGTTCGTGGTCGCGCTCACCGGCATAGACGAACCGCTG
The DNA here is from genome assembly GCA_041913045.1 of Burkholderiaceae bacterium. GTDB lineage: Bacteria > Pseudomonadota > Gammaproteobacteria > Burkholderiales > Burkholderiaceae_C > CAMLOF01. Next base: position 72,563 of record JAYSGB010000014.1, on the reverse strand, counting down.
AACGCAGCACAGGTGGCATGTCAAATCGTCGCAACGCTCAGCGCCCCCTTCAGCACCGAACGCGGCGAAATCTTCCTTTCGCCCTCGATTGGCATCGCGCTTTATCCGCAGGATGCTCGTGAAGAGAACGAATTGCTGCGATTGGCCGATCTGGCCATGTATCACGCGAAAAGTGCTGGAGGGGCCGCGTACCAGTTCTACACAGACAGTATGAATGCGGCCGTGCAAGCACGCATAGAGTTTGAAACGCGCCTGAGGCAGGCGGTGCGGGACGGCGCTTTCCAGCTCCATTACCAGCCCATTCACCGTCTGGCCGAGGGACTACCTCTCTCAGGCTTTGAGGCGTTGCTGCGCTGGCCTGATGGGCAAGGCGGCTACATCCCCCCCGACCGTTTCATTCCCGTGGCAGAAGAGTCTGACCTCATCGACGCGATAGGCGAATGGGTCTGCAGAAACGCAGCACGGCAACTGAAACAATGGCGGGAAACAAACACACATTGGCCGTTCCGCCTGAGCATCAATCTGTCGGCCCGCCAGTTCGATCGCGATGGACTTGCCCAGCGCCTGCAAGATATCTTCGCCGAGGAAGGCATGGGGCTGGAGGGCATAGAGTTCGAGATCACCGAGGGCGCGATGATGCGCGACCCCAGCCGCACCCAGGCTCAGCTTCAGGCGCTGAGGACGATGGGTGCGCGGTGCGCCATCGATGACTTCGGCACAGGTCACTCGTCGCTCAGCTACATCAAGCATTTCGCGATCGACCGACTCAAGATCGATAAGTCATTCGTGCAGGACCTGGGCAAGGACCCGGACGATGAAGCCATCGTCAGCGCAGCCATTGGACTGGGGCACCGCCTGGGCCGTGATACCGTCGCGGAAGGCGTGGAAACCTTGGAGCAACTGAGGCAACTCAAGGCCTTGGGCTGCGACGCGGTACAGGGCTACTTGTTCAGCCCACCCTTGCCTCCCGCGAAAATCGCTGGCTACCTCGGCAGCGTGGCACAAGGCGCTCACCAGCCTGGTGCGATGGACTCCGCGTAGTCGTAAAGTGCCCCAAGAATCATTTCTGCGCGCTCGTCCCCTCGCTCGCTGGCCTGGTCTGCCAGGGTATCAATGCGCTCAAAGAGCCGCTCCAACGTCAGCGCCTCGCCCTCGCCTTCCATCAAACGGGCGGCACAGTGGGCCTGCCAGCGCTCCATCTCCTCAGGGGAGAGGCTTTGAGGAAAGTTTCGCGCACGATAGCGAAAAACCAGCTCTGGCAGGCGCTCATCGTCAAACCCGGTTTGCGCCCAGGCGGGCTCGGTTGGATCGAGCGTGCGCAGATGGTTGAGTCGGCGACGGTCCGCCTGCTCCAGAAAACCGCCATATAGGTCCTGGTCCACATCGGCAGGCGCCACGGGCGCGGCCCGCTCGAACACCTCACGCCAGATGGCGCTCATGTCTGGCAACGCTGCCGCCTTTGCGGAGTGCACCATGGCCTGTTCCAGCTGCAGGCCCCAACGCTCGGCCAGCTCGGGGCGCAAGGTTCGCATGTTGCCCACCACCATGGGCGACTTGTTGAGGTGGATGCTTTTGATCGGCAGCCTCTCAACGCCCTCGGGCAAATCAGCCAACCGGGTGAACAGCCTCTCCCGAACCTGTGCGGCGTTCAATCCGGCCAGCACCGAAGGATCATGGGCCAGATCCCAGGCCAGCAACTCGTTGCGGTTGCTGGGGTGGCTGGCAAGCGGCCACATCACACCCAGACAGCCCCGCTCCGGCGGGAACATGCCTGAAACGTGCAAGAAGGGCTTGGCCTGACCAGGCTCCGTCGGCAAGCCCAGTTCGGCCATCACACGGTCCTTCTTGTGCAGCGCGAACGCAAAGTCGAACAATTTAGGCTGGTGCTGCCGGATCAGACGGGCCATCGCAATGGTCGCTCTCACGTCCGACAGCGCATCGTGCGCCGCTTCGTGGGATATCCCGTTCGCACGGGTCAGGTCCTCCAGCTTGAAGCTGGGCCTTCCGTCAGACTTCTTGGGCCACGCAATGCCCTCCGGCCGCAAGGCATACGTCATGCGCACCACGTCCAGCAAATCCCAGCGGCCACAACCGTTCTGCCACTCCCGCGCATAGGGGTCAATGAGGTTGCGCCAGAACAGGTAGCGAGTGAACTCGTCGTCGAATCGGATGGTGTTGTAGCCCACGCCAATGGTGCCGGGCTGCGCCATCTCTGCCTCGATCCGGGCAGCGAATTCGTTCTCTGGCAAGCCTTTTTCCAGACAAAGCTGGGGCGTGATACCCGTGATCAGGCAGCTTTCGGGGTCAGGCAGGTAATCGGGCGCGGGCCTGCAGTACATCATCACCGGCTCCCCGATCTCGTTCAGATCGGCATCGGTGCGGATGGCGGCGAATTGTGCCGGTCGGTCCAGGCGAGGCTTGGCGCCAAAAGTCTCGTAGTCGTGCCAGAGGAAGGTGTGTTTACTCATGCTGGTGTGTATTACAACCGATTGCACCCGCACCAAAGAAAAAGGCCTGCTTGCGCAGGCCCCTTCCATCAACAGCTCGACGGTCAGTCGGCCGTCGCTTCTTCCGGCTCCGCAGGCTCCGACTTGGCGTGGCGCTCTTTCTTCAGCAGCGGCTGAATGTCCAGCTTGACCTCGGGCTTGTCCTCTACGGTGGTGTCGATATCCACCGTCAGGCGGCCACCTTCGGTCAGGCGGCCAAACAGCAACTCGTCGGCTAGCGCGCGGCGGATGGTGTCCTGGATCAGGCGCTGCATGGGGCGCGCCCCCATGAGCGGGTCGAACCCCTTATTGGCCAGATGCTTGCGCAGCGTATCGGTGAAGGTGACCTCCACCTTCTTCTCGGACAGCTGTTGCTCCAGCTGCAGCAGGAACTTGTCCACCACGCGCAAGATGATCTGCTCGTCCAGCGCCTTGAAGCTGACGATGGCGTCCAGCCGGTTGCGGAACTCGGGCGTGAACAGGCGCTTGATGTCGGCCATCTCGTCACCCGCCTGCCGCTCGGTGGTGAAACCGATGGTGGCCTTGTTCATCGTCTCGGCACCCGCGTTCGTCGTCATGATGATGATGACGTTGCGGAAGTCGGCCTTGCGTCCGTTGTTGTCGGTCAGCGTGCCGTGGTCCATGACCTGCAGCAGCACGTTGAAGATGTCAGGGTGCGCCTTTTCGATCTCGTCGAGCAGCAGCACGCAGTGCGGCTTCTTGGTCACCGCCTCGGTGAGCAGGCCACCCTGGTCAAACCCCACGTAGCCCGGAGGCGCGCCGATGAGGCGGCTGACGGCGTGGCGCTCCATGTACTCGGACATGTCGAAGCGGATCAGCTCAATGCCCAGGATGTAGGCCAATTGCTTGGCCGCTTCCGTCTTGCCCACACCCGTGGGGCCGCTGAACAGGAAGGCGCCGATCGGCTTGTCGGGCTTGCCCAGGCCGGAACGCGACATCTTCACTGCGGAAGCCAGTGCGTCCAGCGCCTTGTCTTGCCCGAACACCACGGCCTTGAGGTCACGCTCCAGGTTCTGCAGCTTGCCACGGTCGTCGCTGGACACGTTGGCGGGCGGAATGCGCGCGATCTTGGCGACGATTTCCTCGATCTCGGCCTTGCCAATGGTTTTCTTGCGCTTCGAAGGCACCTGGATGCGCTGTGCAGCACCGGCCTCGTCGATCACGTCGATGGCCTTATCGGGCAGGTGGCGGTCGTTGATGTACTTGGCGCTCAACTCGGCAGCGGCCTGCAGTGCAGCGTTGGCGTACTTGACGCTGTGGTGCTCCTCGAAGCGGGACTTCAGGCCCTTGAGGATGTCCACGGTCTGTTCCACCGTGGGCTCCACCACGTCAACCTTCTGGAATCGGCGGCTCAACGCAGCGTCTTTCTCGAAGATGCCCCGGTATTCGGTGAAGGTGGTAGCACCAATGCACTTGAGCTGGCCACTGGAAAGCGCCGGCTTGAGCAGGTTGGACGCGTCCAGCGTGCCGCCCGACGCGGCGCCCGCACCGATCAGGGTGTGGATCTCGTCAATGAAAAGGATGGCGTTGGGCTTGTCCTTCAGCGTCTTGAGTACTCCTTTAAGGCGTTGCTCAAAATCACCACGGTACTTGGTGCCAGCCAACAGTGCGCCCATGTCCAGGGAATACACGTTGGCTTCTGCCAGGATCTCGGGTACGTCCTTCTGGACAATGCGCCAGGCCAGGCCCTCGGCAATCGCAGTCTTGCCCACGCCCGCCTCGCCCACCAGCAACGGGTTGTTCTTGCGGCGGCGGCACAGGATCTGGATCACCCGTTCGACTTCGTACTCTCGGCCGATCAGCGGGTCGATCTTGCCGTCCTTGGCAGCCTGGTTCAGGTTCAGGGTGAACTGCTCCAGAGGTGAAGCCTTTTCGTTGCCCTTGGTCTCACCGCTCTCCTCGTTCTCGGCAGCGCCACCGCCTTCGGCAGGCTTGGCGGGCTCGGGCGGATCGCTCTTGCGGATGCCATGGGCAATGAAGTTGACCACGTCCAGCCGGGTGACGCCCTGCTGGTGCAGGTAGTACACGGCATGAGAATCTTTTTCACCGAAGATCGCCACCAGCACATTGGCGCCCGTGACTTCCTTCTTGCCATTGCCCGTGGACTGCACGTGCATGATGGCGCGCTGGATGACACGCTGGAATCCGAGCGTGGGCTGGGTGTCCACTTCTTCGGTTCCAGCCACCTGCGGCGTGTTGTCTTTGATGAAATTGGTCAACGATTTGCGCAAATCGTCAATGTTCGCGGAGCAGGCACGCAGCACCTCGGCGGCACTGGGGTTGTCCAGCAAGGCGAGCAGCAGGTGCTCGACGGTGATGAATTCGTGCCGTTGTTGCCGGGCCTCGACAAAGGCCATGTGCAAGCTGACTTCAAGTTCCTGGGCAATCATGGGGCACTTCCTTAAAACGAGTCTCTAATTTACAGCGAATCTGGCCGCTGGTTTCATGCAAATGGGGCAATTCCCCCTTTATTCAACGGGTTCGCTGAGACACTGCAACGGATGCCCGGCATGCCTTGCAGCCTGCAGCACCTGCTCCACCTTGGTGGTCGCCACGTCGCGCGTGAAAACGCCGCACACCCCCCTGCCCTCGACATGAATCTTCAGCATGATTTGGGTGGCAGTTTCGCGGTCTTTGTTGAAGTACTCCTGCAAGACGAGAACGACGAACTCCATGGGCGTGAAATCGTCGTTCAGCAAGACAACCTGGAACATCTTGGGCGGCTCGACGCGCTGCGACTTACGTTCGAGCACGACGGCATCGCCGCCACCGGGAACCGAGGGCTTGAGATCGGGTTGTTTGGGTTTGGTAGCCATGATTTTTGATTCTAGCGAGACCAGCCGTTTCCCTACTGCCTCCGCTGTCTGAGCGCAAAAAAAGAAAAGGCCACCGCCCCTGAAAGGAAGCGGTGGCCAGCAGGAAAAGGCTGTACCGATCAGGCTGCGCGCAGTGCCCCCAGCGCGGCGTTGAACGTCGCGCTAGGACGCATCACGGCTTCCAGCTTGCTGGTGTCGGGCAGGTAGTAACCGCCGATATCCACTGCGTGGCCCTGGACGGCATTGAACTCTTCCAGGATCTTGGATTCGTTGTCAGCCAGGTTTTTGGCCAGCGGCGCGAACTTGGCAGCCATTTCGGCGTCCTCGGTCTGTGCCGCCAACTCTTGCGCCCAGTACATGGCCAGGTAGAACTGGCTGCCACGGTTGTCCAGCTGGCCTGTCTTGGGCGACGGACCCTTGTTGTTGTCCAGCAGCTTGCCTGTGGCGGCGTCCAGCGTCTTGGCCAGCAGCTTGGCGCGCGGGTTGCCGTTCTTGATGCCCAGGTCCTCCAGGCTAACCGCCAGCGCCAGGAACTCGCCCAGCGAATCCCAGCGCAGGTGGTTTTCTTCCACCAACTGCTGAACGTGCTTGGGGGCGGAGCCGCCAGCACCCGTTTCGTACATGCCGCCGCCTGCCATCAGGGGCACGATGGACAGCATCTTGGCCGACGTACCCAGTTCCATGATGGGGAACAGGTCGGTCAGGTAGTCACGCAGGATGTTGCCGGTGGCGCTGATGGTGTCCAGCCCACGGATGACACGCTCCAGCGTGTAGCGCATGGCACGCACCTGGCTCATGATCTGGATGTCCAGACCGGTGGTGTCGTGCTCGTGCAGGTACATCTTGACCTTGGTGATCAACTGCGCTTCGTGCGGGCGGTACTGGTCCAGCCAGAAGACGACGGGCATGCCGGAGTTGCGCGCACGGTTGACGGCCAGCTTTACCCAGTCGCGGATGGCTGCGTCCTTCACCTGGCACATACGCCAGATGTCACCTTCCTCGACGTTCTGACTCATCAGCACCTCGCCGGTGTTGATGTCGGTGATGTTGGCCACGCCATCTTCGGGAATCTCGAAGGTTTTGTCGTGCGAGCCGTATTCCTCGGCCTGCTGGGCCATCAGGCCGACGTTGGGCACGGTGCCCATGGTGCGGGGGTCGAAGGCGCCGTGCCACTTGCAGAAGTTGATCATCTCCTGGTAGATGCGGGCGAAGGTCGACTCGGGCATCACGGCCTTCACGTCCTTCAGGCGGCCGTCGGCGCCCCACATCTTGCCGCCATTGCGGATCATGGCGGGCATGGAAGCGTCAACGATGATGTCGTTGGGCGAGTGGAAGTTGGTGATGCCCTTGGCAGAGTCCACCATGGCCAGCTCGGGGCGGTGCTCGTGGCAGGCATGCAGGTCACGCATAATCTCTTCACGCTTGGCCGTGGGCAGCGTGGCGATCTTGTCGTACAGGTTGACCATGCCGTTGTTGACGTTCACACCCAGTTCGTCGAACAGCTTGCCGTGCTTCTCGAAGGCTTCCTTGTAGAAGATCTTGACGCAGTGGCCGAACACGATGGGGTGAGACACCTTCATCATCGTGGCCTTGACGTGCAGTGAGAACATCACGCCGGTCTTGCGCGCGTCTTCAATTTCCTTCTCGTAGAAGGCCAGCAGGGCCTTCTTGCTCATAAACATGCTGTCGATGACTTCGCGGTCCAGCAGGGAAACCTTCGGCTTCAAGACGATGGTCTTGCCACTCTTGGTGATCAGCTCCATCTTGACGTCGCGCGCGCGGTCCAGCGTCATGGACTTTTCGCCGTGGTAGAAGTCGCCAGCGTGCATGTGCGACACGTGCGAACGCGACGCCTGGCTCCACTCGGCCATGCTGTGCGGGTTCTTGCGAGCGTATTCCTTTACAGCCTTGGGGGCGCGGCGGTCGGAGTTGCCTTCGCGCAGCACCGGGTTCACGGCGGAACCCAGGCACTTGCCGTAGCGGGCCTTGATGGCCTTTTCTTCGTCGGTCTTGGGGTTTTCGGGGTAATCCGGCACCGCGTAGCCCTTGGCCTGCAGTTCCTTGATGGCGGCCATCAACTGCGCCACGGAAGCACTGATGTTGGGCAGCTTGATGATGTTGGCGTCGGGCTGCAGCGTCTTCTTGCCTAGCTCAGCAAGCGTATTGGGCACGCGCTGGTCTTCGCGCAGGAAGTCGGGGAACTCACCCAGAATGCGGGCCGCCACGGAAATGTCACCTTCCACCACATCAACGCCTGCGGGCTCAGCGAAGGTGCGAATGATCGGCAGGAACGATGCGGTCGCCAGACGGGGCGCTTCATCGGTCAGTGTGTAGATGATCTGGGGCTTCTGTGCAGACATGGGGAATCCTCGTGAGGGGCTGATGGCGAACCGGGTCTGACATCCCGGGGCTTGTCTTCGTGAATCCTGTTTTTCACACTGCGAAATATCTTGCTGCAATGTGCCGATACAATCGCGCATTATCGGTCATAACCGCCGACATATCCCTTACAGCCATGATGTTCGTGATGGATAGCACATGAAAAAGGCCAAGGGACAAAGCCCCTTGGCCTTGATGCACAACCACGACACCGGAAGTGCCTGAGGTCACATGTTGTCGATCATCACTTGTCCGAAGCCCGAGCAGCTGACCTGCGTTGCGCCTTCCATCAGGCGGGCAAAGTCGTAGGTCACCCGCTTGGACAGGATGGCCTGCTCCATGGAGGAAATGATCAAATCAGCCGCCTCTTTCCAACCCATGTGGCGCAGCATCATCTCGGCGGACAGAATTTCGGAACCCGGGTTCACGTAGTCTTTGCCCGCGTACTTGGGCGCCGTGCCATGTGTGGCCTCGAAGCAGGCGACGGAATCGCTCATGTTGGCGCCGGGCGCGATACCAATGCCGCCCACCTGCGCCGCCAAGGCGTCGGAGATGTAATCGCCGTTCAGGTTGAGCGTGGCCACCACCGAGTACTCGGCCGGGCGCGTCAGAATCTGCTGCAGGAAGGCATCGGCAATGACATCCTTGATGATGATGTCGCGCCCCGTCTTGGGGTTCTTGAACCGGCACCATGGGCCGCCGTCGATCAACTCCGCGCCGAACTCGCGCTGGGCCAACGCGTAGCCCCAATCGCGAAAGCCGCCTTCGGTGAACTTCATGATGTTGCCCTTGTGCACGAGCGTGACATTCGGCTTGTCGTTGTCGATGGCGTACTGGATGGCCTTGCGCACCAGGCGCTCGGTGCCCTCGATGGACACGGGCTTGATGCCGATGCCCGAGGTCTCGGGGAAGCGGATCTTGGTGACGCCCATTTCCTGCTGCAGGAACTTGATGAGCTTCTTGGCCTTCTCGCTTTGCGCGGGGTATTCAATGCCGGCGTAGATGTCCTCGGAGTTCTCGCGGAAGATGACCATATTGGTCTTTTCCGGCTCCTTGACCGGGGACGGCACGCCGCGGAAGTACTGCACCGGGCGCAGGCAGACGTACAGATCCAACTCCTGGCGCAGAGCAACGTTCAGGGAGCGGATGCCGCCGCCCACCGGCGTGGTCAGCGGGCCCTTGATGGAGACCACGTATTCCTTCAGCACCGCCAGGGTTTCCTCGGGAAGCCACACGTCAGGGCCGTAGACCTTGGTCGACTTCTCGCCCGCGTACACCTCCATCCAGTGGATCTTGCGCTTGCCGCCGTAGGCTTTCTCAACAGCGGCGTCCACCACCTTCAGCATGACCGGGGTGATGTCAAAGCCGGTCCCGTCGCCCTCGATGTAAGGGATGATGGGCTCGTCCGGCACATTGAGCGACATGTCGGCGTTGACGGTGATCTTCTGGCCTTGCGCGGGCACTTGGATGTGCTGATACATGAGAAGCGGGTCTCCGGAAAATGTGATTGAGGCCGGGGAAGGCAACTGAAACCGATCAGTGCTCGGCACGACGCCCCTTGCGGGGGTACAGGCCTAAAATTCTATGCCCAAAACAGGTACAGCCCCGCCCTTCAAATACGTCTACCAACTCGCCATGAAACACACCTTGTTAGCAGCACGCCAGATGTTCCGCCTGCAGCACTCCACTCAGTCAAACGCGGGGCGCTGGCTGGTTGCCGCACTGTTTATCCTGAGCGGGCTGCCGGTCCAGGCGCAAGCCCCCCAGATGAACTTGCCGCGGGTGCAGTTGAGCGCAAGCATGCACCGCATAGACGCCCAGGTGGCCGCCACGCCCGATCAGCGCGCAGTCGGTTTGATGTGGCGCCAGGAGATGCCTGGCCATGAAGGCATGCTCTTCGTCTTCGAGCAACCCGCCACGCAATGCTTCTGGATGAAGAACACCCTCATCCCCCTGACGGCTGCCTTCGTCGCTGACGACGGCACCATCGTCAACCTGGCCGACATGAAGCCGCAGACCACCGACTCGCATTGCTCGACGCAACCCGTGCGCTATGTGCTGGAGATGAACCAGGGATGGTTTGCAAAACGCGGCTTGAAAGCAGGGTTCAAGCTGGCAGGCACCCCATTCCAGGCCAAGTGAGCTCGCCCAAACGGGCAAGAAAAAACGCTGCGCCGTTACCGGGGCAGCGTTTTTTTGGGGAAGTCGCGCTATCAGGCGAAGTTGGCTTCAGCGAAAGACCAGTTGACCAGCTTATCCAGGAAGGTCTCGACGAACTTCTGGCGCAGGTTGCGGTAGTCGATGTAGTAGGCGTGTTCCCACACGTCCACGGTCAGCAGCGCCTTGTCGGCGGTGGTCAGTGGGGTGCCAGCGGCGCCGGTGTTGACGATGTCCACGGAGCCGTCGGCCTTCTTGACCAGCCAGGTCCAGCCAGAGCCGAAGTTGCCCACGGCGCTCTTGACGAAGGCCTCGCGGAACGCAGCATAGCTGCCCCACTTGGCGTTGATGGCTGCGGCCAGCGCGCCAGTCGGCTCGCCGCCGCCGTTGGGCTTCATGCAGTTCCAGAAGAAGGTGTGGTTCCAGATCTGGGCAGCGTTGTTGTAGATGCCACCACTGGACTTCTTGACGATGGACTCCAGGTCCATGCTCTCGAACTCGGTGCCCTTCTGCAGGTTGTTCAGGTTCACGACATAGGCGTTGTGATGCTTGCCGTGGTGGAATTCCAGCGTCTCCTTGGAGTAGTGCGGCTCCAGTGCATCAATGGCAAACGGGAGCGGGGGCAAGGTGTGTTCCATGTCTTCTTCCTCTGGTTGGTTGTGACAACCGACGATTGTAGGAAACAAGTTACGGCCTTGCAGCCTTAACGGTCAAATCGAGCGATCCGTCCGCGAGTACGGCCTGCACCGCCTGGCCTGGCTCGACCTGAGTAACGCTGGTCAGCGCATGGCCTTCGGTATTCGCCAGCCAGGCGTAACCTCGTTGCAATACCAGGCGGGGGTCCAGCAAGGCGAGCCTGGCCTGCGCCTGCGCCAGCAACCGGCCCTGACGCTGCACGTCGCGCTGGACGGCTTGAGGCAGATTCTGCGCCTGCCGCTGCAGGTTGCCGCGCTCGCGGTCAAGACGCAATGCGGCAATGCGCTGCAAGCGGTGCGCCATGCCAGACAGGCGAGCTCGTTCGTCTGCCAGTCTTTGAGAGGGGCGCCCCAGACGTTGAGCCATCCGGTCCAGACGCTGAGCACGCACATCAAATGTGCGCCAGACAGTGTCGTTGAGCCTGCCTGCAAGAACGTCCAGCCCGCGCAGCAGAACGTCGCGCGCTGGCGCACACAACTCGGCCGCGGCCGTGGGCGTGGGCGCACGCAGATCGGCCACAAAGTCCGTCAAGGTGAAATCGGTTTCGTGCCCCACGCCGCTGATGACTGGCATGGGCGCCTCTGCCACCTTGCGCACCAGCAAGGGGCTGTTGAAAGCCCAGAGGTCCTCAAGAGAGCCACCGCCACGAACGATGAGGAGCACATCACACTCCCCGGTTCGGTCATGGTGCTCGTAGGCGCGATCCAGAGCCTGGCACAAGGCCACGGGGGCCTGATCCCCCTGCACAGCCGACGGAAAGACCCGCACCGGCAGGTGAGGTGCCCGGCGGCGCAAGGTGGAGGCCACGTCGCGCAAGGCAGCCGCGTCCAGCGACGTGACCACCCCAATGCTGCGCGGCATGTCTGGCACGGCGCGCTTGCGCGACTCGTCGAAAAAACCTTGAGCCTCCAGTTCCGCCTTCAAGCGCATGAACTGCTCAAAAAGATTCCCTTGGCCAGCGGGCCGGGCGCTTTCCACGATGAGTTGCAGATCCCCACGCGGGCCGTAAATATCAAGCCGCCCCACAGCCTCGATCAAAACACCGTCGCGCAGGTCCAGCCCGCTGATCTGTGCAGCGCGGCGGAACATGGCACAGCGCAACTGACCCTGCTCGTCCTTCAGGCTGAAGTAGCAATGCCCGCTTGCGGCGCGCGAAAAACCAGAAACCTCACCCCGAACCGTCACGGGGTTGAACCGTGCTTGTAAAGCGTCCGCAAGCGCACGCAGCAAGGCGCCTACGCCCCACACTTGACTCCCCGAAGGGCGCCCGAAATCGTTCACGTCACGCTCCCGCATGGTGCATGTGTCCACAAGAATGCTGGTGCGGCAGGTTCAATGACGCACAGGAACTCAGGCACCAACAAATCTTGCAACCCATTGATTCAAAAGAAATTTTTCAGCACTCCATTCGAGAGAACTCGGAAAAAGCCTGATTTCATGCGGCCAACAGGGCGTTCGGAGCCCAGTTACACACAAAGTTATCCACAGATTGAGCAACAGCCTGACCACGGCACTGCGCCATAATGCGCGGCAGTCGCCCTGTGCACGCTCAGCCCGCATCTGGAGTCCCGTTTTGCTGTCCATCATACAAGCCGCCGGCTGGCCGATCTGGCCCCTCATCACATGTTCTGTCCTGGGCCTGGCCCTGGTCATTGAACGCTTCGTAAGCCTGCAAACCGCCAAGGTTGCCCCGCCACAGCTTCTGGAAGAAGCGATCATGGCGTCGCGCGCGGGCGTGCCCACGCCCGCCGTGGTGGAGCAGCTCGCAGAAAACTCTCTGCTTGGCGAAATGCTGGCTACAGGGTTTCGCCACCTCAACCAGTTTCCGCAGGCCACCGAGGACGAATTGCGCTCAGGCCTGGAGTCGGCGGGCAGGCTGGCCGCCGCCAAGCTGCAACGCTACCTGGGTGCGCTCGCCACCATCGCCTCTGCCGCACCGCTGTTGGGACTGCTGGGCACCGTGATCGGGATGATTGAAATCTTTGGCTCACAAGGGGCCGAAGGCGGCATGGTTCCCGGCGGCGGCAACCCCGCTCAGCTGGCACATGGCATTTCCATTGCGTTGTACAACACGGCGTTCGGTCTCATCATCGCTATTCCGGCGCTTATCTTCTGGCGCTATTTCCGCGCCAGGGTGGACGCCTACCTGCTCCAGCTGGAAGTGGCTGCCGAACGATTTGCCCACCACCTGCTGACCTTGCGCCGCTGACCGCACAGGAACAACCGCCATGAACTTTCGCAACGGCTCGCGCGAGGAACCCGAGATCAATCTGATCCCGTTCATCGACATTCTGCTGGTGGTGCTGATCTTCCTGATGCTGACGACCACCTACAACAAGTTCGCGGAATTGCAGGTGAGTCTGCCGGTGGCCGATGCCGAGCAGTTGCGTGAAGCGCCCAAGGAAATCATCGTGACCGTGGCCCAGGATGGCCGCTACGCCGTAAACCGCCAATTGCTTGAAGGCCAGGCCGTGGACACCCTGGTACGCGCCATGACCGAAGCTGCAGCGGGGCAGTCCAACCCGGTGGTGATCGTCAGCGCCGACGCAGCCGCCACCCACCAGGCTGTGATCAATGTCATGGACGCCGCTCGGCGCAGCGGGTTGAATCAGATCACGTTCGCCACGCAGAACAGTGGTGCCCGCTGAGCGGTCAACTTCAACGGTGACACAGCAAGGCTTGGCCCAGCATCTTCGGCGTGCCTGGCTTGCACGCGGGCCGCTGGCCTGCGTATTGTGGCCAATGGCTCTGTTGTATGGCGGCTTGTTGCGTTTGCGCCGTCTGGCATACCGCATGGGGTGGAAGCGCAGCGCACGTTTGCCCGTTCCTGTGGTGGTGGTGGGTAACGTGGTTGTAGGCGGGGCAGGCAAAACGCCAACCGTCATTGGCCTGGTAAATCATCTGCGCCAGAACGGCTGGACTCCGGGAGTGATTTCACGCGGCCATGGCGGCTCCAGCACAGGCTGTATTGAAGTCAAACCAGGCAGCAGCACCGTCGAGGTGGGCGATGAACCCGCATTGATCGCCCGCGCCACCGGCGCCCCTCTGGTGGTGGGCAGGCAGCGGTCGGAAGCAGGCAAGCGGCTGTTAGCGCAACACCCGGAAGTTGACGTGATCGTTTGTGACGATGGGATGCAGCATTGGGCGCTGGCACGGGACGTGACCGTGGTGGTGTTCGACGCACGGGGCACCGGCAACGGCTGGTTGCTGCCCGCGGGCATGCTGCGCGAACCCTGGCCTGCAAAACCCTGGGGCAATGGCCAAATGCTCGTGCTGTGCAACCAGCAAGGAACCCAAACAGAGCCTGCACCTTTTGCCCTGCATTCCCCGTGGCCCATGTTCCGCGCCACGCGCATGCTGGCGGACCACGCGGTCAACGCAGAAGGAGGCCAACGTGCGCTCAGCAGCTTTACCAAGGGAGGCGGCCAAGTAGCCGCCATAGCAGGCATAGCCCAGCCGGAAGCGTTTTTCTCCATGTTGCGGGAACGTGGCTTGGCACTGAGCCTGGAGCTTGAACTGCCAGACCACGCTGATGCCGAGCTGTTGCTGAAAACGCTGGAAACATCAGAAACAGGCGGCGTCTGGCTGTGCACTGAAAAAGACGCCGTGAAGCTGTTCCCGCTGCTCAGGGCGAATTTCACGCAGAAAGTCTGGGCCGTCCCGCTGGTGCAACACCCCGAACCGTCATTCTTTGCCGCCGTTGACGCGGCACTGGACGGGCTATCATCGGCACATGGACGCCAAACTCCTTGAACTGCTGGTCTGCCCGGTCACCAAAGGCCCGCTGATCTACCGCCGCGACACCCAGGAACTCATTTCGCGCAGCGCGCGCCTGGCCTATCCCATCCGCGATGGCATCCCCATCCTGCTGGAAAACGAGGCCCGCGAAATCACCGAGGAAGAAGCCTCGCGCGAAGCTCCTCGCTCTACGGGGCAAGACGACGCATGAGCAGCACAGCAACGTTTCACGTGCTCATTCCGGCACGTCTGGCGTCAACACGCCTGCCCAACAAGCCGCTGGCAGATATTGGTGGCGTGCCCATGATCGTGCGCGTGGCCCGCCAGGCTGCGCTGAGCCAGCCAGCCAGTTGCGTGGTAGCGGCAGACGATGTCAGCATCGTCCAGACCTGCGAGGCCGCAGGCGTGAGCGTGGTCCTGACCAGGCAAGACCACCCTTCCGGCAGCGACCGTCTGGCAGAAGCCTGCACCCTGCTTGGCTTGCCTGATGACGACATCGTCGTGAACGTACAGGGCGATGAGCCCCTGATCGACCCTGCGCTGATTCAGGCCGTGGCTAACGAGCTGCAGCAACGCCCGGATTGCATGGTCAGCACCGCCGCGCACGCCATTGATTCTCCGGCAGACTTCGCCAACCCAAACGTGGTGAAAGTGGTACTGGACAAGCATCGCACCGCCCTGTACTTCAGCCGAGCGCCCATACCCTGGTGGCGCGACGGCATGGCGCAGGCCTGGAGCGAAGGTGTCAACGCCCTGCCCTCTATGCCCGCGCCGCTGCGCCACGTTGGCATCTACGCCTACCGCGTCGGATTCCTCAAGCAGTTCCCAAAGCTGTCGCCCGGCCCGCAGGAAAGCTGCGAGTCCCTGGAACAGTTGCGGGTGCTTTGGCACGGCGAGCGCATTGCCGTTCACGTGAGCGAGCGTGCGCCAGGAGCAGGTGTGGACACTCCCGAGGATCTTGAGCGCGTGCGGCGCATAGTTTCGGGCGCCTGACTCAGGCGCGCAGAACGGCTGCCCTCGGGGGTATGCGCGCTGTAAGCCTGCGTCGGGGAAGCACATGCTATCCTCGCACGCTGACCCCGAACGTGAGGGAGCGGCCCTGGGAGACAGGCTGGCCGTAAAGATTTGAAACTTGAAAGAAAAGGAAAGTCATGAGACTGATTCTGTTGGGCGCGCCCGGCGCTGGCAAAGGCACCCAGGCCACCTTCATCTGCCAGAAGTACGGCATCCCCCAGATTTCCACTGGCGACATGCTGCGTGCTGCCGTCAAGGCAGGTACGCCGTTGGGACTGGAAGCCAAGAAGGTGATGGACGCTGGCGGCCTGGTGAGCGACGACCTGATCATCAACCTGGTCAAAGACCGCATTGCCCAGCCTGATTGCGCCAACGGCTTCCTGTTCGACGGCTTTCCCCGCACCATTCCCCAGGCCGACGCCATGAAGGCCGCTGGCGTGAAGCTGGACTATGTGCTGGAAATCGATGTGCCGTTCGACGCCATCATCGAGCGCATGAGCGGCCGCCGCTCACACCCGGCGTCTGGCCGCACCTACCACGTCAAGTTCAACCCGCCCAAGGTTGAAGGCAAAGACGATGTGACCGGTGAGCCCTTGGTCCAACGCGACGACGACAAGGAAGAAACCGTGAAAAAGCGGCTGGACGTCTACAGCAACCAGACCCGCCCGCTGGTGGATTACTACAGCCAATGGGCTTCCAAGGAACCGGGCAACGCTCCCAAGTACCGCAAGATCAGCGGCACTGGCAGCGTGGAAGACATCACAACACGTGCGTTTGAGGCCTTGGCCGGCTGATCCGCCCACTCACACCCGAAAGCCAGCGCAAGCTGGCTTTTTTTTCGGCCATCGAAGGCAACTCCAAGCACCATACCCGCGTTGCCGGTACAAGTTACGCTTTCATTTTCACCGGAGCCCTTGCGAATTCGGGGACAATACCTCTCTTTAAATCGATAGTTTTCACGCCTGCAAACTGCGGGGCCGTGACCATTTCAGCGTAGCAATATGACCGTAACCATCAAGGACGCCGCAGGTATCGAAGGCATGCGAGTGGCTGGCCGCCTGGCCGCCGAGGTGCTGGACTACCTCACCCCCTTCGTCAGACCCGGCGTCACCACGAATGAACTTGACAAGCTGGCCCACGACTACATCGTGGACGTTCAGCAGGCCATTCCCGCACCGCTGAATTACGCTCCCAATGGCTACCTGCCCTACCCAAAAAGCATTTGCACATCGGTCAATCAGGTCATCTGCCACGGCATCCCGAACGACAAGCCACTGAAGAAGGGCGACATCGTCAACATCGACATCACCGTCATCAAGAACGGCTGGCACGGAGACACTAGCCGCATGTTTGCCGTGGGAGAGGCGTCCATTGCGGCCAAACGCCTGTGCGCCGTCACCTACGAGTGCATGTGGAAAGGCATTGAGATGGTTCGCCCCGGCGTGCGCCTGGGCGACATCGGCCACGCCATCCAACGGTATGCCGAGGCGGCAGGCTATTCGGTCGTGCGGGAGTTCTGCGGTCACGGCATTGGCCAGAAGTTCCACGAAGACCCGCAGATCCTGCACTACGGCAAGCCCGGCACGGGCATGGAAATCCAGGCAGGGATGATTTTCACTATCGAGCCCATGATCAACCAAGGCAAGCGTGAGATCCGCGAAATGGGGGATGGCTGGACCATCGTCACCAAGGACCGCTCACTTTCGGCGCAATGGGAACACACCGTGCTGTGCACCGATACCGGCTACGAGATCATGACTCTTTCGGCTGGCACACCCGTACCGCCTCCGTTCGTGAAAGCCCCCGACACCACCGCGACCTGAGCCATGGTTGACGATGCCTCCCGTGAAGCGCTGAATCAGCTGCGCCAAGAATATCGTGAGCGCAAAGGCAAGGTGCTTGAGCAGATCGCGGCGCTGCCTGCGGGCGCTCGGGCGGTACACGGCAAACTGAGGGAACTGGCCCGCCTGACCGATGGCGTGCTGCGGTCGCTCTGGGCAATTGCGTCATTCCCGAAAGACTTTGCGCTGTTGGCCGTGGGCGGCTACGGGCGAGGTGAGCTGTTCCCCTACTCCGACGTCGATGTGCTCGTGCTGCTGCCCGAAGGCACGGCACTGGACAGCAACGAGGCGCTGCGCGCACGGGTGGAGGCATTCATCGGCCACTGCTGGGATGTGGGCCTGGAAATTGGCTCCAGCGTTCGCACGTTGAAGGAATGCGCCTCAGAGGCCCGTGGTGACGTCACGGTTCAGACATCTCTGCTCGAATGCCGCCTGCTCGCGGGCCAGCGTCAAGCCTACAACCTGCTGGTCAATGAACTGGCTGAGGCCATGGACCCGAAGGCCTTCTTCGTGGCCAAGATGCTGGAGATGCGCCAGCGCCACCAGAAGTACGAAAACACCCCCTACGCGCTGGAGCCCAACTGCAAAGAGTCCCCTGGAGGCCTGCGCGACCTGCAGGTGATTCTGTGGGTGGCCAAGGCGGCAGGCCTGGGCCGCAGTTGGGACGAACTGGCACGCCGTGGACTGGCCACGCCCCTGGAGGCACGACAGATCAAGGCCAACGAAGCCCTGCTGAGCCTGATACGGGCAAGATTGCACCTGCTGGCGCGCCGCCGGGAAGACCGGTTGGTCTTCGACATGCAGAGCGCCTTGGCTGAGTCGTTTGGTTTTCGGCCACAACCGGCCCAGGCGGTACAAGGCGACAAAGGGCACCAGAATGCCCGAGGAGCCAGACGCGCCAGCGAGGCGCTCATGCGCCGCTATTACTGGGCCGCCAAGGCAGTCAGCCAGCTCAACCAGATCCTCATGCTCAACATCGAGGAGCGCCTGGCCAGCGACGAACGGGGCGACCCCGTCCCGCTGCGGCCCATCAACGAGCGCTTCTTCGAAAAGGGCAACATGCTGGAGGTGGCCAGCGACAACCTCTACGTCCAGCAACCACACGCCATTCTTGAAACCTTCCTGCTGTACCAGACGACAGTTGGCATCAAGGGGCTGTCAGCACGCACCTTGCGCGCCCTGTACAACGCCCGCCCCATCATGAACGCGGCTTTTCGCCGTGACCCTGTCAACCGGGCGATGTTCATGGAAATACTGCGCCAGCCCGAGGGCATTACCCACGCGTTCAGGTTGATGAACCAGACCTCCGTGCTGGGGCGTTACCTCTGGGCGTTCCGCAGCACGGTTGGTCAGATGCAGCATGACCTGTTCCACGTTTACACCGTGGACCAGCACATCATGATGGTGCTGCGCAACGTGCGGCGCTTCTTCATTCCAGAGCACTCGCACGAATACCCCTTCTGCTCGCGACTCGCTGCCGGGTTCGACAAGCCCTGGATACTGTTTGCGGCCGCACTGTTCCACGACATTTCCAAAGGCCGTGGGGGCGACCATTCCGAATTGGGCGCGAAAGAAGTCAAGACCTTTGCGCGACAACACGGCATTGCCAAAGCAGACGCCTCTTTGATTCAGTTCCTGGTTGCGGAACACCTCACGATGAGCCGAATTGCTCAGAAGGAGGACCTGAGCGACCCGGACGTGATTGCCAGCTTCGCCAAACGTGTGGGGAACGAACGCCACCTGACAGCGCTGTACCTGCTCACGGTGGCCGACATACGCGGTACCAGCCCCAAGGTTTGGAACGCCTGGAAGGGCAAACTGCTCGAAGACCTGTACCGCTACACACTGCGCGCGCTGGGCGGCGCAACGCCTGATCCGCACACAGAAGTGGAATCGCGCAAACGCGAAGCACTCAGTATTCTGGCGTTGCATGCACTGCCCCACATGGCGCACAAGACGCTCTGGGACCAGCTGGACGTGAGCTATTTCATGCGGCATCAGGCCGAGGAGATTGCCTGGCACACACGGCAGATTTCCCGTCCACTGGCCCAACGGACCGATCCCTCGGCCCCCTTGCCAACGCTAGTACGGGCCCGGCAGTCGCCTGTGGGCGAGGGGCTGCAGGTGCTGGTGTACGCCAGCGACCAGAGCGACCTGTTCGCCCGCATCTGCGGCTACTTTGACGAAGCCGGATTCAGCATCCTGGACGCGAAGATTCACACAACGCTGGACGGACACGCACTGGACACCTTTCAGGTGATTGCCCCCACGCTGGCGGAACACTACCGTGAGCTCGTTGCCATGGTTGAAAACGGCTTGGCTTTGGCGATTGAGGCACGCGGCCCGCTGCCAACCCCCAGCAAGGGCCGCTTGTCGCGGCGGGTCAAGAGCTTCCCTGTCATACCCCGGGTGGAACTGCACCCTGACGAAAAGGCCCAGCGCTGGCTGCTGAGCGTATCGGCCAGCGACCGTGTCGGGCTGCTTTACTGCATTGCGCGCGTGCTGGCCAAGCACAAAATCAATCTGCAACTGGCCAAGGTGATGACGCTGGGCGAACGCGTGGAAGACACCTTCCTCATCAGCGGTGACGCTCTGCAGCACACCCGGGCGCAAATCGAAATTGAAACCGAGTTGCTGGACGTGCTGGAAGGCCAGACCTGAGCAGGAAAAAACTGCGCCCGCGAATCTGGCTGCCTCGCATGACGGCAACGACCGTTGTCAGGCAGCGAGCAAAGCCTTCAGGCCAGCTTCGTCGATCACGCTGACACCCAGTTCCTGCGCCTTATCGAGCTTGCTTCCGGCTTCAGCCCCGGCCACGACATAGCTGGTTTTCTTGCTGACGGAACCACTCACCTTGCCTCCGGCTGCTTCAATCATGGCTTTGGCCTCGTCACGCGTGAGGGTGGGCAAGGTCCCCGTCAGCACCAACGTCTTGCCCGCCAGAACCTGAGGCGCCGAAGGTGCCATGTCGCCCTCCGGCCAGTGCACGCCACAGGCCCTCAGCTGCTCCACCACCTCGCGGTTGTGGGGTTGCTGGAAGAAGGTGTGCAGGCTGCGCGCCACCACGGGGCCCACGTCACGAACTTGAAGCAAATCCTCAACAGATGCCTGCAAGATATTGTCAAGACTACCGAAATGCCTGAAAAACTCTTTGGCGGTGGCTTCACCCACATGGCGAATGCCGAGGGCGAAGAGAAAACGTGGCAGCGTTGTGCTTTTCGATTTTTCGAGCGCCGCGAGCAGGTTCTGGGCTGACTTGTCCGCCATACGGTCCAACGCGGCTAGTGACGTGAGACCGAGTTTGTAGAGATCAGGCAGCGTATTGACCACACCGCCATCGACCAGCTGGTCCACCAGTTTTTCGCCCAGACCCTCAATGTCCATCGCACGTCGCTGGGCATAGTGCAGCAACGCCTGCTTGCGCTGGGCTGAGCAGAACAGACCGCCTGTACAGTAATGGTTGGCTTCGCCCTCTTCACGCACGACGGCGCTGCCGCAGACCGGGCAAGTGGCGGGCAAATGGAACACCGCACCGCGCGGGTTGGCAGGCACAGGGTCGAACAAGCCCGGCTGTACAGCGTTGCCTGGCACCGCCAATGCCTCGCCAACAACGGTCTCGTCACCAGCCACGTGCATACCACCCGCAGGCACCACGGCCACCACCTCGGGGATCACGTCCCCCGCGCGGCGCACAATGACCGTGTCACCCACACGCACGTCTTTGCGCTGTACCTCGTCTTCGTTGTGCAGCGTGGCGTTGGTCACCGTGACGCCGCCCACAAACACCGGGGCCAACTTGGCCACGGGCGTGAGCTTGCCAGTGCGGCCCACCTGCACATCGATGGCCAATACCGTCGTCATCTGTTCCTGGGCCGGATACTTGTGGGCCACGGCCCAGCGCGGTTCGCGGGTCACGAAACCGAGTTCCCGCTGCCAGTCCAGCCGGTTGACCTTGTAGACCACGCCGTCAATGTCGAACGGAAGGGTGTCACGCAAACCACCCACACGCTGATGGTAGGCCACCAGTTCATCCGCTCCCCGGCAGACTTGCACCAGTTCAGACACAGGCATGCCCCACGCGCGCAGCGTCTGCATCACCTCCATATGGGCGGCAAAGGCAGGTCCTCCCTCGGCGGGCGGCGTGATGTCACCCAGGCCGTAGGCAAAGAAGCTCAATGGACGCTGGGCGGCAATGGCTGGATCAAGCTGGCGCACCGCCCCTGCGGCGGCGTTGCGTGGATTGACGAAGGTTTTTTCGCCTTTGGCTCCGGCGGCTATGCGCTCACGCTGACGTTCGTTGAGCGCCTCAAAATCATCACGGCGCATGTAAACCTCGCCGCGAATCTCCACAACCGGAGGCACCTTTGGGCTGCCTTCTGCGTCCAGCAGGCGCAAGGGAATCTGCCCGATCGTGCGGATGTTCTGGGTCACGTCCTCGCCTTGTTCCCCGTCGCCACGCGTGGCCGCTTGCATCAGCACACCTGCTTCATAACGCAGGCTGATGGCCAAGCCGTCGAACTTGGGCTCGGCAACGTATTCGACTGGCGCCGCACTGGCGTCAAGCTCCAACTCCTTGCGCACTCGAGCATCAAAGGCCTGCGCGCCGGTGGCCTCGGTGTCGGTCTCGGTGCGGATGCTGAGCATGGGCACGCGGTGGCGCACCGTGGCAAAACCGTCCAGCACGCGGCCACCCACTCGCTGCGTCGGGGAATCAGCGGTCAGCAGTGATGGGTGAGCCGCTTCCAGCTCCTGCAACTCCCGGAAAAGCCTATCGTATTCGGCGTCCGGTATGACCGGCGCGTCAAGCACGTAATACAGGCGGGCGTGGTGGTTCAACTGCTCGCGAAGGGCGCGAGCGCGCTCGAGCAGCGCAGCAGACGGTTCTTGGGCCATAAGGCCTGTGATTGTGCCCGAGGCGGGCAGCAGTCAACTGGCGCTGATCAAGTGCAACTGCAATGCCAGACGCGCCTTGGCAGGCTGCAACTGGCCCGGCGCGGCTGGCAGACGTGAGTGTTCCGAGGCGAGCACACGCCCTTGCGAACAACGGCTGGTGCGCCATACGACGACACCTGCTGCCTCGGCTTGCGCCAGCGCAGCCTCCAGATCGTGGTGAAGAGTGCCGTTCCCAGTTCCAGCCACCACCAGCCCGCGCAGCGGCGATACACCGGATTCGAGCGATTGTGCCATCAGAGCGCGCACAAGCAGGCCATCTGCGCCCCCGTGGCTGGTGATCCACTCAACGCGCGGCCACACCTCTGTCGTCAAGAGTTTCTCCAGCAACGCGGGTTCAGGGGACGCTTGGACGGGCCACGGCTGCCAAAGGGTCAGCCGTCCTGCCTCCACCATACCCAGGGGCCCGGCGTCGCCGGAATCGAAGGCGTCGGTCCTGTAGGTATGCACCTTTTGCACAAGTTGCGCCGCATGCACCTGCCCGGCACAAACGGCCACCACGCCACGCGCCCCGGGCTCGCTGACCACCTGCATGGCGTCCACCAGGTTCTGTGGCCCATCGGGCACCAAGGCAGTTGAAGGCCGCATGGCGCAGGTCAGTACCACGGGTTTGACAGGTGCCAGCACGGCCTGCAGCAGATAAGCGGTCTCCTCCAAGGTGTCGGTGCCGTGCGTCACGACAATGCCTTGTACAGAGGGATCGGCCAGGCAAGCATCAACTCGCTTGAGCAGGGCACGCCATGGGACGGGCCCCATGTCCTTGCTGTCCAGCTGCGCCACCTGCTCACAGATCACCTGCACTCCCTCTGGCGTGGGCAAGCCCACCAGCAAGTCACCAACGGGCACTTCCCCGGCTACGTACCCTACGTGATCTGCCGCGTTCGCAGCACGGCCTGCAATCGTGCCCCCCATGCCCAGCACGACCAGCTTGTTCGCGTTCATTGTTCGTTCCTCTGCACTGTCTGAGTTCTCAAAGGAACTAGTCTAGCCGCTGGGCAGGTCCGGATCCGTTAAGCTTCCTGCCTCATGGCTTTCACGCTGCCCCACCCGGTACACCACGAACTCATCATCAAGAAGAGCCGTTTCATTGCGTGCGTGCAGCCTGTCGAGGGGCGCACCCAGGCACAGGCCATCGTGCAGCAGCTCTGGCAGCAGCACCCCGGTGCGGCCCACGTGTGCTGGGCGCTGCTCGCGGGCGGCCAGTCGGCGGCAGTAGACGACGGCGAACCGAGTGGCACTGCCGGGCGGCCCATGTTGGACGTGCTGCGTCACCAGGACCTGGAAGGCGTGCTGGCCACCGTGGTGCGCTACTTCGGCGGCGTCAAACTGGGGGCGGGCGGGCTGGTACGCGCCTATACAGACGCAGTAGCCCAAGCCCTGCTGGACGCGCCAAAAGTGGCCCGTGAACGCCAGGCCACCCTTGCCTGCCAGGTACCCTACGCACTGGAAGGCTGGCTGCGGCGCGAGCTGCAGTCTGCCCAAGCTCAACTGCTGGACGTGAGCCACGCAGACGAGGTGACCCTGCGCTGGCGCTTGCCCGAACCCCAAGCGCCCGATTTGATTCAGCGCCTGAACGATGGCGGACAAGGCAAGCTCCGCTGGCTGAAGGAAGACCCTCCTGCAGTTGATTAAGATGTGAAGCATCTTCTTCCCATCCGGGCCTGCAGCCCGCAATCCCCATGAAACGTCTTGAAGGAAAAGTCAGCATCGTCACTGGCGCAGGCCAGGGTATTGGTGCAGCCACGGCGCTCAAGTTTGCACAGGAGGGCGCAATCGTCATCGTTTGCGATGTCAACCCCTCCAACGTGGACAGCGTGGTGACGCAATGCCAGGCTGCGGGTGCTCAAGCCCACGGTTTCACCATGGACGTGACCCAGCGCCCCCAGGTGGACGACGTCGTGAAGCAGGTGCTGCAGCGCTGGGGTCGTATTGACGTGCTGGTCAACAACGCTGGCATCACCCAGGACGCACGCCTGCAAAAGATGACCGAAGAGCAGTTCGACCGTGTGGTCGACGTGAACCTGCGTGGCGTGTTCCACTGCGCCCAGGCAGTGGCAGACGCCATGGTGGCACAGGGCGGCGGCGTCATCCTGAACGCGTCTTCGGTCGTGGGCATCTATGGCAACTTTGGCCAGACCAACTACGCCGCCACCAAGTTCGGCGTGATCGGCTTCACCAAGACCTGGAGCCGCGAACTCGGCCCCAAAGGCGTGCGCGTCAACGCCGTGGCGCCAGGCTTCGTCAGCACCCCCATCCTGCAGACCATCCCTGAAAAGGTGCTGCAGGAAATGGAACACAAAGTCCCGCTCAAGCGCCTTGGCCGCCCTGAGGAAATTGCCAACGTCTATGCCTTCCTGGCCAGCGACGAGGCCAGCTACGTCAACGGCGCGGTCATTGAAGTCTGCGGCGGCATGACGGTTTGAAGCCTGAGACCGAATGACTCCTGCGCAAACCCGGCCTGATGGCGCCGAGGCCCCGGCACAGCCCCGGTCCAAGACCGACCTCTTCCTGTCCTTCACCTGGTTGGCGTTGCAGGGCTTTGGCGGTGTACTGGCCGTGGTGCAACGGGAGTTGGTGGACAAGAAGCGCTGGCTGACCCGCGACCAGTTCGTCGAAGACTGGGCGGTGGCGCAAATCCTGCCCGGCCCCAACGTGGTTAACCTGTCGCTGATGATAGGCGGGCGCTACTTCGGCCTGCCGGGCGCCCTGGCTGCACTGGCAGGCATGCTGCTGGCCCCATTGTTGGTGGCGGTGGTCCTGGCTGTTGCCTTCTCCAGCATCGCTGGCGCGCCTGCGGCGCTGGGCGCTCTGCGTGGCATGGGGGCCGTCGCTGCGGGGCTCATTACCGCCACTGGGCTGAAGTTGATCGGCGCGCTGCAAAACAACGTGATGGGACGCTTCGTCTGCTGGGGTTTCGCTGCAGCCACATTCGTGGCCATCGCATTGCTGCGGCTGCCGCTGGCCTGGGTTCTGCTGGGGCTGGGCAGCGTGGCGTGCCTGTGGGCCTGGCATTGCCTGGGCCGACCATGGGCTGGGAGCAGGGCATGACCATCACCCTGCACGCCAATGACTGGCTCCAGATCTTCCTGCATTTCCTGATGCTGTCCCTGCTGGCGGTGGGCGGCGCCATCACCACGGCGCCCGACATGCACCGCTACCTCGTGACACAACAGGCTTGGCTGACCGACGCCCAGTTCACGGCGTCCATTGCACTGGCGCAGGCCGCACCGGGGCCGAACGTGCTGTTTGTTGCGCTGGTGGGCTGGACGGTAGGCGTCAACGCCGGTGGCGGCGTTGCGGCTGGCATGGCCGCCTGGCCCCTGGGCGCGCTTGGCGTATTTCTGACCATGGCCGCCATCCTGCTGCCCTCTTCCACCCTCACCTACGTGGCCACGCGCTGGGCGCACCACAACCGCGAGCGGCGCGAAGTGAAGGCGTTCAAGCAAGGCATGGCGCCCATCGTCATCGCCCTGCTCATTGCCACCGGCTGGGTGTTGAGCGCGGCGCACGACAACCCAGAGCGCGACTGGCGGCTTTGGCTGCTCACCCTGGTGAGCGCCCTGCTGGTGTGGCGCACCAAGCTGCACCTGCTGTGGATGCTGGGTACAGGCGCCGTGCTGGGCGCAATGGGCTGGATCTGACCAGCCCGGAGCGGATCAGGAACGCTGGCGCAGCGCCTCGTAAAGGCACACGGCGCTGGCCACGGAAACGTTCAGGCTTTCCACTGCGCCGCGCATGGGGATACTCACCAGTTCATCACAGGTCTTGCGCGTGAGCTGGCGCATGCCAGGTCCTTCAGCCCCCAGCACCAGCGCCACAGGGCCTTTCAGGTCCACCTGGTAGATGGTCTTGGGCGCGTCATCGCTCGTGCCGATGATCCAGACGTTGCGCTCCTTCAACTCATTGAGCGTGCGCGCAAGGTTGGTCACCATGAAGTAGGGCACCGTTTCTGCCGCACCGCTGGCCACCTTGGCCACCGTAGCGTTGATGCCTGCGGCATGGTCCTTGGGCGCGATCACCGCCTGTGCACCAGCACCATCGGCCACACGCAGGCATGCGCCCAGGTTGTGCGGGTCGGTCACGCCATCCAGCACCAGCAGCAAGGGCGCGTCGCCACCGCCCTGCTCCAGTTGGTCCAGCAGGTCGTCAAGCGAGCGGGCTTGCGCCACTGGCTCCACGCGCGCGGCCACCCCCTGGTGCCCGTGGCTACCTGCGAGCTTGGCTATGCGCAGGCTGTCGGCCTCGATCAGCCGCGCGCCTGCTTCCTTGGCGCGTTCCAGGAACTGCTTCATGCGCGCGTCGCGGCGCGACGGGTCAACGTAAATCTCGATGATGGATGCGGGTGCCGTCTTCAGGCGCACGCCAACGGCATGGAAGCCGAACAGAACTTTGGGAGAGGACATCCCCGGATTATCACGCTTCGGCCAACGCGGGCTCACTGGCCCGCCCGGCTTCGATGGTGATGCGGCGCTCACAGCGCTGGGCAATGGCCCGGTCGTGCGTCACCAGAACGAGCGTCGTGCCCAGTTCACGGTTCAGCTCGAACATGAGCTCCATCACGCGCTCGCCCGTGGCAAAGTCCAGGCTGCCCGTAGGCTCGTCGGCCAGCAGTACCGCCGGACGCACCACAAAAGCGCGGGCCAGCGCCACGCGCTGCTGCTCGCCGCCAGAAAGCACCTTGGGGTAGTGCCCCAGGCGCTCACCCAACCCCACGCGCCGCAGCATCTCGGTGGCGGCAGTGCGCGCGTCACGTCGGCCAGCCAGCTCCAGCGGCAGCATCACGTTTTCCAGCGCCGTGAGGTTGCCCAGCAACTGGAAGCTCTGGAACACAAAACCCACCTTCTGTGCCCGCAAGGCCGCGCGCTGGTCTTCGTCCAGCGCGAAAATATCGGTGCCGTCGATGTGAACCGTTCCCGCGCTGGGCGTATCCAACCCCGCAACTATGGCCAGCAAGGTACTCTTTCCAGAGCCTGATGCCCCGACGATAGCCACCGTCTCGCCCTTGTAGAGCTCGAAATCGACCTCGCGCAAAATGTCCAGCTGGCCCGTGGCGTCGCTCACCGACTTCGACAGGTTCTGCACTGCGATCATCACATCCGACATGGAAAGGCTCTTCAAGTTGAATCGACGACACTTTAACGCCATCACCGCGCTGGCCGCCCTCGTGGGGTCTTGCCCTGCCTGGGCCGAGCCAGAGCCCGTTGTGCTGATTGTGGGGGACTCGCTCAGCGCCGAATACGGGCTGCGCCGTGGCAGCGGCTGGGTGGCGTTGCTGGAACAGCGTCTTGCCAGCAACAAGGCTGGCGTGCGCGTGGTCAACGCCAGCATCAGCGGCGACACCACATCGGGCGGCCGCTCGCGCCTGCCCACGCTGCTGCAGCAACACAGGCCCGCTACCGTGGTCATCGAACTCGGCGGCAACGACGCACTGCGCGGCCTGCCGCTGGACATGACCCGGGACAACCTGCAGGCCATGGCTCGCCAGGCCCGTGAGGCGGGTGCCAAGGTTCTGCTGCTGGGCATGGAGATGCCGCCCAACTACGGCGCTCGCTACGCGCAGGAATTCCGGCAGGTGTTCGCCAATGTGGCCAAGGCTGAAAAAGCCGCCTTGCTTCCCTTCTTCCTAAAGGGCGTGGCGGACGGGCCTGACCCCGTCGCCCTGTTCCAGGCCGACCGCATCCACCCGAACGAAAGCGCCCAGGCACGCATGCTGGACAATGTATGGCCTGAACTGCGCAAGCTGTTGCCCAAGCGCTGAAGCCATCCCCACCGTATGCCCCTGCAAACCCTGCCCGCCACCGCCGCCCTGGAACGTCTGGCCGACTTCGACACCGTCATCGACGCCCGCACCGAGGACGAGTACGCCCTCGACCATCTGCCCGGCGCCATCAACTGGCCCACGCTCAACAACGAGGAACGCATCGTCATCGGCACGATGTACAAGCAGATCAACGCCTTCGAGGCCAAGAAGCGAGGGGCAGCGCTGGCTGCCCGCAACATCGCTGCGCACATCGAGCGCGAAGTACTCGACAAACCCAAGAACTGGAAACCACTGGTCTATTGCTGGCGAGGCGGCAACCGCAGCGGTTCGCTGGCCACCATCCTCAGTGCTATTGGGTTTCAGGTCACGCTGATCGAAGGCGGCTACAAGGCGTCACGCAATGCACTGGTCGAGTCCCTACCCGCCCTGGTGCAGCGCCTGCGCTACAAGGTGGTGTGCGGCCCCACGGGTTCGGGCAAGACGCGCCTGCTCCAGGCCCTGGCAGCCCAAGGTGCACAGGTGCTTGATCTGGAGGGCCTTGCCTCGCACCGCAGTTCCGTGCTCGGTTTGATTCCCGGCCAACCGCAGCCCAGCCAGAAGCGCTTTGACACCCTGGTGTGGGAAGGCCTGCACACCTACGACCCCGCCCGCGTGGTGTACGTGGAAAGCGAAAGCAAGAAGGTGGGCAACCTGCGCGTGCCAGACGCCCTGATCGACGCCATGCGTGCCAGCCCTTGCCTGGACCTGCAACTGCCGCTGGAAGAGCGCGTGGCGCTGTTGATGGAAGACTACGAATTCTTCCTGCGCGACAGCGAGTTCTTCTGCGAACGCCTGCGCGCCCTCACCGAACTGCGCGGCAAGGCGGTGATAGACGAGTGGGTGGGCATGGTGCAGGCCGGCCACTCGGACGCCGTGGTGCGCGAACTGCTGGACAAGCATTACGACCCCGTGTACGCGGCTTCGATCCGCCGAAACTTCGTGCAGTATGGGCAAGCGCTGCCCTGTCCCTTGGCCAGCCGTTCTGAGGCGGCCATGGCCGCCCTCGCCCGCGAGTTGATCGCTCAGGAAAGCGCGGACATGGCCTGAAGCAGGTCGGCCTTCAGGTCGGCTGCGGCTTCCAGGCCCACGGCGAAGCGGACCAGGCGGCTGGAGTGCGGCCAGGGCGTCGTTCGCATGGACGGTACGTCATACGGCACGCACAGGCTGATCGGCCCGGCCCAGCTGTAACCCAGACGGAACAGCTTGAGGTTGTCGCAGAACGCGTCGATTTTTTCCGCAGCGATGGCCGGGTCGAACACCACACTGAACAGACAGGCAGCCGCGCTGGCGTCGCGCGCCCAGTTGGGATGGCCGGGTGAGCTGGGCAAGGCTGGGTGGAACACCTTGGCCACGCCGGGCTGCTCCTGCATCCAGGTGGCCAGTTCACGGGTTGTGGCGTCCTGCGCGTGGTAGCGCAGCACCATGCTGTTCAGCCCGCGCAACACCAGCTCCGCGTCGTTGGCACCCACGCCCAGGCCCAGGCGCATGTGTGTCAGCAGCAACTGCCGGTGCAAGGCCTCGTCACACGTGACCACCGAGCCCATCAGCACGTCTGCCCCGCCGCTGGGGTACTTGGTGAGGGCTTGCATGGAAATATCCACGCCCATGTCAAACGGCTGAAACGCCACCCCCGCACCCCAGGTGTTGTCCAGGGCCGCAATCAACTTCCTGCTGGTCTGCCGAGCTGCATTCGCGTCGCGTACGACGGCCACCAGCCCAGGCAAGTCCGGGTATTCCAGCGTGACAGAACCCGCTGCCTCCAGCCAGACCAGACGCGTGGACGCGCCGATCTTGGCAGCCAGATCGGCCGGGTTCATGGGGTCGTAATATCGGTGGGTGATACCCCAGGCAGCCAGTTCGCCTTCGGCCAGGGTCTTGCCAGGACCGTAGGCGTTGTCGGGAAGCAGCACTTCCTCGCCCGCGTGCAAAAGCGCCATGTTCACCAGCGCAATGGCGGCCAGCCCGCTGGGTGCCAGCAGGCAATGCTGCCCGCCTTCCACCGTCGCGATGCGCTCTTCCAACGTGAACGTGGTGGGCGTGCCGTGCAAGCCGTAGGTGTAGGCTGACTTGTTCTTCCAGTCGCGAGAGCGCATGGCCGCCACGCTGGGGAAGATGACCGTTGAGGCCTTGTGAACACCCGGCGCCACCGCTTCAAACTCGGGCGGCGGCACGTAGGGGTGATGGATCAGTCCGGTGCGCAGGTCCATGGAGGCCCGCTCAAACCTTCCACTTGGCCAGCAACTGGGCCGGACGCATGTTGTCGTAGCCCTCGAACGGCTGGTGAATCCACGGGTTGGTGGGCAGGAACTCCACCGAGTAGTCCGGCGTGAACACCGACACCGCCTTGGTCCAGATCACTGCGCTGCGCAGCTCGGTGATGGGCGGGTAGTTGTTCTTGAGCATGTCGATGACAGCACGCAGCGTGTGGCCAGAATCGGCCAGGTCGTCCACCAGCAGCACGCGGCCAGCAATCTCGCCTTTGGGCGTGGTGATGTAACGAGCAATGTCCAGTTGCCCCTGCACGGTGCCCGCTTCCGCCCGGTAGGAACTGGTGGACATGATGGCCAGGGGTTTGTCGAAAATGCGGCTCAGGATGTCACCCGGGCGCATGCCGCCGCGAGCCAGACACAGGATCGTGTCGAACTCCCAGCCCGACTGGTGCACCTTGATCGCCAGTTTTTCGATCAGGTTGTGGTACTCGTCGTAAGACACGTACAGGTGTTTGCCATCTTCGGTCAGCATCGCGGATCTCCGTTTCAGAGGGTCTTGGGTAGGCTGCCGCTCAGGCGGCGAAGGGGTGGTGCAACAGAATCGTGTGGTCGCGGTCCGGGCTGGTGGACACCACGTGGATGGGCACGCCCGTCACAGCCTCGATGCGGCTCAGATAGGCCTGCGCGTTGGCGGGCAGGTCTTCGTAGCGGGTCACGCCCACCGACGAATCGCTCCAGCCCGGCAGGGTTTCGTAGATCGGCTCACAACGTGCAATTTCGTCGGCCCCCAGCGGCAGGATGTCGATGATCTCGCCATCGAGCTTGTAACCCACGCACAACTGCAGTTCGGTCAGACCGTCCAGCACGTCCAGCTTGGTGATGCACAGGCCGCTCAGGCCGTTGACCTGGGCAGAGCGCTTCAGCAGCGCGGCATCGAACCAGCCGCAGCGGCGCGAACGGCCGGTGGTCACGCCCTTCTCGGCGCCCACGGTGCTCATGTGGTATCCGGGGGTACCTTCCTTTTCCCAGTCCAGCTCGGTAGGGAAAGGGCCACCGCCCACGCGAGTGCAATAAGCCTTGGTGATGCCCAGAACATAGTGCAGCATGCCGGGGCCCACACCCGCGCCCGCCGCAGCGTTGCCTGCAACACAGTTGCTCGACGTCACGAAGGGGTAGGTGCCGTGGTCAATGTCCAGCAGCGTGCCTTGCGCACCTTCGAACAGCAGGTTGACACCCGCCTTGTGGGCCTCGTTCAGTTCACGCGACACGTCAGCAATCATCGGCTTGAGCTGTTCGGCCTGTTGCATGGCCTGCTCGAACACCGGCTCGAACTGGATGCGTCCGTCTTTGATGAAACCCTCGAACACCGGGCCCCAATCCATATTCGCAGAACCCAGATAAGAAGTCAGCAGGTGGTTGTGCAGATCCAGCAGTTCGCGCAGTTTGGTGGCGAAACGTTCGGGATGCTTCAGGTCCTGCACACGCAGCGCACGGCGAGCGATCTTGTCCTCGTAAGCGGGGCCGATGCCGCGCCCAGTGGTACCGATCTTGGCAACACCAGCCTTTTCCTTGGCGGCTTCGCGAGCCACGTCGATCGCAGCATGGAAAGGCAGGATCAGCGGGCAGGCCTCGCTCACACGCAGGCGCGAGCGCACTTCCACGCCTGCTTTTTCAAGCCCGGCAATCTCTTCCAGCAACTTGGTTACCGACAGTACTACGCCGTTGCCGATGTAGCACTTGACGCCCGGGCGCATGATGCCGCTGGGGATGAGGTGCAATGCCGTTTTCACGCCATTGATGACCAGCGTGTGACCCGCATTGTGACCGCCCTGGAAGCGGACCACGCCACGCGCGGTCTCCGTGAGCCAGTCCACCAGCTTGCCCTTGCCTTCGTCACCCCATTGGGTGCCCACGACCACGACGTTGCGCCCCGGCTGGGCCTTGAAAGAATTTTGGTTCATTTGGTACCGATCCAACAAAAGGGGTTCTCAGGCCGACAGGGGTTCCACGACCCACTGACCGTCTCGCGCCACAAGTGCGCGATTGCAAAGGAATTCGTCCACTTCGTGCTCATGTCCTGGCAGCACGCACACCACGGTCTCACCGTCAGCACGCAGACGGGCAATGGTTGAACGCAAGGTGGCGTCGCTGCCCCAGGGCGCGCGAATAGCAGCCTGCAAAGCCGGCGCCGACACCGCTGCCACCAGCTCCTTGAGGTCCAGGCTGAAACCGGCTGCCGGGCGCTTGCGGCCGAACACCGCGCCGACCTCATCGTAGCGGCCACCGCGCACCAGTTCCACCAGACGCCCACCAGCGCGCTGGGCGGCAAACATGGAGAACCGCACACCTGTGTAATAGGCGTAGCCGCGCAAATCACCCAGGTCAAACGAAACCGTCATGCCCTGCAGGTGAGACGCCAGCCAGTGCAGATCGCCCAGCGCCTTGTCCAGCAGCGGGCTGGAACGCAGCCTGCGCGCAGCCTCGTCCAGCACCGTAACGTCGCCATACAGTGTGGGCAGGGCAAGAAGATCGGCGCGCACGGCCTCAGGCAGGCCTTGGCTCAAGGCGCCCAGCGTGGCAACGTCCTTGGCCGCCAGTGCCGAATGGATGCGCGCAACAGTCTCGGCGTCCAGAGCCTGACCGGCCAGCACGGCGTCGATGATCCGCACGTCACCCAGGTCCAGCGCCAAATGCTCCATGCCGCTGGCCCGCAGGCACGCCTGGGCCAGTTCAAGCACTTCCAGGTCAGCCTCCAGGCCAGCGTGGCCGTAGAGTTCAGCACCTAGCTGAAGGGGCTCACGCGTGGCGTGCGGGCGGTCCACACGGGTGTGCACCACCGGTCCGCAATAGCACAGGCGCGTCACGCCCTGGCGGTTCAACAGGTGAGCGTCGATGCGGGCAACCTGTGGCGTGGTGTCGGCACGCAGGCCGAGGGACCGCCCCGACAGCTGATCCACCAGCTTGAAGGTTTGCAGGTCAAGCGCCTCGCCCGTGCCGGTCAGCAGGGAATCCAGGTGCTCGATCAGCGGCGGCATCACCAGCTCATAGCCGTGGCCACGAGCGGTATCCAGCAAGGCACGGCGCAGGTCTTCGATGTGCCGGGCCTCGGAAGGCAGGACATCGGCAATTTGATCCGGTAGGACCCAGGCAGACATGGGGATGGGAGGGCTGTTAAAAAGAGGATTTTACCGGGGTCTGAGCGCCCCATTAAAAAAGCGGCCGCCACGGACGTGGACGGCCGCCTTGAGCATGCGTCACGCGAGTCTGGCGAGGCCCGTGTTCACTGCGAGCAACACAGCCCAGACTCAGCGGCCGCTAGGGCTGCTGCCCTTGAGCGCCTTAAAGAACTCAGACGAGGGATCAACGACCATCACATCGGTCTTGTTCGCAAAGCTGGCCTTGTAGGCTTCCAGGCTGCGATAGAACTGCGCGAAGGCCGGGTCACGACCAAAGGCCTCGTTGTAGGCGCGCGCGGCTTCGGCGTCACCCTCACCCTTGATCTTTTGTGCGCTGCGGAAAGCCTCCGCCACAATGACCTCACGCTGGCGGTCAGCATCGGCGCGGATCTTCTCCCCCTCGGCAAAGCCGGTCGAACGAAGCTCGTTGGCCACGCGCTTGCGCTCCGCTTCCATGCGATCATAGACGGAGCGGGTGATGGTTTCCGCGTAGTCGATGCGCGTGATTCGCACGTCAACAACGTCAATGCCCCAAGGCTTTTCTGCCCCACGGACAGCGGCAAGCACCTCACGCTTGACGTCTTCCATCAGTTGCTCCCGCCGGGTGGAGAGCAATTCACGAACAGTGCGCTTGTTGACTTCCTGCTGGAAGGAACTGCGCACCACGCGGTTCAGCTGCAAAGCACCCGCGCGCTCATCCACGCCCACGTTACGAATGTAGGCCGACGGCTCGGCAATGCGCCAACGCACATACCAGTCGATCACGACCCGCTGCTTCTCGGCGGTCAGCGTGGGTTCGGTATCGGTGCTTTCCAGGGTAAGCAAACGCTTGTCGATGTAGGTCACGTTCTGGAACGGCGGCGGCAACTTGAAGTTGAGGCCAGGTTCGGTGATGACCGTCTTGATCTGCCCCAGGGCATAAACGATGCCGAACTGCCGCTGATCCACCACGAAAAGCATGGAACTGGCAATGGCAAGGGCCACCAGGAAAGAAGAGATGACGAAACCAATCTTGTTCATGATGTGTCCTCCGTGCGATCAGCGGGTTTCGCGGTCACGCGAACGGGAGTCGTCGCGGGCACGGGAGTCGTTGGGCAAGCTCGGCGCAGCGGCTGGCAGCTGGCTGGGTACAGCGGCGGCCGGGGTGGCAGCGCCGCCCGTGCCGGTTGCCTGCATGATCTTGTCGAGCGGGAGATACAGCAGGTTGGAGTTCTGCCTGGTGTCCACAAGCACTTTGGTCACGCTGGTGTAAACCTCTTGCATGGCTTCCAGGTACAGACGTTCTCGCATGACTTGGGGCGCCTTGGCATGTTCGGCCTGGATCAGGCGGAAGCGCTGTGAATCACCTTCGGCTTGTGCCACGATGCGAGCCTTGTAGCCCTGAGCCTCTTCGATCAGCCGGGATGCCGCACCACGGGCACGGGGAACCACATCGTTTGCGTATGCCTCGGCCTCGTTTTTGGCACGTTCACGCTCTTGGCCAGCCTTGAGCACATCGTCGAATGCCGCCTGCACCTGCTCAGGAGGACGCACGCCTCCCTGTTGCAGGTTGATGCCGACCACCTCAATACCTACGCCATAGCGGTCCAAAATGGTCTGCATCAGGGTACGCACACGAGGGGCAATCTGGTCACGCTCCTCGGCCAGGGCCGCGTCCATCTTCATCTTGCCCACCACCTCGCGCACAGCGGTTTCAGCGGCACGCAAAACAGCTGAATCCGGATCACGGCTGGCGAACAGGTACGCACGCGCGTCGTTCAAGCGGTATTGCACGGCAAACTTGATCTCGACGATATTCTCGTCTTCCGTCAGCATGGCCGATTCACGCAAGCCGGTGGCGCGCACAATCGCGTCGCGCCCAACGTCAACCGAGCGGATCTGCGTGACAAACACCGATTCGTGGCGCTGGATGGGATAAGGCAGCCGCCAGTTGAAGCCCGCACCCACCGTGCTGTGGTACTTGCCAAACTGGGTGATCACGGCTTGCTGACCTTCCTGAACGATGAAGAAACCCGTACCCAGCCAGATCAGCAACGCAACGCCAGCAATGAGCCCTGCACCAATTCCGGTGCTTTTCGGATCCGGCTTGTAGCTCGGAGGCTGAGAGCCACCCTGCCCTCCACGCCCACCTTTACCGCCACCCAGAATACCTCCGAGTTTGCGGTTGAAATCACGCCACAGTTCGTCCAGATCCGGAGGCCCCTGGTTGGGGCCCTGCCCTTGAGGACGCTGACGCGGCGGCTCATCGCCACGCCGGTCATCATCGCCCTGCGATCCACGCGGCCCCTGTGAGGAACCGTCATCGTCACGCCCCCAGCGGGGGTCGTTCAGGTTGAACATGCCCCTCACGCGACTCCAGCGGGGCGGGCGAAGGTTCAGCAGATTCAAATTCATGAGCAATGATCAATGTAAGGATGCAGGAGCCTATTGTGCCGAATCGGCAGGCGCCTGCGTTTCTGAAGGTGACTCGTCTGCAACAAGGCTGGCAACACGCCTGGCCAGCAAGTGCCGAAGCCCGTCCAAACCCTGCCCGGTACGGGCGCTCAGGAAGATACGAGGAACACTCTGCCCCTCAAGTTCCATGCAGTCTTCCATGTCCCTGGGCAATTGGGCATCCGGCAGCGCATCGAGCTTGTTGAAAACCAGAATTTGAGGCACGTCAGCAGCCCCGATCTCGCGCAACACCCGCTGCACCTCCTGGATTTGCTCCGGGTGCGCCGGGTTCGACGCATCGACCACATGCAGCAACAGGTCGGCGTCACGCGCCTCTTGCAAGGTGGCAGCGAAGGCGTCCACGAGCGTGTGGGGCAAGTCGCGGATAAAACCCACCGTGTCCGAGAGCGACACGCTGCGCCCGACCTCTCCCAAATACATCTGCCGGGTCGTGGTGTCCAGCGTGGCAAAGAGCTGATCGGCGGCGTAGGCCCTCGCCTTGACCAAGGCGTTGAACAAAGACGATTTGCCTGCGTTGGTGTACCCCACCAAGGATATGGTGAACGCCCCCCTGCGCTCGCGCTGGCGC
The DNA here is from genome assembly GCA_041913045.1 of Burkholderiaceae bacterium. Taxonomy (GTDB): domain Bacteria; phylum Pseudomonadota; class Gammaproteobacteria; order Burkholderiales; family Burkholderiaceae_C; genus CAMLOF01. The sequence continues at coordinate 36,257 of JAYSGB010000014.1, read as the reverse complement.
CGCTGCGTATTCCGCTGGCGCTTGACCTTGTCCAGACGCTCGCGCGTGCGCTTGATGGCATCGCCAATCATCCGGCGGTCCAGCTCTATCTGAGTTTCGCCTGGGCCGCCGCGCATGCCGATACCGCCGCTCTGCCGCTCCAGGTGAGACCAACGCCGTACCAAGCGGGTGGACAGATATTGCAACCGGGCAAGCTCAACCTGCAACTTGCCTTCGTGGCTGCGCGCCCGTTGCGCAAAAATCTCCAGAATCAGCAGGATACGGTCATTCACGGGCATGCCCATGTGCCGCTCGAGGTTGCGCTGCTGTGCGGGACTCAGGGCCTGGTCAAACAGAATTTCCTTGGCGCCATGACCCAGAGCCAGAGCCTTGATTTCGTCAGCCTTGCCAGAGCCCACGTACAGCGCAGCGTCTGGGGCGCGGCGCTTGCATGTCACCCGGTCGAGCACCACGTAACCGGCCGTGGTGGCCAGTTGCGCGAGTTCTTCCAAGTCGTCGTCGAAATGGGGAAGCCCCAGATCGACCCCCACCAGGATCACACCTGGCAGAGCCGAAGGGGCTGTTTCAGAGGATGTCAATTGCTGCGCTTTGGACCAGTGATACCTCACTGGCCCTCACGAAGTTCAGAGTCAGGCGGCTTCGCCCGTCTGGGTAGCTGCAAACTGAACCGGGCGGCCCGGAACAATCGTGGAGATGGCATGCTTGTAGACCATCTGGGTAACCGTGTTGCGCAGGAGCACAACATACTGGTCAAAAGACTCGATCTGGCCTTGAAGCTTGATCCCGTTGACGAGGTAGATGGACACCGGCACGTGCTCGCGGCGGAGTTGGTTCAGAAAGGGATCCTGCAAGAGCTGGCCTTTGTTATTGCTCACGATATGCTCCGTGTTCAAAAAGTTGTGGAAACGAGACCATACCACAGCGCAGGCCGCGCCGGACACCCGCAACCCTGAACACTCAAGCGTCGTAGGGGTTGGCAGAAGTTTTGAACTCGATGCGCAGGGGCGTACCGACCAGATCGAAAGCCTTGCGGAAGCGCCCTTCCAGGAAACGCCGGTAGGCCTCTCCCACGTGCTCCAGAGAGTTTCCGTGAATCACGATGACCGGAGGATTCATGCCACCCTGGTGGGCATAGCGCATTTTTGGGCGGAACATGCCACTGCGCTTGGGCGCCTGGAAGGCCACTGCCTCCTGAAGCAGGCGCGTGAGCACAGGGGTGGACATCTTGCGGGTTGCTGAAGCGTATGCCTGGGCAATTGACTTCCACAACGGCGCTATGCCCTGCCGCTTCTTGGCCGAAATCATGTGCATGGCCGCGAACTTCAGGAAGCCCAGGCGGCTTTCTATCGACCGCTGCAATTGCTCGCGCTGGTAGCTGTCGATGGCATCCCATTTGTTGATGGCCACCACGACTGCCCGGCCACTTTCCAGCACAAAACCAGCAATGTGCGCATCCTGGTCTGTCACACCCTGCGTGGCGTCGATCAAGAGAAGCACCACATGGGCGTTCTCTATGGCCTGCAATGTCTTGACCACAGAGAACTTCTCGATAGCCTCGAACACCTTGCCCTTGCGGCGCAGGCCAGCCGTGTCGATCAGTTCGAACTTCTGGCCGTTGCGCTCGAATGGCACAGAAATGGCGTCCCGGGTGGTGCCGGGCATATCGAATGCCACAAGGCGTTCCTCACCCAGCCACGCGTTGATCAGCGTGGACTTGCCCACGTTGGGGCGACCAGCTACCGCGAGCTTGATGACAGCATTCGCTTCGTCGGCCAAACCCTCCTCTGGCGCGTCATCGGCCCAGGGAAGCTTGTCCAGCGCAGACTCCACCATGGAGCGAACGCCTTGGCCATGAGCAGCAGACACAGGCAGCACGTCGCCCAGACCCAACTCATAGAACTCAGAAAGCTGGGCACCAGCCTTCATGCCCTCTGCCTTGTTGGCCACCAGCAGGCACGGCTTGCCCAGACGGCGCAGGTAGTTGGAAATGTCGTGGTCCTGCGCGCTCAAGCCAGCACGGGCATCCAACACAAAAATCACCACGTCGGACTCGGCCACGGCCTGCTGAGTCTGCTTGGCCATCTCCTTGTAGATGCCGCTGCCCGCGTCGGGCTCAAAGCCCCCGGTATCAATAACGATGAACTCGCGCTTGCCCAGACGCGCATTGCCGTAGTGGCGATCCCGCGTGAGGCCAGGAAAATCGGCCACGATGGCGTCGCGGGTATGGGTCAGGCGGTTGAACAGCGTCGACTTACCGACGTTGGGCCGCCCGACAAGGGCTATGACTGGTTTCATTCGGGACGCCAAGCGTACACGCCGCCGTTGCGGGTGACGGCGATCATGGTGTTGCCTGCCAGCAGCGGCGCAGCAACGATGGGAGAGCCGTCGGTGGAAAGACGGTTGAGCATGCTGCCGTCTTCACGGGAAAGCAGGTGAACGTAGCCTTGCGAATCGCCAACGGCGATGGAGCGACCTGCGGCCAACGGAGCGGTAAGCCCACGGTGGAGCAGCCGGTCTGTGGACCAGGCCACATCACCAGAAGAGCGCTTCCAAGCCACAACACGGCCATTGGCCTCGCTGCCATAGACCTGGCCAGCATCGGCATGCACGCCTACGGCGCCATTGGCAGTCTTTGTCCAGACCAATGCGCCACGGCCAGCATCCACGCAGCCAACCGCAGACTGGAAGGCGCGTGCGCATATCTGGTCGCCCACTCGGCCAACGCGCCCCACCAGGTCGACCAATCGCTCGATTTCGTTGACACCACGAGGGTTGGCGATGGCCGCGTCCCAGCGAACGCTGCCATTGTTAGGGTTCAGTCCCGCCAAACGCCCGGAGACCCCGGTCACAAGGGTATCGCCAACGGCGATCAAGACACCCGCCTGCTGCAACACCAGAGCGTCTGCACCCCTAGCGCTTTGGCTCCAGAGTCTGGCCCCGGTTTTACCGTCGAAGGCAAGAACGCTGCGGTCTCCGCTGAGCACGAAAACACGCTGCCCAGCTACCAACGGCGCCGTGAAGACGCGTGCAGCCAAGCGCACACGCCAGAGTTCACGGCCTGCGGACACGGCGATCAAGTCGTTGTCCTTGGTCACGACGGCAGCAGTTTCGCCATCAAAACCGACACCCGCTGCAAGCGCCGAGCCAAGATCAGCACGCCAACTTTCCCGGCCAGTTTGAGTGTCTATCGCGAAAAGACCGCCTGCGGCATTTGCAAAAACCACAGTAGCGCCTACCACGGCGGGCTCTATCAGAGGCGCAGTCGCCCCAATTTGAAGACTCCACACCTGCTTTGCGGAAACCAAAGCTGTCACAGGCGCCAATGGCGCGGGCTCCGGCTTCTTGTTGCTTGAAGAGCAAGCGGCCAGGACGACAGTCATGGCCAGCACCGGCAACAGGGCGGACAGGCGGAGTCGGCTGGCAGAACGTGATGCTTTCACCTGGGTGTCTCCATTAAGGGGTTGCGGACGGGTCTACGCCCAGCGCATTCAGTTTAGCTTCAACGAGGCGGCGGTAATCTGGCGCCTGATCCAGCTTCGCATAGGCGTCTTTGTATGCTTGACGAGCTTCATCAGCCTTACCCTGAGCCTGATACACATCGCCCCGGCGGTCGGCCTGCAGTCCCTCAAATGCGGCTGGCACTTTCGCATCCAGCGCCTTGAGGGCCGCATCGTAAGCCTTGGCATCCAGCTCCAGAGCGGCAAGCCGCAGTCGAGCAACAGCTGCCATCCCCTCGTCACTGGTCTTGCTGACAACGAAGTTCAGCGCCGCCTTGGCATCTTCCGGCTTTCCCTCGGTTAGAAACACCTTGGCCGCAAGCAGCCCTGCCTGTTGCGCCTGCGCAGTACCTGCGGCCTTGGACTGGATGTCGGTCCACACCCGACGCAGCTTTTCGCCATCGTTGGCTTGGGCGGCACGTTCAAGCTCTTCGTACAGAACCGCAGCCTCCAGTGCCGACTTGCGCTGCCAATACTGCCAGCCATTCCACGCTGCAAACGCCCCCAACACCGCGATCAGAATCCATGTGATGAGGTTGCCGTACTTGGCCCAGAAATGCTTGATCTGGGCGAGCTGTTCCTGCTCTTCGAGGTCGTAATGAGAAGCCATTCAGGGCAATGTGTGATGGGAGGATTGCAAGGATTGTAGGCTGGCCGTCAGCGGCCTCATTTGAGGCGTTGCGCCCACAAAGATACGTCGGCCAACGCCAGCGTGGTCTGCTCGGAAACACCGCCGGCAGCTACATCGGCGCGCAGCGGCTTCACGGACACCTGGCCTGCGGCCAGCTCGCTCTCGCCGAAAATGAGAGCGTAACGCGCCCCGCTGGCATCGGCCTTCTTGAACTGGGACTTCATGCTGCCCTGGCCATCCGGGCCGCCTGCGTGCATCTGCACCGATACGCCAGCCTGGCGCAGAGTACGCAAGACCTGCATGATCTGAGCCTGCCCTTGCGCCTGGGGGACGATTGCATAGCAATCAGCCACCGGCGCCGCGGGCAAAAGGTTTTGCGCCTTGAGCAGTTCCAGTATGCGCTCCACGCCCAGCGCCCAGCCCACCGCAGGCGCGGACTTGCCGCCAATTTGTGCAATCAGGCCATCGTAGCGGCCACCCGCGCACACAGTGCCCTGTGCCCCCAGCGACGTGGTGACGAACTCGAACACGCTCAGGTTGTAGTAGTCCATGCCGCGCACGAGGCGCGGATTGATGCGGTAGGCGATACCCTGCGCGTCCAGCAACTCACGCAAGGCATTGAAGTGCGCGAGCGACTCAGCGCCCAGGTAGTCCATCAGCTTGGGCGCGGCTTCGACCAGCGCCTGCATGGCCGGGTTCTTGGTGTCCAGGATGCGCAGCGGGTTGCTGTGCAGGCGGCGCTTTGCGTCTTCGTCCAGCTGGTCCTGGTGCTGCTCCAGGTAGGCGATGAGCGCTTGCCTGTGCGCCTGCCGTTCGGCGGGCTGGCCGAGGCTGTTGATCTCCAGCGCCACGTCCGTCAAGCCCAGCTCGGCCCACAGGTCGGCAGCCATGACAATGAGTTCCGCATCGACGTCCGGCCCCGCAAAGCCTAGCGCCTCGGCACCAATCTGGTGGAACTGGCGGTAACGGCCGCGCTGCGGGCGCTCGTGGCGGAACATAGGCCCCATGTAGTACAGGCGCTTGGGTCCGTCATACAGCTGGTTGTGCTCGATCACCGCACGCACCACACCTGCGGTGGCCTCAGGGCGCAGGGTCAGCTGCTCGCCGTTCAGGCGGTCTTCGAAGGAGTACATCTCCTTCTCGACGATGTCGGTCACCTCGCCCAGACCACGCACGAACAAGCCCGTGGGCTCGACGATGGGCGTGCGCACGTTGCGGTAGGCGTACCGCGCCATCAGGTCGCGCACCTTGCTTTCCAGCCACTCCCAATGCGCCGACTCGGGCGCAAAGATATCGTTCATGCCTTTGACGGCACTGAGTTTTTCTGCCATTTGCTTTGCCTGCTTCTCGTCGAGCGCGCCTCAGGCGGCAACGCCGAACTTCTTCTGAATGTAGTCTTCCACGATTCGCTGAAAATCAGCAGCGATCGTGTCGCCCCGCAGCGTGACGCGCTTTTCACCGTCGATGAAAACGGGGGCAGCAGGCGCCTCGCCTGTGCCGGGCAAGCTGATGCCAATGTCGGCATGCTTGCTTTCGCCCGGCCCGTTGACGATGCAACCCATCACCGCAACCTTGAGGTTTTCCACGCCGGGATAGCTCTCGCGCCACTGAGGCATGGAAGCGCGCAGGTAATCGTCGATCTGCTTGGCCAGTTCCTGGAACACCGTACTGGTGGTGCGCCCGCAACCTGGGCACGCCGTGACACTGGGCACGAAACTGCGCAGGCCCAGCGCCTGCAGGATCTCCATGGCCACCACCACTTCCTGGGTGCGCGCCTCGCCCGGCTGCGGCGTGAGCGACACGCGGATCGTGTCGCCTATGCCCTGCTGCAACAACACCGACAGTGCCGCTGCCGAAGCCACCGTACCCTTGGTGCCCATACCTGCTTCGGTCAGCCCCAGGTGCAGCGGATAGTCGCAGCGGCGGTTCAGTTCCTGGTACACGGCGATGAGGTCCTGCACACCGCTGACCTTGCAGGAGAGCACGATGTCCTCAGGTTTCATGCCCATCTGCTGTGCCAGCGCGGCCGACTGCAGGGCAGACGTGATCAAGGCCTCGTACATCACCTGTTTGGCGTCCCACGGCTGTGCACGCCGGGCGTTTTCGTCCATCATCAACGCGAGCAGATCTTGATCGAGACTGCCCCAGTTGACGCCGATGCGCACAGGCTTGCCCCAGCGCACCGCCGCTTCGATCATCTGACCGAACTGACGGTCCTTCTTCTCGCCGCGCCCGACATTGCCAGGGTTGATGCGGTACTTGGACAGTGCCTGCGCCATCTCCGGATACTCCGTCAGCAGGCGGTGGCCGTTGTAGTGGAAGTCTCCGATCAACGGCACCGGAATGCCCATGCGGTCAAGCTGTTCACGTATATGAGGCACGGCCTTGGCCGCCTCATCGTTGTTCACCGTGATGCGCACCAGCTCGGAGCCAGCCAGCGCCAGCTCTTTCACCTGGATGGCCGTACCAATGGCATCTGCCGTATCGGTGTTCGTCATGGACTGGACGCGCACGGGCGCATCGCCACCGACCGTGACTTTGTGATCTCCCCAGGCAACAACCCCCTGACGAGACTTTCGCTTCAACGCGCCTCCCAGAGGCGTTGCGTCATAGGATTCAGCGTTTCGATCCACTTCTCACCTCACCTCAAAGCGCGCCACGTTGTTGCGCGAGTAAGGTGCCAGATCAAACACGGCGCCGCGCACGCGAACTTCCGTTTCGTCGGCCCGTCCGACCACGACGTTCAACGGCAGATCAGTGGCCACGGACAACACTTCGCCAGCCTGTAGGCTGCGCTGGACGAGGACACGACCAGACGCCCCGGTCACCTGCACCCAACTCGCTTCCTTGGCACGCATTGTCAGGGGCTGCACGCCCGCAGCCTCAGCCTGTGCCACTGGAGCAAATTCAGAAGGTGCGGCAACCACAGGCGCTTCGGCGGGAGTAGCCACAGGCGCAGAAGGCTGAGATTGGGGGCTGGAGCCCATAGATGACGAATCCAGCGACACCGCGGTAGCCACTGGTGTGACGGCAACAGCGCCTTCGAGCGGCGGTGATGTCGGATTGCCATCGGCAGGCGTCTGCGAGACAGCCGAGGGCGTGGCGGCACCGTCGGCGGGGCTCAGCACATTCATGACATTCCAAGTGCCGTCGTCAGGCAGAACGAACCAAAGCACAGCCGCCAGAAACAGCAGCACCAGGGCGGCAACGCCAGGCTTGGAGAGTTGTCTCGCAGCTGCGGACGGCTCAACCCCAACAGCTTCACGGCGGGAGGACTGCGGAAACGGCGCGTTGATGCCCATGCCTTCTTCAACAAGGCGGACCCCCTTTGGCTGCGGCAAGCTGGCCAACACGGGAACCGGGTCCATTTTGAGGACTCGGCAGACACTCGATGCCAGAGCCCTGGTAAAGGTGGCGTCTGGCAGTTCGTCAAAACGGCCTGCCTCCAATGCTTCCAGCTTGTGTACAGGTACCTTGAGCGTGGCCGCGAGCGCCACCACATGCAAGCCAGCACGCTCACGCGCCTGGCGCAACAACAGGACCCCACCCTGCTCGGATGCCCCGGCATTGACGTGTTCCGCCTGCGCCGACGTGTCACTCATTGAACGCTCCTCTTTCATAGGCCCCGGCCTCGCGGGACTCGGGGAACCGGCGCCGCAGCTGCTCTCCAAGTTGCCGTGCCGTCTCGCGGTTCTGCAGACGGTTTTCGATCTTGATACCCAGCCACAGAGACTCGGCATTGAAGGACTCGGAACTGTTCACCCTGCGGACGTAGTACCGCGCGCGCTCGGTTTCGCCGCGCTTGTGCAACAGAACTGCCAAGTTGTAATTTGTCACCGGATTGGACGGATCCAGTTCAAACGCCTTCACGAAGCTGGACTCGGCCTCGGCAGACTGTCCAGCCTTCAACTGGCAAAGCCCCAGAGCCATGAGCGACCTGCTGGCGCCGGCGTAGTTCGGAACGTCCAGCGCACGACCGAAAAATTGGTAGGCATCCGTGTAACGGCCTTCCTGACAACGCATCCAAGCAAAATTGTGCAGCGTGTCAGGGTCCCGGGGATTGACTCGCAAGCCTTGCTGAAAGCTCTCTTCAGCAAGCTTCATTTCGTTGAGCTGCATGTAGATCAGCCCGCGCAAATTGTAGGCAGCAACGAAAGTGGGGTCGATTGCTATGGCCTGTTTCGCCTCATCCAGCGCAACGGTGTTCTGCCCCTGCTCGAAGTAACCCGCCCCCAGTTGCAGACGAACCCTGGCCCGCTTGCGCACCTCTGGCTCATCCGATTCCGTGACCCAGTCCTTGCCTGAGTTACTCGAATAACTGCCAGCCCCACCTGCACACCCCACGAGTGCCAGCAGCAGCAACAAAGCGGCCTGCCAACGAAACGCATGCATCATCATTGGACCTCTCTGTTCTTCCAGATCACCGGCTGTCCTTCAACCTCCGCACGGCGTTGCGCCAGCCGCCGGGCAGCATTGGTGCGGTCCAGGACGTCGCCTGCCAACTGGCCACAGGCAGCGTCAATGTCGTCACCGCGCGTCTTGCGGATGGTCGTGACGATACCGGCACCATTGAGGGTCTGTGCGAACGCCTGAACCACCGCACGGGGCGAACACTTGAGCCCTGAGTCCGGAAAGGGGTTGAACGGGATCAGGTTGATTTTGCAGGGCACTCCACGCCCGCCGTGCTGCTTGAGCAAGGCAACGAGTTGAGCCGCATGCTCGGGCTGGTCGTTCACGCCGTCCAGCATGCAATATTCAAACGTGATGAAGTCACGTGGAGCCGCTGGCAGATAGCGCAGGCAAGCATCCAGCAGCTCGGCCAGAGGATATTTCTTGTTGAGCGGCACCAAATGATCACGCAGCGGATCGTTCGGCGCATGCAGCGAGACAGCCAAAGCCACCGGGCAATCTTCGGCCAAGCGGTCGATCATAGGAACCACGCCAGACGTGGATACCGTCAAACGGCGACGGGACAGGCCGTAGCCGTGATCGTCCAGCATCACCTTCAAAGCGGGGACCAATGCGCTGTAGTTTTGCAATGGCTCGCCCATGCCCATCATCACCACGTTGGAGATGACGCGTTCCTGCGTGTTGAACTTGCGACGCAGGTAATGTTCGGCAAACCAGAGTTGAGCGACGATCTCGCCCGTGCTGAGGTTGCGACTGAAGCCCTGATGCCCCGTGGAGCAGAAACGGCAGCCGACGGCACAGCCAGCCTGGCTGGACACACAGAGCGTTCCTCGGTCGTCTTCAGGGATGAATACGGACTCGACGGCGTTGCCGTCACCAACGTCGAACAACCACTTGATGGTGCCGTCGGCAGAGTCCTGCTGCGAAAGCACGGGCAAACCCCGCACCTCGCACACGCCCGGCAGCTTGTCACGCAGGCTACGGGCCAGATCGGTCATGTCCTCGAAGCGGGCCACGCCTTTCTGATGAATCCAGCGAAAAAGCTGAACGGCCCGGAAACGCTTTTCTCCGAGCCGCTCACAGAAGGCGGCCAACCCCTCGAGGTCGAAATCGAGCAAATTGGCCGTCATGACATGATCAACGCGAATAGACGTTCATGCCGGGGAAGAAGAAAGACACTTCCACAGCGGCGGTTTCAGGCGCGTCGGAGCCGTGCACGGCGTTGGCGTCGATGCTGTCGGCGAAGTCGGCGCGGATGGTGCCGGGAGCGGCTTTCTTGGGGTCGGTGGCGCCCATCAGGTCGCGGTTCTTGCCGATGGCGCCTTCGCCTTCGAGGGCCTGGATCATGACGGGGCCGGAGACCATGAAGTCCACCAGGTCCTTGAAGAAGGGACGCTCTTTGTGCACGGCGTAGAACTGCTCGGCTTCGCCACGGGACAGGTGAGCCATCTTGGCAGCGATGACTTTCAGGCCAGCGGCCTCGAAGCGGGAGTAGATCTGGCCGATGACGTTCTTGGCGACGGCGTCGGGCTTGATGATAGAGAGGGTGCGTTCGATAGCCATGGTATTACCTTGGGATTTGTTGGAAAGACAAAGTCAGCAAAGCCTTTGATTCTAACAGTTTGATGTGACCCAAGCGGGCTCAGCGCCCGCCACCCTGGCGCCTGCGCTGCCCACCCTGCCCCGGACGCCCGCCAGGCCCACCGGACGGGCGGGGACGGGCCTCAGCCCCGATGTAGCCATAGCTTGTCTTCATGGGGTCAGGCTGCCCGCCCTCGCCCTTGGCTGCGCCACGGGGTGTGAACCGCTTCTTGCCAGCCCCTTGAGGCAGTGCGGGACCATCCACCAGCTTGGGCGCGCTGGGGCGCGGCCCCTTGCCACGGCTGCGCCGAGGCGGTTGCGTCTGCTTGGGCCCTTGCGTCTGCGCCTGGCCCTCCATGCCTGCCGCTTGGGTCAGCCGCTCGATGTCGCGGTGATCCAGCTCAAGCCATACGCCACGGCGCAAGCCGCGCGGCAACACCACGGCACCGTAACGAATACGAATCAAACGACTGACTGCGTGCCCGACTGCCTCGAACATGCGCCGAACCTCGCGGTTGCGCCCCTCGGCAATAGTCACGCGGTACCAGCAATTGGCGCCATCGCCACCACCATCCTCAATCGATTGGAACTGGGCCAGACCATCGTCCAATTGCACGCCGTCGAGCAGGCGTTGTTTTTCCTCATTGCTCAAGGCGCCGAGCACGCGGACCGCATACTCGCGCTGCAGGCCGAAGCGCGGGTGCATCAGCTTGTTGGCCAGTTCGCCAGAGTTGGTGAACAACAGCAAGCCTTCGGTGTTCAGGTCCAGCCGACCGACCGACTGCCACTTGCCGGTGTACAGCTTGGGCAAACGACGGAATACCGTGGGGCGGTTCTGAGGATCGTCGTGGGTCACCACCTCACCAGCAGGCTTGTGGTAGGCCAACACCCGGGGCGGCGGCGGGGCAATGCGTACGCGAATGGGCTTGCCGTTGATCTTTACCGAGTCGCCGTACTGAATGCGCTGGCCAATGTGAGCAGGCTCGCCGTTGACGGAGATACGCCCCTCCAGAATCATCTGTTCCATTTCCAGGCGCGAGCCCAGACCCGCCTGCGCCAACACCTTGTGCAGCTTGGGCGTGTCCACCTGTGGCTGCAGCACGCGCTTGCCGACTGCGGGCTCAGTTGCCTCCTGCTCGGCGTCAAACGCCCCGGAGACAACTTCCTCGAACAACTCGGGCTCGGACGCGCCCTGGTCAGGATGGGTATCACGCGGTGGGTGGTTCATGTTCTGCTTCTTCAAGGTTGTGCCCGGCTTGCGCCGTCGGCTCGGTCTCTGTTTCGGTCACGGCTTCTGGCTGACCGAAATCCAGATCGCTCAGCATGTCTTGCGGCAACTCCCCGGCTTCCAGCGGCGGCAGCGCATCCAGGGACGGAAGGCCCAAATCGTCAAGGAATTGGCGCGTGGTGGCATACAAGGCTGGGCGCCCCACCGTTTCGCGGTGACCGATCACCTCCACCCAGCCGCGGTCTTCCAACTGCTTGAGGATGGCGGAGTTGATGGTAACGCCACGAATGTCTTCCATGTCGCCACGTGTCACCGGCTGACGGTAGGCGATGATGGCGAGAGTCTCCATGACGGCCCGGCTGTACTTGGGCGGCTTTTCAGGGTGCAGCCGGTCAAGGAACGGCCGCATCTCGGGTCGGCTCTGGAAGCGCCACCCGTTTGCCACGCAAACAAGCTCAACGCCTTTGTTGGACCAGGACCGCTGCAAATCCCCCAGCATGAGACGCAGGGTGTCGTGGGAGACGGCACCCTCGAACAGCACCGACATGTCGCGCAGGGACAAAGGTTCCTGCGCACAAATGAGAGCGGTTTCGAGGATGCGTTGTGCATCCGCGGTGTTCATGTTCCTGGGTCCGAGAAGACTGTGGCCGGAAATTTCCGGGGCGGCCGCTAACACGGTGGTGCAGCAATGGGCCGAGCGGTCAAGAGGGTAACGTCAGGCGGGATCGACCCGCCAGAGCTTGTCTAGATTGTAATGCAGCCCGGCCGTTTGCAGGGCATTGGCGATGTCGGTTGGCAGGCGGCTCTCCAAGTTCATCACAGCGCTGGTCACCGGATGCACGAAAACCAGGCGCACGGCGTGCAAGGCCTGGCGAGCCAGCCCCAGCAGAGGTTTGCCTCCATAGACCGCATCACCAACCAGTGGATGTCCCAGCCAAGCCATGTGGACGCGTATCTGGTGCGTGCGCCCCGTGTGCAACTTGCAGCCCACCCAGCAATACCCTGCCCCATGATCCAGCAGCCGCACCCGTGTCTGTGCCTCTTTTGTGCCAACGCCGCCCTGCAGAACAGCCATGCGCAGACGGTTGCGCGGGTCCCGCCCCATGGGCTGGTCCACAAGTACCTCTGGCTGGGCACCCCACACCCCATGCGCCAATGCCACGTAGATGCGGTGAACCTCGCGCCGGGCGATCATGCCCGCAAGCGCATCCACGGCCTGTTGCGTCTTGCCAACCACCATCAGGCCGCTGGTGTCCTTGTCCAGGCGGTGGACAATGCCTGCACGGGGCAATCGAGCCGCTCCCGCATGGTGGGCAAGCAAACCGTTGAGCAATGTGCCCGTCCAGTTACCCGCCGCTGGATGAACCACCAGGCCAGCAGGTTTGTCCACCACCAGCAGGTGCTCGTCTTCGTAGACGACCTGCAACGCCATGGGCTCTGGCAAAAATGCCTGGGCCTGCACGGTGGGACGCAACTCCACCTCAAGGCGTTCCCCTGCTTTGAGCCGGGTCGAGGCCTTGCGCACTACTCGACCATTGAGCGCAACCGCACCATCGTCGAGCAACTGCTGAAAGTACGAGCGGGAGAACTCCGGACAGGCCTGCGCCAGGAAGCGGTCAATGCGTTCACCATGGGCGTCAGCAGGCACCGCCAGCCCTCGCCGCTCGGCCGCTGCCTCCAGTTCTCCCTCGTCCTCGCTCACCTCCGGCAACGTCGGCAAAGTGGAATCAAGGGGCGTCGATATAATTTCCTGAGTCAATCCGCTGTCCCGCTGCTACAAAGGTGTACGCACGATGTTTTCTCCCCGATTATCCGCTGTGTGCCTGAAGCGCTCCTGCCTCCCTATGCTGCTGTCTGCAGCATTTCTGGCCGGCTGCGCCAGCAGCTCCAAACCTGTTGATGAAACCGTTGGCTGGAGCCCCAACAAGCTCTACGCCGAGGCCATGGACGAACGCAACAGCGGCAATTTCGACAAAGCCGTTCAGTTGTTTGAAAAGCTGGAAGGCCGTGCAGCGGGCACCCCGCTGGCCCAGCAGGCGCAGCTCGAGAAAGCCTACGCCCACTACAAGGCAGGCGAGCAGGCGCAGGCCGTGGTCACCATCGACCGCTTCATCAAGCTGCACCCGGCAAGTCCCGCCATTGATTACGCCCTCTACCTCAGGGGCATCGTCAACTTCAACGACAACCTGGGCCTGTTCGGCTGGTTGTCGCAGCAGGATCTGTCAGAGCGCGACCAAAAGGCTGCCAAGGTTTCCTTCGAGTCGTTCAAGGAATTGGCCGAGCGCTTCCCGGACTCCCGCTACGCGCCCGACGCACGCCTGCGCATGACGTACATCGTCAACTCGCTGGCGCAGTCCGAGGTGCATGTGGCACGGTACTACTACCAGCGCGGAGCCTACGTGGCCGCCATCAACCGCGCGCAGACGGCAATCGCCGACTACCGTGGCGTGCCTGCCGTGGAAGAGGCACTGTTCATCATGCTGAAGTCCTACGAGGCACTGAAGATGGATGACATGGCCAAGGACACCAGACGGGTGCTGGAAACCAACTACCCGCAAAGCGCCTATCTTTCCAATGGCGTTACCAAGGAAGGTCCCTGGTGGAAACTGTGGTGACAAGTTCGTCCAGCCAGGACTGAACTTCCTGCTCGTTGTTCAGCCAACGCATGGGCGGCAAGGCTGAGCGCAGGGGTTTTCCGTACGGCTTGGTGACCAGGCGCCTGTCACCGATCACGAGCAAGCCGCGGTCCAGTTCGCTGCGAATCAAGCGCCCTGCTCCCTGCTTGAGCGCCAATGCGGCTTCGGGCAGAAAGTAGGCCTTGAACGCGCGTTCTCCCCTGGCCTCCAGTGCGGCCGTGCGAGCCGCCACCCAAGGATCGTCAGGCGGCGGGAACGGCAGCTTGTCGATCACCACCATCTGCAGGTCATCGCCGGGAACGTCAACGCCCTCCCAGAAAGACGCGGAAGCCACGAGTACCGCACCCGGACCGCCGCCATTGGCGGCTTTGCGAAAGCGCTCCAGCAACTCCCTTTTGGGTAACTGCCCTTGGACAAGCACCTCGGGGCCAAGGTCTCTATCGCTCAGCGCAGCGAGATGACGTCCAAGAACCTCCAGTGCACGCAACGTTGTGGTGAGGAGCAGCGTCCGGCCTCCCAACTTCAATATCCAGGGCCATATGGTCTCGCACAGGTGCGTGGCATGCTCCCGATCAGACGGGTCGGGCAGTGCAGGCGGCACCCACACTGCGGCCTGGTGGTTGTAGTCGAAGGGACTGCCTAGCTGGAGCACGTTCGCCCCGTGCAGGCCCATTGCCTGGGTAAACCAGGTCAAGCCCGGATCTGTACCGAGGGTGGCTGACGTGAACACCCAGGCTTTACGGCCGGAGGGCATTTCTGGCATCACCGCTGGTCTGAACCTTTCCGCCACCGACAGAGGTGTCAGATTCAGACGGAAACCGACCCCAGGCGTCACCCAGCGCACCGAGTCATTCTGCTCAGGACCTCGCACCACCAGCTCCAAGTCGTGCAACAGCTTACGGCCCCGCTCTTGCAGACGCGCCAGTTCTGCGGCACTTTCCACGCATGCGGCCAGCGATTCACATGCGGCCAAGAGGCTTTGCTGCAAAACCTCGACAGCCGCACACCAACGGCTGGAACTGACGCCGTCTGGAGCCTCCTTCGTCCAGGCAAGCCTTCGCTCCGTTTGGTCATCGCCCGACTTCACAGGCAGTTCTGCCCCCACCTTTTGAGCCGCGTTCACGACGTCATCAGCAAGCACGTCCCAGTTCGCCCACCCTTTGGCTAAACGCCTGCCGGTTTGATGCACGTCACGCGCCCAGTCTCGCCACTGCCCGGCGCTGACGGTGGTGCCCAAAAACTGAACACAGACGTCAGGCAACTGGTGAGCCTCGTCGAACACCAGCACATCGGCAGAGGGCAAGAGCTCGGCAACACCAGTCTCGCGCACGGTCCAGTCGGCCATGAACAGGTGGTGGTTGACCACGACAACATCCGCCGCCAATGCTTGCGTGCGAGCAAGATTGACATGGCAACTCTTTGCATGAGGACAAGCAGAACCCAGGCAATTGTCTCGGGTGGACGTGACCAATGGCCAGACACCAGAGCGCTCATCCAGCCCGGAAAGCTCCACCATGTCGCCGGTAGCAGTGCATGTAGCCCAGACTTCCACCCGTCGCAACTGCTCTGCGGCATAGCGGTCACCACCTGGCACGCGCTGCCACGCCTCATCAAGCCGCTGGCGGCAAAGGTAGCTTGAACGCCCTTTGAGCAACGCCACGCGCGCTGGCAAACCCAAGGCATCCACCACTGCGGGAATGTCCCTGGTGTAGAGCTGATCCTGCAGCGCCTTGGTGGCCGTTGACACGAGAACCCTCTGGCCGCTGAGCAACGAGGGGACGAGGTAGGCGTAAGTCTTTCCAACGCCCGTACCAGCTTCCACGACCAGGCAATCCCGTTTTTCAATCGCCTCCGCCACCGCGCTGGCCATGGTCTGCTGTACCGGCCGTGGCTGATATTGAGGCCGCGCATGCGCCAAGCCACCGCCCTCGGCAAAAAAAGAAGTCACGGCAGAACTCAGCAACGTAGGAATGGAGACACTCATCTACGCTCATAATACGTGCAGGAGATTCCCAAAACCCGCCAAAAGGCCAGAACCCTGCTCCGCATGTCAAACGGCTACAGAATCGTCGCGGCCACCGGCCTGGATCAAGGTGACAGGCCCTACCAGCAAGACCAAGTGCGCTTGTTCGCACATCCTCGCGACGAGGGTTGCCTGCTCGGCGTGGTGGCGGATGGCATGGGAGGACGCAGCGGTGGGCGGAAAGCCGCAGACCAGGTGCTTCTGACGGCACAGCAGTTGTTTGACCGTTACCACGTATCCTCAGACTCTGCGGGCACGTTCCTCACACAAGTGGCCCGCGAGGCGCACATCGTCATCCGCCTGGTTGCGGTCTCTGCCGAACAGGAACCGCACAGCACATTCGCTGCTTTTGTGCTGGCACCGGACGGCCAATGCCATTGGGCCCACTCGGGTGACTCGCGGCTGTACCATTTCCGCAAGGAAAAGCTGGTCCAGCGCACTAAGGACCATTCTTACGTGCAGGCCCTGGTGGACAGAGGCGAACTGGCAGAAGACCGCGCTCAGAACGATCCTCGCGCCAATATCCTGCTCAGCTGCCTGGGCGCAGAGCAGGAGCCTCAGATCAGTGTGCAAAGTGTTGGCCAGCTAGGCCCCGGTGACTGCCTGATGGTCTGCAGTGACGGCCTGTGGCATTACTTCACCGAGCAGGAGCTTGGGCACGTTCTGGATCAACTCACGCCGCGCGAGGCGTGCGAGTTCCTGATCCAGCAGGCCCGCAAGCGCGCTGGCGGTCGAGGGGACAACATCTCCCTCATCATCGTGAAGCTGCTGCCCCTTGCGGGTAAATAAGGCGAGTACCTTCAGGTGAGGGAGGTGTCTACCGTGCGGCGCTCCAGAGCCAGGTACTCTACGGATTGCATCTCGTTGAGCCGCGACACCGTGCGCGGGAATTCGTGCGACAGCGGTCCTTCCGTGTAGAGCTGCTCTGGCGGAACCTCTGCCGACAGGATCAACTTGACGCGACGGTCATAAAGCACATCAACCAGCCAGGTGAAACGCCGAGCCTCTGAGGCAAGCTTGACCGGCATGTGCGGCACGTTGCTCAACAAAACCGTGTGGAACTGTGTGGCCAGTTCCAAATAGTCATTTTGCGAGCGTGGGCCACCGCAGAGCGTGCGGAAGTCAAACCACACCACGCCGCCAGCACGCCGCAAGGCGCGTATCTCGCGCTGCTCGATGTGAAGTACCGGGCTCTCATCGTGGGCTTCGGCCAGGCGACTGAAGGCCTGCTCCATCTCAGCGTCGGTGTCAGGCCCCAGGGGGCAATGGTAGAGCTTGACCTGCTCGAGAGTACGGCGCCGGTAGTCGGTGCCGTTGTCAACGTTCACCACGTCCATGGTCTGCTTGAGCAACGCGATGGCGGGCAAGATGCGGTCGCGGTGCAAGCCATCAGGGTAGAGCCCGTCCGGATGGAAGTTGCTGGTGGTGACCATGCCGATGCCGTACTTGCGCATGGCATCGAGCACACGGTGCAGGATCATGGCGTCGGTCACGTCTGCCACGTGGAATTCGTCGAAGCACACCAGACGGTAGCGCTGCGACATGCGTCGGCCAAGCTCGTCCAGCGGGTTCACGGTGCCCTGCAGTTCGGCCAACTCGCGGTGCACCTCACGCATGAACTCGTGAAAGTGCAGGCGCGTCTTGCGGCGCAGCGGCACGGCGTTGTAGAAGCAATCCATCAGGAAGCTTTTGCCGCGCCCCACCCCGCCGTACATGTAGACCCCGCGTGGGATCGGCAACCGGTTGATGAACTTCTTGAGCGCGTTGGAACGCCGCTGCTTGAAGTGGGTCCACTCGGCGGCACAACGCTCCAGCGCCTCGACGGCGCGCAACTGCGCGGGGTCGCTCTTGTAACCCCGCGCCTGGAGTTCGGCCTCGTAGGCCGTACGCACCGGCCCGAAGCCGGCGCTCTCACCCTGCGACGCCATGCGCTCAGAAGTTCAGCGTGCGCTTGTCCACGGCCAGCGCGGCTTCCTTGGTCGCCTCGGACAGCGACGGGTGCGCGTGGCAGATACGTGCGATATCTTCAGCACTGGCCTTGAACTCCATGGCCACCACGGCTTCGGAGATCAGTTCGGAAGCCATCGGGCCCACGATGTGCACGCCCAGGATCTCATCCGTCTTGGCGTCGGCCAGGAACTTGACCATGCCGGTCGTGTCACCCAGCGCACGTGCGCGGCCGTTGGCCAGGAAGGGGAAGGTTCCCGCCTTGTACGCCACGCCATCGGCCTTGAGCTGCTGCTCGGTGCGGCCCACCCAGGCGATTTCCGGGCTGGTGTAGATAACCCAGGGAATGGTGTTGAAGTTGACGTGCCCGTGCTGGCCGGCCATGCGCTCGGCCACGGCCACGCCCTCTTCCTCGGCCTTGTGCGCGAGCATGGGGCCGCGCACCACGTCACCCACCGCCCACACGCCGGGCAGGTTGGTCTTGCACTCGTCGTCAACCACGATGGCGCCACGCTCGTCGAGCTTCAGGCCCACGGCCTCGGCGTTCAGGCCGTTGGTGTTGGGCACGCGGCCGATGGAAACGATCAGCTTGTCCACTTCCAGCGTCTGGGCTTCGCCCTTGGCGTTGGTGTAGGCCACGCTCACGCCCTTCTTGCCGTTCTTGATCTCGCCGACCTTGACGCCCAGCTCGACCTTCAGGCCCTGCTTGTCGAAGGCCTTCTTGGCTTCCTTGGCAATCTGCTCGTCCACCGCGCCCAGGAAGGTCGGCAGACCTTCGAGGATGGTGACTTCAGCGCCCAGACGGCGCCACACGGAGCCCATCTCCAGGCCGATCACGCCAGAGCCGATCAGGCCCAGCTTCTTGGGCACGGCGCCAATGCGCAGCGCACCGTCGTTGCTCAGCACATTCTGCTCGTCGAACGGTACGCCGGGCAGCGCGCGGGCGTTGGAGCCCGTGGCCACGATCACCTGCTTGCCCACCAGTGTTTCAGGCTTGTCGCCGGTAACAGCAACCTCGTAACCGCCATCAACCGCTTTCACGAACGAACCACGGCCGTGGAAGAAGGTGACCTTGTTCTTCTTGAACAGGTAGAGGATGCCGTCGTTGTTCTGCTTCACGACAGTGTCTTTGCGGGCGATCATCTTCGCCACGTCCATCTTCACCGTGCCGGTGGAGATGCCGTGATCGGCGAAGTGGTGGTTGGCATGCTCGAAGTGCTCGGAAGACTGCAGCAGCGCCTTGGAGGGAATGCAGCCAACGTTGGTGCAGGTGCCGCCAGGAGCGGGGCCGCCTGCGGCGTTCTTCCACTCGTCGATACACGCGACCTTGAAGCCGAGCTGGGCCGCGCGGATGGCGGCGATGTAGCCGCCGGGGCCTGCACCGATCACGACGACGTCAAATGCTTGGGACATGTTCTTTTCCTGTGAGGTTGGACAAACGCCCCCGAAGGGGCGTCGTGTTCACTGACTTGCCAATCAGATGTTGAACAGCAGGCGCGACGGATCTTCCAGCGCCTCCTTCATGGCGACCAGGCCCAGCACGGCTTCGCGGCCGTCGATGATGCGGTGGTCGTACGACATGGCCAGGTAGTTCATCGGGCGCACCACGACCTGGCCGTTCTCCACCACGGCGCGGTCCTTGGTGGCGTGCACGCCCAGGATGGCCGACTGCGGCGGGTTGATGATGGGGGTGGACATCATGGAGCCGAAGGTGCCACCGTTGGAGATGGAGAAGGTGCCGCCGGTCATCTCTTCGATGCCCAGCTTGCCTTCAGCCGCCTTCTTGCCGAATTCGGCAATCTTCTTCTCGATGTCGGCAAAGCTCATCTGGTCGGCGTTGCGCAGGATGGGCACCACCAGGCCACGGGGCGAACCCACGGCGATACCGATGTCGAAGTAGCCGTGGTAGACGATGTCGTTGCCGTCGACCGAGGCGTTGAGCACCGGGAACTTCTTCAATGCGTGCACGGCAGCCTTGACGAAGAAGCTCATGAAGCCCAGCTTGACGCCATGCTCCTTGGTGAACTGGTCCTGGAAGCGCTTGCGCAGGTCCATCACCGGAGCCATGTTCACCTCGTTGAAGGTGGTCAGAATGGCGTTGGTGGACTGCGACTGCAGCAGACGCTCGGCCACACGGGCACGCAGGCGGCTCATCGGCACGCGCTGCTCAGGGCGATTGCCCAGGTCCACGGAAGGAGCTGCCACCTGGGGCAGCACCTTGGTGGGGGCGCCGGTGGGAATGGCCACCGGTGCAGCGGCAGGCTTGGCGGCACCGCCAGCCACGGCGGCCAGCACGTCGCCCTTGGTCACGCGGCCGTCCTTGCCGGTGCCTGCAACCGAGCCAGAGGCCAGGTTGTTGTCAGCCATCAGCTTGGCGGCAGCGGGCATGGCCACAGCGCTCATGTCCTTCGAGGCTGCTGCGGCAGCAGCCGGGGCCGCAGCAGGCGCAGCGGCGGGAGCAGCAGCAGGCGCTGCGGCAACCTTGCCGTCGGTGTCGATGCGGGCGATCACCTGGTCGGACACGACGGTGCCGCCATCACCCACCACCAGCTCCGACAGCACGCCAGCGGACGGCGCCGGCACTTCCAGCACGACCTTGTCGGTTTCGATTTCGATCAGGATTTCATCGGCGGCGACGGTTTCGCCAACCTTCTTCTTCCACTGCAGCAGGGTCGCCTCGGCCACGGATTCCGACAACTGAGGTACTTTGACTTCTACGATAGCCATGATGTAACTGTCCTTGAATGCGTTGTTCTGTTCTGGTGCTTACTTGGTCAGGATGAAGCCCTTGAGCTTGGCAAAAGCCGCGTCCACGAGGGTCTTCTGCTGGTCCTGGTGCAGGTGTGCGTAACCCACGGCAGGCGAAGCGGAAGCCGCACGGCCCGCGTAGCCCAGTCGTTGACCTTCGAGCATGTTCTCGTGAATGTTGTGCTGCACGAAGAACCAGGCTCCCTGGTTCTGGGGTTCGTCCTGGCACCACACCACGTCCACCGCATTCGAGAAACGCTTGATCTCGGCAGCAAAAGCCTTGTGCGGGAACGGATACAGCTGCTCGACGCGGATGATGGCCACGTCGTCTGCGCCCTTCTCTTCACGCTTCTTGACCAGGTCGTAATAGACCTTGCCGGAACAGGCGATCACGCGCTTGACCTTGGCGGCATTCTTCACCACCTCGGCGTTTTGTTCGCCCAGGACGGTCTGGAAACCGCCCTTGGTGAACTCGCTCAGCGGCGAGGTAGCGTCCTTGTTGCGCAGCAGCGACTTCGGGGTGAAGATCACCAGCGGCTTGCGCAGGTTACGCACCATCTGGCGGCGCAGCACGTGGAAGATCTGGCTGGCCGTGGTGGGCTGCACGATCTGCATGTTGGTGTCAGCGGCCAACTGCATGAAACGCTCAACGCGGGCCGACGAGTGCTCGGGACCCTGACCTTCGTAGCCGTGCGGCAGCATCAGGGTGATGCCGTTCAGACGACCCCACTTCACTTCACCGGAAGCGATGAACTGGTCAATCACCACCTGTGCGCCGTTGGCGAAGTCACCGAACTGAGCTTCCCAGATCACCAGGGTGTGGGGGTCGGCAGACGCATAGCCGTACTCGAAGCCCAGCACCGCCTCTTCGGACAGGATGGAATCGATGACGACGAACGGAGCCTGGTTCTCGGCCACGTTCTGCAGCGGAATGTAGGTGCCCTCGTTCCACTTCTCGCGGTTCTGGTCGTGGATGACGGCGTGACGGTGCGTGAACGTGCCACGGCCCGAGTCTTCACCAGACAGGCGCACGGCATAGCCACTGGCCACCAGCGACGCGAACGCCATGTGTTCGCCCATACCCCAGTCGACGTTGATCTCGCCACGGCCCATGGCAGCGCGGTCGGCATAGACCTTCTTGACCAACTGGTGCGCAGTGACGCTGTCGGGCAGCGTGGTGATCTTCTCGGACAGGCGCTTCCACTCAGACAGCGGGATGGCCGTTTCAGCAGCATCGGTCCACTTCTTGCCCAGGAAGGGCGCCCAGTCCACCGCGTACTTGCTCTTGAAGTTGGTCAGCACCGGGTCGATGGTGTGACGGCCTTCGTCCAGCGCGGCGCGGTAGGCTTTGACCATGTCGTCGCCCAGCGTTTCGCCCAGACCCTGAGCGGCCAGCTTGTCGGCATAGAGCTTGCGGGTACCGGGGTGCTGCGCAATCTTCTTGTACATCAGCGGCTGGGTCAGGCTCGGGGTGTCCTGCTCGTTGTGGCCCAGCTTGCGGAAGCAGATGATGTCCACGACCACGTCCTTGCGGAAGGTCATGCGGTATTCCAGCGCCAACTGGACCGCCAGCACCACGGCTTCGGGGTCGTCACCGTTGACGTGCAGCACGGGGGACTCGACGCCTTTGACGATGTCGGTGCAGTACAGCGTGGAACGCAGGTCGCGTGGGTCGGAAGTGGTGAAGCCGATTTGGTTGTTGATGATCAGGTGCACCGTGCCACCTGTGGTGTAGCCACGTGTTGCGGCCAGCGCCAGGGTTTCCTGGTTGACGCCTTGTCCGGCAAAGGCAGCATCACCGTGCACCAGCACGGGCAGCACCTGCTTGCCTTCGGCATCGCCACGGCGGTCCATGCGAGCGCGCACGGAGCCTTCCACCACCGGGTTCACGATTTCCAGGTGAGACGGGTTGAACGCCAGGCTCAGGTGGACAGGACCACCAGCCGTGGTCACGTCGGAGCTGAAACCCTGGTGGTACTTCACGTCACCAGCGGGCAGCTCTTCGGGCGCGGTGTGGTCAAACTCGGCAAACAGGTCCTTGGGCATCTTGCCCAGGGTGTTGACCAGCACGTTCAGGCGGCCACGGTGGGCCATGCCAATCACAATTTCCTGAACACCCTTGGCACCAGCCTGCTGGATCAACTCATCCATGGCGGCGATGAAGCTCTCACCACCTTCCAGGGAGAAACGCTTCTGGCCGACATACTTGGTGTGCAGGTAACGCTCCAGACCTTCAGCGGCGGTCAGGCGTTCCAGGATGTGCTTTTTCTTTTCAGCAGTGAAATTGGGCTTGCTGCGGATGCTTTCCAACTTTTCCTGCCACCAGCGCTTCTGCGTCTGGTCGGTGATGTACATGTACTCGGAGCCGATGGCGCCGCAGTAGGTTTCACGCAGCGCGTTCAGCAACTCGCGCAACGACATCGTCTCACGACCGAAGAAGGTGTTGCTGGTGTTGAACACCGTTTCCAAGTCGGCATCGCTGAAACCGTAGAAAGACGGCTCCAGCTCAGGAATGGACGGGCGCTCGGTGCGTTTGAGCGGGTCCAGATCGGCCCAACGCTGACCCACGTTGCGGTACGCGGCAATCAGCTGCTGGGTGGACACGCGCTTGCGGCCCAGATCAGAGTCGGCGCCTGCGGCAATGACCACCTGGGTCACGCCCTGCTTGGCACGCTCGGCAAAGGCATTGATGACGGGGAGGTGCGGAACGTCACGAGCATCGGTGCCGTCAACAGCGGGCACGTTCTGCAGTGCGTCGAAGTAACCACGCCACGAATCGGGCACGCTGGTGGGATCGGCCAGGTAGTTTTCGTACATCTCTTCCACGTACGGCGCGTTGCCGCCGAAGAGATACGAGTTGCCCTGGTAAGCAACATAGACGCTGCCCGCGTTCGAAGGGGAATCGCTCATGAGTCCGCTGACCTCCGTTTCCCTCTGGGAAACATTAGCTGGTTAATACAACCTTCCGCGACACGGCTGAACCGGTTGGCGGATGCGACAGTGACTGGAAGGACCTGTGCAAAAGCTGCGATTGTGCCACCGTTCACACGGACCGTGGCAAATATTTGTGCAAAACCCGCCGCACTGGGCGGTGCTGCTCTTATTTGGAAGGGGGCTCTTCGGATTCCTTGCGAGGCAGTTGACCCGAAGTTCCTACCCCGACTTGCCCACCACCTACCGATACGCCAACACCAACGCCCACACGACCGTCACTGCCAACCGAAACCCCAATGCCAGTGTGAGGCCCGATGGGAACTGATACACCCAGGTTTAGCGAACCGCATCCGCTCAGCACCAGCGCTACCCAAATAGCAACAACGAAGCGCAAAGCGGAACGCGACATCAGCTGGCAGCGCGAGGTGACAGCCGCTCGGAGGCGGGAATGGAAGACGGCTCGTCCATTTCAATGGCGATCTGCGTGCATACCGTGCGGCAGAGCATCACGGCCTTCTCGCTCTGGACTCGGTAGATCACCTGGGTGCCATCCTTGCGCTTGGCCAGAACACCGGAACGGTACAGGAGGTTCAAATGCTGCGACAGGTTGGGTTGCGTTGTGTCAATTTCGGCAAGGAGTTCGGATACCGATTTTTCCTTGTCGCATAGGGCGCTGAGAATGCGCAAACGCATGGGCGTGGCGAGTATGCCGAAAAGCTCCGCCGCCAGCTCGAACACACGACCCTTCTCTTCCGCGCCAGTATCTGAGTCGATGATCTGCTGCATATATAAATGAACCCTTGTATTCGTACATGCCTATCATAGCGACACATGCTGCAAATACAAGGGTGAATTCCCGCAATTCGCGGGGGCGCCGAAATCAAGCCATCAGGTCACGTATCTGTTGCAATGCAGCCGGATCGTCCATGGTGG
This sequence comes from Burkholderiaceae bacterium, assembly GCA_041913045.1. GTDB lineage: Bacteria > Pseudomonadota > Gammaproteobacteria > Burkholderiales > Burkholderiaceae_C > CAMLOF01. The sequence goes on along the minus strand of JAYSGB010000014.1, from coordinate 11,689 downwards.
TCAGGTCACCCGGGTCACGCCCCTCACACACCGCCTGAATGGCACGCCGCAGCAGCTTGCCACTGCGCGTCTTGGGCAGAACGGACACAAACCGCACCCGCGCAGGCCGAGCCACAGCCCCCAGTTGATCGTCCACCACCTTCATGATGGCGCCTTCCAGTTTGAGAGCATCGGCGTCCGTCTCAGCAAGACGAGCATCCTTGAGCACCGCAAATGCCACGGCTACCTGCCCCTTGAGCTGGTCTGCAACGCCCACCACCGCCACCTCGGCCACCGCCGGATGGCTGGAAATGCTTTCCTCGATCTCGCGCGTGCCCAACCGGTGACCAGCCACGTTGATCACGTCGTCGGTACGGCCAAGGATGAAGAAATAACCTTCCTCATCGCGCACACCCCAGTCGAACGTGCTGTACATGGTGCGACCGTGGATGCTGGACCAGTAGGTCTTGACGTAACGCTCGTCGTCGCCCCAGACGGTCTGCAGGCAACCGGGGGGCAACGGCCCCTCCACCGCAATGACGCCCTTCTTGTTGGGCTCGTTGATCTCCTCGCCGCTGGATTCGTCGATCAGCCGCACGTCGTACCCATACACGGCCTTGCCCGGCGAGCCGAACTTGGTGGGAGCCTTCTCCACGCCATTGCAGATGGCCATGATGGGCCAACCAGTCTCCGTCTGCCAGTAGTTGTCGATGATGGGCTTCTTGATTGCGTCGGCAATCCATGTAGCCGTGGGTTCGTCCAGCGGCTCGCCCGCCAGGAACAGGGCCTTGAGGCTGGAAAGATCGTACTTGCTGAGGTAGGCTGGGTCCTGCTTCTTGAGGACGCGCGCCGCCGTGGGCGCCGAGAACATCACGGACACCTTGTACTTTTCAACCAGGCTCCACCAGATGCCCGCGTCAGGCCGGATGGGCAGCCCTTCGTACATGATGGTGGCCATGCCGTTGATCAACGGCCCGTAAATGATGTAGCTGTGCCCGACCACCCAGCCGATGTCGCTGGTGGAGAAGTAGGTCTCGCCCGGCTCGCCCATATAGATGTGTTTCATGGACGCAGCAAGCGCCACGGCATAACCGGCGGTGTCGCGCTGCACGCCCTTGGGCTTGCCGGTGGTGCCGCTGGTATAGAGGATGTAGCTGGGGTGGGCGCTTTCCACCCACTCGCAAGGCACCTGCGCATCCATGTGCTTCTGGCGCAATTCGGCGTAATCCACGTCGCGCCCGACCACGGGCGCCAGGTCAGCCAGGCCGCGGTTGACCATCAGCACCTTGGCGGGCTTGTTGGCCGACAGGTGAATGGCCTCGTCCAGCAAATGCTTGTACGGCACAACCTTGCCGCCACGCATGCCCGCATCGGCGCTGACGATGACCTTGGGCTGCGCATCGTCAACACGGCTGGCAAGGCTGTGGCTGGCAAAACCACCGAAAACCACCGAATGGATGGCGCCGATGCGCGCGCAGGCCAGCATGGCAAAGCAAGCCTCGGCAATCATGGGCATGTAGATAAGCACGCGGTCGCCCTTGCCAACACCCAAATCGTTCAGAATGGCTGCCATGCGCTGCACCTCGGCGTGCAACTCCTTGAAGCTGTAGGTTTTCTCAGTCTCGGTCTCGGTGGACACGAAGATCAGTGCGTTCTGATCGGCCCGATCCTTGAGGTGCCGGTCCACGGCGTTATGGCACAGATTGGTGAGCCCCCCCTCGTACCAACGGGCAAAGGGCGGGTTGTCGTAGTTGCAAACGCGATCGTAGGGTTTGTGCCAGTCGATCAACTGGGCTTGCTCGGCCCAGAAGGCATCGCGGTCATCGATGGAACGGCGATAGAAGGCGTTGTAGTCGGCATTGGACATGGCAGGTCTCCTGGCAAGCGGGAATCCAAAGGCTTTTGCTTTGAAATGAATTCATAATTATGAGCAGCCTGCTTGCATCTCGCTGACAAGCCACCGAAGCGGAAGAGCGGTGACTTGCAATGAGCCCTGCTCCTGTCAGAGCGCTGCCAGGGTCAGGCTTTGATCAACTCGAGGACATCGCGAAACAACGGGTGATCGCAGTCCTGCAACCATTCAAACGCAACCATCTCGCTGGTCACCAACTCCACGCCGTTGCCCGCCAGCCGGTCAAAAGCCGCGTCACGGTCCCTTTCGCGCCTTGAGCCGCAGGCGTCGGTGACCACCCAAACGTCGAATTCCTGCTCAACCAGCCCCAAGGCCGTCTGCAGCAAGCAAACATGGGCCTCCACCCCCGCAAGCACGATGGTGCCACGCGAAGGCTCTGCAGGAACGTTCTTTTGGAGATGCTTGGGCAGGCTACGCGCGTTACCCCCAGCTTTGGGCGCAGGCCGCAGCGCTTGAACCAGCCCAGACTGGCTGGCATCAAAACTGGTCTTTGCAAAAGTCTTCTGACACAACTCGCGCACCCGCGTGTCGTTTGCCCCCAGCTTCCCGGGGTTTTGCTCGGTACCCCAGACGGGCACGTCCAGCAGGTTGGCTACTTTGGCCAGAAAAACCGCCCGAGACAGCACATCGTCACCCTGGTGAATGGCCGGCATCAATTTGGCCTGATAATCGATCAGCACGAGCTGGCTGTCCTGAACATCGAGAAGCATGGTTGGGGGCTCCGTTGCGTTGACGCAAACACATTCACAAAACTGTATAAGCCCTTGACTTTACAGCACTTTCAAATTAGCCTGCCGGGCATGCGACGCTTGACAACTTACGCACTAGCCTTCGGACTGCTTTTTTCAGCGGTCCAGGCACATGCCGACCCCGCCTCTGATGACGCATTGTCAGGCTTTCTGACGCAGCGCGGCATCATCGAGCGGCTGGACAGCGTCCGAGAAAAGGCCTCTCAACTCGTGGTGCATGCCATGGGTTTTTTGGGCGTGCCATACAAGCGTGGCGGCGACTCGGTTGAAACCGGCTTCGATTGCAGTGGATTCGTGCGGGCCATCTACGAGCAAAGTGCAGGCTTGTTGCTGCCGCGCCGTGCAGCGGAGCAGGCACAGGCCACACAAAAAATTTCCAAGGATGAACTCCGCCCAGGTGATTTGGTGTTTTTCAACACCATGCGCCAGGCTTTCAGCCACGTCGGTATTTACATTGGCGACGGCAAGTTCATTCACTCCCCCCGCAGCGGCGCTGAGGTACGCGTGGAAGACATGAGCAAAAGCTACTGGGTGCAGCGCTTCAATGGTGCACGCAGGGTCGAAGGCGCGCCAGCCAACGTTGTTACGGGTTATTGACGAACGCGCAAAGACAATTAAAAGCCGTGGTTCCACAGCATTGGAACCACGGCTTTTGTTTTTTCAGGCTCAGGCCGTTGCTGCCTTCTTCAGAATCGCGTAAAGCTCGTCCTTGAGCTGGAGCTTTTCCTTCTTCAGGCTCTCGATCTCCTCATGGGTTCCAGAGGTGATTCGAGCTTCCATGTTCTTGATTTGCTGGTCGATCTCGTTGTGCTTGTCAAAGAGACGGGTGAAATGGTGATCGGTGGATTTGAGCTGGGTGATCAGGTCGCGGAACTCAGGAAACATAGGCACTCCTCAATGTGATGTTTATATTGTGACCCGCGTTGCCACGACCAAGTTTGATCTGGTTCAAACCTTCTTCACACAATCGGCAAAGTAGCGCTTCACGCCATCCGCGCCCTCTTCCACCACCAGGCCGTGGATGTCGGTCTCGAAGCCCGGGCACTTGAGCGCGAACTCCCTGGAGAACTTCAGGTAATCCACGATCTTGCGGTTGAACACCTCACCGGGAATGAGCAGCGGGATGCCCGGAGGGTACGGCGTGATGAGAGCAGTAGTGATGCGCCCCTCAAGGTCGTCGATGGAGACGCGCTCTGTATTGCGGTGCGCAATCTGAGCGTAGGCATCGGTAGGCTTCATGGCCGGCGTCAGGTCGCTCAGGTACATATCGGTGGTCAGGCGTGCGATGTCGTACTTGGCGTACATCTCGTGCACGAACTGGCACAGGTCGCGCAGACCCATGCGCTCGTAACGGCGCTGCTTCTGGCAGAACTCAGGCATCACCCTCCACATGGGCTGGTTCTTGTCGTAGTCGTCCTTGAACTGCTGCAGCGCGGTCAACAACGTGTTCCAGCGGCCCTTGGTGATGCCGATGGTGAACATGATGAAGAAGGAGTACAGGCCGGTCTTCTCGACGACCACACCATGTTCTGCCAGGAATTTGGTGACGATGCTGGCAGGAATGCCCGTGGCAGCGAAATCGCCGTTCATGTTCAGGCCAGGGGTAACGATGGTGGCCTTGATGGGGTCGAGCATGTTGAAGCCCGGGGCCATGTCGCCAAAACCGTGCCAGGCTTCCTGACCGCTGACGGGCAAGTGACCATCGGCATCCGTGCGGCCCAGAACCCAGTCCTTGGCCTCACCCACCCCCTCTTCCGCCAACTGGTCTGGCCCCCAGACCTGGAACCACCAGTCGTTGTCGCCAAACTCGGCGTCCACCTTACGCATGGCGCGACGGAAGTCCAGCGCCTCGGCAATGCTTTCCTCCACCAGCGCGGTGCCGCCGGGCGGCTCCATCATCGCAGCGGCCACGTCGCAACTGGCGATGATGCTGTACTGCGGGCTGGTGCTGGTATGCATCAGATACGCCTCGTTGAAGAGGTGGCGGTCCAGCTTGGTGTTTTGCGAATCCTGCACAAGCACGTGGCTGGCCTGGCTGATGCCCGCCAGCAGCTTGTGGATGGACTGCGTGGAATACACCACCGTGTGCTTGGGCCGCGCGCGTTTGCGCCCCATCGCGTGGAAGGCACCATAGAAGGGGTGGAACGCTGCATGGGGCAGCCAGGCTTCGTCGAAGTGCAGGTTGTCTACGTAGCCATCCAGCAGGCCTTTGATGGTCTCGGTGTTGTAGAGGACACCATCATAGGTGGACTGGGTCAGCGTCAGAATGCGCGGCTTGATGTCCTTTGTATCCACGCCTTGCAGCAAGGGGTGCGCAGCAATCTTGGCCTGGATGGCCTCGGGCTCGAACTCGCTCTGGGGAATGGGGCCGATGATGCCCCAGTGGTTGCGCGTCGGCTTGAGGAACACGGGGATAGCCCCGGTCATGATGATCGCGTGGAGGTTGGACTTGTGGCAGTTGCGGTCCACGATCACCACGTCGCCAGGCGCAACGGTGTGGTGCCACACCATCTTGTTGGAGGTGCTGGTGCCGTTGGTGACGAAGAAGCAATGGTCGGCGTTGAAAATGCGCGCGGCGTTGCGCTCGCTTTCGCCAATGGCACCGTTGTGGTCCAGCAGCTGGCCGAGTTCCTCCACGGCGTTGCAGACGTCGGCACGCAGCATGTTCTCGCCAAAGAACTGGTGGAACATCTGGCCCACGGGCGTCTTGAGGAAGGCCACGCCGCCGGAATGCCCCGGACAGTGCCAGGAGTAGGAACCGTCCTCGGCGTAGTCGAGCAGAGCCTTGAAGAACGGCGGCTGGATGCCTTCCAGGTAGCTCTTGGCCTCACGGATGATGTGGCGAGCCACGAACTCCGGTGTGTCCTCGAACATGTGGATGAAACCGTGCAGTTCACGCAGGATGTCGTTGGGCAGGTGCCGGCTGGTCTTGGTCTCGCCATAGACGTAAATGGGCACCTCGGCGTTTTTGCGGCGCACCTCGGCGATGAAGCTGCGCAGGTTCTGGATGGCCGGGTCAAGGTCCGGGTTGCCAGTGACCTCCTCGTCGTCGATCGACAGGATGAAGGCGCTGGCACGGCTTTGCTGCTGGGCAAACTGGGACAGATCGCCGTAGCTGGTGACGCCGACGACTTCGAAGCCTTCGCTCTCGATGGCCTGCGCCAGGGCGCGGATGCCCAGACCGGAGGTGTTCTCGGAACGGAAGTCTTCGTCGATGATGACGATGGGGAAACGGAATTTCATGGCGCCCAAGTGTACGTAAATAATGTGTCTGCCTGTGGGTAACTTGTCGCCTTTTTGAACCAAAATGAGCCAAGAGCAGGACTTAGGAGGACTGCCGACACCACTAGAAAGGACACAACATGGCTGAGTCAACCGTCTGGTGGCTGCTTGCCGGGGCTGCAGTTGCCTTGGAGCTGGTGACCGGAACGTTTTTCCTCTTGATGCTGGCGGTGGGCCTGAGCGCAGGAGCTTTGGCTGCACATATTGGCCTGGGCATGAGTGCACAACTGGTGGCAGCGGCACTATTGGGTGGCGGCGCGGTCATTGGTTGGCACAAGTGGCGCAAGATGCACCCCCCTGCCGCGCCTGCGGCGGCCAACAAGGACGTGAACCTTGACATCGGGCAGACTGTCTGGATCGACCACTGGGACCGGGACGGCAAGACCACCGTGAAATACCGGGGAGCGGACTGGAGTGCGTCCTTGTCCACCCCCGTACCCGAAGCGCCTGCGGGCAAGTACCGCATCGTTGCGGTCGAGGGTAGCCGGCTCATCGTCGAGCCGAATTGAAGCGTTTTTGTTTTTATCAGCACAGGGAATCAGCACATGGAAATCGCCGTTTTACTTTTCGTCATCGCCGTCATCTTCATCATCAAGTCGATCAAGGTGGTACCGCAGCAGAACGCCTGGGTCAAGGAACGGCTGGGCAAGTACGCGGGCACGCTCACACCTGGCTTGAACTTTCTGGTGCCCTTCATCGAGAAGGTGGCCTACAAGCACAGCCTGAAGGAAATTCCGCTGGACGTGCCCAGCCAGGTCTGCATCACCAAGGACAACACGCAGCTGCAGGTGGACGGCATCCTGTATTTCCAGGTGACCGACCCGATGCGGGCGAGTTACGGCTCGTCCAACTACATCATGGCGGTAACGCAACTGGCGCAAACCACCTTGCGCAGCGTAATTGGCAAGCTGGAGCTGGACAAGACGTTCGAGGAGCGCGACATCATCAATGCCCAGGTGGTCAACGCCATTGACGAGGCTGCGCTGAACTGGGGTGTGAAGGTGCTGCGCTACGAGATCAAGGACCTGACGCCACCGGCCGAGATCCTGCATGCCATGCAGGCGCAGATCACGGCGGAACGGGAGAAACGGGCATTGATCGCCGCATCCGAGGGGCGCAAGCAGGAACAGATCAACATTGCCAACGGTGAACGCGAAGCCGCGATCGCGCGCTCCGAAGGCGATCGGCAGGCCGCCATCAATCAGGCCGAGGGCGAGGCTGCAGCCATTCTGGCTGTGGCGGAGGCCTCGGCCAAGGCCATCGAACGCATTGCTGCGGCCATTCGCACCGAAGGCGGTGAGCAAGCGGTGCAACTGAAGGTGGCAGAGAAAGCCGTGGAGGCTTATGGCCGCGTGGCAGCAGATGCCACGACCACGCTGATCGTGCCCGGGAACATGTCTGAGGTGAGCCATTTGATCGGCTCTGCCATGCAGATGGTTAAGTCGATGAAAACGCCATCTTGAACTTTTGAGAGCCCTGGGCGAAAAGCACGCGAAAGTCGTTGTAGAATGCAGGGCTTCACGGAGAGGTGGATGAGCGGTTTAAGTCGCACGCCTGGAAAGCGTGTGTGGGTTAATAGCCCACCGCGGGTTCGAATCCCGCCCTCTCCGCCATGAAAATGCTAAGCCCTTGATTCTTAACGGAATCAAGGGTTTTTTGCTTCTAGACAGGCGTATGCCATCCCGTAAAAGTACACCGGATGGGTACACCGCTATGGTCTTACTGATGAGTCGCCCCTGGAAAAGCCCTGCCACAGGCATCTACTACATTCGCCGGAAAGTTCACGAAACCCTCAGGCCCATCATGGGCGTCAGTGAGTACAAGCGGTCGCTGAACACCAAAGACCCCGAAGAGGCACTAAGACTCTTCCCCGACGCACTAGCAGAATCCAACGCTGCCTTCGCCCTGGCCCGAAAGGCCCTTGAAGGTCATGTGGAGCTGAACGGTGCGGACGCTAAGCAGCTAGCAGCCCGCTGGGCCACTGCAGAGACCAAACGCTTGGAGGCGTCCGGGGACTGGCCCTACTGGCTTGTGATAGCTCACGAGGAATACGGGGACCAAGCCTATACCCTGCGCTCTCACCTCCACGATGACGAGAAGGGGCTTGAAGACTGGAAACACAAATGCATTGTGCCGATAGTGTCTGAGGTACTTCGTGCACACGGTCAAGCAATGCCGCCGGAAGGCTCTCCACTACGCCTGCAACTGATTCAGGCGTTCTGCGTTGCTGCCTTTGACTTGTCCGAATGGGCTTTAGAAAACTGGGGAAACACAGGGAAGTATGTTCCCCCCCTGGAAGTTATGCCCTACGCACCCACCTCCGTGGAGGCGAAGAAAGAAGCTGATGCGAATACGCGCAAGCCAGGAGAGGCGATAGATATCGTTCAAGCGCCACCTTCCTGGGTCTACCTTAGGGATGTGCTGGAAGACTGGGCAAAGCAGGGCAAAGCTGGTGGGAAGTCCTACCCACAAAAAACCGTTGGCAAGTACACCTTGGCGGTAAGTCGCTTCGAAGACTTGACCAGCAATCCGAGCATGGCCAGCATTGACCGCATCACTGGCACCGCCTTTCGCAGGGCCATGTTGGCGCTAGAGGGGGATGATGCCCTGAGCCATGCCACCGTGCGAGACACACTGGTCAACGTAGGCAGCCTGCTCAACCATTACTCCAAACATACAGGGCGCATCTCCTTCGGGATATGGAACAAGCTCTCAGCGGGTATCGTCGAAGAGACCGTGGACAGCAGCAGGGACGAGTGGACTGAGGACGAACTGCAGAAGCTCTTCGGTCTCCCCGTGTGGCAAAACTACGACATCCCCACCGGGAAGAACGCCAGCCAGGACGCAGCTTACTGGGTGCCGTTGTTGGGTCTTTGCACGGGTGCCCGAGTCACTGAGTTATGTCAGCTTCGGATTGATGACTTCATCGAACGGGAGGGGGTCTGGTTCCTTCGGATGGCAGTGACTGACAAAAAACAGTCCTTGAAACAGAAGGCTTCATGGCGAACCATCCCCATACCTCGACTGCTAATTGATTTAGGCTTGCTCGACTACCGTAGAGACATTGAAGCATTCGGGCAGTCCTGGCTTTTTCCCGGTGTCAACTTCGACAGCCAAAACAAAGCGGGGGGCGGTGTAAGCAAGTGGTTCTCATCGCTAAAGATAGGTCAGGGCTTCCGGGATGAAGTGGTCTTCCATAGCTTCCGAGCATCGCTCACCACTCAATTGATTCGCCAGGGCATCAGTCTCGAATTGCGCTGCAAGTTCGTTGGACAACTGCCGGAAGGTGGCGTTAACGTACTGAACTACAACAAGCTGAAGGAACGCGACCTCATCCCTGTGGCAGAGTCAATTGATTTCCCGTTCCTTTCGTTGCCGAAAGTCTACAAGTCACCGGCTTGGCATCCAGGCTGGAAGGAATAACTGGAACGACCAAACCGAGGGGGTAGACGCCCTCTTCCCTGACGCAGAGGAGAAGCACCCTACCGCCCAGCGATGGCGGAACTCAAGTACAGCACCAAGGCCAACGTGGAACGGCGCAGCGTGACGGACCTCCTCTGCTGACGCTTTTCACTCATGCCTGGGTGGGTCTGCCATACCAGATTGATGCCTGACCACGAACCGCACCGCAGCGCTGGCTACAGCAAGGTACACGCAAGGCCGTCTAGAGCCATCTAGGCGGCTTTTTTCTTTCACGGAAAGGGGTGGATAGCTGGAACCTCAAATAACGCCCCAAAGAGGCTTTAATGGCTTTGAGAAAAAACAGCAGGCCCAATTTCCGGCCTTGATGATAGGCAACCGCCCCCCTGCATCCATCCCTGAGGTAAAGACCAAAGAGGCTTTATGGAATCCGTACTGGCCTTGGATGAAGTGACTGTGGTGGTTACATCCTCGATTGCCACTCAATGACAACTCAACGTATATCCACAAGACATCTATATGTTTACTTCTTTACTTACAACCACTAGTAAATCCTTAAGAAGGAATCCTTAAGGACATCTTTAGGACATCCTTAAGTCCTCCCTCTGTTGGTCACTGTAAATGGGGTCTGTAATAGTGGTCACTGTAAATGGTGACTGTGGTTGTGGTGGTCCAAAACATCAGGTGGTGGTCTCAAGCCAAGGATGCGGCCTTACGGGCATCCACGACCCGCTTCAGGGTTGACCTTGAGGCCCCCGTAAGCTCACAGACCTTCGACCAAGACAGACCCTTGTCGAGTAGTTCGCCAATCACCCTGTGTCGGTCTTCGTCAGCTTTACGGCCCTTGTACAGACCTTCCTGCTTGGCCTTGGCAATGCCTTGAGCCTGACGCCTACGACGGTCTGTGTAATCCTTCCGGGCCACCGCTGCCAGCATGTCAAGAAGCATCCTATTCACAGCGTCCAGCAAGGCCTGTGTGGTCTCGTCCTTGGTCTGGGTGGCTGCCATCCATGAGGTAGGCAAGTCCAGCGATACGACCCGAAGACGCTTCTGCGCCAGCACAGCCTTCAACGTTTCCCAGTCTTCGGTGTTCAGTCGTGATAGGCGGTCTACCTGCTCAACAAGCAGGGTGTCTCCTTGGTGAGCGTCATCGATAAGCCGGAACAGTTCAGGCCGCTTGAGGGTAGCACCTGACTCGTTCTCTGTGTACCAAGCAGCGACCTTCAGCCCATGCTCAGAAGCGAACCGCTCAAGGTCTGCTCTGGCACGGCTGGCGTCTTGGTCTTCGGTGCTGGCGCGTAGGTAGGCACGCAGGAAGGACATGTCTGGAACCCCTCTAGTTTCGTTTGAGTGGTTCGTATTATATCAGTTCGTTTAATGTGGTGTCATGACGGAAAACGAACCAGCGCCCTAGCGGTTCTCTTGAGGCATATCCGCATAGAACTAGAGACGCGCGATAGCCTAAGAGGAGCAAATCCCATAGACTGCAATCATGGACATGACCAACATTGCAGCCGCACAGGCCAGCATCAAAGCCCTCTTCGACCTCGCCAAGGGGGCGACAGCGGCCGTCGTTGACCACGAACTGAAGGCCAAACTCATCGACATCCAGGGCGCCATCCTAGAGACCCAGAGCAAACTAGGCGATGCACAGGCCGAGCGGCTGGACCTACTGGAGCAATTGGCAGAACTGAAGACCACGGTCAGGAAGTTAGAAGACGGTCAGAGCGAACTGTCCGGGTACGCACTGGTAGAGATTGCACGCGGCAGGTTTCTTTACCAGAGTAAGGAACATCAACCGCCACACTGGGCCTGCCCGAACTGCCGAAGCGTGAACAGGTTAATCAGCGTACTTCAATCTGAAGGTGGTTACGGGGACGGAAATGAGACCAGGTACTGGTGTACAGCCTGTAGCTTTGAACTATTCATTTGAGACGACATCCGCTCCCAACGGGGGAAATCGCTGCAAAGCCAATCTATTAAAGGCCGCTCAGACTTTTTCCTCAGAAACCTTTTGCCAGTAGACCCGCTTCAGGTCTAGCTCTGGGTGCTGCAACTTCTCAAGGCTGCTCAGGGTATCCTCAAAGTGCCTGATAGTGTGAGAGGCTGAGTGATTGGTTTGATTTTGATTCCCCCCTCCCATGTGCCCTAGCGGCGCTGCAGGCTTTGACCAAAAAGCATAAAAACTAAGGCCAGCGACGGAATGCCTATGACTGCGGAGTGGATAAGGGCTTTCTTCACTATCTGCATTCCTTTTTGGCCCTCCTCTTTCGCCATTGACGTACCAAGCATCAAGGGCGGATTCAAGGACGAGGTGCAACAAAGATGAACCCGGTGAAGGGTGGCT
>JAYSGB010000013.1:0-90428 GCA_041913045.1 Burkholderiaceae bacterium | reverse complement strand
TGTTCGTCATCAACAGCATGGCCAAGGACACGCCCATCACCCAGACCTACCGTGGTGTCACGCCCTTTGTGGTGAGTGACCTGGTTCGCACGGCCATTCTGGCGGCGTTCCCGGCCATCACGTTGATTGCGCTCAGGCTTTGAGGCTTTCGGCAGGCATAGCAGAATGTGATATCTGCTAGCGGCTGCCTCGCGTTGTTCCGGCGGCAAAGACTGCTTACATTGCAGTCTTTGCCGCTTTTTTGTTGGCCATTCACAGAACGCAGGAGACACGCATGAAACAAAAGCCCAATGCACAGCGCTCCCGCCTGTGGCTCGCTGCTGGTCTGGCTGCCGTGCTCGCAGGCGTCATGCCGGGGTTGGTACAAGCGCAGGCCCAGGCTTTCCCCAGCAAGCCAGTGCGCATCGTGGTGCCTTTCGGCCCGGGCGGGGTGGGGGACCTTACCGCGCGCACGGTGGCGGCCAAGCTGTCGGAGCAGTGGGGCAAGCCCGTGGTCATCGACAACAAACCCGGCGCGGGCGGCGTGGTGGCGGCCGAACTGGTGGTGAAGGCTGAGCCCGACGGCCACACGCTGTTCCTCATGTCCAACGGTACAGCGGTGACGCAGGCGCTGTTTCAGCGTTTGCCGTTTGACACCGTGCGGGATTTCGCGCCCATCTCCACGCTGGGCTACTTTGACATTGCCGTGCTGGTGCCGGACGCTTCGCCCTTCAAGACGTTCGGTGATCTGCTGGCGCATGCCAAGGCGAACCCAGGCAAGCTCAACGTGGGCAGCATCAATGTGGGCAGCACGCAGAACCTGGCCGCAGAACTGTTCAAGAGCACGGCGGGTATCGATGTGCAGGTTGTGCCCTACAACGGCACGCCAGCGGTGATCACCGCCATGAGGGGAGGGCAGCTGGACGTGGCGGTGGAAATTCTGGGCCCGGTGCTGCCGCAGGTGCAGGCCAAGGCCATGCGTGTGCTGGCCGTCACGGGTGAGAAGCGCTCCATCGTCCTCCCGGATGTACCCACCGCGCGCGAAAGTGGTGTGCCCGCGTTTGTTGCTTCGTCGTGGAACGCTCTGGCGGCACCCGCCAAAACGCCGCGCGACGTGGTGCAGCGCATACACAAAGACATTGCCACGGCATTGGCTGCGCCCGACGTGAAGAAGCGCCTGCAGGAGCTCAACGTGGAGGCACGTGGCAGCACGCCCGAGCAGACCGCCGAGTTGCTGGCCAGCGACATCAAGCGCTGGAGTGACGTGATCCAGAAGGCCGGCATTCCGCGCCAGTAAACACAGAAAGGGTGCAGGGCATGGAGCCGTTGCGAGTGGGGTTTGTGGGCTATGGCGAGGTGGGCAAGATATTCACACACGCTTTGGCCGTGCAAGGTCTGCCCTGGGTGGGGGCTTGGGACCTGAAATTTGCCGACCCGCAGCTGCAAGCAGGCGAGCTGGCTCATGCCGAGCAGCACCGGGTACACGCTTGTGCCAGTGCACGGGAGCTGGCTGCGCAGGCATCGCTGGTGGTGTCGGCGGTCACCGCGTCCAACGCGTTGGCCGTGGCGCGGGAAGTGGCACAGGGCATCAAGTCGGGCACCTTCTTTCTGGACCTGAACTCCGCTTCCCCGGGCACCAAGCAGCAGGCGGCAGCGCTCATCAACGCGGCGGGCGGCCATTACGTGGAAGCCGGGGTCATGACATCGGTGCCGCCCTATGGCGTTCGCGTGCCCATGCTGCTGGGCGGCCCGCACGCCGCAGAACTGGCGCCACGCCTCACGGGCCTGGGCATGGACGTGCAGGTGGTGTCGCCCCAGGTGGGCGTGGCTTCGGCTACCAAGATGTGCCGCAGCATCATGATCAAGGGCCTGGAGGCGCTGGTGCTGGAGAGCTACACCACGGCGCGCCACTATGGTGTGGAAGACGCCATGATCGCCACGCTGCAGGAGACCTTCCCCGGCATCGACTGGACGCGCCAGGGTGCCTATTTTTTCAGCCGAGTGGCGCAGCATGGCAAGCGCCGTGCCGAAGAAATGCGTGAGGTGGCCAACACCGTGCGCGAAGCGGGCTTTGAGCCCTTCATGGCCAGCGCCATTGCCCAGAAGCACGACTGGATGGCGGCGCAAGCCCGCGCAGGTCACCTGCCGGGCATCACTGCCACATCCCCCTGGCAAGACTATGCAGACGGCCTGCTGGCCGCACGCGACAAAGCGCCCGAGAGCGACAACCGGAACTGATTCATGCTCGACATCCTGGCCATCACCGGGCCGATTTACATCACCATTGCGCTGGGTTTCTTTAGCGTACGCCGGAACCTGTTTACCCGTGCAGACATGCGCGTGTTCGGCAAGTTCGTGCTCAACTTCGCGCTGCCCGCTCTGCTGTTCGGTGCGCTGGCCCAGCGCAAGCTGTCGGAGGTGCTCAACCCGTCGTACCTCACCGCTTACGCGCTTGGGTCCATGTCGGTCATCTTGCTGGTGCTTTTCTGGGCACGCAAAGGCCTGGGCAAGAGCCGCAGCGCCAGTGCCTACTTTGCCATGGGCATGACGTGTTCCAACAGTGGCTACGTGGGCTACCCGGTGCTGATGCTGACGCTGGGGCCCGTGGCCGGGGTGGTGCTGGCCCTGAACATGTTGATTGAAAACCTGCTGAAACTGCCGTTCCTGATGGCGGTTGCCGAGACGGACCCCGGGCCGGACGGTGGGCACCAGTCGGTGGGGCAGGTTCTTTGGCAGACTGTGCTGCGGCTGCTGAAGAACCCGATGATCATTGGCATTCTGGCGGGCACGCTGGTGGCGGCCATGGGCTGGAAGCTGCCTCAGGTGGTGGAACGCACGGTAAGCCTGTTCTCGCTGGCCAGCGGGCCGTTGGCGTTGTTCGTCATTGGCGGTTCGCTGGTGGGGCTGGAGGTGCGCGGCATGCGTTCCGACGTGGCCTGCATTGCACTGGGCAAGCTGATACTGCACCCGCTGGCCGTGCTGCTGGCGGTGCTTGCACTGCCTTACCTGGGATTCGCGGAGTTGGACGCAACCTTCCGCACCGCTGCCGTTCTGTCGGCCGCCATGCCCATGATCGGCATCTACGCCATCCTGGCGCAGCGCCACGGGCACGACGCCGTGAGCGCAGCCGCGTTGCTCGCCACCACGGTGGCCTCGTTCTTCAGCATAAGCACGTTGTTGTGGGCACTGCGTCAGCTGCCGGGCTGGCTGGGCTGATCGCTTGTACTGGGTGCAGTTGGCTCCGGGAACAGCTCGGCACAGACCTGCTGTATGAGTTTGGTGGTGGCCTGCAATGTGAGCGTGGCGGGGCGCTGCGAGCTGCTGGCCAGCCACAGGCGGCTGCGCAAAGCAGGTGAGCCGATGCTGCGCACCGTGTAGGCCGACGGCCGGATCGAGCTGGCCACGGCGTTGCGCGAGAGGATGGCGCAGCCCATGCCCTCGGCCACCAAATCCAGAATGGCGGACACGCCATCAATCTCCAGCACCACCACGGGGCGGCAGCCAATGTTTGCCATTTCCGACTCCACCTGCATGCGAATGGCGTTGGGGCGACTGGGAATCACCAGCGGCAGGTAGGCCACCTGCGCCAGGTCTATGGGCGGGGGCGGCGGGTCTTCCTGCAGACCAGGGGTGCGCGACTGCACCAGCACCAGCTCTTCGTCGAACAGGGGTTGCAGTTCAATCTCGGGCACGGGCTGTGCGTTGTGCAGCACCGCCAGGTCCAGGCGACCATTGAGCAGGCCTTCCTGCATGCCGCTGGAAAGCCCTTCGGTAATGGACAGCTGAGCCTCGGGCAACTGGCGGCGGAAGGCGCGGGTGAGCGGCACGGTGAGCACGCGGGCCAGCGTGGGGGGCAAGCCAATGGCCACCCGCCCGGCCAACGCGCCGCGCACCCGGCCCAGGTCCTCGCGCGCGCGCTCCACTTGGTGCAATATGCCGCGCCCGTGGTCCAGCAGCAGCTTGCCCGCCTCGGTGGGTATGGCGCCGCGGCCGTTGCGCACCAGCAGGTTCTGGCGCAGCTCCACTTCCAGCAGCCTCACCTGGCGGCTCAGCGCGGGCTGGGCAATGTTGAGCGCATGGGCCGCCCGGGTAAAGCTGCCCAGTTCCGCCACCCGCACGAAGTATTCCAGCTGTTTCAAGTCCATATGGCGATTCTAGATAGGAATGGACTTGCTATGCCTGTTTGAGATAGCAGATAGACGCTGATCGCCCTTGGCACTGGGGGTGTCCTCGTCCAGAATGCGCTGCTGTAGATCACCATCGGCACCACTGCAGACATGAGCAAAGAGATCCGGGGCATTTCCTCCATGGCCACCCGCCTGGTGCTGGCCGAACTGGCAGACGCTTACCAGCAGCGCACAGGTGTGCGCGTTGCCATCGAGTCGGTAGGCGGAGTGGACGCCGCCAAGCGCGTGCAGGCGGGCGAGGCGTTTGACTTGGTCATTCTGGCGTCTGACGCCATCGACAAGCTCGTGGCGTCCGGCCACGTGGTGGCGGGCAGCCGGGTGGATCTGGTGCATTCCGGCGTGGCCATTGCCGTGCGCGAAGGCGCGCCGCATCCCGATGTTTCCACCGAAGACGCGCTGCGCCAAGCCGTGCTGGACGCACGCACCGTCAGCTACTCCACCGGCCCCAGCGGTGTGGCCCTGGCCAAGCTGTTCGAGCGCTGGGGTATTGCCGACCAGATCCGTGACCGCATCGTCACCCCGCCGCCGGGCATTCCCGTTGGGTCACTCGTGGCCAAGGGCGAGGTGGAGCTGGGCTTTCAGCAACTCAGCGAACTCATCAACCTGCCTGGCATCACTGTGCTCGGCCCCATGCCCCAGGCAGTCCAGATCGTCACCACCTTCTCGGGCGGCGTGTGCGCCAGTTCCGCCCAAGCCGACGCCGTGCGCGGCATGCTGGCCTTCATGGCCTCGCCCGACGCTGCCGAACCCAAGCGCCGCCAGGGCATGGACCCGGCATGAGCCCTTTTATAGATTCAATGAGGAGAACCGCATGACCAAACCACTCATCATCGACGTGCACGGCCACTACACCACGGCGCCCGCTGCCCTGGGCGCCTGGCGCGACCTGCAGATCGCTTCGCTCAAGGACCCGAGCAAGACGCCCGACCCCAAGAGCCTGAAGATCAGCGACGACGAACTGCGCGAGTCAATCGAGACCAACCAGCTCAAGCTGATGAAGGAACGTGGCAGCGACCTGACCGTGTTCAGCCCGCGCGCCAGCTTCATGGCCCACCACATTGGTGACTTCAACACCTCGTCCACGTGGGCTGCCATCTGCAACGAGTTGTGCTACCGCGTCAGCCAGCTGTTCCCCGAAAACTTCATTGGCGCCGCCATGCTGCCGCAGAGCCCCGGCGTGGACCCGGCCACCTGCATTCCCGAGCTGGAAAAGTGCATCAAGGAATACGGGATGGTGGGTATCAACCTCAACCCCGATCCGTCGGGCGGCCACTGGACCAGCCCCCCGCTGACCGACCGCCACTGGTACCCCATCTACGAAAAGATGGTGGAGTACGACATCCCCGCGATGATTCACGTCTCCACCAGCTGCAACGCGTGCTTTCACACCACCGGCGCGCACTACCTCAACGCCGACACCACGGCCTTCATGCAGCTCATCCAGGGTGACCTGTTCAAGGACTTCCCGACGCTGAAGTTCCTGATCCCCCACGGCGGTGGCGCGGTGCCTTACCACTGGGGCCGCTTCCGTGGCCTGGCGCAGGAGATGAAGAAGCCCCTGTTGCAAGACCACCTGCTCAACAACGTGTTCTTCGACACTTGTGTGTACCACCAGCCCGGCATCGACCTGCTGACCAAGGTGATCCCGGTGGACAACATTCTCTTTGCCAGCGAGATGATCGGCGCCGTGCGCGGCATCGACCCCGAGACCGGCCACTACTACGACGACACCAAGCGCTACGTGGCGGCCACGCCCAACCTCACCGAGGAAGAGCGCTTCAAGGTGTTTGAAGGCAACGCGCGCCGGGTGTTCCCGCGCATGGACGCAGCCCTCAAGGCCAAAGGCAAGTGATTCAGGAGAAAGACATGTACGAACTTGGCGTTGTTTACCGCAACATCACCCGCGCCGACCGCGAGGTGACCGACAAGCTGGCCGCTCTGGGCTCGGCCACCGTGCATGAGGCCATGGGCCGTGTGGGCCTGATGAAGCCCTACATGCGCCCCATCCAGCAGGACGTGAACGTTTCCGGCACGGCCGTGACCGTGCTGCTGCAACCCGGCGACAACTGGATGATGCACGTGGCCGCCGAACAGGTGCAGCCTGGTGACATCGTGGTGGCCACCGTCACGGCAGACTGCAGCGACGGCTATTTCGGCGACCTGCTGGCCACCAGCTTCATGGCACGCGGTGCGCGCGGCCTCATCATCGAAGCCGGTGTGCGCGACACCAAGACGCTGCGCGAGATGAAGTTCCCCGTCTGGAGCCGCTACGTCTCGTCCAAGGGCACCATCAAGGCCACCCCGGGCTCGGTCAACATCCCCATCGTCTGCGCGGGCGCCTACGTCACCCCCGGTGACGTGATCGTGGCTGACGACGACGGCGTGGTCTGCGTGCCCAAGGCCCTGGCCGCCAAGACGCTGGCCGAGGCACAGAAGCGCGAAGCCAACGAAGGCGCCAAGCGCGACCAGCTGGCCGCAGGCGTGCTGGGCCTGGACATGTACAAGATGCGCGAGCCGCTGGCCGCCGCAGGCCTGAAGTACATCGACTGAGTGCGAGGACATCATGAGCAAACCCACCACGGGTGATTTCACCAAGACCGCTGGCTGGCTCGACTGGTACACCGGCCCCAGCAAGCCCAAATTCCAGCTGCCCGCAGGCGCGGTGGACGCCCACTGCCACGTCTTCGGCCCCGGCGCCGAATTCCCCTACGCGCCCGAGCGCAAGTACACCCCGTGCGACGCCACCAAGGCCGAGCTGTTCGCGCTGCGCGACCACCTGGGTTTTGCGCGCAACGTCATCGTGCAGGCCACCTGCCACGGCGCCGACAACCGCGCCATGGTGGATGCCTGCCTGGCCAGCGGCGGCAAGGCGCGTGGCGTGGCCACCGTCAAGCGCAGCGTCACCGACGAAGAACTGCAGCAACTGCATGCCGCTGGCGTGCGCGGCGTGCGCTTCAACTTCGTCAAGCGTCTGGTGGACTTCACCCCCAAAGACGAGCTGATGGAGATCGCGGGTCGCATCAGCAAGCTGGGCTGGCACGTTGTCATCTACTTCGAGGCGGTGGACCTGCCCGAGCTGTGGGACTTCTTCACCAGCCTGCCCACCACCGTGGTGGTGGACCACATGGGCCGCCCCGACGTGAGCAAGCCCGTGGACGGCCCGGAGTTCGAGCTGTTCCTGAAGTTCATGCGTGAGCACAAGAACGTGTGGAGCAAGGTGAGCTGCCCCGAGCGACTGAGCGTGACGGGCCCCAAGGCCCTGGACGGCGAACAGGCCGCCTACCGCGACGTGGTTCCGTTTGCGCGCCGCGTGGTCGAGGAGTTCCCCGACCGCGTGCTGTGGGGCACCGACTGGCCGCACCCCAACCTCAAGGACCACATGCCCGACGACGGTCTGCTGGTGGACTTCATCCCGCACATCGCCCCTACGCCCGAGCTGCAAAAGAAGCTGCTGGTGGACAACCCGATGCGCCTGTATTGGCCTGAGGAGATTTGAATCATGGCACTCGACAAACCCTACCTTGACGTACCCGGCACCACCATTTTTGATGCCGAACAGTCCCGCAAAGGCTACTGGCTCAACCAGTTCTGCATGAGCCTGATGAAGGCCGAGAACCGCGAGCGGTTCAAGGCCAACGAGCGTGCCTACCTCGACGAATGGGCCATGACGGAAGACCAGAAGCTGGCCGTGCTGGCCCGCGACCTGAACCGCTGCATCGCCCTGGGCGGCAACATCTACTTCCTGGCCAAGATCGGTGCCACCGACGGCAAGAGCTTCCAGCAGATGGCGGGCTCCATGACCGGCATGACCGAAGAGGAATACCGCAACATGATGATCAACGGCGGCCGCTCTGCTGAGGGCAACCGCTACCTTGGCGAAAACGGCGACGCACAGCCGCAGAACCAGCCGCAAGGCGCCGCTGGCAAGAACAAAGGAGCCTGACACCATGGCACGCATCACCGCATCCGTCTTCACCTCGCACGTGCCTGCCATTGGCGCAGCCATCGACCTGGGCAAGACGCAGGAAGCCTACTGGCAGCCGCTGTTCAAGGGCTACGAGTTCTCCAAGCAGTGGATGAAGGACAACACGCCGGACGTGGTGTTCCTGGTCTACAACGACCACGCCACCGCCTTCAGCCTGGACCTGATTCCCACCTTTGCCATTGGCACGGCAGCCTCCTACCAGCCCGCCGACGAGGGCTGGGGCCCGCGCCCCGTGCCCGTGGTGGAGGGCCATCCTGAGCTGGCTTCCCACATCGCGCAGAGCGTGATCCAGCAGGACTTCGACCTCACCATCGTCAACAAGATGGACGTGGACCATGGCCTGACCGTGCCGCTGTCGCTGATGTGCGGCCAGCCCGAGAAGTGGCCTTTCAAGGTCATTCCCTTCGCCGTGAACGTGGTGCAATACCCCGTGCCGTCGGGCCGCCGCTGCTTCCTGCTGGGCCAGGCCATCCGCAAGGCTGTGGAAAGCTTTGACGGCGACCTGAACGTGCAGATCTGGGGCACTGGCGGCATGAGCCACCAGCTGCAGGGCCCGCGCGCCGGTCTCATCAACAAGGAATGGGACAACGCCTTCCTCGACAAGCTCATCGCCGACCCGGCCGCCGCCGCCGCCATTCCGCACATCGACTACGTGCGTGAGGCAGGCAGCGAAGGCATTGAACTGGTGATGTGGCTGATTGCCCGTGGCGCCATGGCTGACGTGGCTGGCGGCCCAGCGCCCAAGCTTGTGCACCGCTTCTTCCACGTGCCCGCGTCCAACACCGCCGTGGGCCACCTGATCCTGGAAAATCAATAAAGGAAAGACCATGACCATCAAAGTCGCACTCGCCGGCGCTGGCGCTTTCGGTATCAAGCACCTCGACGGTATCAAGAACATCCCCGACGTGGAAGTTGTGTCGCTGATCAGCCGCGACCTGGCCAAGACCCAGGAAGTGGCCGACAAGTACGGCATCAAGCACGTGACCACCGACCTGGCCGACAGCCTGGCCATCAAGGAAGTGGACGCGGTGATTCTGTGCACGCCCACCCAGATGCACGCATCGCAGACCAAGGCCTGCCTGGAAGCAGGCAAGCACGTTCAGGTGGAAATACCCCTGTGTGACGTGCTGGCCGAGGGTGAAGAAGCGCTGGCTCTGCAGAAGCAGACCGGCCTGGTGGCCATGTGCGGCCACACCCGCCGCTTCAACCCCAGCCACCAGTGGGTGCACAAGAAGATCACGGCAGGCGAGTTCAACATCCAGCAGATGGATGTGCAGACCTACTTCTTCCGCCGCACCAACATGAACGCGCTGGGCCAGCCCCGCAGCTGGACCGACCACCTGCTGTGGCACCACGCCGCCCACACCGTGGACCTGTTTGCCTACCAGGCGGGCAGCCCCATCGTGAAGGCCAACGCCATCCAGGGCCCCATCCACCCCACGCTGGGCATCGCCATGGACATGTCGATCCAGCTCAAGGCGGCCAACGGTGCCATCTGCACGCTCAGCCTGTCCTTCAATAACGACGGCCCGCTGGGCACGTTCTTCCGCTACATCGGCGACACGGGCACCTACATTGCCCGTTACGACGACCTGTTCAACGGCAAGGACGAGAAGATCGACGTGTCCAAGGTGGACGTGTCCATGAACGGCATTGAACTGCAGGACCGCGAGTTCTTCGCCGCCATCCGCGAAGGCCGCGAGCCCAACAGCAGCCTGGCCCAGGTGCTGCCGTGCTACCAGGTGCTGCACCAGCTGGAGCAGCAGCTCAACGCCTGATGGTTGCCGGGCGCAGCGCCTGAACCATCCACCCGACGGCTCCATCCTCACGGCTGGGGCCGTTTGCCATTCAAGGAGTTATTCGATGCAACAACGCCAACTGGGCCCCTTCAGCGTCAGTGCCATCGGCCTGGGCTGCATGAACATTTGCCACGCCTACGGCGCACCGGTGTCTGAACAGCAGGCCGAGCGCGTCCTGCTGACCGCGCTGGACGCGGGTGTCACGCACTTTGACACGGCCGCGCTCTACGGCTTTGGCGCGAGCGAGACGCTGGTGGGCAAGGTGCTTAGCCCCCACCGTTCCAGGTTCACGCTGGCCAGCAAGTGCGGCATGACCGGCGTGGACGTGAATGGCGACGGTAAGCTCGTGCGCGTCATCGACGGGCGACCGGCCACCCTGAAAGCCACGTGCGAGGCCGCCTTGCAGCGCCTGCGCACCGACGTGATCGACCTGTACTACCTGCACCGCTGGGACAAGCAGGTGCCCATTGAAGACAGCGTGGGGGCGCTGGCGGACCTGGTGCGCGAGGGCAAGATCCGCTCCATTGGCTTGAGCGAGGTGTCTGCCGCCACGCTGCGCCGCGCCCATGCCGTGCACCCCGTTGCCGCATTGCAGACCGAGTATTCCCTCTGGACGCGCAACCCCGAGATAGCGGTGCTGGATGCCTGCCGCGAGCTGGGTGTGGCCTTTGTGGCCTTCAGCCCGGTGGCGCGGGGCTTCCTCACCAGCACGCCGCCTGATGTGAGCGTGCTGGACCCGAAGGACATTCGCCGCGCCATGCCGCGCTTTGCGCCAGCCAATTACGCGCGCAACCTGGAACTGCTGCCCGCCTTCAACTCGCTGGCCCAACAGGCGGGCTGCACACCGGCGCAACTGGCCATTGCCTGGCTGCTGCACAAGGCGCCGCACATCCTGCCCATTCCGGGCACCACCAGTGTGGAACACCTGCACGAAGACCTGGGCGCTGCCGATGTGAAGCTGTCGCCTGATTTGATGCGGCAACTCGACGAGGTGATGCACGATAGACTGGTGGCTGGCAACCGTTACAACGATCAGGCGAACCGCGAGGTGGATACCGAAGCGGTCTGATCCCCGTCAAGGACTTCCCATGGCACTCGACACCTGGCTCATCTACCTGGCCGCCGCCATTGGCCTGTCGCTGTCACCCGGCCCCAACGGGCTGCTGGCGCTCACGCACGGCGTGCTGCACGGGCGCGTGCGCACGCTCTACACCATCATGGGTGGGGCGCTGGGGTTCGTGGTCATTATCGCGCTGTCCATGTTCGGCATCGGGGCCTTGTTGCAGACCTCGGTGGTGTGGCTCACGGTGATGAAATGGTTGGGTGGCGCCTACCTGGTGTGGCTGGGTATTCAGGTGTGGCGCGCGCCGCCCGTGGGGGTGGACCTGCCGCAGGAGGGCAAGGCGCGCAGTGGTGCGTCGCTGTTTCGCCAGGGGGCCTTGTCTGCGCTCACCAACCCCAAGGCGCTGCTGTTCTTTGCTGCCTTCCTGCCGCAGTTCATCGACCCGGCACGCAGCCTGTTTGTTCAGTTCCTGGTCATGGCGGGCACATTCGCCGCCACAGAAATCATCACCGAATGGCTGATTGCCAGCCTGGCGCACCGTGTGCGGCCTTGGCTGGAGCGCGTGGGGCGCCGCTTCAACAGGGTGTGCGGCGGCGTGTTCATGTTGATCGGTGCCGCCTTGCCCCTGCGCATGAACTGACGGTGCTCAGCGTCAGATCGGGTCGCCGAGCAGCTTGGATATTGCTGCAATGTTGGCCGGGCTCGGCACCTGCGGCTTCATCTCATCTTCTTCTGCAGTGGCGTTTTCGTGTGCCTGAATGGCGTTGACCATGTCGTACTGGTTCTCCCAGGTGATCGTCTTGCCGGGCGGGCACAGGTCGCGCAGCGTGCCGAACCAGTAGTAGCCGTCGTTGCCACCAAAAAGCTTGTCGATGCCGCCTGCATCGCCGGTGCTCAAGCCCTGGGCTTGCAGGATGAGGTTGAGCTTGTGGTGGGACACTGAATAACGCATGATTTTCCGGTTGTTGTTGAACGGGACGATCGGCGCTGTGCACGCAGATCGTCCGGGCCGGGGATTGTACTGAAGGGGGCAGGGCGACCTCCCGCCCGCAGCGCAGTCACACGCGGATGACCTCGCCCTTGAGCGACCAGAGAACGGCCAGCACCTCGTTACTGGTGGATGCATCGACGTTGCAGGTAGCCAGTGCCTCCATCACGTCGTCAACCACGGTAACGAATTCCTGCTCGCTGATGTTCATGCCCCGGTGTGTGTCCAGCATGTTCTTGCCGGTGTAGGTCTGCGGGCCGCCGGCTCCGGCGCAAAAGAACTCCACCACATGTTTTTCCACGCGATCCATGTCCGGAATGTGTGTGTAGCGGTTTTTCACCAGCGGGTTGGCCAGGTGGTTCTTGATGACCTCGCGCGTGATGCGCGTGATGCCTTCTTGGCCGCCCAGGCGGTCGTACAGGGTGGGGGTGCTCATGGTTCGTGACTCCTTGGAAAGTGTGACAACACGGCTTCAATGTCTGTGCAGCGGCGTCCACGACGCATACTCCAGTTCACCCGCCGCAGGGGTGGACTCGCACAGTTCCTGGCGCAGCTGTTCCAGGCCCTGGGCCAGCGCGCGTTCAAGCTCCGGAAGGTCGGTCAGCTTGGGTGGCGACGACAGGCTGAGTACCGCCTGACCGTCGTGGGGCAGTGAAAGAATCAGCAACTGGGTGCTCATGGCGTGTTCCTTTCTTGAGGACAGACCGGCATTTGCAGGCCTGTTGACGCCAGCATCGCAGCCGCGCGTTCCTGGAGCGTTCCTGGGATGGACGGTACTTGCTGACGGGGCTGGCGAAGCACATACTGCGCCGCATGGACGCCGCAGCGCTCTCCCGGGAAGCCGCCGAACCACTGCCCCGGCTCGACGTGCGCCTGCTTGGCGGTTTCGCTGTGGCGGTCGATGGCATCGACCTGCCAAGTGAGCGCTGGGCAGCCATACGCGCCACGCATCTGGTGCAGTTGCTGTGCCTGCAACCTCAGCGCCGGGCGTCGCGCGATCTGGTGATCGACGCCCTTTGGCCGCAGTTGGACCCCGAAGCCGGTGCGGCCAACTTGCGAAAGGCCTTGTACAACGTGCGCCAGACCCTGGGCCGCCACGATGCCGTTGCGCAGCAAGGCAACGAGTTGGTGCTGTGGCCATGCGGCGACGTACAGGTGGACGCCGACGCCTTTGAGCAAGCAGCACAGACGGCCTTGCAGTTGCGTGACGCCGCTGCCTGCGCCGACGCTGCCGACCTCTACGCTGGCGACCTGCTGCCCGGGTCGCGCTACGAGGCGTGGACCGAGCCCGCCAGGGAGCGCCTGCGGGCGCGTTGCAGGGACCTGCTACGCGCGGGTGCCCAGTGGGAACGGCTGGCGCGGTTCGACCCCACCGACGAAGAAGCGCACCGCGTGCTGATGCGCCAGGCGCTGGAAGCAGACAACCGTGCGGCGGCCCTGCACTGGTACGCACGCCTGCGCGAAGCCCTTCAGCAAGAACTGGGCATTGCGCCCGATGTCCAGACGCAGTCGCTTTACGACCGCTGCGTCGCCGGGTTGCCGGCTTCAGGTCCGGTCTTCGTGGGCCGCGCCCTGGAACTGGCGCAGATTGCCAGGTGGCTGCAGTTGCCAGCCCTGGAGCGGCCTGGTGGCATTGCGCTGTGTGGCCCGGCAGGCATTGGCAAGAGCGCGCTGTGCCGCGAAGTTGCGCAACAGGCGCGCAGCCACGGCTGGTCGGTCGTGCGCGTGGATGCGTCGCCAGCCGGGCAGACCTACGGGCTGGTGTCGGCACTCGCGCAGCGCCTGATACTGGATGACCGCCAGCGGCTGGACCGTGTTGGCGCCGCCGCGCGCGCTGTGCTGGCCCAACTCACCCCCCTGGCCGGGCCTGCCCAAACCTTGCCGGGGCCGCTGGGGCGTCACCAGGTAGTGGGTGCCATCCGGCGCTTGCTGCTGGCAGCAGCCGACAGCGCGCCCTTGCTGCTGCTGGCAGACGACGTTCACCTGGCCGAAGACGCCGACGTGGACGTGCTGATGCAGCTCGCCGTGGCAGGGCCGCCGGTCTGCCTGTTGATGACCTTGCGTCCGCCGCCTGAGGGCTCGGCGCTGGCGCGTGGCATCAGTCGGCTCCAACGCGCCGGCGCACTGCAACTGCTGGACGTTCAACCTCTGGGCGCCGACGAGTCACACCGCCTGGTGGAGCGCTCGGTGCCTTCACCGGTGGCAGACGAGGTGCTCGGGCACATCGTGGCGGCGGCGCAGGGCAACCCATTCGCAGCCATCGAACTGGCGCGCTGTGCGGCGGCCAGCGCTGGCGGGCCCATGCCTGCCAGCACGGCAGAAGCCATTGCCCGGCGCCTGTGCGACGTTGACGGGGCGGCGCAGGCGTATCTTGGCTGGCTGGCGCTTTGCGGGGACAGCGTGGAGCCCGCCACTCTGGAGCCTATGGCCGCTCTGGCGCAAGCACCTGCATTCGCCGCCATTGATACTGCGCTGGCGGCGGGCGTGCTGGTCGTGGCAGAGGGGCGTTACCGTTTCCGGCACGAACTGGTCCGCCAGGCCCTCATCGGGCAGATACCTCCGCATCAGCGCCTGAAGATGCACCGGGCGCTTGCGGCGCTGTTGAGCGATCTGGGCGCCGCGCCGGGCACCATTGCCCGGCATTGGCTGGCAGGCGGCCAACCCCGCGAGGCCGTGCCCTGGCTGCTGGCGGGCGCACGCGAAGCCATGCGCCTGGCCGCTTTCGCGGACGCCCTGCATCTGCTCGCGCCGCTATTGGAACGTGAGCCGCAACACCCCGAAGCCCTGCGCCTGCGTGCCGAGGCGTTGGACGCCCAAGGCGACCCTGCGGCCTTGTTTGCCTATCGGCTGGCAGCGTCCGTGGCCAACGCGCCCGACAGTCACGACCTGCGGGCCAAGGCCGCGTTGGCTCAGGTCAAGCTGGGCGACCCCAAGGGCGCGTTGCTGGCGCTGGAGGGGGTGAAGCCCGTATCTGTGGAAGGGCGTTTGTGCGAAGCTTTGGCGTGGAGCGGTGCGGCCGCCCTGGGCGTGGCCGACCCCGCCGTGGGCACCGCCAAATCAGCCGTGGCGCGCAGGCTGGCGGTGGAAACCGGGGACACCACGTCGCTGGTGATCGCATCGTGGGCGCAGGCCGCCGCCGCGCATGCGCGGGGCGAACTCCACCGCAGCGTCTGGGCCGACCTGCACGAGACCAGCCATGTGCCTCACCTGGCCTTGCGGGTGTTCGACGGGCACCTTTGCATCACTCAGCGT
The DNA here is from genome assembly GCA_041913045.1 of Burkholderiaceae bacterium. Taxonomy (GTDB): domain Bacteria; phylum Pseudomonadota; class Gammaproteobacteria; order Burkholderiales; family Burkholderiaceae_C; genus CAMLOF01. The sequence continues at coordinate 75,175 of JAYSGB010000013.1, read as the reverse complement.
TTTCTGTATGGCGCGCGGCCGTATGCGGAGGTGATTGCCTTTGCTGACGCCATTGCCACCGAAGCGCAGCGGCTTGGCGCCGCGCGCGGGCAGGCTTTTGGCACCACCTTGCGTGGCGAGGCTGAACTGCTCTCCGGGGACCTGGCCTCCGCAAAAGAGCACTTGCGTGAAGGGGCGCGTTTGCACCGAGCCATCAGCGGGCCCGTGGGCGAGGCATTGTCTTTACAGCGCCTGGCGGAACTGGCGCTGCACGAGGGCAGGCGTGAAGAAGCGCGTGCCCTCATCGACGATGCGCTCGACATTGCCCGCCAGACCGACATCGGCTTCCACCTGCTGGACCGCATCTACGGTACGAGGATCAACCTACATGCCGACGACCCCGCCGCAGCCTTGCACGTGCTGGAGGACGCCAGCGAGTCCGTGCGTGGCCCTCTGGAAACGTGCCCCGGCTGTCGCATCACCTTCGCCGTGCCGGCTGCCATAGCAGCCGCCCGGGCGGGAGAAGTGGAACTGGCGCAGAAGCACGAGGCGCAATGTGCCTATCTGGCCGATGTGGTGATGCGGCTGCCCGCCTGGCATGCCGCCCACGAAGAGGTGCTGGGCCACATCGAAGCCGCGCGGGAGGCGGGCAGCCATGAGGCCCTGCGCCGCTTCAAGGCGGCGGCGCAAGGCTTTCGGCAGGCGGGCCAACCGTTGGATGCGGCCCGCTGTGAGCGGCTCATCGGGTGAGCATGCTCCCCAGGTCAAACGCGCTGTCGGCAGCCTGCTCCGCCGTGGGGGATGCCCCGGCGTCCAGGAGCTTGCGCGCCTGCAGGTGGTCCTTGGCGGCGTTCACGCTGTCCACGGCCAGCAGTTTGTCGCCCTGGTAGTGGTAGATGCTGAAGCTGCCGCTGGCCAGGTCGCCGCGCACCGCCCACCGGTCCGCGCCGCCGGAAAGGCCTGCCATCTGCAGCTTCTTGTCGTACTGGTCGCTCCAGAACCACGGGGTGGCGGTGAAGGGGCGTTCCTGCCCCAGTACGGCGGCGGCCACGCTTTTGCCCTGCTCGGTGGCGTTCTGTACCGACTCCAGCCGCAGCAGCGTGCCGTCAACCAGACGGCGGGCTGTGCAGTCGCCAGCGGCAAAGATGCGCGTGTCGCTGGTGCGGCCGCAGGCGTCCACCACAATGCCGCGTTCGCACGTCAGCCCGGCAGCTTGTGCCAGTTCGTCGTTGGCCTGCACGCCTATGCCCACCACCACCAGGCCGGCAGGCACCAATGTGCCATCGGCCAGGCGCACACCCGCAACCTCGCCGCTGGCCGCCGTTTCAATGGCGGCAATGCGTGCGTCCAGCACCAGTTGCACGCCATGGCTGCGGTGCAGTTCGGCGTACCAGTCCGACAGCATGGGCGCCAGCACGCGGCCCAGCAGGCGCGGTGCGGCTTCCAGCACGGTCACGGCCAGCCCCTTCTTGCGGGCGGTGGCGGCCACCTCCAAGCCAATGAAGCCGCCGCCGATCACCACCACCGGCTGTTGCGCTTCCAGGCACGCGGCCATGCACTCTGCAATGGCCGAGGCATCGTCCTTGCCGCGCAGGGCCAGCACGCCGGGCGCATCACCCCCAGGCAGAGGCAGCGCGCGCGGGGTGGCGCCGGTGGCCAGCACCAGCGCGCCGTAGGGCAGGGTACTGCCATCGGCAAGTTGCAGTTGGCGCGCAGCACGGTCAATGGCTGCAACCCGTACGCCGGTGCGCAGTTCTATGCCCTTGCGGGCCAGCATCTCGGGCGCACGCATCACCAGCTGTGCGGCGTCCATCTCGCCCGCCAGCCAGGCTTTGGACAAAGGCGGGCGGTGGTAGGGGCCGTGCGGTTCATCACCCAGCAGGGTGATGGGGCCGGCGTAGCCGCCGCTGCGCAGGGCCTCGGCGGTCTGCACGCCAGCCTGGCCTGCGCCCACGATCAACACGCTCTCTGGGGTGGGGGTGTCCGCGCTGACGTCGGAGTTCATGGCCGCGTCACTCCTGCGTTTCGGGCAGTTGCAGCATCAGCCCTTCCAGCAGCGGCGAAGCCTTGATCTGGCAGGCCAGGCGGCTGTTGGGGCGGCGCTCTGCCGCCACGTTGGCCAGCATGTCCAGCTCGCTTTCCGAAGGCGGGGGCAGGTCGCCCAGGCGGGCTTCGTCCACGTAGCAGTGGCAGGTGGCGCAGGCGCAAGAGCCGCCGCACTCGCCCAGAATGCCCTCAATGCCGTTGGCGATGGCGCCCTGCATGAGGTTCCAGCCGTCGGGCAGGGACACGGTGGTGGCTTGGCCAGAGGCCTCTACGTAGGTGATGTTCGTCATGGGCGTTTCCTCGTCTCGGGTAGCGTTTCAACCTGCGGCCAGTTGCAGCACCAGCGGGCTGCGGAAGGTGGACGAAGGCATCCAGGGCAGTTGGTCGGCCACGCGGCGGTACTCGGGTACCACTTTGTGGAATTCCTCGAAGGCGATCTTCACTGCCAGGCGGGCAATGGCCGTTCCCAGGCAGGCGTGCACCCCGCCGCCAAAGCCCAGGTGGCCGCGCGGCTTGCGGGTGATGTCGTACACGTCCGGGTTGGGGAACTGGCGCTCGTCGCGGTTGCCCGAGCCATAGGCCAGGCACACAAAATCGCCTTCCTTCATGGTCTGGCCGTGCAGCGTCACGTCCTTCATCAGGCGGCGGCGGAAGCGCTGGGCCGATGTGTTGTAGCGCAGGCTTTCCTCGATCGCGTCGGGCAGCAGCTCCGGGTCGTTCACCACGGCGCGGCGTGCCTCTTCGAAGGTCGCCAGGTTGTAGGCGAACATCATCATGAAGCCGCCCAGCGACTCCACGCCCGCCATGATCAGCGTGGTCGTGGTCAGCAGCACTTCGCGCTCGTCCAGGCGGTCGCCGTCGATCTCGGCCTGGGCAAAGTGGCTAATCAGGTCGTTGCGGGGGTCGGCGCGGCGCATGGCAATCACCTTGCTCGCGTAGTCCTGCATCCAGTTGTAGGCGGCAATGTGCTCGGGGCCCTTGGTGCGGGTGCGCGAATCGCTCTGCACCATCAGCACGGCGTTGTCGCGCACGGTCTGCTCGTCCACGATGGCCTCGTCGCCCATGGGCAGGCCCAGCGCGGCCATCAGCACCTTCACTGTGAACTGCGAGGACACGTCTTTGAAGTCGAACTGTTTGACACCCTGCAACTGCCCGAACACCTGCTGCGCCACAGCGCGGATGGGTTCTTCCAGGGCCAGCAGGTTGCGCTTCATGAAGGCGTGCTGGATCAGGCCGCGCAGGCGGTCATGGCGCGGTGGGTCGGAGCTGCCCAGGGTGGCTCCGGCGCGGCCGGGCAATTCCGTCATCAGGTTGCCGCTCGCGCTGGAATAGGTCTGCCAGTCCTGCCCGGCAGTCACGATGTCGGCGTAACGCGACAGCACCCACATCTGCGCTTCGGAACTCCAGAAGCAGGGGAACTCGTCGCGCAGGCGCTTGTAGTAGGGGAAGGGGTCCGCGTCAACGGCGGGGGAATAGGGGTCGAAGCTGAAAGGCGTCATGCGTTGTCTCCGTGAGTGGTTCGCGACGACGAACTGTAGGCTCGCCAGTTCACAAAGACACTGCAATAATCATGGTCAAAGCTTGTACTTTTCGATCAATTTTATTTCGGCATGCCAATCCCAGTCTCTGCACCCACCCACCGCCCAGGCACTGCCATCCCCAGCTTTGCCCTCTATGGCGAAGCCGCCACGCTGGGGCAGGAAATGCTGCATATCGAAGAGGTGCAGTCCCGCAGCCGCCTCTACCACTGGGAGATCCAACCCCACGTTCACCACGGCCTGTACCAGGTGCTCTGGCTCTACCGCGGCCAGGCTCAGGTGGCGTTGGACGAGTGGCATGCCGATGTAACGGGGCCTGCCGCTATCGTGGTGCCGCCGGGGGTGGTGCACGGCTTTCGTTTCGCGCCCGACACCGACGGTCTGGTGTTGACGCTGAGCGCCCGTTTTCTGGTGGAAGGCGAGTTCCAATCGGTGGGCGAAGCCTTCCGCGTGTTGTTTGCGGCGCCAGGCATCTTGCACTTTACGCCGCAAGACGGTGTGACGCAGCGGCTCGACGCGCTGTTCCGCGAGCTGACGCAGGAGTTCCTGTGGCCCGGCTCGGGGGACTCGCCGGTGGTGCTGTGGCTGGCGCGCGCCGTGGTTTGGCGGCTGTCACAGGCCAGCGCCCAGGGGCGCCAGGCCGGGCAGGGGGAACGGGCTCACCGCCACCAGGCGCTTTTCACGCGTTTCCTGCTGCTGGTGGAACAGCACTTCCTGGAGCACTGGCCGCTGGAACGTTACGCCTCGCGCCTGGGCCTGTCCACCCAGCGCCTCAATCGGCTGGTGCGTGCCGAAAGCGGCCGCAGCGCGCTGGAGCTGGTGCACGAACGCCTGACCCGCGAGGCCTGCCGCCGCCTCGTCTACATCGCAGCGCCTGCGGCCAGCCTGGCGGCAGAGCTGGGCTTCGAGGATCCGGCCTACTTCTCGCGTTTCTTCAAGCGCCGTACCGGCCTCAGCCCGCAGCAGTACCGGCAGGCGCACCGCGCGCAGGGCTGACGGCCTGCGGCACCAGCGCCTCCAGCTCACCGCGCAGCCAGCGGTGGGCCGGGTCGTGCTGGTGCCGCATGTGCCAGATCAGGTACATGGGCATGGCGGGGCAGGGCACAGGCACTGGCGCGCTGGCCAGCCCGCGCAGCAGGTGCAGGCGCAGCAGGCCGGGCGCGGTGGCCAGCAGGTCGCTGCCCTGCAAAAAAGACGGCAACCCCGCAAAGCCCGGCACCATCACCCTAAAGCGCCGTTGCACGCACTTTGCGGCCAGCCACTGGTCCAGGTCCAGCGAGCGGCGCGGCTCATACACCACGGTGGCGTGGTCGGCGGCTAGGTATTCGCTGGCGTCTCTGGGGGCCTGGCGCACTGTGGGGTCGTAAAACACCCGGTATTCATCCTCGAACAGGCGCTTTTGCACAATGTCCGCGCCATCCGGCGGGCGCGGGCTGATCACCAACTGGCAGTGCTCGTGGCGCAGCATCTCCAGGCTGGGCACGTCCGATGGAATGACCCGCAGGCTCAAGCCGGGCGCTGCCTGGCGCAGGCGGGCCATGAGCGAGGGCAGCAGCACATCGCGCTGGAAGTCGTTGGCGGCGATGGTGAAGGTGGTTTCCCAGCGTGCAGGGTCAAACGCACCCGACATGGCAAAACGCTCCAGTGCTGCCAGCAACTCGCGCGCTTGCGGTGCCAAAGCCTCGGCACGTGCTGTGGCCACAATGCCCCGGCCCGATTTCACGAACAGCGGGTCGCCCACGATCTCGCGCAACTTGTCCAGCAGGTGGCTCACCGCCGATTGCGTCACCCCCAGCCGCTGCGCCGCACCCGTCACCGAACCCGCCTCCACCACCGTTACCAGCAGGCGCAGCAGGTTGGCATCCAAATCTGACCAATCGAATTTACTCATGAGTCATATGATGATTCATCTGTTTATCTTGGTCAAACGTTTCGGAATACTTCGCGGCCAACACACACCAACCGCAAGGAGCCAAACGTGACCACCGCGCCCCTCACCATTCCGGGCACCACGCCTTTCGACGGCGATCTGGCCAAGAAGGGCTATGCCCTGAACAAGATGTGCTTCTCCTTCAACGACAAGGCCAACCGCGAGGCCTTTGTGGCCGACCCCGAGGCCTACATGAAGAAGTACCAGCTGAACGAAGAGCAGGCCGAGGCCATCCGTTCCAAGCAGGTGCTGGCGCTGCTGGACGCAGGCGGCAACGCCTATTACCTGGCCAAGTTCGCAGGCATCTTCGGCCTGAACATGCAAGACATTGGCGCCCAGCAGACAGGCACCACCAAGGAAGCCTTCATGGCCAAGCTGGTGGCCGCCAACCAGCAACCCGACTGGCAAGCCGCCGCACAAAAGTAAACAGCAGGAGCACACACATGGCACAACTCATCGGTGGCCTGGCCACATCCCACATCCCCGCCATTGGCGGCGCCATTGCCAAGGGTCTGCAGAACGACCCCTACTGGAAGCCCTTCTTCGACGGCTTCCCACCCATCCACGACTGGCTGGGCAAGGTCAAGCCCGACGTGCTCGTGGTCTTCTACAACGACCACGGCCTCAACTTCTTCCTCGACAAGATGCCCACCTTTGCCGTCGGTGCAGCGGCCGAATACAACAACGCCGACGAAGGCTGGGGCATTCCTACGATGCCGCCGGTGGCAGGCTGCCCCGAGTTGTCCTGGCACATCATCAACCAGCTCATCGCCAAGGAATTCGACATCGTCACCTGCCAGGAAATGCTGGTGGACCACGCCTGCACGCTGCCGCTCAAGCTCTTCTGGCCGAACGATGCCGTGGCTCCCGTGCAGATCGTGCCCATCGACATCAACACCGTGCAGTTCCCGCTGCCCACCGCCAAGCGTGTGTACAAGCTGGGCAAGGCCGTGGGCGAAGCCATCCAGTCGTGGAACAGCGATAAGCGCGTGGCGGTGATGGCCACGGGCGGCCTGAGCCACCAGCTCGAAGGCGAACGCGCAGGTTTCATCAACAAGGCGTTCGACCAGCAGTTCCTGGAAAGCATGGTGTCCAACCCCGAATGGGCCACCCAGTTCAGCGATCTGGAACTGGTGGAAAAAGCAGGCACCCAGGGCATCGAACTGCTGATGTGGCTGGCCATGCGTGGCGCGCTCACCACAGCGGGCGCAGGCGTGCGCAAGGTGCACAGCAACTACCACATCCCCATCTCCAACACAGCCACGGGCGTGCTGGCGCTGGAAACGCTGGCTTGAAGCACCTGTTGTCTTAGGGGTGCCTATCCGCCGCAAGGCGGTGTGGGCATCCCCACTGTTGCGCTTGGTTATTCTGAAAAATACTTCTTAAAAAATAAATATGCAGTGTAATTATGATATCTACATAATTACATAGCAGATGATAAGCGGTAATATCAATTTTAAAGATTGTGCGGCTCTGATCGAATCCAATCCCGATGGCGTGATCGTGCTCGACATGAAGGGGCAGCCGTGGATATGGAACCAGCGCTATCTGGCAATCTGGGGTTTGACCGATGAGCAGATATCGCGCTTCACTCTGGATGAGTTGACTGACACAGTGCTGGCACAGATCGACGAACCCGAGCTGTCCAAAGATCGCTTCTTTGTCCGGGTGCTGGATGCCCATCTGGGCGAAAAGGTCCATTTCCGCACACGCGGTGGGCGTTGGCTTCGTCGTCGTGCGCACGACTTCATCGTCGATGACGTCAAGCAAGGCGTCGTCGTCCACTGGAACGATGTCACCGAAACCTACGAACTGCGCCGCGAGGCTGCCTACGAGCACGACCTGCTGCTGGCGTTGATCGACAACATTCCCGACCAGGTCTATTTCAAGGACCATCAGTCCCGCTTCATTCGCATCAACCCGAGCCTGGCACGTCGCTACGGCCTGAACAATCCCGAAGAAGCCATAGGCAAGAGCGACGCCGACTTTTACTCGGCAGAACACGCCGCACAGACCGCTGCCGAAGAGCGACGGATCATGGAAACCGCACAGGGGGTTTACAGCCAGCTGCATCACGAGAAGTGGGGTGATGGCCGTGAAAGCTGGAACCTCTCAACCAAGCTCCCACTGCGCGGCCCACAGGGCGACATCATCGGGACGTTCGGCATCTCTCACGACATCACCGAACACAAGCAGCGCGAATCGATCATCTGGCAGCAAGCCAATTTTGATGCCTTGACCGGTTTGCCCAACAGGCGGCATTTGCGTGCGCGCTGGGAGCAGGCGAAAGTCCATGCCGAACGCTCCAAGAGCATGCTCGCACTCATGTTGCTTGACCTGGACCACTTCAAAGAGGTGAACGACACCCTGGGCCACGCGTATGGCGATGAATTGGTCAAGGAAGTTGCGCGGCGCCTGCAGCACGCCCTGCGTGGCTCCGACGTGGTGGCTCGCCTCGGGGGTGACGAGTTTGCCATCGTGCTCAGCAACCTCTACCAGCCCATTCTTGCGGCAGAGGTCGCGCAGAAGATCCTCTCCACCGTGGCCGAGCCCTTTGTGCTGAACGAAGAAACGGTGTTTGTTACCGCGAGCATTGGCATTGCCCTGTTTCCTGGTGACGGGCTTCAGTTGGACGACCTGTTCAAATACGCCGACCAGGCCATGTACCACGCCAAGCGGCTGGGGCGCAACCGCTTCAGCTTCTACACGGCAAACCTGGAGGCCGAGGCGCAACGCAAGATGCGTCTGGGTGCCGACCTGCGCCAGGCCCTCTACACGGAACAGCTCTACCTTGTTTACCAGCCGGTGGTCGATCTGCGTGATGGGCGCGCCGTCAAAGCCGAAGTGCTTCTGCGTTGGAATCATCCCGTGCTGGGGCACGTCTCTCCGGTGGAATTCATTCCGATTGCCGAGTCGTCGGGCTGGATCAACGAACTGGGCGATTGGGTGCTGGTGGAAGCTACACGGCAACTGGCGCGCTGGAGGAGTGGCGCGCTTCCAGACTTTGGCCTGGCAATCAACAAGTCCCCCATGCAGGTGGCGCGGCCCGCTGATCGCGCGCTGCGCCTCGCGGAGCATCTGAAGGCTCTTGGTCTACCTGGGGAGGCGATCACCATCGAGATCACCGAGGGCGTGCTGTTGCAGCCCACAGACCGGGTGCGCGAGCGCTTGAAAGAGTTCCGCAAAGCTGGCTTGAGAATCGCCATAGACGATTTTGGAACCGGTTATTCCGCCATGTCTTACCTGTTGCAGTTCGACATCCAGTTGCTCAAGATTGACAAGATCTTCGTTCAAGGCATGGTCGGTGACGAACGCAGTCTGGCCTTGTGCAAGGCCGTGGTCGGCATGGCCCAGGCACTTGGCATGGAGGTCGTGGCAGAAGGCGTGGAGACGCCGCAGCAAAGGGAGCTGCTGACGCAGATTGGCTGCAACTACGGCCAGGGTTACTGCTTGGGAAAACCCATGACGGCCGAGGTGCTCGAGCAGTGGATGAACGAACGTCAAGGTTAGTGTGCCGCTAAAAAAAACGGGAGTCCAAGGCTCCCGTTTTTGTTTTTAGCCACTCAACCCATCACAGCGAGTCGATGAAGCTGCGCAGCTTGTCCGAACGGCTCGGGTGCTTGAGCTTGCGCACCGCCTTGCTTTCGATCTGGCGGATGCGCTCACGCGTCACGTCGAACTGCTTGCCCACTTCCTCCAGCGTGTGGTCGGTGGACATCTCAATGCCGAAGCGCATGCGCAGCACCTTGGCCTCGCGCGGCGTCAGCGTGTCAAGAATTTCCTTGACCACCTCGCGCAGGCCCGCCTGCATGGCCGCGTCCATCGGGGCCGTGTTGGCGCTGTCTTCGATGAAATCGCCCAGGTGCGAATCGTCGTCGTCGCCGATCGGCGTCTCCATGGAGATCGGCTCCTTGGCGATCTTCATGATCTTGCGGATCTTGTCCTCGGGGATCTCCATCTTCTCGGCCAGGGTCGGCGCGTCCGGCTCGTAGCCGAACTCCTGCAGGTGCTGGCGCGAGATGCGGTTCATCTTGTTGATGGTCTCGATCATGTGCACCGGGATGCGGATGGTGCGCGCCTGGTCGGCGATCGAGCGCGTGATGGCCTGGCGGATCCACCACGTGGCGTAGGTCGAGAACTTGTAGCCCCGGCGGTATTCGAACTTGTCCACCGCCTTCATCAGGCCGATGTTGCCTTCCTGGATCAGGTCGAGGAACTGCAGGCCGCGGTTGGTGTACTTCTTGGCGATGGAGATCACCAGGCGCAGGTTGGCCTCGATCATCTCCTTCTTCGCGTCGCGCGACATGCGCTCGCCCGCGTTCATGCGCTTGTGGATGTCCTTCAGGTGCTCCAGGGGCACCACCACGCTGGCTTGCAGGTCAATGAGTTGCTGCTGCAGTTCCTGGATGGGCGGAATGTTGCGGCCCATCACGGTACTCCAGGGCTTGCCTGCGGACGCCTGTTTCTCCACCCAGTGGAGGTTGAGCAGGTTGGGCGGGAAGTCTGCCACGAACTTTTCTTGCGGCATGCCGCACTTGTCCACGATGATGCGGCGCAGTTCGCGTTCCTTCTTGCGCACGCCGTCCACCTGCTGACGCACGGTGTCGCACAGCTTCTCAATGGCCTTGGCCGTGAAGCGGATGGTCATCAGCTTGTCGGTCAGCGCCTGCTGCGTCTTCAGGTAGTTAGGGGTCCCGTAGCCCTCGCGGTCGTAGATCTTGTGCAGCTTCTCGAACAGCTCGCGCATGGCGTCAAAACGGCTCAGCGCTTCGCGCTTGAGTTCTTCCATCTTGCGCGTCAGCGCCTTGGAGCCACCCTTGCCGTCGTCGTCGTCAGCTTCGTCGTAGTCGTCAAAGTCTTCCTCGGCCACATAGTCGTCGGCCTCGTCGGCGTCTGCAAAACCGTCCACGATGGTGGAAATCACCACCTTGCCTTCGCGGATTTCCTCTGCCATCGAGAGGATCTCGTTGATGGTGGCGGGCGACTCGGAGATCGCGGCCATCATCTCGTTGAGGCCGCCTTCGATGCGCTTGGCGATCTCGATCTCGCCTTCGCGGGTGAGCAGTTCCACCGTGCCCATTTCGCGCATGTACATACGCACGGGGTCGGTGGTGCGGCCGAATTCGCTGTCCACGGTGGACAGGGCGGCTTCGGCTTCTTCCTCGGCTTCTTCCTCGGTGGCGGCGGTGGGGCCGGTGTTGGACAGCAGCAGCGTCTCGGCGTCTGGCGTCTGTTCGTAAACGGCCACGCCCATGTCGTTCAGCAGCGAAACCACCACTTCCAGGGTTTCGGCTTCCACCAGCTTGTCGGGCAGGTGGTCGTTGATCTCGCCGTGCGTCAGGTAGCCGCGCGTCTTGCCCAGCTTGATCAGGGTCTTCAGGCGGTCACGGCGCAGCTTGGCTTCTTCTTCGGTCAGCACCGTGTCGTCAAGGCCGAACTCCTTCATCAAGGCCCGTTCCTTGGCCTTGCTGATCTTCATGCGCAGCGGCTTGACCTTCTCTACCGGCTCGGCAACGGCAGCTTCTTCAACCGCCGGTTCTTCTTCACCCAGGTCTTCTTCAATGTCGCTCAGGTCGGCATCGTCAAAGTCAGCCTCGCTCTTGGTGGCAGCGGTTGCAGCCTTGGGTTTGCGTCCCCGTTTCGCGGCGGGCTTGGCAGGTTTGTCGTCCGCGCTTGCCTTGGCGGCACGGGTGGTCTTCTTCTTGGGGGCAGCGGTGGCCTCCAGTTCCTGCTCGGGCAGGTCCTGTTCGGCGGCTTTGGACTTGGCGGACGTTTTCTTGGTGCTCACGGACGGCGCTTTCTGCCCAGGTGACAGGCACCTCGGCGGTTAAACGGAATTCACAACGGTGTCACGACGCAGAACCCGTTCACGAGTAACGGGTAACCCACCCCTGCACCCAGGGTGAGCGCGCAAGCTGTGAGGGCGAACATTTGGTGTGCAGTCCTTGCGGGGTGGCGGCGGTGGCCATGGCCTAGGGGTGTTTCCCGTGTACCCGTTCTTGGGTGTTGGCCGGTCCGGAGGTGCTGCTGTCGCGCTTGCGTGGCAAAGCTTTGGATTATACCAGTGCCGTTCAGTTCCCGGCTTCCAATACCTTGCGCTGTTCGTGCACTTCCTTGTACAGCCGCATGGCTTCCGGGTCGCTCCCCGCCTGGGCAATCAACTCGGTTTCGCGGTGTTTCAGGTTTTCGATGTGCATGCGCCGCAGGAGTTCGCCCAGTTCTCGGCGAAGTTCGTCTTCGGTGGGCGGGCCGCTTTCCGGCGAGGCATCTTCCTCGTTTGGGCGCTCCAGGGCAATGCCGCTGGCGTTCAATTCCACGGCCAGCGCTTCAAAGGGTTGATCACGCAACGCTTCGCGCAACGCTGCCCAGGGCTGGGGCCCATGTTCATGCCACTGGGTTTCCAGCCACGCGAAGAGCGGGCCGTGTGGCGGCGGCTCGTGGCCCAGCAGGTGGTGGTCGTCCGCGCTCAGCCAATCCCAGGCCTGGGCGTTGGTCAGCACGATGCGCGCAACGCGGTCTGCCCGGCCCAGCAGGCCGCGCGTTGAAGGCCGTCGCCAGCTCTGGGTGGGGCGGGGTGTCCAGCGTTTTTTGCGTGTTTCTGGCTCGCCGGAATAATGGCCGGGCTCGGGGTAGGCGGGCGGCGCAGTGTCGTTGCCTACCGCAGGCGGTTTTGCCCCACGCTGTGCCTTGCTCGGGTGGGCTTGCCACAGTTGGGCCAGTTCGCGCGCATCCAACCCCACGCCATCGGCCAGCTCACCCAGCAATTGCCGCTTCAGCGCGCCATCCGGCATGGCCGTCCACAGCGGTTGTGCCTGGCTGGCCATGCGGGCCCGGCCTTCGGCGGTGTCCAGGTCGCAGTCGGTGGCAGCCACCTCCAGCAGAAACCGGCTCAGCGGGGTGGCTTCTTTCACGCATTGGGCAAACGCCTCCGTGCCATGGGCGCGAATGTAGCTGTCCGGGTCGTGTTCCGGGGGCAGGAACAGGAACTTGATGGAGCGCGTGTCCGAGGCCCAGGGCAGTGAGGCCTCCAGCGCCTTGCGTGCGGCGCGTCGCCCTGCGGCGTCCCCGTCAAAGCTGAACACCACCGCATCGCTGAAGCGGAACAGCTTGCGCACATGGTCGGGCGTGCAGGCCGTGCCCAAGGTCGCCACCGCGTTTCCAAAGCCCAGTTGCGCCAGCGCCACCACGTCCATGTAGCCTTCGGTGACCAGCACGTAGCCCTCTTGCCGAATGGCAGTGCGTGCCTCGAACAGTCCGTAAAGCTCATGCCCCTTGCTGAACACCGGCGTCTCCGGGGAGTTCAGGTACTTGGGCTCCCCTTTGTCGAGCACTCGGCCGCCAAAACCAATGCACTCACCCTTGACGTTGCGTATGGGGAACATCACCCGGTCGCGGAAGCGGTCATAACGCTTGCCTTCGCGCGTATCTTGGGTGCCGCCTTCGTCGCCTTGCCCCTCGGATGCAATCACCAGCCCAGCTTCCACCAGCAGCGGGCTTTGGTAGTCGGGGAACACCGTGGACAAAAACCGCCAACCCTCAGGGGCATAGCCCAGCCCAAACGTCTTGGCGATCTGGCCCGACAGGCCGCGTCCCTTGAAGTATTCGATGGCGCGCGGCGCCTGGCGCAACTGCTGGCGGTAGGCCTCGGCGGTTTTTTCCAGCACGTCGGTCAACGTCGTCTGCTTTTGCCGTTGTTCTGCGGCGCGAGCCCGGTCTTGGGGCGAAATGTCCTCCTCGGGCACCTGCAGGCCCACCTGCTGCGCGAGGTCTTTCACCGCCTCCACGAAGCCCACGCCGGTGTGCTCCATCAGGAAGCCGACCGCGTTGCCGTGTTTGCCGCAGCCAAAACAGTGGAAAAACTGCTTGGTGGGGCTCACGCTGAACGATGGCGATTTTTCCCCGTGGAATGGGCACAACCCCATGAAGTTGGCGCCGCCCTTCTTGAGCTGCACGTAGCGCCCCACCACCTCGACGATATCAACGCGAGCGAGCAGTTCCTGGATGAAGCTCTGGGGTATGGCCACGGCAGGCAGGCTAGCCGGTCAGGCTTTGAAGACGCGGTTTTTGCCGCTGCGCTTGGCCAGGTACATGGCCTGGTCAGCTCGGCGCAGGGCAGGGCCGCTGCCTTCGTCTGGACTCAGTTGCGTAACACCCGCGCTGAAGGTGATCAGCAGGCCCTTGGTGTCCTGCAGAAAAAGCTGGGTGGTCAATGCCCTTTGCAGGCGGGAAACCACCTCTTCGGCTTCGTTGACCTCGGTGTCAGGCAGCACTATGACGAATTCCTCGCCGCCGTAGCGGGCCACCGAATCGGCAGGCCGAAGGGCAGAGCGTGCCACGTCTGCCAGGTGTTTGAGTGCGGCGTCGCCCACTACGTGGCCGTGCTCGTCGTTGATTTTCTTGAAGTCGTCAATGTCCAGCAGTGCCAGACAAACGTGGCTGCCCAGGCGGCGCGCGCGCGACAGTTCGCGCTCCACGACTTCCTCCAGACCTTTGCGGTTGAGCACGCCGGTGAGCATGTCATGGCAGGCCACGGCACTCATGCGGTCCAGTTCAGCTTGCAAACGCAGCACTTCCGCCTCGGCCTGGGTGGTGCGCTCGCGCAGCAGCTGCAGCTCGTCTCCAACGCGCTGGCTTTCCACCACCATGGCGCGGGTCGCCTGAATGGCGTCGTGCAGTGCCGGCGCCATTTCGTCCAGGCTGGTGGCGGTCTGCAGCTGGGTTGCACACTGCTCCAGTTGTTCCTGGTAGTGGCCGCTGCTGGCGGTAACTTCGCCCAGCCGCTCTATGAATGTGCTCAGGGCCTGCTTCATCAAGGCCTGGGCTTGCAAGCCGCGCTCCTTGGCCTCGGCCTGCTTGTGAATCACGTCGCGCAACTGGCGGTGAAGATCTTCCAGACGCCGGGCCGAGAGCGGGGGCTCTGCCGCCTGGATCAGCGCGTTCATCTGGTTTTGGAGCCAGGGGTTCTCGGGGCTCAGGTCGCCGATGTTTTCGAACACCATGCGCAGCAGGCCGAGCAGGCTGGCTCGGATGGTGCCTTGCTCTTCGGACACAAAAGACAGACGGAAGGCGAAGTCCGCCATCATCTTTCGCAGCGTCGGCTGATGCTGGCTGGTCAGGCGCAGGTAGCGCACCAGTTCCTGGGCTTGCTCAACAATGCGCGGATCGTCGTTGCCAACAGATGGCAGCGCGTTGTCCACGATGCGCGCCATCTGCTCGCGCAGGTCGGCGGGCAGGCTGGTTTCCTCAACCACGGCCAGCGGGGCCGAAACGTTTGGCGTGCTGTCGCTGCTGTGGCTCAGGTGGTTGACCAGCGCTTTTTGCAGGTCGTCCCAGCTGTGCATGCGCACGGCGCGGTCTACCTGGGTCTTGAGCCGAACCTGGCCGGGTGTGCGTTCCGGCAAGGCGTTGGTCAGTTGTCGAAGGTTTTCCAGGGGAAAGGGGCGCAGGGGCTTGGTGCCCGCCACCTCATGGTATGCGTTCTGGAAGTTATCCGGTGTAGGAGGGAGCCGGCGCGACGCAAGCAACTTCACCGCGTCGCGCGCGATTTCCTGGGGGGTATGTCCGGCCATGACGAAAAACAGGCATCCTGTGGTGGGATGCCTGTTTATACAGGATAAAGCGGATGGCGCCCTGCGCGCTCAGGCATGGATCAACGCGGCGCGAGTCGGATGGCACCATCCAGGCGGATCACCTCGCCGTTGAGCATGTCGTTTTCCACGATGTGCTTGACCAGCTTGGCATAGTCTTGCGGTGTACCCAGGCGCGAGGGGAAGGGCACGCCAGCGGCCAGCGCGTCCTGTACCTCCTGCGGCATGCCAAACAGCATGGGGGTGCCAAAAATACCAGGGGCGATGGTCATGTTGCGGATGCCGTTGCGCGCGAGGTCTCGGGCGATAGGGAGTGTCATGCCCACCACACCCCCTTTGGACGCTGCATAGGCCGCCTGGCCAATCTGGCCGTCGTAAGCGGCCACGGACGCGGTGGAGATCAGCACGCCGCGTTCACCGGTAGGCTCCGGCTCGTTCTTGCTCATGGCATCTGCGGCCAGACGGATCATGTTGAAGGTGCCCACCAGGTTCACCGTGATCGTCTTGGTGTAAGTGGCCAAGGCGTGGGGGCCGTTCTTGCCGACAGTCTTTTCAGCAGGGGCGATGCCCGCGCAGTTCACCAGGCCCATCAGTTTGCCCAGGGAGGTTGCCTTGGCAATCACCGCTTGCCCGTCAGCTTCGCTGCTCACATCGCACTTGACGAACACGCCGCCAATTTCCTTGGCAACGGTTTCACCTTTCTCGGCCTGCATGTCGGCAATGACGACCGTTGCGCCGTTGGCAGCCAGCATGCGGGCAGTGCCTTCGCCCAGGCCGGAAGCCCCACCGGTGACCACAAATACCTTGCCTGCAATCTCCATCTGTCCACTCCTGTGAGTTGTTTACGTTTACGTTTACGTAAACGTCAATTATGGCGCAAAAAAAGCCCGCTCAGGGAACGGGCTATCAAGTATGCCGGTGGGGGTTCCGGCAGTCGGGGTCACTTGAAGCCGACGCGGTCCAGCATCTGCTGCACCTTGGTCATGTTCTTGGCCACCACGCCCAGGGGGATGTTCTCGGCCTTGAAGCTGTCTCCGCCAATGGCCTTGAGAGCTGCGTTTTCAACCTTCACGCCCTTGGCTGCAGGGAATTCGTTGTTGCCGTTGGCAAAGTACTCCTGAGCAAACGGGCTGGCCAGGAATTCCATGAACTGCACGGCGTTGTCCAGGTGCTTGGCATGCTTGGCCACTGCGGCGCCGGCAATGTTGACGTGCGTGCCAGAGGTGCCCTGGTTCGGGAACACCACGCGAACGCGTTCCATCACGGCGCGGTCTTCGGGCTTGTCGGACTTCACCAGGCGCGCAATGTAGTAAGTGTTGCTCAGGGCCACACCGCATTCGCCAGAGGCCACGGCCTTGATCTGGTCGGTGTCGCCACCTTTGGGCGCGCGGGCCATGTTGTCCACCACGCCCTTGAGCCAGGCTTCGCCTTTCTGGTCGCCCAGGCGGTCCACCACGGTGGCAAACAGCGATAGGTTGTAGGGGTGCGAGCCCGAACGGGTGCACACCAGGCCTTTCAGCTTGGGGTCGGCCAGTTGCTCGTAGGTTGCCACGTCAGCGGCTTTCACGCGCAGCGGGTCGTACACGATCACGCGGGCACGGGTGGAGAAGCCGGTCCAGGTCACTCCGTCAGCCGTGGCTGTGGCGCGCAGGTTTGCGGGAATCGCCGCGTCCAGCTTGGCAGATTTGATGGGGCGGAACAGACCTTGGCTGTCCGCAGATGCCATGCGCGCAGCGTCCACGAGCAAGATCACGTCTGCCGGAGATGCGGCACCCTCAGCGCGCAGACGCGCCACAATACCGGCATCGTCTGCGTCCACGCGGTTGATCTTGATGCCCGTGGTCTTGGTAAAGGTTTCGTACATCACCTCGTCGGTCTGGTAGTGCCGCGCCGAGTAGAGGTTCAGAACCTTGTCCTGTGCCTGGACGGAAAAAGCGGCGCCACAGGCTGCGGCCACGGCGAGCATACGGGTCAGGGTGGTCTTGAAGTTCATCATGGGTGTATGGATGAGGGTCTTTCGTGCTTCGGCGGCCAACTTGATGACCGTCAAGGTTATAGTAACACAAACGAAAATCATTCTTATTGAAGAGTAGTATGTCCGAGAAATTTCACCACCCGTTCGTAACGCGGCGCGGCCTTTTGGCCGTTGCAATGCTTGGCGCCGCAGCCTTGACGGGTTGCGGAACGCTAGGCCCATCAAATGTCGGCAAGCCCGCCACGGCTGAACCTGTTCCAGTGCCACCCAAGCTGCGCGCTCCGCGTGTGGGTTTGGCTCTGGGAGGCGGCGCCGCTCGTGGCTTCGCGCATGTTGGCGTCATTCAGGTACTCGAACAAAACGGTATCAAGCCTGACCTGGTGGTGGGTACGTCTGCAGGCAGCCTCGTGGCGGCGCTGTACGCAAGTGGCAAGAGTGCCGCCGAGCTAGAGCAGGCAGCACTGCAAATGGAAGAGGCCGCCATTGCAGACTGGACGCTTCCGCTGTTCAACCGGGGCTTGTTGCGGGGAGAGGCGCTGGCGCGCTACGTCAACCGGCAAGTGCAAGGCAAACAGCTACACGAAATGTCCATGCCTCTGGGCATAGTGGCCACGGAGCTGGGAACTGGAAAAGGGGTGTTGTTCCAACGTGGCGACACTGGTGCAGCAGTCAGGGCATCCAGCGCTGTACCCGGCGTTTTCACCCCTGTGCAGATTTCTGGCAAGGATTATGTCGACGGCGGTCTGGTGGCCCCTGTGCCCGTGGAACAGGCCCGCCAGATGGGCGCTGAGCTGGTGATCGCGGTGGATATTTCCAGCGCGCCAGACGGGCAGGCCACAACCGATGCATTCCGCGTCGTTTTGCAGACCTTCGCCATCATGGGTCAGAGTATCAACAAGTACGTGCTGTCCGGTGCTGACGTGGTGGTGCGCCCCTCGCTGCAAGGGGTTGGTAGCGCCGACTTCGCCTCACGTCAGCGCTCCATGGTGGCAGGGCGGGAAGCCATGCATGCCATGTTGCCCAGATTGCGTGAGCAATTGCAGGCCTTGCGCCGCCCGGAACTGGCCGCGCGCAGCCTTTGAACAACCGGAGGGCATTAAAAAAAGGCCTCACCCAGAGGGGAGGCCTTGAAAGGGTCCCTGAATCCGACTTCGAAGAGACCCGAGGAGACAACCGAAAAAGAAACTCTCAGCGCTTCTTGGCTGCGGGCTTTGCAGCCTGGGTGGCGCTGGCGGCCACCGCGTGGAAATTGCTTTCGGCGATTTCATTGGCCTGCTTGACGGCCTTCTGCACCGATTCCATGGCGGTAGTGGCAGCGGCCACGGCATTCTTCATCACGGCCACGGCAGTTTCGGAGCCAGCGGGGGCGTTCTTGGCAACGTTATCTACAACGGCCATGAATTTTTGCTGGGCATCGCTGGCCTGGCCTTCAGCAGCTTTGGCAAATTCAGCGCCCGTGCCAGAGGCAATCTCGTACAGCTGGCGGCTGTAGGCGGCAGTTTTCTCAGCCAGGGGCTGCATCAAAGATGCCTGCAGGGCAATCAGTTCCTGTGCGTCCTTGACGCTCATCAATGCCTGTGCATTGGTGGCGGATTCGGTCAGTGCGGCCTTGGTGGCCTGCACGTTCAGGTCCACCAGACGCTCAACACCTTCGAAGGCCTTCTGGGTCAGACCGAACAGGGTTTCCATGTTGGCTTTCTGGGCGGCAAGCAGTTGCTCAGCGGTCAGCATCGTCATACTCCAAATGCAAGGGTCGAAGGGATGTTGAGGGCCGCATGTCGATGCAAGTCTATGTTCTTGCTCATTTGCTGCGCTGCAACATGGCTTCAATTATAGGCATCGTTCACCGAATTGCAAGGGGCTTTGTTGCGTCGCAGCAAAAATGTTCTGTTCACCCCGTGCAGAATGTTCGTGTGCAAAGTTTCTACGCCGACCATTTTGTTCTTCCCTTGCCGCAGGGGCACCGTTTCCCCATGGCCAAGTATTCGCTGCTGCGGGAGCGGCTGGCCGACTCCTTGCCGCAGATTCGCATGGGACAGGCACAGGCCGCCACCGACGGGGAGTTGGCGCTCGTGCACACCCCTCGATACATTGAGGCCGTTGCCAATGGTGGCCTGACACCCGCCGAGCAACGGGAGATTGGATTTCCCTGGACGCCAGCCATGGCAGAGCGGGCACGCCGTTCCGTTGGGGCCACAGTGCAAGCCTGCCGGGTTGCGCTGGCTGGCGAGGGTGTCGCCGCCAACCTTGCAGGTGGCACGCATCATTCCTACGCCAATAAAGGCAGCGGTTTTTGCGTGTTCAACGACACTGCCGTGGCGGCCAGGCTCATGCAGGCGGAGTGGGCGCGCCAGGGGCACACTAACAGGCTGCGTCCGTTGCATGTGGCGGTCATTGACCTGGATGTTCACCAAGGCAACGGAACGGCCAGCATCTTCAAGGACGACGACACGGTTTTCACGCTTTCCTTGCACGGCGCCCGCAATTTCCCGTTCCGCAAGGAGCCCAGCGATTGCGATATCGAACTGCCCGATGGCTGTAGCGATGACCAGTATCTGGAGGCGCTGGAACACGGGCTGGGCGAGTTGGAGCGTCGTTTTGATCCCGGGTTGATCATCTACCTCGCGGGCGCTGACCCCCATGAGGGTGACAGGCTCGGCCGACTCAAGCTGACCGACGATGGCATGGAGGCCCGCGACCGGCGCGTGTTCGACTGGGCCTGGCAGCGCCGCATACCCGTAGCCATGTCCATGGCCGGTGGCTATGGACACGATATCTCCACCACCGTGCGCGTGCAGGTCAACACCTTCCGTGTGGCAGTGTCACATTGGCAGCGCTGGCAGGCATGGCGCGCAGCAGGGGGCTGGCACAATCGGGCGGCATGAGCAGCGACCGCCCTCAACCACAGCCGCGCAGTGCCTACCGTGTGTTTCGTGTCATCGGAACGCGTTGGATGGACAACGACATATACGGCCACGTGAACAACGTGGTCTATTACAGCTGGTTTGATACGGCGGTCAACGGCTACCTGATCGAGCAGGGCGCTTTGGACATCCATGCTGGCCAAGTGATCGGACTGGTGATTGAAACGCAGTGCAATTACTTTGCACCGTTGGCTTTCCCCGACACAGTCCATGCTGGCTTGCGGGTAGCGCACATGGGGCGTTCCAGCGTGCGCTACGAAGTTGGGCTGTTTGGCAGTGGAGGTGAGCAGACGGCGGCCAGCGGTCATTTCGTCCACGTGTATGTGGACCGGCAGACGCGGCGTCCCGTACCTTTGCCAGATCCGCTGAGAAGCGCGCTAGAGGCCTTGCAATGACCATTGACTCTGCAGCGCATCAGCAATAACTACATAATTGACGTTTACGTAAACGTCACATCAGCATGGAGACAGAAATGAGCCAGAACCCGCCCGCCCTGAGCCGTCCGCCAGTGGCCGATCCTGCCAGTGTGGATGCCGCCATTGAGGGGCGTCTGTCGGTACGGGCCTTCCTGCCCAAGCCGGTGCCGCGCGACACGATTGAACACTTGCTGCGCGTGGCCAGCCGTGCGCCCTCTGGTACGAACACCCAGCCCTGGAAGGTCTATGTGCTCCAAGGCGCCTCGCGCGACGCCTTGGTGCAAAAGGTCTGTGCCGCGCATGACGCCATTCGCGCCAACCCCGCGCTGGCCGAGCAGTACCAGGAAGCCTACGACTACTACCCGCGCCAGTGGGTGAGCCCCTACATCGACCGCCGCCGCGAAAACGGCTGGGGTCTGTACGGTCTGCTCGGTATTACCAAGGGCGACAAGGACAAGATGCACGCGCAGCACCAGCGCAACTTCAAGTTCTTCGACGCGCCCGTGGGGCTGATGTTCACCGTGGACAAAATCATGGGCGGCGGTGCGCTCGTGGACACGGGCATGTTCATGCAGAACCTGATGGTGGCTGCACGCGCACATGGGCTGGACACATGCCCCCAGGCCGCCTGGAACAATTTCGCCAGCATCATCCTGCCCCATGTGGGCGCGGGCGACAATGAAATGCTGGTCTGTGGCATGGCCCTGGGCTACGCCGACCCATCAGACAAGGTCAACACCTTCGTCACCCCGCGCGAGCCGGTGCAAGACTTCACCACCTGGCTCGAATAAAAACAAACCACCGAAAGGAATTCTCATGAACACCACTCCCAGCGGCCTGCAATTTGAAGACACCGTGGTGGGCAGCGGCGACGTTGCCCGCGCAGGCCAACGCGTCAGCGTGCACTACACCGGCTGGCTCTACAACAACGGCGAGCAGGGCGGCAAATTCGACTCCAGCAAAGACCGTGGCCAGCCTTTCGTGTTTCCGCTTGGCGCGGGGCATGTCATCAAGGGCTGGGACGAGGGCGTGCAGGGCATGGCTGTGGGCGGCACGCGCCGCCTGGTCATCCCGCCTGAGCTTGGCTACGGTGCGCGTGGCGCGGGTGGCGTGATTCCGCCCAACGCCACCTTGCTCTTCGAAGTTGAACTGCTGGCGGTCTGAGCCATGAGCAATCGCCCCCGCGTCTTGGTGGCACGAGCCATCTTCCCCGAAGTTCTGGAGCGCCTGCGCAGCCACTTCGACATCAGCTACAACGAGAACGACGACGAATGGTCGCCGGAGGAGTTGCGCCAACGCCTGCAAGGGCACGTGGGGGCGCTCACCACCGGTAGCCAGCGCATCGACGCAGCGCTGTTGCAGGCGTGCCCGCAATTGCGCGTCGTGGCCAACATGGCCGTGGGGTACAACAATTTTGATGTGCCCGCCATGACTGCTGCGGGCGTGGTGGGGACCAACACGCCAGATGTGCTGACCGAAACCACGGCCGACTTCGGTTTTGCTCTCTTGCTGGCGGCGGCGCGGCGCATGGCCGAAAGCGAACATTTCCTGCGCGCAGGCCAGTGGAACCGCTGGGCCTACGACATGTTCGCGGGCCAGGACGTGCATGGCAGCACCCTGGGCATTCTGGGCATGGGGCGCATCGGCCAGGGCATTGCCCGGCGCGGCGCACTCGGCTTTGGCATGCGGGTGATTTACCACAACCGCTCACGGCTGGACGCAGCCACCGAGGCAGAGTGCAAGGCTACCTACGTCAGCAAGGAAGAGCTGCTGCGCCAGGCCGACCACCTCGTGCTCGTCCTGCCCTACACGCCGCAGAACCACCACGCCATCGGCGCGGCTGAACTGGCGCTCATGAAGCCCACGGCAACGCTGGTCAACATCGCGCGTGGCGGCATTGTGGACGACGCAGCGCTGGCACAGGCCCTGCGCGACAAGCGCATCGCCGCCGCTGGGCTGGACGTGTTTGAAGGTGAGCCCAAGATCCACCCAGACCTGCTCACCGTGCCGAACGTGGTGCTCACGCCCCACATTGCCAGCGCCACGCGCGCCACGCGACTTGCCATGGCCAACCTGGCGGCCGACAACCTGATCGCCTTCCTGACCCAAGGCAAGCCTTTGACCCCTGTGAACACTCCGGAGCAGTTGCGCGCGGCCACATAATCGGGGAATGACTGAATTCCCCAATGTGTGGCTGGCGCTGCTGGCCGTTGTTCAGGTTGCCGTGCTGGCGTGGCTGGCATGGCTCGTCAAAAGCGCTGCAGAGCAAGATCCTCAGGCTGCACAGGAACGCCAACAGGCGCTGGCCTTGATGCAAGCACAGGTCGAGCGCATCGACCGGCTGGAGCGCGAACTGCGCCGTGAGGTCAGCGAGTCTGCTCGCGGCCAGCGCCAGGAAGTCACCCAGACCCTGGCCACTTTCCAAGACACCCTGCTCAAGCAGGGTGCTGAAACCACCCGTACCCAGAACGCGCAGATAGATGCCTTCGCCCAGCAGTTGGTTCAGCTGCGCGGCACGCTGGGCGACACGCTCACCCAGCAATTACAGGCCTTGAGCGAAGCCAATGCCCGTCGGCTGGGCGAGGTGCGCGCCACTTTGGAAGCACAGCTCAACCAGCTGCAGCAGAGCAACGCCACCAAGCTGGACGAAATGCGCGCCACCGTGGACGAAAAACTCCACAAGACGCTGGAAACCCGGCTGGCGGAAAGCTTCCAGCACGTGGCGCAGCGCCTGGAACAGGTGCACAAGGGGCTGGGCGAAATGCAAAGCCTGGCCGCTGGTGTGGGTGACCTGAAGCACCTGCTCACCAACGTGAAAACGCGTGGCATGTTCGGCGAGGCACAGCTGGCCGCGCTGCTGGAACAGGTGTTCACCCCCGAGCAGTACGCTACGCAGGTGGCCACCCGCCCAGGTAGCCGCAACGTGGTCGATTTCGCCATCCGCCTGCCTGGCAAGGGTGATGACGGCACACCTGTCTGGTTGCCCATCGACGCCAAGTTCCCCAACGAAGACTACGAGCGCCTGCTCGAAGCCCAACGCGTGGCTGACCCGATCGCGGCGGATGCTGCAGCCAAGGCGCTGGAGGCCCGTGTCCGTCTGGAGGCCAAGTCCATCGCCGAGAAATACCTGGAGCCGCCGCACACCACAGACTTCGCTTTGCTCTTCCTGCCTACCGAGGGGCTCTACGCCGAGGTGCTGCGCCGTCCCGGCCTGGTAGAAGCCTTGCAGCGCGAGCACCGCGTCACGCTGGCAGGCCCCACCACCTTGCTGGCCATGCTCAATGCGCTGCAGATGGGCTTTCGTACGCTGGCGCTTGAAAAGCGGTCCAGTGAGGTCTGGCAGGTGCTGGGCGCCGTCAAAACCGAGTTTGGCAAGTTTGGTGACGTGCTGGCCAAGGTCAAGAACCAGACGCAAACCGTGCTTAATACGCTGGAAAGTGCCGAAGTTCGCAGCCGTGCCATGGGCAGGGCACTCAAAAAGGTAGAGGCGTTGCCAGGCGCCGATGTTTCGTCTGTGTTGCCTGCGTTACAGGCAGGCGAGGACGATTGACAGCCTAATTACAATCACCCGCCAACGGGTGCCCCGTCACCCCCCAACAACAGGAGACTGATCCATGTCACCCACCACGGTGCAGGTGGTGGCGGCCGCACTTTTTGCGCTCGCCCTGATCCACACTTTCTCGACCAAGTTCTTCGAGCATCTTGCGCACACCCGGCCTGCCCATGCCGGTGTCTGGCATCTGTTGGCCGAAGTGGAAATCGTCTTCGGTTTCTGGGCCATGGTGTTCATGATCACCATGGCCTTCATGGTTGGCAAAGACGAGGCGCTGGGCTACCTGGATGCGCGCAACTTCACCGAGCCGCTGTTCGTGTTCGCCATCATGGTGGTTGCGGGCAGCCGGCCAGTGCTCCAGGCCGCGTCTGCCGCAGTACAGGGCGTTGTGCGGGTCATTCCGCTGCCGCGCAGCATGGCCTTCTTCTTCACAGCCTTGGGCATCGTCCCGCTTCTCGGTTCGTTCATCACCGAACCCGCCGCCATGACTCTGGCCGCGCTTCTGATGAAGGACACGGTGTTCGCCAAGGCGTCTCGCCGTCTCCAATACGCCGCGCTGGGCGCATTGTTTGTCAACATTTCTATTGGTGGCACGCTCACCCCGTACGCAGCACCCCCCATCCTCATGGTGGCCAGCAAATGGGGTTTTGACACCACCTACATGCTGACGCACATCGGCTGGAAGGCTGCGCTGGCTGTGTTCATCAATGCCTCGGTGCTCACCTTCCTGTTTGCACGTGAACTCAAGTTGATGGAGTACTCCAGCAAGTCTCCCTACACTGGTGTGCCGGGCTGGATGGTTGCCGTTCACATGCTTTTCCTGCTGGCCATCGTGGTGTTTTCGCACCACCCGGCGGCTTTCATTGCGGTGTTTCTGCTGTTCATGGGCGTGGCCACCGCTTACCCCGCGTTCCAAGACCGCCTGATCCTGCGTGAGGGGCTGCTGGTTGCCTTCTTCCTGGGGGGCTTGGTGGTGCTGGGCGGCATGCAGCAGTGGTGGCTACAGCCAATGCTGATGTCCATGGACGAGACGCAGATCTACTTTGGTGCCACGGCCTTGACGGCAATTACCGACAACGCAGCGTTGACCTACCTGGGCTCGCTGGTGGATGGCCTGTCGGATGAGTTCAAATACGCCCTGGTCACCGGCGCGGTCACGGGCGGTGGCCTCACCATCATCGCCAACGCGCCCAACCCTGCAGGCGCATCCATACTCAAGAGCACATTCAACGAGGGGGCCATTTCCGCGCAGAGCCTTTTCCTCGGGGCTCTGGGGCCGACCCTTGTGGCCATTGCCTGCTTCCGCATCTTCCCAATGTGATCACACAGCCTGCCGCGGCTGCGGCAGGCTTTAGCTGGGTGGCTATCAGGCCACCTGGCAGGCGTCGGGCAGGTTGAAGAAGCGCTTGATGCCTTCCCAGGCCTCCTCTGGCTCGTCCACATACTGGAACAGGTCTAGGTCTTCGGGAGAAATCGCGCCTTCTTCCACCAGCACATCGAAGTTGATCAGGCGCTTCCAGTAGTCGCTGCCGAACAGGAAGATTGGCACCGGCTTGGCCTTTTTGCACTGCACCAGCGTCAGCACTTCGAACAGCTCGTCCAGTGTGCCAAACCCGCCAGGGAAGGCCACGAGTGCCTTGGCGCGCATCAGGAAGTGCATCTTGCGCAGCGCGAAATAGTGGAACTTGAAGCACAGCTCAGGGCTGATGTAGGGGTTGGGCGTCTGCTCGTGTGGCAGTAAAATGTTCAGACCCACGTTGAGCACGCCACGGTCGTGTGCGCCTCGATTGGCCGCTTCCATGATGCCGGGGCCGCCCCCGGTGGCAATGTGCAACTGGTCTTGCCTGGGGCAGCTCAGGCTGTAGTCGGCAACCATCTGCGCAAAGCGGCGAGACTTGTCGTAATAGTGCGCGTTGCGCACCAGAGCCTGCGCACGGCGTATGGCCTTGGCGTCTCCGCTGGCCTGCGCTTCCTGCAACAGCTTTTGGGCCTCCTCGGGTTCACGAAAGCGCGCGCTGCCAAACACCACGATGGTGTTCTCAATGCCATGCGCGTGTTGCGCCAGGTCGGGCTTGAGCAACTCCAACTGAAAGCGGATGCCGCGTGTTTCGCGACGCAAGAGAAATTCTGAATCGGCGAATGCCAGGCGATAGGCGTCCGGTTGGAGTGGGTGGCTACCGTCGCCCATCAGGTGCATTTCTACGGCTGCGTCGGCCAGTCTGCTGGACTGCAAGTTATGGGTGTTGTTCTGCATGTTCATTGGGAGGCTCCTGGCGTTCGTGTTGAAGCGGTCGCCAGTCCTTGGATTCCAGCCAAGGTGAGGGGTTCAAGGGCACGACACAGAAAACAAAAAAGGCTCCGAAGAGCCTTCCTTGTCTTTGATCCGTACAACACGGTCTTCAGACGCGCTTGCGGTATTCACCAGTGCGGGTATCGATTTCAATGCGGTCGCCCTGGGAAACGAACAGCGGCACGGCCACTTCGAAACCGGTGGCGATCTTGGCAGGCTTGAGCACCTTGCCGGACGTGTCGCCCTTCACGGCGGGCTCGGTCCAGGTGATCTCGCGCTCGACGCTGGTGGGCAGTTCAACCGAGATGGCCTTGCCTTCGTAGAACACCACTTCAACGGCCATGCCGTCTTCCAGGTAGTTCAGAGCATCGCCCATGTTTTCGGCTTCGACTTCGTACTGGTTGTAGTCGGCGTCCATGCAGACGTACATCGGGTCGGCGAAGTAGGAGTAGGTGCACTCCTTCTTGTCGAGAATGATGTTGTCGATCTTGTCGTCGGCCTTGAAGACGACTTCGGTGCCGATGTTGCCCAGCAGGCCCTTGAGCTTCATGCGCACGGTGGCAGCGCCACGGCCGCCACGGGCGTATTCGGTCTTCAGGACGATCATGGGGTCTTTGCCGTGCATGATCACGTTGCCAGCGCGGATTTCTTGAGCGATTTTCATGGTGTTTCCAGGGGGTTGTGCCGCTCGGGCTGGGCACTCTGCCTAGGCGCGCGGCGGGGCGGCTGCGTGCACCTTGTGGCTCTGGTCCACCCGGCTAGGCAGGCTCGCAAAACCATATATTTTAGCGTTTTTCCATGACAAAGCCCAGCAGCTGTGTGAGCAGATCGTCCTGTTTCAACAGTCGTTGGCGGGCTGCCAGAGTGCATTCGAGCCATTCGGCCAGTGCGGGCGCGGCCAAGGGGGCGTTGTCGATCCCGTTCCAAGTGTGGTGAAACTCGCGCAGCGAGGCGGGTGCTTGCAGCCAGTCGAGAAAGGCGTCCAGCTTGGCGTGGTGGGCGTCGTCATGCTGGGGGTAAATGTGCCAGACGAAGGGCTTGCCCGCCCATAAGGCGCGCACCAGAGAGTCTTCGCCCCGCACGAAGTTCAGGTCGCAGGCCCACAGCAGGTGGTCGAATTCGGTTTGTGGCAGGTGGGGCAGCACCTTGCTGCGAGTGTCTGGGGTGGTTGCTATCGAGAAAACCGCTTCGGCGCGCCCAGGCGCCACCAGCCAGTGCGCTTTTGCCAGCTCGGGCAGGCGCAACAAAGCGGGCAGGGCTGGAGGCTCGTAGCAGAACAGCGAAACGACGGGGGCACCGTCGTTGGCAATGTTTTGGCCCTGCAGCCACCCGCTGCGATCGAAGCTGCCTTGTTGTTCCAGAAGGCCGGTCTCGCGCAGAAGTCCGCCCGTGCCTTGTGAAAATCCAGGGTAAAAGAACCATTTGGTGCGTCCGGCCAACAGACCGCTGAGCACAGGTGATGGCAGACCATGGCAGCGCCGCACGTAGTCTTCTGCACTCAGGTATTCCAGGTTCAGCCAGACGCGGCCTTCGCCGGTGGGTTGCAGTGCTCGTACCCACTGGGGCTGTATCTCACAGCCAAAGGCTTCCACCAGCACGTCTCCCGGCGGTGCGGTCGGTGCGGCGGCGTTGGCGTCTGCTCGGGGCCAGTCATGCACCTCCACGTTCGGCCAGTGTCCCTCGCGTGCGCCGGGAGCCATCCAGTCCAGCGGTGCGTTGTCGTCAGCCCACAGGCGCACCTGCTGTCCGCGTTCCGCAAGTTGAGCCGCCAGCCGCCAGCACACGCCCAGGTCGCCCCAGTTGTCTATCACGTGGCAGAAGATGTCCCAGGTCAGGCAGGGCAGGTCGCGTGTGTCTTGCATGGCTGCATTGTCGCCCGGCGGGTAGGGCACCAACGCGGTGCGACAATCGGATTTCCATGACTTCACCCCATCCCGAAGAGTTGCTCAAGGCCGTGGCGGCACTGCCGTCGCTGCCTGGCGTATACCGCTATTTCGACGCCGCAGGCATGCTGCTGTATGTCGGCAAGGCGCGTGATCTGAAGAAACGCGTCTCCAGCTACTTCCAGAAGAGCCATGACGGCACGCGAATCGGCCACATGGTCAGCAAGATCGCGCGCATGGAAACCACCGTGGTGCGCTCCGAGGCTGAGGCCCTGTTGCTGGAAAACAACCTCATCAAGACGCAGCAGCCGCGTTTCAACATTCTCTTCAGGGATGACAAGAGCTACCCCTACCTGCGCCTGAGTGCCAACACCTGGACGCCCGCTTTTGAACAGTCGCCTGCCGCTGCGGACCCGCAGGCGCGACCCGAGCACTTTCCCCGCATGTCGTACTACCGGGGTGCGGTGGAAAAGAAGCACCAGTACTTCGGCCCTTACCCCAATGCCTGGGCGGTCAAGGAAACCATCCAGCTGCTGCAGAAGGTGTTCCGCCTGCGTACCTGTGAAGACACGGTGTTCAACCATCGCACGCGGCCTTGTCTGCTGTACCAGATCAAGCGTTGCTCGGGGCCTTGCGTGGGCTTCGTCTCGGCGGCTGATTACGCTGCCGACGTGCGCAGCGCCAGTGCCTTTCTGCGCGGCGAAACACAGACCGTGCTCGACGAGCTAGAGCAACGCATGCTGACTCACGCAGAGAAGCTGGCGTTTGAACAGGCCGCCGAGGTGCGCAACCAGATCAAGGCGCTGTCCACCGTGCTGCACCAGCAGGCCATGGAAAGCACCAGCGACCAGGATGTGGACATCCTCGCCGTGAAGGTTCATGGCGGGCGCGCCTGTGTGAACCTGGCCATGGTGCGTGGCGGGCGTCATCTAGGGGACAGGCCGTACTTTCCGGCCCATGTGGAAGAGGGGGCCGTGCTGGCGGCGCTGGACGCTGACGCCGACGAGGGTGACGCAGAAACGGCCGCAGTCCAGACTGCAAACGTCGAGCAGCGCGTGCTGGAAGCCTTCATGGCACAGCACTACACACAGGCCGCGCCGCCGCCCGTGCTGGTGCTGGGCGCACCCGTTGAACAGGGTTTGCTGGAGCTGTTGGGCGAACAAAGCGGCATGCGCCTGCACGCCGTGTTCAACCCACGCGAACACCGCCGCGTGTGGCTGGAACTCGCACAGAAGAACGCCGATTTGCAGTTGGCCCGCCTGCTGTCTGAGGAGGGCTCGCAGCAGGCGCGCACGCGCGCGCTGGCCCAGGCGCTTGACCTGCCCGAAGACGCGCTGGATGCCCTGCGCATCGAGTGCTTCGACATTTCGCACACGGCGGGTGAGTCCACCATGGCGTCGTGCGTCGTGTTCGAGGGCCACAAGATGCAAGGCAGCCAGTACCGCCGCTACAACATCGATGGCATTACTCCCGGGGATGATTACGCAGCCATGCGGCAGGTGCTGGAACGCCGCTACGGCAAGCTTGCCCAGGCGCTGCGTGAGTCGGGTGACGCGAACAAGGCAGTTGGCGGCGCTCGCATGCCCGACATTGTTCTCATCGACGGCGGCAAAGGCCAGGTGGGTGTGGCGCGTGAGGTGTTCGAGTCCCTGGGGCTGGACCTGGGCCGCATTGTGGGCGTGGAAAAAGGCGAGGGCCGCAAGGTGGGTCTGGAGGAACTGGTGTTTGCCGATGGCCGCGAAAAGGTCTACCTGGGTGCTGATTCTGCTGCGCTGATGCTGGTGGCGCAGATCCGCGACGAAGCGCATCGCTTTGCCATCACAGGCATGCGCGCACAGCGGGCCAAGGCCCGCACTGGCGGCAGCAAGCTGGAGGACATTCCCGGCGTGGGCCCCAAGAAGCGGGCTCGCCTGTTGCAGCGTTTTGGCGGTGTGCGCGGCGTGGCCAACGCCAGTGTTGAGGACCTTTCCACTGTCGAAGGCATTTCCGCAGACCTGGCCGAAGCCATCTATCGTGCCTTGCACTGAAGTCCACGCATAATCACCCCCATGTTCTTCAATCTGCCAACACTGTTCACGTGGGCACGCATCGTGGCCATTCCCCTCATCGTGGCCGTGTTCTACCTGCCGGGGATCACGTTGCAGATGCAGAACCTGATCGCCACCGTGCTGTTCGTGGTGTTCGCATTGACGGACTGGGCCGATGGCTACCTGGCCCGTCGCCTCAACCAGACCTCATCGTTCGGTGCATTCCTCGACCCGGTTGCCGACAAGTTCCTGGTCTGTGCATGCGTGCTGGTGCTGGTTCACCTGGACCGCGCAGACGTCTTCGTGGCCCTCATCATCATTGGGCGTGAAATTGCCATCTCCGCTCTGCGCGAGTGGATGGCCATGATCGGGGCCAACAAGAGTGTGGCCGTGCACATGATCGGCAAACTCAAGACCACCACGCAGATGGTGGCCATTCCTTTCCTGCTCTACGACGGCCGCTTGTTCGGTGTGATCAATACACACCTGTGGGGTACGGTGCTGATCTGGATCGCGGCGGTGCTCACGGTCTGGTCCATGGTCTATTACATGCAGAAGGCACTGCCCGAGATTCGGGCAAAGGTGCGCTAAGAAAGCTCTCTCCCTCATGTCTGGTTCCGCTCCTGACAACGCTTGGCTGCGCGCCATGCCTGGCGTGTTCGTGCTCATCTGGAGCACGGGCTTCATCGTTGCCCGCTATGGCATGCCACATGCGCCGCCTATGTCGTTCCTGGCGTGGCGTTACGCGCTTTCCATTCTTTGTTTTCTGCCTTGGATTTTTGTGGCCAAGGTGACATGGCCAAAAACCCGTGAGCAGTGGTTTCACCTGAGCGTTGTCGGCATGCTCATGCACGCCGGTTACCTGGGTGGTGTGTGGGCTGCCGTTAAGGCGGGTATGGGGTCGGGTTTGTCTTCGCTGGTGGTGGGTTTGCAACCGGTGCTAACCGCTATTTGGCTTTCATCCACGGGCGGGCAGGTTACACGCCGCCAGTGGGTTGGGTTGACTCTTGGCTTCACTGGCTTGGTACTGGTGGTGTCACGTAAGTTCGGTGCGGGTGGCCCTGGCGACACCGCTACCTGGCTCAATCTTTCGTTCGCGGTGCTGGCTCTGTTCAGCATCACCATCGGCACCTTGTACCAGAAGCGTCACGTCAAGCCTTGCGATGTGCGCAGCGCCAATACGGTTCAGCTTGCAGCAGCTTTCGTGGTCACCTTGCCTCTTGCATTGCTGGAAACCGAGGGCATGGGTTGGAACGCTGAGCTCGTCGGTGCCATGGCGTGGTCTGTGCTCGGCCTTACCTTGGGTGGCAGCTCGCTGTTGTACATGTTGATCCAGCGTGGCGCTGCAGCCTCCGTGACCAGCCTCATGTACCTGGTGCCGCCTTGTACGGCCGTCATCGCGTGGTTCCTGTTCAGTGAACCCATCACCATCGTGACCATTGTTGGTACAGCTCTCACTGCATTGGGCGTGAGTCTGGTGGTCAGGGCGCCGGCGCGCTGATTCATCGGTTTCGCCAAGGCTCCTGCTTGAAGGTCTGCTGGAGGTGATCCACCAGCAGACGGATTCGGCGAGGCACCTGCGGGCGAAATGGCGCCAGCCAGTGCACATCTGCGTCTGGCATGGTGTGCTCAGGCAATACCTGTATCAGGGCGCCGCTGGCCAGCAGGGGCGCCACGTCCCACAGGCTGCGCAGCATGATGCCGTGGCCGGCAAGGCACCAGTCGCGCACCATTTCACCGGAGTTGCTTGACAGTGGGCCGTGCACAGGCAACGTGGTGCGTTTGCCACCGGGGCCTTTGAGCATCCAGCTGTCAAACCGCTGGTTTGGGTCGCTGCTGTTTTCTCTGACGATCAAGCAAGCGTGCTTTGATAGGTCCCCCGGGGTTGCAGGCGTGCCGTGTTTTTCCACGTAGCTGGGCGCTGCAACCAGCACCCGCTGATTCTTGGCAAGTCGCCGCGACACCCACTCCGCAGCCCGATGTTCCGGGGCGCTCCACAACCAGACCGCTCCATCCAGCCCCTCTCGTGCCAAGTCCGGCAGCGACTCTGTGAGCAGCAGTTGAATCTGCAGTTTGGGGTGGCGTTCCTGAAACACTGCCAAGGCAGGGCCTAGCCAAAGCCTGCCAAAGCCAAATGTCGCGGCCAGACGGATTAGGCCCGCAGGTTCGGATTGACGTTCGCGAAGCTCTTCCTCCGCATCCTTGAAACCCTGCAGTAGGGTGGTGGCTCGTTCGCAAAGGGCTTCACCCTCTGGCGTGGGGTTCACGTGCCGAGTGGTTCTTTGAAAAAGTTTCAGCCCTAGCTCCAGCTCAAGCGCCGCCAGGCGTTTGGTGACCACCGAAGGCGCCAGCCTGAGTCCTTGCGCGGCGCCCGTCATGCTCCCGTGCTGCCTGATGGCCTGCACCAGTTCCAGGTCTGCTCGCTCCATTTGTTTCCCTTGTGGAAATAATCAATTGAAAGATTATTTCCTGTTTACTGGCTAAGCTAGACGCATCCCCAACGTGTCAGACGAACCTCAGAGGAGTCACCATGAGCAGAAAACGCATCGCAGTCATCGCTGGCGACGGTATTGGCAAGGAAGTCATGCCCGAGGGCATTCGGGTCATGGAAGCGGCAGCGAGTCGCTTTGGCATTGATCTTCAATTCGACCATTTCGACTTTTCCAGCTGGGACTACTTCGAGAAGCACGGCAAGATGTTGCCCGACAACTGGAAGGAGCAGATTGGCGGGCACGACGCCATCTACTTTGGCGCAGTGGGCTGGCCGGAGAAGATTCCTGACCACATTTCGCTATGGGGTTCGCTCTTGTTGTTCCGGCGTGAGTTCGACCAATACGTGAACCTGCGCCCCGCACGGCTCATGCCCGGCATCATTGCGCCAGTGGTGCGCCGTGACGGCTCGCCCCGCCAGCCTGGCGAGATCGACATGTATATCGTGCGCGAGAACACCGAGGGCGAATATTCCAGCATCGGCGGGCGCATGTACCCCGGCACCGAGCGCGAAATCGTCATGCAGGAAACTGTGATGTCCCGCGTGGGGGTGGACCGCGTTTTGAAGTTCGCCTTCGAACTGGCGCAAAGCCGTCCCAAGAAGCACCTTACCAGCGCCACCAAGAGCAACGGCATCGCCATCACCATGCCCTATTGGGACGAGCGCGTCATCGAAATGGCCAAGGCCTATCCGGGTGTGAACGTGGACAAATTCCATATCGACATCCTCACGGCGCACTTCGTGCAGCGGCCAGACTTCTTCGACGTGGTGGTGGCCAGCAACCTGTTCGGCGACATCTTGAGTGATCTTGGACCAGCCTGCACGGGCACCATCGGCATAGCACCCAGCGCCAACCTCAACCCGGACCGCAAGTACCCCTCGCTGTTCGAGCCGGTGCATGGTTCGGCGCCGGACATAGCTGGTCGCAACATAGCCAATCCCATCGGGCAGATCTGGTGTGGCGCCATGATGCTCGACTTCCTCGGGCATCGCGACGCGCACGACGCCGTGCTCAATGCCATCGAGATGGTGCTTGATCCCGCCAACGGCGGGCCTCGTACGCCCGACATCGGGGGCAATGCTTCCACGCAGGACCTGGGGCAGGAGATCGCACGAGCCCTGACACGTGGCTGACAGCCATGCGCGGCACTGGGGCATTTCCCTCAAGGCGGGCGCAGACCTAGAATCCATTCCCTTGTGCCGTCGCGCGGGTCACCCGCACGAGGTCAGGAGCTCATAAACGAAATTTTCTTGAGGGGATATTCGGTGAACAAGTCTGAACTCGTTGATCACATTGCCACCAGTGCCGACATTTCCAAGGCGGCAGCGGCCCGCGCGCTGGACGCGACGCTCGCAGCAGTGCGTACCACGCTGAAAAAAGGTGGTACCGTATCGCTGGTCGGTTTCGGCTCCTTCTCGGTGACCAAGCGCGCAGCCAGAACTGGCCGCAATCCTCGCACCGGTGCGGCAATCAAGATCAAAGCGGCTAAAATCCCAAAGTTCCGTCCTGGCAAAGCGTTGAAAGACGCAATCAAGTAAAATTCGGGTCACAGTTTCGGTGGGGTGCTTAGCTCAGTTGGTAGAGCGGCGCCCTTACAAGGCGTAGGTCGGGGGTTCGAGCCCCTCAGCACCCACCACCCACACGAAAGGCGAACAGGGGTTCGCCTTTTTTGTTGCAGGTTGCACACGTATGTTTGATTTCTTCCGTAACAACATGAAGTTCCTCATGGGTCTTCTCATGTTGTTGATCATTCCGTCCTTTGTGCTGTTTGGCATTGAGGGCTACAGCCGCTTCCGCGAGTCCGCAGACGTCGTGGCCAAGATCGGCAAGGTGGAAATCACCCGCCAGGAATGGGAGGCAGCCCACCGCAACGAAGTCGACCGCATGGCCGCATCGATGCCGGGCATCGACCGGTCCATTCTTGAGTCCGAGCAAGCGCGCCTGGGTACGCTTGAGCGCATGGTCAATGACCGCGTGCTGGCGCTCGCTGCGCAAGACGCACACATGGTCGCCTCTGACCAGCGCCTGGCCCGTGAGTTGACTCAAGATCCCAACATTGCATCTCTGCGCAAGGCTGACGGCACCCTGGACGCTGAACGGTATCGTGAGCTTCTTCGTGCCCAAGGCATGACACCTGAAATGTTCGAGGCCAATGTCCGCGCCGACATTGCCCGCCGCCAGGTCGCACAAGGCGTCAGTGCCTCGGGCTTTGCGACGGCAGGTGCTGCCGAACCTGCTTTGCGTGCCTATTTCGAGCGTCGCGAAGTCCAGGTGGCACATTTCCAGCCGCGCGACTTTGCTGCATCCGTCAAGGTGACAGATGCGGACGTGCAAAGCTACTACCAGGAAAACCAAGCTCAGTTTCAGGCGCCAGATCAAGTCGACCTGGAATATCTGGTCCTGGATCTTGACGCCGTAGCGCGCAACATCCGCCTGAGTGAAGAGGACCTCCGTGCGTATTACGAGCAGAACAACGCCGCTCTCGCGCAGCAGGAGCAGCGCCGTGCTCGTCACATTCTTCTGACGGTTGACCCCAAGGCAACGGCCGAGCAAAAGGTTGCTGTGAAGGCGCAGGCTCAGGCCTTGCTTGATGAGGTGAAGAAGTCGCCGAACAAATTTGCTGAAGTGGCCAAGGCCAAATCGCAAGACCCAGGCTCAGCGGCCAATGGTGGCGATCTTGACTTCTTTGCCCGTGGGGCAATGGTCAAGCCCTTTGAAGACGCGGTGTTCGCGCTAGAAAAGGGACAGATTTCTGAGTTGGTGGAAAGCGAGTTTGGCTTTCACATCATCCAGCTCACTGACGTGCGCCGCCCCGCGCCCCAACCCTTTGAGGGCGTCCGTGCCAAACTTGAGGACGAACTCATACGTCAACAGGCGCAGCGCCGTTTCGCCGAGTTCGCTGAGGACTTCAGCAACTTGGTCTACGAGAACAGCGACAGCCTGAATCCGGCGGCGCAGAAGCTGGGCCTTACCGTCCGCAAGGCCCAAGGTGTTCTGCGGAATGGGACGTTTGCTTCGGGCAAAGACGCTGTTTTGGCGTCGCCGCGCCTCATGGCTGCCGTTTTTTCGGAAGATGCCCTGGGCAAGAAGACCAATACCGAGGCCATTGAAACTGGTACCAATCAAATGGTTGCTGCCAGGGTCGTGGCTCATCGCCCCGCGCACACACTGGCGCTGGATGAGGTGAAGGACCGGGTGCGTGAGCGGCTCGTGCAGCAAAAGGCGCTGGAGTTGGCCAAGGCGGAGGGCAAAGCCAAGCTGGAAGCCTGGAAGGCTCAGCCTGCGGCTGCCAGCCTGCGTTCCGCAGTGGTGATTTCACGTACCAACGTGCAAGGCTTGCCCATTCCTGCTGTAACGGCTGCCCTGTCTGCTCCGGCTGGTGGCAATGTTTCGGCTTGGACTGGTGTTGACTTGGCTGGTGATGGATACATGATCGTTCGCGTCAACCGTGTGCTGGACCGCGAAGTGCCAAGCGCTGAAGTCGCCACCCAAGAACTTGCTCAGCTAGGTCAAATGTGGGCGCAGGCAGAGGCTCAGGCGTACCTGCAGGCACTGCGTGCCCACTACAAAGTGCAGATCACGGCCAAAAAAGGTGATGCCAAGGTCGAATAACGCGTGATTTTTATGGAAATCACGCTATAATTTAAGGCTACGGTGGCTGTAGCTCAGTTGGTAGAGTCCCAGATTGTGATTCTGGTCGTCGTGGGTTCGAGTCCCATCAGCCACCCCAGTTAACTACGCAAAAAGCCCGGCATCAGCCGGGCTTTTTCATTTTATTTCCATCGCCGTTTCGGTAAGTCACCGGTGGTATTGCGTTCGCTAATGCGCAGAACCAGATCGACTGCGGTTTGATTTTGTCTTTGAGCCCCAGTACTTGCCCATGGGGCGGCTAGGTGTTTAGCACGCCTACAATGGACGGCAATGAAGATTCTTCTGTCCAACGACGATGGTTACCAGGCCCCCGGCATTCGCGCGCTGTACGACGCGCTCTGCGAACTGGGTGATGTGGAAGTGGTGGCGCCTGAGCAGAACAACAGCGCCAAGTCCAATGCACTGACGCTGCATTCTCCCTTGTACGTGCAGACGGCGCCTAACGGGTTCCGCTACGTCAATGGCACCCCGGCCGATTGCGTTCACATCGCTTTGACGGGCTTGCTGGGTTACCGGCCCGATTTGGTGGTGTCTGGCATCAACAACGGTGCCAACATGGGAGACGACACGATCTACTCCGGAACCGTGGGTGCTGCCATGGAAGGTTACCTGTTCGGGGTGCCAGCGATTGCCTTCTCGCAAACCGAGAAGGGGTGGCGGCACTTGGACGCAGCAGTGATCAAGGCGCGTGAACTGGTGTCCTACCTGGCGCCCTCAGCCATGACCTATGCGCAGGCTGCCCCCGGTGGGCATGTGGATCCGTGGCTGTTGAACGTGAACATTCCTTGTCTTCCTTTGGAGCAGGTGTTGGGGACCAAGGTCACGCGCCTGGGCCGCCGACACGCCGCTGAACCCGTGATTACGCAGGTCAGTCCTCGTGGTGAAACCATGTACTGGATAGGGGGCGCAGGTGCGGCCCGGGACGAGACCGAGGGAACGGATTTTCATGCGACTTCCCAGGGTTACATGTCGGTAACACCATTGCAGATCGACTTGACCGACCATTCCCGTCTGGCCTACTGGGCTCAGTCCGTGGCGCAGTTTTCAGCCCAGCGCCGTGCGGAGGTGCGGTGAGTCGGCACCCGGTATCGCCAGGAGCCCCTCCGGATGGAGCAGAGGGGCGCCCGCGGCCTGCATTTCCAGCGCGGTTGGGTTCGGTTGTGGCGGCGCCTTCCGTGCCCGTGCGTGGACAGGTGCAGGCCAGCTCAAGCAGTACCGCGCGTGTGCCCGCAAAGGCGTCCATTCCGTTGGTAACAGGCACCGGGCTGGATTCGGCGGCGTTCAGGCAGGCCATGGTCCGCAAGCTGGTGACTCAGGGCTTGCAGAACCCGAGGGTGCAGCAGGCTTTTGCTACCGTAGAGCGGCACCGATTTGTTGATTCGGCCCTGGTACCCCAGGCTTATGAGGACACCAGCTTGCCCATTGGATTGGGGCAAACCATTTCCAAGCCCAGCGTGGTGGGGCGGATGCTGGAGTTGCTGTGCGAAGGGCGGACGATACCCATGGGGCGTGTGCTTGAAATCGGCACGGGCTGCGGCTACCAGGCAGCGCTGCTTTCCCACTTGGCTGCCGAGGTGTACAGCATGGAGCGGCTGCGTGGCCTGCACGAGAAAGCCAGGGAAAACCTGCGGCCCATGCGCCTGCCGAATGTGCACCTGATTCTTGGTGACGGGATGCTGGGGTTTCCGTCGGGTGCCCCTTATGCAGGCATTGTTTCTGCTGCGGGTGGGGAAGCTATTCCCCAGACTTGGCTGGACCAACTCGCCGTAGGCGGGCGGCTGGTGGCACCTGCAGAACTGAGCCCTGGGCGCCAGAGCCTGGTGGTGATTGACCGCACCCCCAATGGGTACGTGCGTAACATCCTGGAGGCCGTGCTGTTCGTGCCTCTAAAATCGGGTGTGGCCTGACCATGGCGCCGTCCGGCGCTTGGGCGCTGGCTTTTAGATTTCAGGATGAGGTACTGCATGGAACACACGGTTCCGCTGTGGCGGCCGTTGGCTGATGCCAAGTTGCCGCGCCACACGCGCATGATCAATTGGGGAGCGGCCGTTGTAGCGGTGGCAATGTTGGGGGCGTGTGCTGCCCCACAAAAACCGGCGCAGCGTGCGCCCGTGGTAGACCGCACAGGTGGGGGGGCAGGCGCTCCTGCCGCCCAGGCTTTGCCGCCTGGTGCCGAGAACGCTGGCAAACCGGGTTATTACACCGTGCGCCCTGGTGACACACTGATGCGCATTGGCCTGGAGACGGGCCAAAGCTGGCGCGATATCCAAGCATGGAACGGCATTGTCAACCCCAACCTGATCGAGGTGGGGCAGGTGTTGCGTGTGGTGCCGCCGCAAGCCAGTACCGCCGCCGCGGCTCCTTCAGCCGCTGCTGGCACCACGGCGAACGCCGTCAGCAGCTCTGCGGTTCAAGGGCAGCCTTTGGGGGCTGCTGGCAGCAGCAGTGCCACGGCTGCGCCTGCACCAGCGTCTGGCCAGGGCTCAGCAGTGGCTGCATCTGACGAGGTGGCCTTCATGTGGCCGGCCTCCGGGCCTGTGATCGATGTGTTCGATGAATCCCGCAACAAAGGGGTGGGCATCGGCGGCAAGGCTGGTGATGCCGTGCTGGCAGCTGCAGACGGGCGTGTGGTGTACGCCGGCGCCGGTTTGCGCGGGTATGGCAACTTGGTCATCTTGAAGCACAACAACACCTATTTGACCGCTTACGCTCACAACCAGGCCTTGTTGGTGCGCGAGGACCAGACCGTCCGCAAGGGGCAGAAGATTGCAGAGATGGGCAGCAGTGATGCTGACCGTGTGAAACTGCACTTCGAGGTGCGCCGCCAGGGCAAGCCGGTCGATCCGCTCAAACACCTTCCGGCGCGCTGATGGAAGCCGCCGATCAGCAAGTGGTGCCAGTGGCGCCCGGGGAAGGATTGCCTGCAACTGCGCCCAATGGATGGCTGGAGGTCGTATCGCTCGACCTGGAAGCACAGGGCGTGGCGCGCAAGGCGGATGGCAAGGTGGTTTTCATTGACGGTGCCTTGCCCACCGAATGGGTGAGTGCGCAGACCCACCGCAAGAAGAACCAGTGGGAACAGGCGACGCTGACCGAGATTCACCGCGAATCGGTTCAGCGGGTGTCGCCAAAATGCCCGCATTTTGGGTTGCACGCAGGTGCTTGTGGCGGTTGCAAGATGCAGCACCTGGAGCCCGCAGCGCAGGTTGCCACCAAGCAACGCGTGCTGGAAGACAACCTGTGGCACCTGGGCAAGGTGAAGGCAGAAACGTTGCTGCGACCAATTGCCGGGCCTTCCTGGGGGTACCGTTACCGGGCGCGCCTCTCGGTGCGCTACGTGCACAAGAAGGGCGAAGTGCTGGTGGGGTTCCACGAGCGCAAGAGCCGCTACGTGGCAGATATGTCCGTTTGCCATGTGCTGCCTCCGCACGTGAGTGCGTTGTTGCTGCCGCTGCGCAAGCTGATTCATGGCATGGAGGCGCGGGAGACCTGCCCACAGATTGAGTTGGCCTGCGGTGACCATGTGACAGCCCTCGTGCTGCGTCACCTGGAGCCGCTGAGCGAGGCTGACAAGGACGCTCTGCGGGCGTTTGCTCGCGAAAACAGCAACGAGGTGCAGCCCATTCAATGGTGGTTGCAGCCCAAGGGGCCGGATACGGTGCATCTGCTGGACGACCAAGCGGGCACGCCGGAACTGTCTTATAGCCTGCCGGAGTTCGGCATCACCATGCCGTTCAAGCCCACGGATTTCACCCAGGTGAATCCGCACATCAACCGGGTGTTGGTGTCGCGTGCGCTGCGCCTGTTGAATGTGGGCAGGCAAGAACGCGTGATCGACTGGTTTTGTGGCCTTGGCAACTTTACGCTGCCGCTGGCCACGCAGGCTGCCGAGGTACTGGGCATTGAAGGCAGCTCGGCGTTGGTGGCACGCTCAGGTGAGAACCTGGCGCGCAACCGCGCGACGCAGGCAGGGCTGGCGTCGACAAGTTTTGTGGCGCGCAACCTGTTCGAGATGACACCCGAAATGCTGGTGGCCGATGGTGTGGCTGACAAATGGCTCGTGGACCCTCCGCGCGAAGGAGCATTTGCCCTGGCAAAAGCCATTGCAGACATTCACCAGGCACAGTTGGCAGGTGAGCCTGCGCCTCTGACGCCCGATGGGCGACCCTGGGTAGCACCCAAGCGCATCGTTTACGTCAGCTGCAACCCGGCGACGTTGGCCCGGGATGCGGGACTGCTCGTGCACCAGGCGGGTTACCGCTGCACGGCGGCGGGTGTGGTGAACATGTTCCCCCACACGGCGCACGTCGAGAGCATCGCCGTCTTCGAGCGCTGAGCCTGTTTTCAGCGCGTTGGCGCGATGTTCGGGCGCTGGGGGAGGCCCTGGATCAAGGGGATGCCTCCAGTCGGCGGGGTGGCTGACGCAGGTGCTTGGCCTGCCTTGGCTGCCCCGGCGCCCTGCCCATTGGCGGCTTCCTTGGCTGGTTGGGGCTCTTTGCCATCAGCCGTTTGCGGTGCTGCCTTGGCGGAGTCTGTCGCACCAGCGGGCTCTGTCTGGTAGGGCATGCCTGCGATGTCGTTTTCACGCATGTAGCCGTCCATCTCGCGCCAGCCTTCGAATATGGCTGCCTTGAGGGCCTTGGGATTCTTGCTGTAGCAGTCTTCAATGCTGCGTACTGCATGGCGGCAGGCGCTGCCTATGGCGCGGCCTTCAGCTTCTTTCTTGGCCGCCGTTATGGCGGGCGTTTCTATACCCAGTTGGTCGCAGCCAGCCAAGAGCAGCAACAAGGGCAACCACAGTGCCGCGCGGGCACGGCGTGTAAGAAGAGAAGAGTGGGCCTGCATAGGAAGATTTTCGGCGATTCGTGAACAAACTTGACCGGTGACCAAGAAAAAGGGGCCGCAAGGGCCCCTAGCTCACACTTGCTGGGCAAACCAGCAATGGAGTGGTCAGTCGCGCTCGCCGCCAAACAGGCCCAGGAGGGCCAACAGGCTTTGGAAGATGTTGAACAGGCTGAGGTACAGGCCCAAAGTGGCGCTGATGTAGTTGGTTTCACCGCCGTCAAGGATGCGCTTGAGGTCGACCAGCAGGAAGGCACTGAAGATGCCGATGGCCATGACGCTGAGCACAGCCATGCCGATGGGGCTGCCTACGAAGACGTTGATGATGCCGCCGATGAGCAGCACGATGGCACCCATGAAGAGCCACTTGCTCAAGCCTTCCAGGTCGCGCTTGATGATGGTGGACAGGTTGGCCATGATGAGGAACACGCCTGCGGTTCCGCCAAAGGCGGTCATGATCAGGTCGGCACCGTTCTTGAAACCCAGAACCATGGCCAGCATGCGCGACAGCATCAGCCCCATGAAGAAGGTGAAGGCCAGCAGCACTGGCACACCCGCGGCAGAGTTCTTGGTTTTTTCGATGGCGAACATGAAGCCGAAGGCGCCAGCGAGGAAGACCACCATGCCCAGACCACCCGAAAGGGAGGCGGTGATGCCGGTGGACACGCCGATCCATGCGCCCAGAACGGTGGGCAGCATGCTCAAGGCCAGCAACCAGTAGGTGTTGCGCAGCACCCGGTTGCGCTGCTGCAGTGCAACGGAAGTGCCGAAGCGGCCGTAGCTTTGGGTCTGGTCGGTCATTGCTCTTTGCTCCTCAGTGAAACGATGGGGCATTCTACGGGCGCCAGCCATCCCCATGCGTTAAAACGTTTAAGCTTGCGCCTTCGCCGATTTTGAGACCGATGAAAAGGAAAAGTTCATGAAAACCAAATCCGTACTCGAACTTGCAGACGTCAAGGCCATTGCGGCAGCCGCAGAAGCCGAAGCGCTGAAGAACCACTGGGCGGTGACCATCGCCATCGTTGACGACGGTGGGCATTTGCTGTGGCTGCAGCGCCTGGACGGCTGCCCTGCGATTTCTGCCCACATCGCCCCGGCCAAAGCCCACACCGCAGCCATGGGCCGCCGTGAAAGCAAGTCTTACGAAGATGTGATCAACCAGGGACGCGTGTCGTTCCTGAGTGCCCCCGCCATTGAAGGCATGCTGGAAGGCGGTGTGCCCATCATGAAGGACGGCCAGTGCATTGGCGCTGTGGGCGTGAGCGGCGTGAAGTCCAGCGAGGACGCGCAGATCGCCAAGGCTGGCATCGCCGCCCTGGGACTCTGATCTGAAGGATGCTCCCCGCGTAACAAAAAAACCGGCCAGCGAGGCCGGTTTTTTTTATTTGGTGAGGATGAGCTTGCCCAGCCGGGTGGCCTGCAGCCGGTAGGTGACGCCGTTGTGCGCGATGCGGATTTCGCGTTGGCCTTGCAGCAGCAGGTCACTTTCGACGAGTGGCGCATCAGCTCTGTCGAGCGGGTGGCTTTTGCCAACTGCAGACCCCTGGGGGGGCAGTGCATTTTGGCTTGAGCCGGGCGAAGGCGTGGGTGCTCGGTTCATGGTTCGGTGATGAAGCCCAGTTTGCGCACACCGGCACGCTGGGCTGCGGCCATGGCCTGGGCCACGCGTTCGTAGCGTACTGATTTGTCGCCCCGGATGTGCAGTTCGGGCTGGGGTTCCTGCCGCGACGCAGTCTCAAGGCGGGCCTGCAACTCTTCATCGGTGACGGGGGCTTCGTTCCAGTGATACCGGCC
Source organism: Burkholderiaceae bacterium (assembly GCA_041913045.1). Taxonomy (GTDB): domain Bacteria; phylum Pseudomonadota; class Gammaproteobacteria; order Burkholderiales; family Burkholderiaceae_C; genus CAMLOF01. The sequence continues at coordinate 32,248 of JAYSGB010000013.1, read as the reverse complement.
TTCAGCGTCAACGCTCAGGCGAATCGTTTCCGGTTTGTCCTGGGTGCGCTGCGCGGCGGCTTGCGGCAGGTCAACGTCGATGGAGTTCTTCATGACCGGGACGGTGATCATGAAGACGATCAGGAGCACGAGCATCACGTCGATCAGTGGGACCATGTTGATCTCGCTGAGGACTTCGCTGTCGTCTTGTTCGGGCGTGGAAAAGGCCATGGCTGCGTCCTCAGGCTTGCCGGATGGGCTGCACCTTGGTGCCGTTGCCAGATTCGGTGCCGACACGGGCACCCGTGACGAAGTAGGCGTGCAGGTCGTGTGCGAAGCGGTTTAGCTTGTGCAGCACTGACTTGTTGCCGCGTACCAGTGCGTTGTAGCCGAGCACTGCGGGAATGGCCACGACCAGGCCGAAGGCCGTCATGATCAGGGCCTCACCAATGGGGCCAGCAACCTTGTCGATGGTGGCGGAACCAGACTGACCGATACCTAGCAGCGCGTGGTAGATGCCCCAGACGGTGCCGAAAAGACCGACGAAAGGTGCGGTGGACCCCACAGACGCCAGGATGACCAAGCCAGACTGCAGCCGGGCTGTGAAGTCGTCAATGGCGTTGCGCAGCGTGCGGGTGACCCATTCGCTCACGTCAAGGCTGTCATGCAGCTGGCGCGGGTGTTCGCCGTCCAGATGCAGGATGTGCGTGGTGGCTTCACGGCCCTGCAGTGCCATGACGTAGAAGGGGTTGTCGGCCTCGGCGCCGAGCTTGTTCAGGCCTTCAGCAAAGTCTTTGCTGTGCCAGAAGCTGTCGCAAGCGCGGGCCTGGGCGCGGTGGCGGCGCAGGTTGAGCGCCTTGATGGCGATGACCACCCAGGTGGTAATGGACATGCCCAGCAGAATCAGCGCGACGATGCGTATGACCCAGTCGCCCTGTTGCCACACGTGTGCGAGTCCGAATGCGTTTTCCATGGTGTTTGCTTACTCCAGAACGAAATTGATGGGAACGTTGAACCACATTGGCTCGGGCGTGCCGTTGCGCTTACCGGGGACGTAGCGCCAGCGCAGAGCGGTTTGCAAGGCGGTTTGGTCGAGGCGGTCGAAGCCGCTGGATGTACGGATCTCTGCCTTGGACGCCGTGCCATCTGGCTCGATGAGTACGCGCACAACCACTTTGCCTTCTTCACGCAGGCGTTTACTCAGGGGCGGGTACGGTGGCTTGGGGTTGTTGAGGTAGTCTGCCTGCGTTGACGGCAGTTCTATGCGTGGAGCCGCTGTTGCTGCAGGCGCAGCGGGTGCGGACGCAACGGAAACGGCGGGCGCACTTTGTGCGGCAGGCGCAGCCTGAGACGCGCTTTCAACGGGAGACCCCTGGGGCGCTATTGGCGAGGGTTCCTTGGCTGGTACTGCTGCGGGCAATTCTGCTTTGGCGGGTTGAGGCGCGGGCGTGGGCCGCTGTACGGCGCGGTTTTTGACTGGCTGTTGCGGGGTCGGTGCGGGCGTTGGGGTCGGGTTTGGAAGGGGCTGTGGCGCGGCCTGCGCCAACTCCATGATGACTTGGGCGGGGATGAGTACCTCCGCCGGACGATTTTGCGGCGCCGTGTGGGCCAGCCACAGCACGCCAGCGTGCGCGGCCACCACCAGGATGGTGACTGCGACGTGGCGGTACTGAAGTGGTTGAAAGGCGTGCAGGGGGAACATGGCGTTTATCACCTAAGAACCCACCATGCCGTCAACATGACGGTAAGCAGGCTGGCGAACAGGGCGATCGTTTGAATCATGACATCAAAATGGGTGTCAGAAAATTATAAATGAGAATCAATATCGTTTGAGCATGAATCAGAAAATGAGTGAGCGGTCAAGTTCTGCCATTTCGCGTTTGCCGCACAGCGCCATGGCGGCGCGGAGTTCGTCCAGCAGCAGACGCAACACGTGGGCTGCGCCTGCTGCCCCCGCGTTGGCGAGCCCGTAGACCACCGGGCGGCCTACCAATACCGCCTGGGCGCCCAGGGCGAGTGCCTTGATGACGTCTGTGCCGCGCCGGATGCCGCCGTCTACCAGAACGGGGCGGCGGTCTTGAACGGCATCGACCACTCTTGGCAGCAGTGCGGCGGTGGCTGGCAGGGTGTCCAGTACTCGCCCTCCGTGGTTGGAAACGATGAGGCCCGCCACACCAAGGTTGCAAGCCTGCCGCGCGTCGTCGGGGTGGGTCACTCCCTTCAATAGCAAGGGCAATGGTGCGTTGTCAACCAGCCACCGAACATCATCCCAGGTGGGGGCTTGGGCCATCAACTGGTGCCAGGCGGTGGCTTGGGCCGTTGGTGGTGCATGGGCCGCGTGCAAACCAGCTGGCAACGCGAAGCCGCTGCGGCGTTCATGGTCACGCACGCCGTTCACGGGGGCGTCCACGGTGAGCACCAGCGCCTCGTAGCCAGCAGCTTTGGCGCGTTGCATGAGTTCGTGCAACCAGGCACGGTCGCCCAGCGCGTAGAGCTGGAACCACAGGGGGCCACGGTCGGCGTCACGCAGGTAGGCGTGTGCCACCGCTTCGAGTGGGGTGTTGCTTTGCGTGCTGAGGACCATGCCCACTCCCTGGGCTGCGGCGGCCATGGCGGTCGCGAGCTCGCCGTCGGCATGGGCCAGGCGCTGGTGCGCCATGGGAGCCACCAGAACAGGGGTAGGCCAGGGTCGCCCCAGCAAAGAGATGCCGGTGTGCAATCCGTCCAGCGGCTGCAGCACGCGTGGCTGCAGTTGCAGGGCGTTCCACGCTTGGCGGTTGGCGTTGAGGGTGATTTCGTCGCCCGCGCCGCCGCTGAAGTAGGCCCAGGTGGCGTCATTCAACAACTGGCGTGCATGGGCTTCATGGTCGGCCAGGTTGACGATGCCAGGGGGCAGCGGTTGCAGCCTGGGGAGCGTGTTCATGTGCTGGCCCAATGCCGCAGAAGGTTGTGGTACACGCCGGTGAGCGCGGTGGTTTCCTGGGTTTCGCCGTGGCGTTCGCGCAGCTTGAGCAGGTTCATGTCCAGCTCGAAAAGCAGTCGGCGTTGCTCGTCGCTGCGCACCATGCTCTCTATCCACAAGAAAGAGGCGATGCGTGCGCCCCGGGTGACGGGGGTGACTTCGTGCAGGCTGGTGCCGGGGTAGATGACGGCGCTGCCTGCAGGCAGCTTGACCTGCTTGGTGCCGTAGGTGTCGTGGATGGTGAGTTCGCCACCGTCGTACTCGTCGGGTTCTGACAGGAAGACGGTGCAGGAGATATCGGTGCGCACGCGTTGGCCGTCGGGCAGCACGCGTACGGCGTTGTCGATGTGAGACCCGTAGTGGTTGCGGGACCCACGGTAGCGGTTCACCCGGGGGGTGAACACTTTGAGGGGAAGCGTCGCAGAGAAGAAAAGGGGTTGACGGTCCAGCCCCGCCAGAATGCGCTGCCTGATGTATTGCGCGGCGGCGCAGTCGTGGGGGAGCTGGTCGTTGTTCTTGACCTGCCGGGCCTGGGTGCCCGCGCTGAGGGCGCCATCTTCCCAACTGGCTTCGGTGAGCAGTTGGCGGAATTGCTGCAGCTCGGAAGGCTGCACCACGTTGTCCAGGGTGAGAAGCATGGCGTTGACGCGGGTGGGGGTTGGTTGATCAGAACTTGAGGCTGGCCGTGACCATCAGCTGCCTGCCTGCACCTGCGATGTAGTGGCCGGGGTAGAGCTGGTCGGCGTAGAGCTTGTTGGTCACGTTGCTGAGGTTGGCCTTGAGGGTGAGGCGGTCGAAGTCGAACTTGTATTCCGCCATCAGGTCGGCCGTGACGTAGCTGGGCACGTTGAATTCCGAACGGGTGGGCTTTTGCTTGCCGCGGAAGTTCAGGCCGCCGCCCACGCGGAACTTGGGCCTGATCTGGTAGGTGGTCCACACGGTGCCGCTGTGTACGGGGGTGAGTGCAGGGCGGTCGCCTTGGCGTTCACCAGGGGTGGTGACGTTGACGGCCTGGTCCACCTTGGCAATGGGCAGCCACATGTACGAGGCAAACACTTCCCATTTCGGGTTCAGGCGGCCTGCGACATCGATCTCGAAACCGGCCACGTGGCGTTTGCCGGTGAGTACGGCCACGTCGCGGTCGGGGTCGGTGTTGCGCTCGTGCAGCTTGGTGGAGCGGAACACTGCCATGCGGGTGGTAAAGCGCTTGTCGGCCGAGTCGAGCCTGGTGCCGAACTCGATGTTGAGGCTCTGCTCGGGCGGCGTGTTCACCGTCTGGTTGTTGATGGAGTAAGCGTCGCCAGACGTGTTGAAGGAGGAGCCTGCCGAGAAGTGGTAGGACTGCAATTCGTTAGGCTGGTACAGCACGCCGACCCGCTTGCTGATCTCGGAGATCTTCATGCGGTACGAGGTGCTGCCGCTGTACGAGAAGTAGTCGTAGCTGTGGTCGGCGCCGCTACCAGAGTAGCTGTAGCTGTGGGTGTTGTAGTCACCGGTCAGGTGGTCGAAGCGCAGGCCACCGACTAGCTTCCACGCTGGGGTGAGTTCTACCGTGTCTTGGGCGTAGATGCCGTAGCCGGTCGACGTGTAATCGGAGGTGGGACGGAAGCGGCGTTTGCTTTCGTCAACCGAAGCGCCATCGCTCGGTGTGCCATAGGTGGTTGTGGCCTTGCTCAGGCCCAGGGCGTTGTAGAAGGCAGTGCGCGTTGCGCCGGTAAGGCCAGGGGTGTCGCCGTAGACGGTCTTCTTCTCTCGGGTCACGTCAACGCCTGCCAGCAGATCGTGCTTGTAACCCAGGGCCTGGAACTTGGTGCTGAAGTCGCTCTGGGCCTGGAAGATTTCCATGTCCTGCACCTTGAGCTGCGTGCCGCGCGTGAACACGGTGCTGGAGCTGAGGTTGGTGAGGTTGGTGGCAGGTGTTCCGCCCTGGATGCGGATGGTGCTGGCGCGCATGTCGCGGTTGAACTTGCCGACGCGTACCTGGGTTTTGAGTTCGCTGTCGCGCGAGAAGCGGTGCGTGTGCCCAAAAGTGGCGATGGTGCCGCCGCTCTGGTTGTAGTCGCTGGCCATGCCGTAGTAGGTGGCGGGGTCCACTGGGAGCAGGGTGGTGTCTTCAGCGCCTGAGGTGGCGGTACGGCGGATCCAAGGCAGGCCGTAGTTGACGCCGTTGTTGTTTTCCAGGTGGTAGAGGCTGGCCAGGAACTCGTCTTTTTCGCCAATGCCCCAGCGGTAGCTTGCGGCAATGCCCTTCTTGTCGATACTGCTGCCTGAGCCGTTGTTCTTGGCTTCGGTGGTCATCGCATTCAAGCGCAGGGCCGAGCTTTCGCTGGTTTGGATATTGAAGTCACCTGTGACGCGGCGGTAGGCGTGGCTGCCCAGGGTGATGTCCACTTGGTGTTCGTCGATCAGGCGCGGCACCTTGCTGACCTGGTTGACGGCGCCACCCGTGGAGCCACGGCCGAACAGCATGGAGGCGGAGCCCCGCAGAACTTCCATGCGGTCGAGGTTGAAGGTGTCGCGGTCGTAAATGGCCGGGTCGCGCATGCCGTCTATGAACACGTCGCCCGTGGCTTGCAGGGCGAAGCCGCGCAGGCGGATGTCTTCCTCACCGCCTTCTGCGGCCAGAAAGCTGATGCCAGCAGTGTTCTTCAGCGCCTCCTTGACCGTGTCGAGGTTGCGGTCGTCAATGAGTTTTTCGGTGACAACGGTGACGGACTGGGGGATGTCGCGCAGTTGTTGGCGGCCTTTGCCAATGGTGGTTTCGGTGGCACGGAGGGCATCCTTGCCCTCGGGGGCTTCGGCTTTTTCAGTCACCGTGACGGTGGAAAGGGTGGCGGTGGCAGGCGTGGCGGCGTTTTGGGCCAGCGCACTTATGGAACCAGCCAAAAGCATGGCGCCAAGGGGAAGCGCGGCGATTTTGGCCGTTGGCAAGGAGGAGGGGGCTTGTGTGACGCGGCGCGAAGCCTTGCGGCGGGAAGAGCGGGACATGGTTGCAGCGGGGTTGCTAGATGGGGTTTCTGGCTGGCTGGCAACGCATGAGTGACGTTGTGGCTGGCTAACTTTACAATTGTAAACGAAATGAGAATGGTTATTGTTAAGATGTGATTTGGTCTGTGACCTATGATACTGATAGAGACTATCAATGTTGAATAGTCATTGTTCCAAGCTATGATTACCGGGTTTTCACGAACTTCTCCATCCTTCAACCACAAGCAAAGGAAACATCAATGTCCCTCATCAACACCCAAGTGCAGCCGTTCAAGGCCCAGGCTTTCCACAATGGCAAGTTCATCGAAGTCTCCGACGAAAGCCTGAAGGGCAAGTGGTCCGTGCTGATCTTCATGCCGGCCGCCTTCACCTTCAACTGCCCCACCGAAGTGGAAGATGCCGCCGACAACTACGCCGAGTTCCAGAAGGCCGGTGCCGAGGTTTACATCGTGACCACCGACACGCACTTCTCCCACAAGGTGTGGCACGAGACTTCCCCCGCCGTGGGCAAGGCCAAGTTCCCGCTGGTTGGCGACCCCACCCACGCCCTGACCAACGCTTTCGGCGTGCACATTCCCGAAGAAGGCCTGGCCCTGCGCGGCACCTTCGTGATCAACCCCGACGGCGTGATCAAGACGATGGAAGTGCACTCCAACGAAATCGCCCGTGACGTGAAGGAAACCCTGCGCAAGCTGAAAGCTGCCCAGTACACCGCCGCCAACCCCGGCCAGGTTTGCCCCGCCAAGTGGAACGAAGGCGCCAAGACCATCGCTCCTTCGCTGGAACTGGTTGGCAAGATCTGATCCTGCTCAATACAGGAACCCGCGCAAGCAGGTATCAAGTAGGGGTGTTGCCTTGGGCAACGCCCCTTTTTTGTTTCACACGATGAGGGGCATGGATTTTGACTATTGATAGGTTTTGAAAAATGAATCAATAAATCAATAGTCAGTATCTATACTTGAGTCATTCAAGAACACAGGCATCTGCCTGACCAGACACAAACGCACGACAAGGAAGAAACCATGCTCGACGACACCCTGAAAGCCCAACTCAAAGCCTACCTGGAGCGCGTGACCCAGCCGTTTGAAATGGTGGCGTCGCTGGACGATTCCGCTGGCGCCCGCGAGATGCTGGAGCTGCTGCAGACCATTGCCGGTCTGTCAGACAAGATCACCGTGCGTACCGATGGCAACGACGCGCGCAAGCCTTCCTTCAGCCTGAAACGCCTGGGTTCCGACATGAGCCTGCGCTTTGCCGCTGTGCCGCTGGGGCACGAGTTCACGTCGCTGGTGCTGGCGCTGTTGTGGACGGGCGGCCACCCGCCCAAGGTGGAGCCTGAGGTGATCGAGCAGATCAAGGGCCTGGACGGCGACTACAACTTCGAGGTCTACATGTCCTTGAGCTGCCACAACTGCCCCGACGTGGTGCAGGCGCTGAGCCTGATGGCCGTGCTTAACCCGAAGGTCAAGACCGTGGTGATTGACGGTGCGCTGTACCAGCAGGAGGTGACGGACCGGGAGGTGATGGCCGTGCCCATGGTGTACCTGAATGGCCAGGTGTTCGGCTCTGGCCGCATGCTGATTGAAGAGATCGTGGCCAAGCTGGACACCAACGCTGCTGCCAAAGAAGCTGCCAAGCTGAGCGCGAAGGACGCCTTCGATGTGCTGATGGTGGGCGGTGGCCCCGCTGGCGCTGCGGCCGCGGTGTATGCGGCGCGCAAGGGCATTCGTACCGGTGTGGTGGCCGAGCGCTTTGGCGGCCAGGTGAACGACACCATGGCAATCGAGAACTATATCTCGGTGCTGGAGACGGACGGCCCGAAATTTGCCGCCGCGCTGGAAGCCCAGGTGCGCCACTACGAGGTGGACATCATGAACCTGCAACAGGCGGCGAAGATCGTGCCTGCCGCACAGGAAGGCGGCTTGGTGGAGGTGCACCTGGCCAATGGTGGCGTGCTCAAGTCGCGCAGCGTGGTGTTGTCCACTGGCGCGCGCTGGCGCAACGTGAACGTGCCCGGCGAACAGGAGTACAAAAACAAGGGCGTGGCCTATTGCCCGCACTGCGACGGCCCCCTGTTCAAGGGCAAGCGCACGGCGGTGATCGGCGGGGGCAACTCCGGTGTGGAAGCGGCCATCGACCTGGCCGGTATCGTGCAGCACGTGACGCTGATTGAATTTGCCGACCAGCTCAAGGCTGACGCCGTGCTGGTGAGCAAGCTCAAGAGCCTGCCGAACGTGACCATCGTCACCAGCGCGCAAACCACCGAGATCACCGGTGACGGCAGCAAGGTGAACGGCATTCGCTACAAGGACCGCGTGAGTGGCGCCGAGCACCACGTGGAGCTGGAAGGTATCTTCGTGCAGATTGGCCTGGTGCCAAACACCGAATGGCTCAAGGGTACGGTGGAGCTGAGCCGTTTTGGCGAGATCGTGGTGGATGCCAAGGGCCACACCAGCGTGCCGGGCGTGTTTGCTGCTGGCGACTGCACCACGGTGCCGTACAAGCAGATCGTGATTGCAGCGGGCGAGGGCGCCAAGGCCGCGTTGAGCGCCTTTGATTACCTGATCCGCACGCCGCAGCCTGTTGCCGAGGCGGTGACTGCTGCCTGACGTGTGCCGGGGCTGTACGCCCTGGCTCTGTAAAGCCCAAATGACAAGGGCCCCGGTTTATGCCGGGGCCCTTTGTGCTTTAAATGGGTTGTCGAGGCTTACTCGATGTCGCCCATGATGCTTTGCTGGTAGTTCTGCAGGCCGACCTTGTCGATGAGTTCGAGCTGGGTTTCGAGGAAGTCAACGTGCTCCTCTGTGTCGTCCAGGATGTCTTGCAGCAGATCGCGCGAAACGTAATCGCGCACGCTCTCGCAGTAGGCGATACCGTCCTTGATGGTGGCCTGGGCGCCGCGTTCCAGCGCCAAATCGCTTTTCAGGATTTCGGGCACGTCTTCACCAATGTTGAGCTTGCCCAGGTCTTGCAGGTTGGGCAGCCCGTCTAGCATGAAGATGCGGTCCATCAGGCGGTCGGCATGCTTCATTTCGCCGATGGATTCGGCGTATTCCTTCTTGGCCAGTTTGTCAAAGCCCCAGTGCTTGAGCATGCGGTAGTGTACGAAGTACTGGTTGATGGCGGTGAGCTCGTTCTTGAGCTGGGCCTGGAGGTGAGCAATGGCTTGGGGGTCGCCTTTCATGGGGTGTCCTTTCTGCTAGCGCTTTGGCCGGGTGGCCGTTGCTTGGGGCGAGTTTAAGCCGTGCAGTCGGTGGATTTGTTGGTCTGTATCGGATGAGTCCATTTCTTTTATGCAAACGAGAATCATTCGCATAAAATGAAGTCCTGTCCACAAACCACGGAGAGCTTGGCCATGCACCGCGATACCCACGCACAAAGTGACGAATACACCCTGCCATGTGTTGAGGCACTGCTTGCAGGCACCCTGGCATTGATGACGGGCCACGTACAGGCCAACGACAACGTGCAACGCCTGTTGCTGGCCAACAAGATATCCCACAACCTCTTCTCCCTTCAGCACCATCCGGGGTTGACGCCAGCGTTTGGGCTGGTGTTGGCGCGCCTGCAGAAGACGTGGCAGCAGTTGGCGGGGCAATCTATGGCCGCAGACGCCAGTTGCCCGGCGACCGGGCTGTGGCATGGCGCAGCTGTTTTGGTGCAGTGAGGGCATTGCGATGAGCCAGTCATGCAAGCCAATGTGCGGCCCAAGTGGCCCTAATGTTGGGCCAGAGTCGCCCCTGTCGGCGGGTGGGCGCGGCGCGTCGGGCCGTTGGCTGGAAGCAGAGCATGTCGTACTGGTGCGGCGCATGGCGCGCCTGCAGCGCCTGTTTGATGAACTGCTCAGCGATCACGACCGCAAGGTGTTCGAGTTGGAGGCCGAGATTGTGCGGTTGCGAGGGCGCTTGGTAGTGGCCCGTACGCAAACGCTTTGGGGGTTTGGGGCCGTGGCGGCTCTGCCTGAGCGTGTGCCACTCCTCTCGCGGGCGCCATTGCCTTTGCCATGGGCCTCCATGCCGCATGCAGCCCAGGTGCTGTGCCAGGTGGCTTGCGTGGGGCATGCCCATTACTGGCTGCAAGAGGGAGGCGACTGTGCGCGTTCGGGCGAGCGCTGCGAGGGAGCAGTTGGGGACAGTGTTGTGGGCGGCACCCCATCAAAGGCTTGAGTGAGGCCCAAAGCCGGTGGCCGCAGGCAACGGCCTTTGTTTGCGCAAGCAGATGAAGGCTGTGCTCAGGCGCAGGCCAGATTGGCCCAGGTGTGCTGAGGTTGTGCTTCAGCCGAGCTGATGTGCGCGACCGCGTGCCGCTTTTGACATTCGGCCCACAGGTCGCGTGCGCAGCCCTCGCACTTGCCGCATTGGGTGGCTACGCCCAGTTCAAACTGGATGGTGTCGAAGTCCGCCCCCATGCGGGCATGGCGCTCGATGGCTTTGTCGCTGACGCGGTGGCAGACACAGACGATCATGAACGGGTCCTTGGCGGAAACTTGATTTCGCGAATGATAACCGTTCCTATTAAGTTTTGTAAAAAAGGCCCTTGCCGTCTTGCGGATAAGGGCCGGGCAAGGGTCAGCTCAGCTTCTTGACCAAGACCTTGCTGCGCCGGTCCCAGTTGTATTTGCGCTTGCGTGCGTCGGGCAGCCAGTCCGGGTCCACCGGCTGGAAGCCGCGCTTGATGAACCAGTGCATGGTGCGCGTCGTGAGCACAAAGATGCTGTCCAACCCCATGTACTTGGCGCGTTGCTCGATGCGCTTGAGCACTTTTTCTCCATCGCCCTGGCCCTGCGCCTGGGGCGACACGGTCAGCGCTGCCATCTCGGCTGTGCGTGCCTCCGGGTAGGGGTAGAGCGCCGCGCACGCAAAAATGACGCCATCGTGTTCGATGATGGTGTAGTTGGCAATGTCGCGTTCGATCTCGGTGCGGCTGCGCTTGACCAGCGTGCCATCCTTCTCGAAGGGTTCGATCAACTGCAGGATGCCGCCCACGTCGTCGGAATTGGCCTCGCGCAGTTCCTCCAGCTTTTCGTCCACCACCATGGTGCCAATGCCGTCGTGCACGTACACCTCCAGCAGCAGGGCACCGTCCACCACGAAGGGAATGATGTGGCTGCGCTCCACCCCTGCCTTGCAGGCCTTCACGCAGTGCTGAAGGTAAAAGCCCACGTCGGTGGGCAGGTGGCTGGGCGGCAGATCGGCCAGAATCTTTTCCGCCTGAGCCAGCGGCAGCTCAGTGTCGATGGGGTTGTCCTCGCTCTCGGGCGCGTGCGGGTCCATGCGGATGCCGGGAACTTCCGTCACGAAGAGCAGCTTGTCTGCCTGCAGCGCAATCGCCACGCTGGTGGCCACTTCTTCCATGCTCAGGTTGAAGGCCTCCCCAGTGGGCGAAAAGCCAAAGGGCGAAAGCAACACCATCGCGCCCATGTCCAGCGCGCGCATCATGCCCGCCACGTCCACCTTGCGCACCAGGCCGGAATGCTGGAAGTCGATGCCATCCACAATGCCCACCGGCCGCGCAGTGATGAAGTTGCCCGAGATGACGCGCACCGTGGCTCCAGCCATGGGGGTGTTGGGCAGGCCCTGGCTGAATGCAGCTTCAATTTCGTAGCGCAACTGCCCGGCGGCTTCTTGGGCGCAGTCCAGCGCCACTTCGTCGGTAATGCGCACGCCGTTGTGATAGCGTGCCTCGTGCCCCTTGGCGCGCAGTTGCTCGTTCACCTGCGGGCGGAATCCGTGCACCAGCACCACGCGCACGCCCATGCTCTGGATGAGCGCCAAATCCTGCGCCAGATTGGGCAGCTTGCCGGCGGCAATGGCCTCGCCCGGCACACCCACCACGAAGGTCTGGTTGCGGAACTTGTGGATGTACGGCGCGACCGAGCGGAACCAGGGCACGAAGGTGAAGTTGAAGACCGTGGACATGTTCGGGGTTGTAGAGGAGCAGGTGGCCACCGCGTGGCCCAGACCGCAAGGATAATCGCAAGCTTCGCCTTTTCAGGTTTCTGCCCAGCCATTGCCCGTTTTGACAGCTCCCGCCTTGAAGATCGAGTTCCCCGAATCCCTGCCCGTCTCTGGCAAACGCCACGAGATCGAGGCTGCCCTGCGCGAGCACCAGGTCATCATCGTCTGTGGCGAAACGGGCTCTGGCAAGACCACCCAGTTGCCCAAGATCGCACTGGCCATGGGGCGCGGGCGGGCCAACGCCAAGCCTGGGGAACGCGGGCAGCTCATCGGCCACACCCAGCCCCGGCGCATAGCCGCCAGCTCGGTGGCCAGCCGCATTGCCGAAGAACTCAACACCCCGTTGGGCGAGGTGGTGGGCTACAAGGTGCGCTTTCACGACAGGCTGAGCAAGAGCGCCTCGGTCAAGCTGATGACCGACGGCATCCTGCTGGCCGAAACGCAGACCGACCCGCTGCTGCGCGCCTACGACACGCTCATCATCGACGAGGCGCACGAACGCAGCCTCAACATCGACTTCCTGCTGGGTTACATCAAGCAGATCCTGCCGCGCAGGCCGGATTTGAAGGTCATCGTCACCTCTGCCACCATCGACGCCGACCGCTTCGCGCAGCACTTTGCTTCAAGGAAGGGCCCGGCGCCGGTGATGATGGTGTCGGGCCGCACCTATCCCGTGGAGGTTCGCTACCGCCCCTTTGAGGAAAGCCGTGACTTTGACCTGAACGACGCCATCACCGATGGAGTAGACGAACTCTGGCGCGGTGGTGCCCATGGTGGCGACATCCTCGTCTTTCTGCCGGGTGAGCGCGAAATTCGCGAGGCCGCCGACCACCTGCGCAAGCACTTGAGCCACCAACCGGTGCTGCGCAATGCCGAAGTGCTGCCCCTGTTTGCAAGGCTCAGTCAGGCCGAGCAAGACCGCATCTTCCACCCTGGGCGCGAGCGGCGCATCGTGCTGGCCACCAACGTGGCGGAAACCTCGCTCACCGTGCCGGGTATCCGCTACGTCATCGACGCGGGCACGGCGCGCGTCAAACGCTACAGCCTGCGCAGCAAGGTTGAGCAGTTGCTGGTGGAGCCCATCAGCCAGGCGGCGGCCAACCAGCGTGCGGGCCGTTGCGGTCGCGTGGCCGACGGCATTTGCATACGCCTGTATGACGAGGCCGATTTCAACGCCCGCCCGCGCTTCACCGACCCCGAAATCCTGCGCTCGTCGTTGGCGGCGGTGATTTTGCGGATGAAGTCGCTGCACCTGGGGGCTGTGGAGGAATTCCCCTTCCTGGAAGCGCCTTCGCGCCGCGCCATCACCGACGGCTACCAGCTGCTGCAGGAACTGGGTGCGGTGGACGAGGCCAACGAACTCACCAAGTTGGGGGGCGAGCTGGCCAAGCTGCCGCTGGACCCACGCGTGGGCCGCATGATTCTGGAAGCGCGCGAGCGCCAAGCCTTGGACGAGGTGCTGGTGATTGCCAGCGCGCTGAGCGTGCAGGACGTGCGCGAACGCCCCATGGAGGCGCAGGCTCAGGCTGACCAGGCGCATGCCAAGTTCGACGACGAAAAAAGCGAATTCACCAGCTACCTCAAGCTCTGGCAGTGGCTGGATAACTCGCGTGGCGGCAAACCCAAGCTGGCTACAGCAGCCCAGGCAGTGCCTGCGCCGAATGCTGAAAAGCACGCGGAGCACAAGCTCAGCAACCGCCAGTACGAGGCCCTGCTGCGCCAGAACTACATCAGCGTGCGCCGCGTGCGCGAGTGGCGCGACATCCACAGCCAGCTCCACACCGTGGTGGCGGAGCATGGCTGGAAGCTCAACACGCTGCCTGCCAGCTACGAGCAACTGCACCTGTCCATGCTGTCCGGCCTGCTGGGCAACATCGGCTGCAAGCACGAGACCGAAGACGTTTATGTGGGCGCGCGCGGCATCAAATTTCACCGCCACCCGGGGGCACACCTCAGCAAGAAGCCCGGGCGCTGGATCGTCTGCGCCGAGCTCGTAGAAACCGCCCGCCTGTTCGGACGGGGCATTGCCGCCATCGAACCGCAGTGGCTGGAACAGGTGGGGGCGCACCTGCTGAAGAAGCAGATGCTGGACCCCCATTGGGAAAAGAAGGCTGCCGAGGTGGTGGCGCTGGAGCGCGCCACGCTCTATGGCCTGGTCATCTACAATCAGCGCCGCGTCAACTACGGCCGAGTGGACCCGGCTGGCGCTCGTGAAATCTTCATCCGCGAAGCCTTGGTGGGCGCGCTGCACGACGACACCTGGCCCGCCGAAAGCGTGAGCCGCCTGCCGTTCCTGGGTGCCAACCGCAAGCTCATCGCACAGGTGCAGGAGCTGGAGCACAAGTCGCGCAGGCAAGACGTGCTGGTGGACGACGAGCTCATCTACGCCTTCTACGACAGCCAGTTGCCCGCCGACATTTGCAGTGGCCGCGAGCTGGAGCGCTGGTACCGCCATACCGTGCGCGAGCAGCCCCAGTTGCTGCGCCTGACGCGCGAGGAATTGATGCGCCACGAGGCGGCGGGCATCACCACGCAGGCTTTCCCCAAAGTCATCAAACTCGGTGGTGTGGACTGCGCCGCCACTTACTTGCACGAACCCGGTGACCCCAAGGACGGCCTCACCGTGACCGTGCCGCTGTTTGTGCTCAATCAGGTGCAGGAGGACCGCTGCGAATGGCTGGTGCCCGGCATGCTGAAGGAGAAGATACAGGCCCTGCTGAAAAGCCTGCCGCAAAAGCCGCGCGCGCGCCTGGTGCCCCTGCCAGAGAGTGCAGAAAAGCTGGCCGCGCTGCTCAGCACGCCTGAACGCTGGGCGCAGGGTGCATTGACCGACGCACTGTTGGCTGAGGTTAGGCAGATGACGGGATTGGACGTGAAGCGTGCCGACTTCAAGCTCGACATGCTGCAGCCCCACCACTTCATGAACCTGCGCGTGGTGGACGAGCACGGCAGGCAGTTGGGTCAGAACCGCAACCTGCCCGCGCTCAAGGCTGAGTGGGGCGTGAAGGCGCGCGGCGCGTTCCAGGCCTTGGCTGGTTTGCGTTTGCAGGGTGGTGCACCCGGGCAGGCTGCAGGGAGCGCGCCTGCGCAAGTACCGCAACAGACTGCAACGTCAGGCGGTTCGCCCAGCCAGGGCAAGGATGGCGGTCGCGCATCCTCCAAGGCCACTGCAGCGCCCAAGGGCAGCCAAGGGTCTGCGGCGCAAGCACCGGCCAAAGCCAGTGGAGCATCAAGTGCCAATGCCCCACTGGATGGCGCGCAACGCTACACCGCCTGGACCTTCGGCGAGATGCCGGAGCTGCTCGAAATTCGCCAGCGCGGACAGACGCTTATCGGATTTCCGGCCCTTGTGGACCAGGGGGACGCTGTCGTCATCGAGGTATTCGACGACCCCGACGTAGCGTCTGCCAAGCACCGCGTCGGCCTGCGCCGCCTGTTCGCCCTGCAGGTGCGCGAAGCCCTCAAGTACCTGGAAAAGAACATCCCCGAACTGCAGAAAATGGCGGTTGCCTACATGCCGCTGGGCACACTGGAGGAATTGCGCACCCAGATCATCGACGTGGCCCTGGAGCGTGCTTTCCTGCTGGAACCCCTGCCCACCACTGAGACCGCTTTCCGCCAGCGGCTGGACGAAGGGCGGGGTCGCCTCACGCTCATCGCCAACGAGGTGGCACGCCTTTCGCTCAACATCCTGCAGGAGTTCGCGGCTGCCACCCGCAAGGTGAAAGACAGCAAGGGCGCCACCGATGCCGTGGCCGACATCCAGCAGCAGCTGCAGCGCTTGTGCCCCAAACGCTTCATCGCCGACACGCCCTGGACGCAGCTGCAGCACCTGCCGCGCTACCTCAAGGCCATCGTGCTGCGACTGGACAAATGGCGCGCCGACAGTGCTCGCGACGCTGCCCGTCTGAGCGAACTGCGACCGCTGGAACAAAAGTTCTGGCGCCTGGTGGCAGAACGCAAGGGCACCCTGGACAGTCGCCTGGAAGAGTTCCGCTGGCTGCTGGAGGAACTGCGCGTGAGTCTGTTCGCGCAGGAACTGCGCACCCCGCAGCCCGTCAGCGTCAAGCGCTTGGAGCGGGCCTGGGTGCAGGTGCAGGGCGGCTGAGGCTCAGCGCGCCACCGTCCGCCATACCTGGATGGCAAACAGCAAGGCGGCCAACGCCACCAGAATAGAGGCAATGCCCAGTGGCGGGTCAAACTGGTGGTGTCCATACAGCTTTGCCGCCAAAGAAGCCAACATCACCGGCAAAGCCAAGTTGTATAGCCACAAATGAATGGTGGCGAGCTTGCCTTGCGTGGTGGCTGGCCATACATGAGCCACCATGGCGAACAGCCCCATCGATACCCACCCCAGCAAGTTCACGTGAGCGTGGGCAGGTGCCAATGTGTGGTCGCCGCTGGCACCCATTCCTACCCCGATCAACACCCCTACGGAAAAATAGACCACCGCTATGCGCAACCAGGTTGCGCTTCTCGGATTGTTGTTCATGGCCGCTCTCCTCTTGAGTTGAGGTCACTTGCTGCACGCACCAAATGCGTGCAAATGCGCCCCGGCGGCATTTTGTGCCTGCACCAGAGCGTGGTCAACCTGAACGTCAGTGGGGGTATTTCACAGGCGGGCCAGGCGGTCCAAGGCCAGTCGCAATGTCTCGTCCTTCTTGGCAAAGCAGAAGCGCACCACGTTCTGGTCAAAGCCATCGCCGTAAAACGCCGAGAGGGGGATGGCCGCCACGCCCACTTCGCGCGTCAGCCACTGGCAGAAGTCGGCCTCACCCAGGCTGCGCTCGGGGACGGCAAGTTCGCTGTAATCCACGCACTGGAAGTAAGTGCCTTCGCCGGGCAGCATCTTGAATCGTGTGCGCGCCAGACCCTGGCGGAACAGGTCGCGCTTACCCGCGTAGAACGCGGGCAGCTCCAGGTACGGCGCCGGGTCAGCCATGTAGGCAGCCAGCCCGTGCTGCATGGGCGTGTTCACGGTGAACACGTTGAACTGGTGGACCTTGCGGAACTCTGCCATCAGCGGTGCGGGCGCGGCCACGTAGCCCACCTTCCAACCGGTCACATGGTAGGTCTTGCCAAAGCTGCTTACGATGAATGCGCGCGCCGCCAGCCCGGGGTAGCGCGCGGCGCTCTCGTGCGGCTGGCCGTCGTAGACCATGTGCTCGTACACCTCATCGCTGATGAGAAGTACATCGGTGGGGGCCAGCAGTTCCTGCAGGCGCAGCATGTCATTGCGTTTCCATACCGTGCCGCTGGGGTTGTGCGGGCTGTTGACGATGATGGCCCGGGTGCGTGGCGTCATGGCCGCCGCGATCTTGTCAAAGTCCGGGTGGAAGGTGCCGGGCGTCAAAGGCACACGCACCACCACGCCGCCCGCCAACTCGATGTTGGGCACGTAGCTGTCGTAGCAAGGCTCCAGCACGATCACCTCGTCACCCGGGTGAACCACAGCCAGAATTGCCGTGAGGATGGCCTGCGTGGCGCCCGCGGTCACGGTGATTTCGCTGCCCGCGTCGTAGGTGTGGCCGTACAGCGCCTGCACCTTGTGCGCAATGGCCTCGCGCAGCACCGGCACACCGGTCATGGGCGGGTATTGGTTCAAACCGGCGCGCATGGCCTGCGTGACCGCATCCACCAGGCGCGGGTCGCAGTCAAAGTCGGGGAAGCCCTGGCCCAGGTTCACCGCGCCGGTTTCTGCCGCCAGGGCAGACATGACCGTAAAGATCGTGGTGCCCACGTTGGGCAGGCGGCTCTGCAAACTGGGGGTGCGCGGGGTGTTTGTCTCGCTCATGGTTCTTGTGGTTTCAGAGTTCGTAGTCCGGGCCACTGCCCTGCATGGCCTTGAGAATGAGGTTGCGGTTGAGCCTGTCGCTCAGCAGTTCGGCAAAGCGCAGCACGAACAGTCGCAGGTAGGCGCCGCGCTTGAACGCCACGCGCGCCGTGTTCTGTCCGAACAGGTAACCGGCCGGGCGGGCCACCAGGTCGGGGTTGCGCTCTTCGCCCTGCATGGCCATCTCAGCCACCACGCCCACACCCATGCCCAGCTTCACGTAGGTCTTGATCACGTCCGAGTCAATCGCCTCCAGCACCACGTTGGGCTGCAGGTGTCGCTGGGCAAAGGCCTGGTCGATGCGCGTACGTCCAGTGAAAGAAGGGTGGTAGGTGATCAGCGGCACCTTGGCCAGGTCTTCCAGGCTGATGCGTTCCTTGTCCAGCAAAGGGTGTGCGAAGGGCAGCACCAGCGTGTGCTGCCAGTCGTAACAGGGCAGGGTGATCAAGTCCTCGTACTGCGTCAGGGACTCGGTAGCCACGCCAATGTCTGCCACGTCGTCCAGCAGCATGCGTGCCACCTGGTCGGGCGAACCCTGGTGCAGGCTGACCCCCACCTTGGGGTAGGCCTGGCGCAACTTGGCCACCGGGCCGGGCAGCACGTAACGTGCCTGTGTGTGGGTGGTGGCAATGCTGATGGTCCCGCTGTCCTGCGCCGAGAACTGTTCACCGATGCGCTTGAGGTTGTTCACCTCGCGCATGATGATTTCGATGCTGCGCAGCACGTGCGTGCCGGGCTCGGTCACGCGCTTGATGCGCTTGCCGTGCCGGGCGAAAATCTCCACCCCCAGCTCGTCTTCCAGCTCGATGATGGCCTTGGACACGCCAGGCTGGGACGTGTGTAGCGCCTTGGCGGCTTCTGTCAGGTTCAGATTGCGGCGCACTGCCTCCTGCACGAAGCGGAACTGGTGCAGGTTCATGCGGGGTTCTCCAGGGCCAGTTCGGCCAGCAGCGCGGTCAGGCGCGGGTGCTCGCCAGCGGCGGGCAACAACTGGAAGAGCGCAGCCGTGTGGGCCGCCCGCAGTTCTTCCATCAACTTGGGCAAGTCTTCGCGCGCGTGTTTGCCCATCCCAAAGAACAGCGGCAGCACGCGCACGTCTTTGGCCCCTTGGCCCACCAGAGCGGCGGCGGCCTCGGGGAGGCTGGGTTCACACAGCTCCAGGTAGGCGCAGGTCACCAGCGCTTGCGGGTCGCGCTCGCGTACCGCCTGCGCCACTGCCTCCACCGGCACACGCCACATCGGGTCGCGCGAACCATGGGCAAAAACAATCACACCACGCATACTCGTCCTTCAGCGCCTGAGCACCAACCAGCCAAAAGCGCCTAGCGACGCAAGTGAATACAGCAGCGCTGGTGACGCCGCTGCCACCCAGGGCTCCCAGGCCCGCAGGTTGCCTATGTAGCCAAACACGTTGTTGAGCAAGAAGAAGCTGATGCCGATCATCACGCCCATGAACACGTACCCCGCAATGCCGCCCGAGCGGAAATGCAGGTACGCGAAGGGCAGAGCCAACACCACCATCACCAGGCAACTCAAGGGGTAGAACACCTTGCGCCAGAACTCGATCTCATAGCGCTGGGCCGACTGGTTGTTCGCTTCCAGGTGCCGGATGTACTGGAAAAGGTCCACCGTGCGCATGCGCTCGGGTTTCAACAGCGCGGCAGACACCATCTCCACCGATATGGTCGTGGGCCACAGCAGCGTGCCTTGTTCACGATGGTCGATCGTGGCGGAATTGGCGTCACCGGTTGAAAAATGTGTGCTTCGCACCTTGCTCAGTGTCCATTGGTCCGAGCCGATCTGGCCACGTTCGGCCGTCAGCAGGCTCAACAACCGCCCGTCAGTCGAAAACTCAAACAGCCTCACACCCTCAAGTTCGCCATTGGCGTCCATGGCGCGAATGTTCACCGAGAACTGGCTGCCGTCCTGCCGCTCCTTGAGCCAGGCGCCGGTCTGCCCAACGCTGATGCGCCCTTGAAACTGCGCCTTGAGCAACTGCCCGGTCCGGTCCGCCAGCGGCGCCAGGTAGTCCCCAATGCCAAAGGTCAGAACCACGAACACGGCGCCCAAGCCCAGCAGCGTACGCAGTGCGCGCCACGGCCCCAGCCCGCTGGTGCGAAGAATGGTGTATTCCGAGCTTTGCGCCAAGCGCGCCAGGGCGAACACCGAGCCAATCAGCACGGCAATGGGCATCAGTTCGTAAACACGGTTGGGCACCAGGAGCATCACGTACAGGAACGCGTGCTGCAAGCCGTAAACTTTGGCCGGGTCTATGGGTGAGGCCTTGCCTAGCGCAGGGAGTTCATCAACGAAGTCAAAGAACAGGAACAGCCCTAGGAAGGCCAGCAGCACAAAGCTGACTGCTACCAGAATCTCGCCATAGACGAGGCGTCGCAAGGTCCTCATGCGGCTGCCCCCACGGTGGAACGGCGGCGTGGCCACAGGCGCAGGTTGTAGTGGCGCTTGGCCAGCCAAAGCAATGAGAGACCCAACACACTGCCGTGCAGACCCAGCATGAACGGCATCAAGCCCACCAGCCCGGATGCCACCCAGTTCTGCCCCAGGTTCAGCAGGTTGTAATAGAAGATGAAGGCGAAAAGCATGAAGATGAGGTTTCCACTGCGGCCAGCACGCGGGTTGCCCGCCGATACCGCCAGCGCCAGCAGCACGAAGTTCAATGCAGTCAAACCCATGCCCACGCGCCATCCCAATTCACCCAGGTAGGCCCGGTTGGGTTGCTCGATCAAGGTCTTGGTGGGCACGGATTTCAGTCCACGTGCGCTGCCATCCAGTGCCGGGGCGCTGCCCACCTGAATGCCATACTCTTCGAACTCGCTGATGCGCAACTTGGTACCTTCACCTTCGCGCCGCTGCTCCAGTCGCTGGCCCTGACTCAGCAGCAAAAACTGGCTGTCACCCAACCATTCAATGCGCCCTGAACGCGCTGACGTGATGCTCTCACTGCCGTCTGACTCGGTGCTGGCCACGAAAACGTTGCGCCCCTCCTTGCCATCTGCCGTGTCCTTGTCGATGAAGAAGACGCGTCGGCCATTCGATGATTCCTGAAACTGCCCAGGCGCAATGCGCTCCAGGTCGCCGCGCCGTTCGTAACGGTCGCGCAAGTCGTCGGTTTGCTGATTGGCCCATGGCCAGACGAACAGCACCATCAGCATGATGACCAGCAGCACAGGCCATGAAAAGCGCATGACGGGGCGCAAGAAGCTGGCCAGCCCATGGCCGCTGCTGAACCAGATGACCATCTCGCTGTCGCGGTACATGCGCGAGAGCGTGGATACGATGGAGACGAACAGCGCCAGCGTCAGCACCGTGGGCAGGCGGCCCAGCACGGTGTAGGTGAGCACAAGCATGATCTCCTGCGGGTCCACGCTGCCTTTGTGGGCCAGGCCCAGCGTGCGGATCAGCAGCATCGTGATGACGATGGTGATTAGTACCAGCAGGCTGGCACCAAAGCTGCGGGCGAGTTCGCGCCTGATGGAAGAGTGGAATAACATCGTGGAAACCAACAACAGCCGACATTATGAACTTTGAACTCCAATCCCTGAGCCTGTCCCAGGCGGCCAATCTTGCCGCTGATGCACTGATCCTTCTCTGGCCGGACAACGCTGTGGCAGCCAAGCCCAGCCAGACTACCGCTGACCCGCTGACTCATTGGGTGCACGAGGTTCTTGCGGCCAAGGATCTGGAAGAGGGCGCAGGCCAGTGTCTGCCCGCGCACCGCCTGCCAGGTGTCAAGGCGCGGCGCGTGGTGCTTGCCAGAACTGGCGACGGCAGTGCCCCACAGGTGCGCAAGGCGGTGGCAGCCGCCATGGGGTTGTTGAAGGGCGGCGCAGTCAAGACGCTGGCAGTTTGTGCGGGCGCAGCGTCGGGCGCCTCGGTCGCAGCGGCTG
The DNA here is from genome assembly GCA_041913045.1 of Burkholderiaceae bacterium. Lineage (GTDB taxonomy): Bacteria > Pseudomonadota > Gammaproteobacteria > Burkholderiales > Burkholderiaceae_C > CAMLOF01. The sequence continues at coordinate 10,621 of JAYSGB010000013.1, read as the reverse complement.
TTCAGAGCGTTGCCGATGCTTCCTACAGCTACACCACCACCAAGTCAAAGGGCAAGCCGCGTTCGCTGCAGAAAATCGTCGTGGCGGTCCAGGACAAGGCGGCGGTCAAATCCGCGTTTGACCGCGCATGTGCCACCGTGGCCGGTGTGGAACTGGCCAAGGAATGGGCGAACCGGCCCGGAAATCACGCTACGCCAACCCATCTTGCCAAGGCGGCACAGCAACTGGCCAAGCGGCCCCGCATTTCCACCGAGGTGCTGAGCCCGCGCGAGGTTGCCAAGTTGGGCATGGGGGCCTTCCTGGCCGTGGCCAAGGGTTCCGAAGAGCCGTTGCGCTTCATTGTCATGAAGTACCAGGGGGCGCCCAAGTCCAGCGCTCCCGTCGTGTTGGTCGGCAAGGGCATCACCTTCGACACGGGCGGCATCTCGCTCAAGCCCGCGGCAGAGATGGACGAAATGAAGTTCGACATGGGCGGCGCAGCCAGCGTGCTCGGCACATTCGCCGCCCTGGCGGAACTTCAGCCCACGATCAACGTGGTGGGCCTCATTCCCAGTTGCGAAAACATGCCGGACGGCCGCGCCACCAAGCCTGGCGATGTCGTCACCAGCATGAGCGGCCAGACAATCGAAATCCTCAACACCGATGCCGAAGGCCGACTCATCCTGTGCGATGCGCTGACCTATGCCGAGCGCTTCAAGCCGCATGCCGTGATCGACATCGCGACGCTGACCGGTGCCTGCGTCATCGCCCTTGGGGGGGTACGGGCAGGACTCTTCTCCAGCCGGGACGAACTGGCCCAGCAACTCCAGGAAGCCGGAGACGCCGCACTTGACCCTTGCTGGCGCATGCCGCTGGACGACGACTATGCCGAAGGGCTCAAGTCCAACTTTGCCGACATGGGCAACGTTGGCGGGCGCCAGGCAGGTGCGGTGACGGCAGCCAAGTTCCTGCAGAAGTTCGTGAACGACATGCCCTGGGCTCACCTTGACATTGCAGGCGTGGCCTGGAAAAGCGGGGCTGTCAAGGGTGCGACCGGGCGGCCGGTGCCCTTGCTTGTTCAGTATTTGCTTGACGAGGCCGCACGCCGGACGGTCAAGGCGCCCACATCGGCCAAACGAGCAACCGCCAAGCGTAGGGGAACACCGGCATGACCGACGTGGCTTTCCACTTCAACGTGCCTGACAAGCCTGCATACCTGTGCCGCCTCCTGCGCAAGGTCGCCAATGCCGGTATGCGGGCGGTGGTGCTTGCACCCCCGCCCTTGGTGCGTGAATTGGATCAGGCCCTCTGGACCTTTTCGCAAGAGGACTTCATCTCCCACGCAGTGAACACCGACGTGGTTGCCATGCAGGAGCGGTCGACGGTGGTTCTGGCTGCTGAAGAGTGTGATGTGGGCCCTCGCCAAGTGCTCGTCAATTGCCTTCCTGGGGTGCCTTTGAGCTTCACCAAATATGAAAAAGTGGTCGAGATAGTCGGTACCGACGACGATGACCGAGCTTGGGCTCGCCAGCGCTGGAGGCAGTACACCCAGCAGGGTTTCGAGCTGATTCGCCATGACGTGGCCCAGTTGCAGCGAGGAGGGGCGTGAGCATGCTCGATGCAGGCAGAAGGCCCCCAAGTTATGTTCCTACGCTGACCGAGGTTGTATCCGTCGTGTCGGCTCGCGAAACGGTTCTACCGCAGGGTGTACCCATCGCTGTCCAAGCCCCCGCCGCAGAGGCTGAAAGCCCCATTTCCTCCGCTCCAAGTATTGACTTGGACGCCATCGTTGCCCGGGTGCAACAAGACCTGATCCACAAGCTGGAAGACGAGCTCAGGGAGCAGTTGTCGCCGCTGGTTGACGAAGTGGTCAAACAGGCGGTTCAGATGGCCGTTCGGGAGTCGGAAATGCTCCTGAAAAAGGCACTGCGCGATGTTGTGGTGCAGCAATCAGACGGGGTGCTCAAAGCTGGTGCGAATTAACGCCGCTAATAGGGCATAAGCCCCTGCAGACCTAGGGTCAGGTCTAACCCGAATTATTGAAATATCGAGTATCTTTGCATCCTGTGTGGAGGAAAAACAAGAAAGTTCCCTTCGCTCAAACCTTTTGTCATCCACTTTCACCTTTCAAGGGTTCGTATGCAAATGAAGATGAAACTCGCCGTGGTCGCCGCGGCCGTGGCACTGGTCGCTTGCGGCAAGAAGGAAGAAGCTGCTCCCGCAGCATCCGCACCTGCTGCGCCGGCTGCGCCCCAAGAGCTGGTCATCAAGATCGGTCATGTGGGCCCCACCAGCGGCGCCATTGCTCACTTGGGCAAAGACAACGAGATGGGCGCCAAAATGGCCATCGAGGAACTCAATGCTGCCAACCTGACCATCGACGGCAAGCCTGCCAAGTTTGAACTGCTGGCCGAAGACGACGCAGCAGATCCTAAGCAGGGTACGGCTGCTGCTCAGAAGCTGGTTGACGCCAAAGTCAATGGCGTGATTGGCCACCTGAACTCCGGTACCACCATTCCCGCTTCCCAGATCTACGACGCCGCAGGCATCCCGCAGATCTCTCCCTCCGCCACGAACCCCAAGTACACCCGTCAGGGCTACAAGGCTGTGTTCCGTGTCGTGGCTGACGACGTGCACCTGGGTGGCACGCTGGGCAAGTACGCTGTTGAAACTCTGAAGGCCAAGAAGGTTGCCGTGATCGACGACCGCACCGCTTACGGCCAGGGCGTGGCAGACGAGTTCGAAAAAGGCGCAAAAGCCGCTGGTGCTGAAGTGGTGGGCCGCGAGTTCACCAACGACAAAGCCACCGACTTCAACGCCATCCTGACCACCATCAAGGCCAAGAAGCCTGACGTGATCTTCTTCGGCGGCATGGACGCCGTGGCTGGTCCGATGATCCGCCAGATGAAGCAACTGGGCATCAAGGCTAAGTACATGGGCGGCGACGGCATCTGCTCGAGCGAACTGCCCAAGCTGGCTGGCGACGCGCTGGCTGACGACATGGTGTTCTGCGCCGAAGCTGGTGGCGTGGAAGGCGAAGAGAAGGCCGCAATGGAGAAGTTCCGCACCGACTTCAAGGCGAAGTTCGGCGTGGACGTTCAGGTGTACGCTCCGTACGTCTATGACTCTGTGAAAGTCATGGCCGAAGCCATGAAGACCGCCAACTCCGCTGATCCTGCCGTGTACCTGCCTGCTCTGAAGGCCATTCAGTACAAGGGCGTGACCGGCAACATCGCGTTCGACGAGAAGGGTGACATCAAGAACGGTGCCTTGACTCTGATGACCTACAAGGGCGGTGCTCGTACCACCCTGGCTGTGATCCGCTGATACCGGGCTCCACAACTAAGCAAAACGCGCCTTCGGGCGCGTTTTGTTTTTTGGGTTGTGTTGCCCTTGTCATAGCCTTTGCAACTCTGGGTTTCAGATGGCTCCCGCCACCATCAGAGCGCTATGCTGTTGCAGCGCACACTCGGTTGCGGCCGCCGTGCTTGGCATCGTACAGCGCCTTGTCCGCGCGCCGTACCAAGTCTTTGGTAATGGTGTCTTGTTTGCCGAGCGTTGCCACGCCAGCGCTGCAGGTAACCGTTTCTGTGGGCAAGTTGAGAGGGTGGGGCAGACCCAGTTCTGCCAAGGCCTCAATGATGGACTGGGCGCATGCCATCGCTCCATCCAGGTCGGTGTCTTCAAGCAGCAGGGCGAATTCCTCGCCGCCATGGCGCGCCGGAAGGTCCCCAGGGCGATGCAGAGCTTCGCGCAGGCATTGGGCAAAAGTCCTCAGCACTCGGTCACCTTCAAGGTGCCCAAAATGGTCGTTGTATGCCTTGAACCTGTCGAGATCAAACATCACGACAGACAGGGTGCGACCGTTGCGCTGGGCGGAAGCCATGGCCTGTTGCAGTCGCTGGTCGAATGCCCTGCGGTTTGGCAATCCTGTCACGGCGTCCGTCATGGACTCTTGCTGAAGTTGGCCTACCTGTGTCTGGATGACGTCGAGCATCCGGTTCGCGCTGCGGGCAACATCGGCAATCTCGTCATGCCCCGGTGCGTTCACCCTTGCTGCCCAATCGCCGTTGGTGGTGACCCGGGTGATGTCTTTGTGCAGTCTTTTCAGTGGGGCAACCAACAGTCGGTCCACGAGAATCAACAAAGCCAGAGCCAGTACGGCACCGCCCAGCCACCTTTGGATGGCAACCTCTTGCTGCACCCGTTCACCGTGCAAGGCAATCCGGCGCGGCCAGTCCATCTGCAGGAAAGCCACCTCACGCCCAATGATGTCCTTTAGGCCGATGCTTAGTGTCATTTCCTCGGGGGTGACTTGGAGCAGCGTGGGTGGGTTTGTCAACGCAGAAGGTTCTGTTGCTAGCCAGGGGAGTTGCTGAGCGTGTGCCTTGGTGGCAGTGACAGGATGCAAAGACAGCTTCAACCTCGTCGTCGTCGCCAGGCGCGCAACACTTTTCTGGTTAAATTCGCGAGACACCAATATGGTTCCTTTTGCAGGGCCTTGGCCTTTTGTGTCCAGCACACCGCGCTTGCAGATCAGCAACAGTCTGGGCGGGCTTTCGATCAATCCGCACTTGCCGCCATCAGCCGTTGCGGGAATCGCGTCGAGTCTGGACAGCAGTTCCGCGTCGGGGACCAATGCGTCGTTTCTGGTTGTCTGGTCGGGCGGTGTAGCTGACGCGATCGCTTTGATTTCACCACTGGGTGAAAGCACTGCAATCCCGTCTATGCGGGATGAAAGCAATCCCTCGGGGTTCAAGTTCTCTTCACGGAAGGCAGGGTCTCCAGATACGATGAACTCCGCCATCTCGGTCCAATGCGCCCATTCGCGGGTGACCTCGTCCAAGGTTGTAAGTTGCTGCCTCAAGCCATCTATCGCTCTGTGCAGATCGTCGGCCACAGCGTCGTTTTCAAGGGCTTGGTATGACGAATTCAGAGACCAGAGCAGCCAATAACCGCTCGCGCCACCAATAAGCAGCAGCAGCGTGACCATCGCTGTCATCAGCTTCAACCGCAACCCGAGATGCCGACGGTCTTTGGTGACAGGATGAAAGGGGTGTGCAGGGTTGATCAATCGAGGCGTCAAGGATCGTTATTTTTTGTATGTTAGCTTGGCTGTGACGTTTGCGATGCCACGGCAAAGTCCCCTCCGCAGGTGTAGTCAAAGAAAAATTGTTGTAAATGATCATTGACGGGGCTAACATGACGCGGAGCGCATGCTGCTTATCGCTTCTGGGTGGGGGCATGCGTTTTGTGCTTTTCCACGGCACGGGCGGTTCCTGCAGGGAGGAATCAAGATGTCAGAACAAGACTCGGCCGATGCTGGCCTCAATGGCATATCAGAGCACGAGTATCGGGCGCTGTTCGAAGCAGCCCCCGGGCTCTATTTGGTGCTGGACACGTCTCTGCGCATTGTTGCGGTGAATGACGCGTACGTCCGCGCCACCATGACGCAGCGCGAGCGCATCGTCGGAAAGCAGCTGTTCGACGTATTTCCGGATAACCCGGAGGACCCGGCATCCGAGGGCGTCCGTAATTTGCGTGCTTCGTTGCACCGTGTGCTGCAGACTGGGCAGCCAGACGCCATGCCGGTTCAGAAGTACGACATTCGCAGACCCCAGCAAGCAGGGGGTGGTTTTGAGACCCGCTACTGGAGTCCGCTCAACACACCTGTGCCCGGAGCTGACGGTAAGCCCCGCTTCATCATTCACCGCGTGGAGGACATCACCGAGTTCGTACGACTTCGCGAACAAGGCTTGGTTGACAGCAAACTCAACGGGGAGTTGCGCGAGCGCTCCATGCGCATGGAGGCCGAGGTATTTACCAGGTCAAGGGAGGTTGCAGAAGCCAGTGCGCTGCTGAAGAGTGCGAATGAGGAGCTTGAAAGGCTGTATGCGCGCACCCGCGAACTGGATGAGCTGAAGACGCGTTTTTTCGCCAATGTCAGCCATGAGTTGAGAACACCGCTGACGCTCATCCTTGGCCCGCTTGCACGGCTAAGAGATGGGGCGAGTCTGGATGAGGCGGACAGGCACAACCTTGACATCGCGCTGCGCAATGCACGGTGGTTACGCAGGCAGGTGGATGACTTGCTGGATCTGGCGAAGCTGGACGCCGGTTACGTGCAGATCCGATATGTCCGCTTCGATCTGGCCCGCTGGATGCGTGTGCTGGCTTCTCACTTTGATACGGTTGCCGAGGATCGCGGTATCGCCTATGAGGCACGTCTTCCTGATGTGTTGTGGATAGAGGCCGATCCCGAGAAATGCGAGCGTATCGTTATCAACCTGCTGGCCAATGCCTTCAAGTTCACGCCTTCTGGTGGACGCGTCAGTGTGATGTTGGAGCACCGGGGTGGGCAGGTGGCGATTTGTGTAGAAGACAGTGGTCCGGGCATCCCGGAGACGATGCGTGAAACGGTGTTTGAACGGTTCAGGCAAGTTGATGGCGGAGACGACCGCCAAACCGGAGGAACGGGGCTTGGCTTGGCTATCGTGAAGGAGTTTGTCACGCTGCATCAGGGGGGTGTCAGTGCCGGGCAGTCGTCAAGTGGCGGTGCGTCGTTCAGGGTTCTGCTGCCATTACATGCACCACAGGGCGTGGACATTTCGCTGAAAACGCCCGCCATGGAATCACCAGAGCAGCATGACTTTCATGCAGTTGCACGTGATGCCGTTCGCCGCCAGCCCAAGGTGGCCCCCGTAGATGCTCCGCTTGTGCTCGTTGTTGAGGACAACCCCGACATGAACACGTTTGTCGTGGCCGCACTGGCAGGCACTTACCGGGTGGCCAATGCTTTTGATGGCATCACCGGTCTGCAACTGGCGACGGACCTGAGACCTGATTTGATCCTTTCCGACGTGATGATGCCCGGCATGAGCGGGGACAAACTGGTAGACGCCATACGCGCCAACACCGAGCTCGACGACACGCCCATTGTGATGTTGACGGCAAAGGCGGATGACGAGTTGCGTACCCGGCTTTTGCTGCATGGCGTGCAGGACTATGTGCACAAACCGTTTTCCACCGAAGAGTTGCTGGCCAGGGTAGGCGGTCTGCTCAAAGAGCGCCTGCGTGTAGGCCAGCGAGTGCATCGACTGGAGGAGCGCTTTCGAGCCACTTTTGAACAGGCGGCCGTGGGCATAGCACATGTCGCGCCAGATGGTCGGTGGCTGCGAGTGAACGGCAAGCTCTGCGAAATTTTGGGCTACGAAAAGGCCGAGCTCATGGGGGGCAGTTTCCAGGAGCTTACGTTGCCAGAGGACCTTCAGTCCGATCTGCAGCACGTGCAGCGTTTGCTTCAGGGTGAAGTGGCGCATTACGTGCTGGAAAAGCGCTACCGACGCAAGGATGGTGAAACCATCTGGGCACGCCTCACCGTATCGTTGGTGCGAGACGAGTCTGATCGACCGGACTACTTCATCTCCGTGGTCGAAGACATCACGGCTCGTCACGACTCCGAAGAGCGCTTGCGGCAGGCTGCTGCCGTGTTTGAAAGTGCCAGTGAGGGGGTGATGATCACCGATCTCGATGGCGTGCTGCTGGCTGTCAACCAGGCGTTCTGCGACATCACCGGATACAGCAGGGATGAGTCTCTGGGGCAGACAACCCGGCTGCTGCGGTCCAACCGGCATGGCCGCGAATTCTTCCAGAGCTTGTGGGCAACCCTGGGCCAGGCGGGGCACTGGCAAGGCGAGGTCTGGAACCGGCGCAAGAACGGGGAGGTCTACCCATCCTGGATGACCATTTCCACCGTTTATGGCGCAGACTGCAAACCGATGCAGTATGTGGCGTTGCTTAACGACGTGAGCCAGATACGGCGCAGTGAGGAACAGCTGGCGAGGCTGGCACATTACGATCCGCTGACGGATTTGCCGAACCGTTTGCTCCTGCAGTCCCGGCTGGAGCATGCGCTGGAGCGGGCCCGCAGGGCTGGTGGACGGGTCGCGGTACTGTTCATCAATTTGGACCGCTTCCAGAATGTCAACGACAGTCTCGGGCACGTGGCGGGCGACCAGTTGTTGGCCAAGGTTGCAGCGCGTCTGCGCACGCGCGTGCGAGAAGAAGATTCCCTGGGCCGTTTTGGCGGTGATGAATTTCTGCTGATTCTGGAGTCGATCGTCAGGCCGGACGCCGTTGCCGTCGCGGCCCAGGACCTGCTGAACGAACTGTCTGACATGTTTGAGCTAGACAACGGCATGGAGCTGTACGTTGGCGCCAGCATCGGAATAGGTTTGTACCCGGATGACGGAGAAACGGCAGCAGACATTCTGCGCAATGCCGATGTGGCCTTGCATGAGGCCAAAGCCCAAGGGCGCAGCCGGTTCTGCTTTTATGCCTCATCAATGAACGCGGACGCACTGGCGAACCTTGAACTGGAGCGATCGCTGCGGCAGGCACTTGAGCGCAGGGAGTTCGTGCTGTACTACCAACTCAAGGTCGATGCGCATACAGGGCATGTTTGTGGCGCAGAGGCGCTGATTCGCTGGAGGCGCGCCAACGGTGGAGTGGAGTCGCCCGCGCGCTTCATCCCGTTGGCAGAGGCTTCTGGAATGATCGTTCCTATTGGCGCCTGGGTGATTGATGAAGTTGCAAGGCAGCAGCGGCGCTGGCACGACGACGGGCTGGATGCCTGCCGTATTGCGCTCAATGTGTCAGCCAGGCAGTTCAGGGCAGGGGACTTGCGTGACGTGGTGGCCGATGCGCTGGTACGGCACAGCCTGCCCCCTTCGTGCATGGAACTGGAGTTGACGGAGAGCATGCTCATGGACGATCCAGACCAGACCTTGAACACCTTGCAAGAGCTCAAGCAGCTTGGTGTTTACCTGTCTCTGGATGACTTTGGCACGGGCTATTCGAGCTTTGGCTATCTCAGCCGTTTTCCCATCGACGCACTGAAGATTGATCAATCGTTCGTGCGCAACATCGCGTCAGAGAAGGAGTCAGCGCTCATCGCTGTCTCGATCATCGACTTGGCGCACAACATGGGGCTGCGTGTGGTGGCCGAGGGGATCGAAACCCAAGAGCAACTGGAATACCTCTTTGCCCGTGGGTGCGATGAAATGCAGGGGTTTTTGTTTTCCCGTCCGTTGGAGGCGTCGGCCTTCGAGCGGGTGCTGCAGGAGAGACGCGCGTTCTTGTGACGGCTTGCCCGGGCGCCCCAATGAAAAACGCGCCCTAGGGCGCGTTCCATTGCATCTTGGATGCTTGTCCTGGCGGAGAGGGCGGGAGAGGCCGTTTCCGTTGCCTGGCATGCGTAAGCCGTTGATTTGTATAACAACTCGACATGAGCTGTAAGTGCATAGTGTACGCGTGAAGTGTACCTGGGCAGCCGAAGGCTTCAGACGAAAAATCTGAGTAGTACGTTACTCTCTAAATTAGTCAAGACTGAGTTTCGGTCATCTCTAGGGCGGGTGTACGCAAAGGACCGATTGTGGACACAAGAAGCAACAAGTGTCAGAAAATGTGCAAAATGCTTCCAGCAGACCAATCCCGGTGACACTGAAGCCGCCACCCACTCTACAACTGGACTAGATGATGGATTCTCTTGGTAAGACGTTGGGAACGTTCTTTGAAGAACGTCTGACAAACCCCCTCATCAGTAGTTTTGTCATCGCTTGGAGTCTCTACAACTACAAAGTGTTCGTGATTTTATTATCTAAGAACACAGTCACGGAGACTTTCTTGCTTATGAATCAGCGCTTTCCAGACTGGTCGACGGTAGTCATTCATGGGTTCATCATTCCAGCAATATTTGCAGCCCTCTATTTATTTGTTCTACCCTTGCCAACCAAATGGGTTTACAAGTGGGTAAGAGAAAAGCAAAAAGCAATTGACGACATAAGGGACGAATACGAATCGCACAAAAGATTAACAAGAGAGCAATCTATTGAGTTGAGGCGCAGCGCCAGAGAGAACGAGCTAGCCATTGAGGATTTGCAAAAGACCAATCGAGAACTGAAGGAGGATTTAAATCGTCTGCAAACGGAACTCAAAAAATCCAGCGCAGCCCTCCTAAGTGCGCAGTTAGTCAAGGAGAACGCAGAAACAGAGATAGAGAAACTAAAACTTATCCTCTCTGCAAAGCCGAATATAAAAGCAGGAGCCCATGAAGAGCATATCGATGCAGACGGCAGCACCTCCGAGGAAAGTCCACAATTGAGAGATGCGCTTACGCCGGTCCAGTGGCAGCTACTCGAGATGATTGGAAAGACTGACCGACTAGCGCTAAATCAGGCCCGAGAAGCAGTGGCGGAGGACCAAGTCGTTGTTGATTTCTCTTTAGAAGATCTTGTTGAAAAACAGTATGTCAAAAAAGATTTTATCTCCGGACGAGGTGGCGCCGTTTACTATATTACGCAGCGTGGCCGCAGAGAGCTTCTAAAGCGCAAACCAGGCATGCAGATAAAGTAAATACCAGAATATTTTCAGAACAAACGACCACCCTTTAAGGCAAGCCCGAAACAGACGAAGTCCACACAATGGAAAACTTCATCAAGTTATTTGCTTTTGTAATTCTGGTCGGATCTATTAATATTTTGGGGTATATCTGACAATCATTATCCCTGCCATCGGATTCTCTTTTGACTTGGCGGATTCAAGGACGAGGTGCAACACGGTTTAACGAGGCGTGAAAGACCTC
>JAYSGB010000012.1:92820-106803 GCA_041913045.1 Burkholderiaceae bacterium | reverse complement strand
TAGTGGCTCAATATTCGGCGTGAACACTGGCTCAGTTTGTACGGTGAATCAACAGCAAACCGGCCAAGCGCAAGTACCGGTTGATACGTCGAGCCTCTTGGTCTGCGCCCTTCAGTCCAGGCAGACGCTCCAGGCCATACTCCAGCAGGGCCTGCGCAAGCGACGTGCCCCAGGGGCCTCGGCGTGCCGGGTTGCCTTGGGATTTCACAAGTGCGCGCAGTTTGGCCAGCTCCTTAGCGGCCTCGCTCTCGGTTTTGAAACCTTGGCGGTAGATGTCCTGACCTTCAACACGCAGGCGAAACGCCCATGTGCTGCCTCGACTACTGCCGGTGCGATAGGGCTTAGCCATGCAGCCCTCCTTGCGACAGCCGCCGCCAAGCGGGCGGCAAACCAGGAAGCGGCTTTGCGTTAGCGGTAATTTGCGCGAAGACGCGGGACGCCGGGATAGGCGCTGCGGTGTACGAGAACATACTCAACTCCGTAAACGTGGAGTTACGTATAGCTTCGCGAGCAGTCCATGATCGTAGCCAACCGGTCCGGCGCGCCACAGCCCTTGTGAGTACTGCAGCGCAGTCAGCCGTCATCGGCCGCACCCAAGCGCATTCATCCGCGGCCCTCCGCAGAGGGGCTCCGACGAAACTGGCAAAAAAACGTCAGAGCGGGCGAAAAAAAAGCGACCTGCTAGAGGCCGCTTTCTTTTTCATTCCTTGAAAATCAAGGACTTATGAATGGTGGTGGAGTCGCCTTCTATTTCGAAATTCGCTCGATTGCCCCATCCTGCCGGATAGGAGGCTCGCGGACAAATGCCAAAGTTTCCGCAGCGTTTCTCAATCATTGTTACAGCTACTTGGATGATTGAAATACAGCTCAGTAGCCATTGCTGGTCGGAAGCAGTTGCAGCTGGTTAGAGCGGGTTCGTGCGGGAGATTTCCAAAACCATCGGTGGAGTTTAGCCTTTTTCCAAACCAGGCTCCGTAGAAGGTTCATGCAAGTTTGGAAAAGCGCGGGTTTTTGCCAAAAGTGTCCGCAGCGTTTTGCAGCCCTTGTTGCTGATTCTCGGCAAGTGAGTCAGCAATCCAGCGCTTGGCTTTCTGTGCGTTCAGCGCCTAAATCAGGGCCCGGCTGACATGCCCTGAAAGGAGCCAAGTATGAAGTCCCAGACCCAATGGCAAAAATGAAGCGTCGCCCTTCCTATGATCGATCAGCCCTTTAAGGTCGACCGTGTACAAGACCGCCGTCGCATAAGTCTCCTTGACTGGGGCGTATTGGCAGGTCACGAAGAATATCGCCACGTCCTTGGACCGGGAGAAATCCATCCGTCGCGTCCGAAACGATCTCGCGTAAGGTCAGGGGCGCTGCTGCCCCCAGCTGCAGGCATCGACTTACGCGCGGTCATGGTCTTCGGCTCCACTCGGCTGGTCAAAGTTCAAGCGCTCGGCTTCCACCACCAACGGCATATTGCGCATTTTCGTATGCACCGACCCCAGATATTCCCCCAGCATGCCAAGAAACAGGATTTGCACCGAGCTAAAGAAGAACAGCGAAATCAGCAATGGGGCGATACCCATCTGGAACGAGTTCCAGAACACCAGCTTGGCCAGCAGGAAGCCAAACGCAGCCATCAGGCTCAGGCCTGCCAGCAAGCCACCGCCCATCACCATCAGGCGCAGGGGCACCTTAGAGTGATTGGTGATGCCCAGCATGGCGATGTCGTACAGGGTGTAGAAGTTATTCTTGGTGATGCCGCGCTGGCGGCGTGGCTGCTTGAACGGCACGGTGGCGATCGGGAAGCCGATCTCGCACAGCAGGCCGCGGAAGTACGGGTACGGGTCGTCGATCTTCTTCAGGATGTCCAGCACCGCACGGTCAAACAGGCCGGCACCGGTAGCGTTCTGCACCAGAGGTACTTCCGAGATGCGCGTGACGAAGCGGTAATAGGCGCGTCGCACCAAGAACATCATGCGCGACTCTTCGCTCTGCGGCTTCACCGCCATGACGGTCTTGAAGCCTTCTTCCCATTTCTTCACGAACTCTTCGATCATCTCGGGAGGGTCTTGCAAGTCGGAGGCGATCAGCACGGCACAGTCGCCATTGACCTGCAGCAGGGCATGGTAAGGCGAGCGGATATGGCCGAAGTTGCGGGCGTTGAAGATCACCTTGACGCGTTTGTCCTGCGCGGCCAAGCCGCGCAGCTTGGCGTGGCTGCCATCGGTGGAGCAATTGTCGATGAATACATGTTCGTAGTCGTAATCAAGGCGCGACATGACCTCGACGATGCGCTGGAATAGCTCATCGATGTTAGCTTCTTCGTTGTAGCAGGGAGTTACTATGCTGATCAGCTTACGCATAATTGAAAACGAACCTGTTATTGATGACAAAGGAGAGTAGGGCCATGGGTACGATCAATGCCATGCCGGCCAGGTAGGGGTCGACACCCAGCAGCTTGAGCGCTGCAATACCGACTAGGTTGGTGCCATAGACCACGCCATACCCAGCCGCGAACCTGAAGATCAGTTTGTTGTTCTTCGAGCCGAACACCAGGGCCCCGGTGCTTTTGAAATTGAAGGCGACGCCTAGCACGGTGGCCACCAGCAAGGCTGCACTGTAGTGCAGGCCCAGGTACAGAAAACCGGCAAAGCAACCATAGCCGAACGCCGCGTTCAGCACGCCCACCAGCAGGAAGCGGAGCAGATTCACCTGCAGCAGCTTGCGCAGCCAGGGGAGCGACGGGTTAGCCTCTTGCATCGAGTAGCTGCCTGATCTCGCGTACTACACCGCTGAGCGACGAGTCGCACGGCATATAGCCGAACAACTGCTCGGCTTTACGATTGAGGGAGTAGTAATGGGCCTTAGGGCCGGTGGCATTGACTCGCACCTGGTCGCCGACGATGCTGTGCTGCAGGCCGAAGGTTTCGCCCAGCGCTGCGAGCAACTCGAACTTGCCCACTGGAGCCTGGCTGTAGCAGTCGACGGCAGCATTGCAGGGCGGCGCCTGCAGGATGCGGTCGATCAACAGCAGGAAGTCGGACGGCGTCAGGTAATCGCGCAGCATGTCGTCCGGCGCCACTTCCAGTACGCTGCCAGCGTGCAGCGCCCGCAGGATATCGCTGAGGAAGAAGCGTGTCTGCGGAGCCTGGCGGTGGCTGAAGTAACTGAAGACTCGCACATCGACGATCGCCGCCTCAGGCAGCGCGCGGTGCCGGCATTCGGCCTGGAACTTGGCCGCACCGTACCAGTCCTGCGGGCGCAGGCCGTTGATCGGAAAGATCGCGTGCGAGGCTTCGCTGACGGGGGCTGCGAAGTTGCTGCCGTAGGCCGCGCCGCTGCTAAGGTAGATGTAGCGGCACGCCGGGTGGCTGCACAGGTAGTCCAGTGCCAGGTTGTCGTACTTCTCGGTGACCGTGAAGATTTCCTTGCCCATCTGTACGGCGCGGGCCGGGTCTCCAACGCCTACGAAGTTGATGATCGCGTCGAACTGGCTATTGGCGTCGAAGCCGGCGTAGTCACTGACGGCAAAGCCCTTGCGCGCTGCGATTGCTTGCAGCTCGGCGTCCAGCGCGCAAGGCGCGCGGACGAACAAGGTGCAGGTGTAAGCGGTGTGTGCGGCAATGCTGGCAACCAAGTCCTTGGCAATGTGGCTGCTGGCCCCGAGAATCGCTAGCCTCATCGGCCCAGGTCCATCAGCGGCGACTGCTCGTCAATCGGCCGGCCAAACTCCAGGCGCGGGCGGCATTCGCGGGCGTCGGGCATCAACACCTCGATCAACATCGGCTTGCCATTAGCTAGGAATTCGGTCACTGCGGCGTTAAAGGCAGCCTGGTCGATTACGCTGTGCGACGGGATGCCGTACGCCTCACCCAGAGCCTTGAACTGAGAGGAGTGGCCGTTCCAGTAGGTCGACGAGTTGCGCCCCTCGAAGTACATTTCCTGGAAGCCCCGCACCATGCCTAGTGAGTAGTTGTTCATGACAATGGTCAGGATCGGCAACTGGTCACGAGCGATGACATCCAGTTCCTGAATATTCAACTGCGCGCCACCGTCACCGGTGATGACGATGACCGGCTTGTCACCGGCGATGCTCACCCCAACTGCAGCGGGGATGGCGAAGCCCATGGTACCCAGCCCGCCGGAGTGGTGCATAGCCTGGTTGGGGCTCAGGCGCAGGGTATGCGCTGCCCACATCTGGTTGTTGCCGACGTCGGCAACGTAGTCCAGGGCGCGGTCAGCGGTCAGTTCGTTGAGTGTGCTGAACAGGGCGAACGGGCTGACGCTCCAGTCCGTATATTCATCGGCGAACGATTGCTCGAACACCTTGGCCAGGTAAGTACGCCAGGCCGCTGGCGCCATTGGCAGCGAGGTGGCATGGCTTATAAAGTCGGCGAATACGCTGTCGAGTTCGGCATGGATCGACTGCTGCGCCTTGACCCGGTTGTCCAGCTGCGCGATATCCAGGTCAAACTGGATGACCTGTGCATGGGCGGCGAAGGTTTCAGTCTTGGCGCCGGTCTGACGCACGTCCATGCGGCTGCCGAACACCACCAGCAAGTCACAGTTTTGCACCGCATGGTTGGCGGCGCGGGTACCATAGGCCCCGAGCATGCCCAGGTAATGTTCGCTGGCGGTGAGCTTTTCAGCGCCTTTGAGGCTGGCGACGTGAGGAATACCCAGTTTGCCGACCTGGTTCAGCCAACGGCTGAAGTTAGAGCAGTTGACAGCACCGCCGCCAATCAGGAACAAGGGCTTGTGTGCCTTGGCCAACGCGGCCCAGACCTCACTGAACGAGCCCTGTGATTCGGCCACGGGAGCGGCCAGGCTGGCTTTGATCAATTGGTCCAGCACCATTTCATCTATTTCGGCGCGCTGGATGTCCATGGGGATGTCCAGCAGGACCGGACCCGGACGGCCTTCTCGTGCAATACGCAGCGCTTTGAGCAGGCTCGGAATGAGTTCGTCGACGTGGGTGACTTGGTGTGCGTACTTGGTAATGCTGCTCACCAGGGCCACGCTGTCGAGTTCCTGGAAGCCTTGCTGGCGGATAGCGCGGTCGCCCTTGAGTTCGTGGGTGTTCACCTGTCCGGTGAGAAACACGCACGGATGGCTGTCCAGCCAGCAATCGGCAATGCCAGTAATTAGGTTGGTTGCGCCTGGGCCGCTGGTGCCTAGTGCGACGCCGATAACCTTGTGGTGGGTCGCACGGGCGACCGCAGATGCAGCGAAGGCCGCCCCTTGCTCATGGTGCATGGATACCAACTTAGTCTTGCCGAGCAAGTTAATACTGTCCACCAGATGGGTGATCATTCCACCGATGAGCTCAAAACCATAAAGGACATTGTGGTCGGCCAGAACTTTTGCTACTGCATCAGAAGCTTTCATAAGTTAGAAACCAATTCCGAAGAATTCTTCCAGTTTTTCACCGACGAAGTCAAAGTGTTCCTGCCCCAGCGAAGGCTGCACGCCTAGCCAGAAGGTCTGGTTCATGGTTCGATCGGTGTTGGTCAGCTCGCCGACCACACGGTATTCCACGTTGTGGAAGTACGGCTGGCGAATCAGGTTGCCTGCGAACAGTAGGCGGGTACCAATCTTGTGCTGGTCGAGGAACTTTAGCAGGTCGACACGCTTGACCCCGGCACTTTCTTTCAGAGTGACCGGAAAGCCGAACCAAGACGGCTCGCTGTTCGGGGTTGGCTCGGCGATTTCCAGGAAGTCGCTGAGGCTCGACAGACGCTCTTTGAGCAGCTTGAAGTTGCGCTTACGGGCTTCGATGAACTCCGGTGCTCGGTCCAGCTGGGCCAGGCCACAGGCGGCCTGCATGTCAGTGATCTTCAGGTTGTAGCCCAAGTGAGCGTAAACGTACTTGTGGTCGTAGCCTTGCGGCAGGCTGCCGAACTGCTGGCCGAAGCGGTGGCCGCAGGTGTTGTCGCAACCCGGTGCGCAATAGCAGTCGCGGCCCCAGTCTCGGAACGACTCGGCGATCAGCTTGAGCTGGGCGTTGTTGGTGAATACCGCACCACCTTCACCCATGGTGATGTGGTGGGCCGGGTAGAAGCTCAGGGTGGCGATGTCGCCGAAGGTACCGACCAGCTTGCCGTCGTAGGTGGCGCCGAGCGCGTCACAGCAGTCTTCGACCAGCCACAGGTTGTACTTCTCGCAAATCGCCTTGACCTTAGCCAGGTTGAACGGATTGCCCAAGGTGTGGGCGAGCATGATGGCCTTGGTTTTCGGTGTGATAGCAGCCTCGATCAGGTCGGCATTGATGTTGTGGGTGGCCATGTCGACGTCAACGAATACCGGGATGGCGCCGAACTGCACGATCGGGTTGACGGTAGTCGGGAAGCCGGCAGCCACGCCGATCACTTCGTCACCTTTCTTGATAGCGCGCGCACCCAGCTTGGGCGAAGTCAGCGTGCTGAATGCCACCAGGTTGGCCGACGAGCCAGAGTTGACAGTGATCAGGTGTTTTACGCCGAGGAATTCCGCCAGTTTTTTCTCGAACTGGGTGTTGAAACGGCCGGTGGTGAGCCAGCCGTCCAGTGACGCTTCGACCATCAGTTGAAGCTCACGGGCGCCGATCACCTTGCCCGAAGGAGGGATGACGGTTTCGCCCCCAACAAAAGGTTTGGGAGCCAGGGCCATCTGAGCGTAGCGCTCGATGAGCTGGCTGATTTCCTGACGGAGCATATCGGGGGTCATAGTAATTCCTTCTCAAGCTGATAGTTGTTTAGGCGCCAGAAGCCATGGCAGCCATGTAGCTGTTGATTTCGTCTACGCAACGGGCGTGCATGTCATCGCCCTGTAGCCAGGCGCGGTGCCAATTGACGATATAGGTCAAGGTGGTCTCGAGGTTCCAAGTCGGCTCCCACTTCAGGTGGGCGCGGGCCTTGGAGATGTCCAGTTTCAGATAGCGGGCTTCGTGCGGCTGCGGGTATTTGTCCAGCTGCCAGCGAGCACCATCTCCCCACGCCTGGACCATGTAGTCGAGGATCCATTCGACGGGGCGTGCATCTTGGTCGCGCGGGCCGAAGTTCCAGCCCTGCGCGACGGCGTGGCCATGCTCCCAAAGCTGCTGGGCTAGAACAAGGTAACCGCTCAGCGGTTCCAGCACGTGTTGCCAGGGGCGGGTGGCCTTGGGGTTGCGCACCACCACCGGCTCGCCCTGCGCCACGGCGCGCAGGATGTCCGGAATCAGCCGGTCGTCGGCCCAGTCGCCGCCACCGATGACGTTGCCGGCGCGTGCCGAGGCCAGGGCCGCTGCGCGCTCGGTGTTGAAGAACGAGTTGCGGTAGGCGCTGGTGATCAGCTCGACGCAGCCCTTGCTGTTGCTGTAAGGGTCGTGGCCGCCCATGGGCTCGTTTTCACGGTAGCCCCATTCCCATTCCTGATTTTCGTAGCACTTGTCGGTGGTGACATTAACAATGGCGCGCAGGCTTGGGCACTGGCGTGCGGCTTCCAGCACGTGGACGGTGCCCATCACATTGGTGGCATAGGTTTCCACCGGCTCACGATACGACAGCCGCACCAGCGGTTGGGCCGCCATATGGATGAGGATGTCCGGGTCGAATGCGGTCATGCTTTCGGTGATGGCCGCTAGGTCGCGGATGTCGCCAATCTGCGAAGCATGCATGCCCCGCTCGACCTGAGCCTGTTCGAACAACGATGGTGTGGTCGGCGGGGCCAGGGCAAAGCCTTTCACCTGCGCGCCCATGCCCTGCAACCACAGAGCCAGCCAGCTGCCCTTGAAGCCGGTATGGCCGGTGAGGAATACCTTCTTGCCTTGCCAGAAGGCGGCCGAGACGGAAGCTTTCATGTTCAGGTTATTCCCAGGATTTCCATGGCGCAGTGCCATTCGCCCACAGCCTTTCCAGCAGGTTCTTGTCGTGCAGGGTGTCCATCGGTTGCCAGAAACCGGCGTGCTCGAAGGCCATCAGCTGACCGTCGTCGGCCAGACCCATCAGCGGCTCCTGCTCCCAGACGGTGCTGTCGGCGCTCAGGCGGTCGAGCACCTTCGGTGAAAGCACGAAGAAGCCACCATTGATCATGGCACCGTCGCCCTTTGGTTTTTCCTTGAAGCTCAGGACCTGGCCATCGCTGATATCCAGCGCACCGAAACGGCCCGGCGGGTAGGTGGCGGTCAGGGTCGCGTCCTTGCCATGGCGCTTGTGGAAGGCGATGGTGGCGCCAATGTCCATGTCGCCCACGCCGTCACCATAGGTGAAGCAGAAGGCTTCTTCGTGACGCACGTAGTCGGCCACGCGGCGCAGGCGGCCACCGGTCATAGAGGTTTCGCCAGTGTCCACCAGCGTCACGTTCCAGTCTTCGGCACGCTTGTCGTGCACTTCCATGCTGTTGTCGCGCATGTTGAAGGTGACATCCGAGGTGTGCAGGAAGTAGTTGGCGAAGTACTCCTTGATCATGTAGCCCTTGTAGCCGCAGCAGATGATGAAGTCATTGATGCCGTGCGAGGAGTACATCTTCATGATGTGCCAGAGGATCGGCTTGCCGCCGATTTCGACCATCGGCTTAGGACGAGTACCGGTCTCTTCGCTCAAGCGCGTCCCCAGTCCACCTGCCAAAATGACTGCTTTCATGACTGCCCCTTGTTAGTTTGAGCTTACAAATGCATCGGAGTAAAAATGTTTGTCCGGCAACCCGGCAGCGGTCAGTGAGTCACGGGCGGAATGGATCATATCTTCCGAACCGCAGGCATAGATGACCGCATCAGCAAGTTCGATGCCATCATCGAGCAGTGCCTTTTGCACGTAGCCGGTACGCCCCGGCCAGTCTGCGTGGGCACGCGACAGCACCGGAATGAATTCGGCGTTGAGCCCTTTGAGCTGAGGGGTCCAGTAGATATCATCAGGATAGCGACCGCCCCAATAGACATAGATCTTTTTGCCGGCAGCCAGCACAGGATTGTCCAACAACTGCTCTAGCATGGCCTTCACCGGTGCGATGCCGGTGCCGGTGGCGAGGAAAACGAGGGTGCCTGCTTCTTTGTCGCGCAGGCAGAAGGTGCCGAATGGACCCTCGAGGCGCAGCAAGTCGTTTTGCTTGGCGCTGCCAAACCAGTATTGCGACATCATGCCTTGCTCGACTTCGCTGATCTGCAGCTCTAGCTTGCCGTCTTCGCGTTGGGCGTTAGCAATGGAATAGCTACGGCGCAGACCGCCTTTGCCGATCACGTTAAGGTACTGACCCGGCAGGTAGTTGAGCTTGCCGGTAGGCGGCAAACGTAATACCACCTCAACCACGTTGTCGGCTAGGCGAGTGAGGCTATCGATACGGCAGGGGAGGGTCTTGACCACGATGTCGCCGAGTGCACCGAGGTCTTCGGCGTTGATTTCCACATCGCTGACAGCGTGGCGGCAGCAGGTAAGGATCACTCCGGCAGCCAGCTCTTCGACGGTCAGCGAGGTTTCTTCGCTGAATGCTCTAGTTTTACCACTGACGACGGTGGTCTTGCACACGCCGCAGCGGCCGGTGCGGCAGCTGTGTTCCAGGGTGATACCAGCGGCCTTGGCACTGTCGAGCAACGAGGTGCCGGATTCGGAACTGAATGTCTTGCCGTTTCTAAGTTTTACTAAAGCCATTTATTTTAGCTCAAATACTCGTCTATGCCGGGACGATTCATTTAACGATTTGTTGCAAGATTGGAAGCCCCTTTAACATAGCTTTTCTTCAAAGTGCCAAATAGTCAATCAGGCTATTCAACGCCCGGCTGGCAGTGTTCGATCGTGACAATAGACAGCAAATATTGCCGCAGTTGCTCTTCCGTTCCAAAATATTTCAACCTCCAGTATTTTAGGACAACTCTGGATTTTCCAAGAGGAGATGTATTTTTGAGTTTCAGGTAGCATACGTCCCCACCTGGATTGATGTCAGCGGCGCCATATCGAAGCATCTTAAGGTAGTACGCCTTATTTTCGTCGATATTATTCCCGTACCATTTCTGTGCACCCCATGCCCTTGTAAAAATAGCCACCCACTCATACCAGTTTTGGTGCGTAGCTTCATACCAATAAAATCCATTTTTAGAAAAATCACCCACTTGATCATCCACCCAAAAACTCGAATATCGCTTTAACTCTGGTCTTGCTTTTAGGTTTTCAACTGTTGCCCATTGTTTTATTGATATTGCCTGAAAATCCAAATAAACGTTGTTTGAACTTATCACCCCTATCAACGCGACACAAAGAATGATTGGACGAGCGATTATCCCAATGGATTCAAATTTCATGACTGCCTTTAGTTGATCCAGGTACATCATCAGCGCAATGAAAGCAAATACTGGCAAGGACAGCGTGAAAAGAAGATAATGACGCGACTCCCAGCCTTGGAATCTGGGCGAAGTCGGTACAACTAGATATGGCAGCGCGGAGATAATTAAAAATACAATTGACCAGCCAAGTAAAAGACCCCACCTCATCTTGATGGCAGGCAAATCAAAGGACCACCACCTTAATGCCCGCGGAAGCATGAGCAACGAAAGAAACAGCATACCCAGCACAGGAAGAGCCATGGGTGTGCGTGTCGCAACATTATGGACAGGTCCATTTTTAGAAACACCTAAAAAGAAATAAAGACCAGAATTGTAAATTCGCTGTAATTCGAAACTAATCTTGTTGTAGTCGGCATATAAGCCATAAGTCGGAAAAAACGTATTTTTGATTAGCCAGTAAACAATCGGAAGCGTCAAAACAAAGAGATTGCTACGGATATAGGCCCTAATATTTTTCACCAACCAGGCCGACCTATTAAAATCATGCGAATGGAAGTATTCAAATGCCAAGCAAAAGTAAAAAAGGACCAAAATAGATGCCGTAGAAAACGATATGAATGACAATGTTGAGAATAAAATTAAGCAAAGCGTGCGAATCCACGCCTTTTCATTCGCACCATATTTCGTCCTGACATACACCGCCAGGATAAACAAAAGCAACATCACCTGATAATGCAACGTGCTCAACAGCACGGTAGTTCTAAACGGGAACAGTGTCACATACAATGTCACAAAAACTAATGAAAACGGCTTAAATTCACCGGCGTAATGTCGAAACAGATCATTTAGGATAATAGCGGAAAAAAGTATTGTGATAAAGCTTATGGCCCGATGAGCTGACACATCAAAAAATAAATCAAGCCCTCTGAAGAACAGGATATTGATAGGCAAACCCATCTCCAAAAACCAATTCGCTAGCTCCTCGTAATGCTTGCCTTCCAGCAAATTGTAAAGTAGATTGTCATCCCAAAAGAAACCATCGTTTAGCAACAACATCCAGTGACTTGCAAGGCAGGCCAACAATACATAAAGGATGTCCCCCATGGGATACTGCAGGAATTTTTTTACCATTTATATTACCCCGGCAATTAAATAGCCGTTCTATGCCGCGTACTTCTCAGCCGAATGTTTTAAATTAGCCATAACCCGCTCCGGTGTTTTGACCAAGAAATCCATAAAAACGGTCGCCTTTTGGAGAAACGCCTTTTTGCTGTTCGCCCGGTCGGACGAGCGCAAAACCGTCTTGAAGTCCCGGTTCAGGTATTCGTCCGGATTGATCTCTGGAGAGTACGGCGGGAGATAGAAGACCTCAATTCGTTCTTTGCGCTCTGCCAGCCAGGCCGTCACAAGCTTCGCGTGATGCACCTTCAGGTTGTCGAGGATGAGGAAGACCTGTTGAGAACTGTCGGCAAGCAGGCGCTCCATGAAGCCAATGAACAGGTCAGTGTTCATCGCTTCCTCAATGAACTCGAAGCGCTCCAGTCCCTGATTACTGATCGCAGAAATCATCGACAAACCGTGCCTTTTACTCGGGGTCGCCAACGCCTGCGTCTGTCCAGCCGACGCATAGCCACGCAACCAATGTCCATCTTCCGCTACGGCCGTCTCATCAGCCCAATAAATTGTTGCGCCTTCGGCTTTGGCGCGCGCCGCAATCGATGGGTAAGTGTCATTCAGCCATTGTTCAACCTTCACGGGGTTCACTTATCCATCTTTCCGATTTTCCTGGACCGGCTCTCGAACGCCTGTGCCTCGGCCTCCTGCTCCAGATATACCCAATCCACAATGTCGTCGCTGGGGATGTAGCCGGCCACCAGTTGCTGCATCATCAGGCGGATAACGCCCACGTCGTTCACGTTCAGGGCCATTTCCAGGGCGGTGAGCTTGGACTCGAATTCGGCCCAGGGGATGAACTCTTCGTGGGCCTTCATGATGCGGGGGTGCGCGGTGGGCTTGGGGTTGTCGCCGATCAGCAGTTCTTCGTAGAGCTTTTCGCCGGGGCGCAGGCCGGTCACGGCGATCTCGATGTCGCCTTCGGGGTGCTGCTCGTCTTTCACCGTCAGGCCCGAGAGTTCGACCATGCGCCGTGCCAGGTCCATGATCTTCACGGGCTGGCCCATGTCCAGCACGAACACATCGCCGCCTTTGGCCATGGCACCGGCCTGGATGACCAGCTGGGCCGCCTCGGGGATGGTCATGAAGTAGCGCGTGACTTCCAGGTGCGTGAGGGTGATGGGCCCGCCGTCGCGGATCTGCTGGCGGAATTTGGGCACCACCGAGCCGGATGAACCCAACACGTTGCCAAAGCGAACCATGCTGAATTTGGTTGCGCCCGTTCCCGCCTGCGTGGCCGCCAACGCTTGCAGTGTCATTTCGGCCAGGCGCTTGCTGGCGCCCATCACGTTGGTGGGGCGCACGGCCTTGTCGGTGCTGATGAGCACAAAGTCGCTCACGCCGTTTTCCGCCGCGGCCTGGGCGGTGCGTAGCGTGCCCAGTACGTTGTTCTTGATGCCGGCGGCCGGGTTGTGCTCCACCAGCGGTACGTGCTTGTAGGCGGCTGCGTGGTAGACCGTGTCCGGGTGCCAGGTCGACATGATCTCGCGCATGCGGTCGTCGTCTTGTACCGAGGCCAGCAGAAGCACCAGAACGGGTGGCGTGGCAACGTCCAGCCCAGCCAGTTTTTCTTCCAACTCCTGGTGAATCGCGTAAAGGGCAAATTCGCTCTGCTCGACCAGCAGCAGCTTGGCCGGGTTCACCGCCAGGATCTGGCGGCACAACTCGCTGCCAATGGAGCCGCCCGCGCCCGTCACCAACACCACCTTGCCCACAATGTTCTTAACCAGCAGGATGTGATTGGGCGATACCGGTTCGCGGCCCAGCAGGTCGTCAATGTCCAGCTCCCGCAAATCCGAGATGCTGACCTTGCCCTGGGCCAGATCGGTCACGCTGGGCAGGGTGCGCACGGCCACGTGAGCACTTCGAATCTGACTCAGGATTTCGTTGCGTCGCTTGCGGCTCAGGCTGGGCATGGCCAGCAGCACGTCGCTGATATTGAGCGTGGTGGCCAGGTTGTCCAGGTCGGCCGGGTTGTAGATGGGCTGGCCATTGAGCACGTGGCCGTGCAGGCGGTCGTCGTCGTCCAGAAAGCCCGCCACCTGCATTTCGTGGCTGTTGGCCATGGCTGCGGCCAACTGGCGGCCAGTGGTTCCTGCGCCATAGATCAGCACCTTGGGGCGGGAAGCACGCTTGAGGATGCTCAGATACTGGTCACCCAGCCAGACCCGGGCAAGTGCGCGAGATGCGCCCACGAACAACAGCAACAGAATGGGCTGGATGATGCCCACCGTGCGTGGCACCCCGGCCACGCCAATGGCGGTGAAAACGGAGGCATAAAGCAATCCGTAAATGCCCACCGCGCGCGCCACCGCCAGCAAGGCTGGCCAGCCGCTATAGCGGAAGATGGCTCGGTACAGGCCAGACACCACAAAGATGGGTAGCGCGATGCCTACTGATGCAGCCACCGCCCACAAAGCGGTGCCAGACAAAGCGACATACTCCCCCAGCCGCAGATAGAAAGCCAACCAGACGGTCAGGACACAGAGGCCCAGATCGACTGACAAAGCGACGAATCGCTTCGCCGCCCGCGGCAAGGCCAAGATGGGGACTGCCAGCTTAAACAGAGGCTGTTTCATGGCGTCCAGCCCCTG
>JAYSGB010000012.1:0-92720 GCA_041913045.1 Burkholderiaceae bacterium | reverse complement strand
AGTCCTGAGTCCTGAGTCCTGAGTCCTGAGTCCTGAGTCCTGAGTCCTGAGTCCTGAGTCCTCAAGATGATCTGTGTTTTTCTTCAATGTGACACTCCATCCCTTGCCAGAACCTTCAACGCTGTCAACCAAAGTATCTTCATATCGAAAAGCAACGATCGGCGCTCCAGATACTCCGCATCCAAAGCCACCTTCTGAGGGATAGGCAGTTCATCTCGTCCATTGACCTGCGCCCACCCGGTCAAACCAGGCACCAGTTCGTGCACGCCCTTTTCTGTGCGAAGAGAAATCAAATCGTCCTGATTGAACAGTGCTGGTCGTGGGCCTACAAAGCTCATATCGCCTTTCAGGATGCTCCACAACTGGGGCAATTCGTCCAGGCTCGATTTGCGAAGAAATGAGCCGATGGGTGTGAGCCATTGTTCAGGGTTCTGCAGCAAATGTGTGGCCACCGCTGGTGTGTCGATGCGCATACTGCGGAACTTGGGCATTTTGAAAATGCGGTTGTGGCGGCCCACACGGTCGCTCCAGTAGAGCGCCGGGCCGTTGGAGGTGAGCCGCACTGCCAGTGCCACCAGGGCAATGGGCAGTGCCAGGATGAGAGCGGCCGGCAGGGCTAGGGCTAGGTCAAACAGGCGTTTCATGGGGTGCGGAGCCCGGCCACAGCGCGGCGCATACCTTCGTCGACGGTGATGGGTGGCTGCCAGTCGAGGGTCTGGCGCGTGGCGGTGATGTCCACTTGCAGATTGTCCAGCAGTCGCTGGACTAAAGCTTTACGGCCCAGTGTGGCTGCTCCGAGCTGCAGCAGCGCTGGTGGCAGGGGCAACAACCGGGGCGGTCGGTTCAGGGCGTTGGCCATTCGCAGCAGCAGCCCGGCGGTCGAGAGATCCTCGCCGTCGCTGACCAGGAATGTCTGGTGGGCGGCTGCTGGATGATCGGCACATGTCACCAGCAGGTCCACCAGGTTGTCCAGGGCCACCAGGCTTCGCCGATTGCCGGTCACGCTGGCCAGGGGCAGCGGCCAGCCCCGCTCCACCGCGCGAAGGAGCGCTGCAAAGTTCGCCCTGACCCCTGGCCCGTACACCAGGGGCGGGCGGACGATCACCACCTCCAGCCCGGTTTCCGCGCCCAGTGCCCGCAGCCCCTGCTCGGCCTCCCACTTGGACTGGCCGTAGGGGTCTTCCGGTCGTGCAGGCTGGTCTGCCGTAAATGGCCGACCCGGCGCCGTGTGTTCGCCGTTGACCTTGATCGAACTCAGGAAGACCAGCCGCCGGACCCCTGCAGCCGCGGCCTGACGAGCCAGGTTCAGCGTGCCGGCCGTGTTGACGTCACGGAACGCGTTGAGCGGATCGTTCGCCTTCTCGTTCATGACGTGCACACGCGCCGCCAGATGCAGGACGGTGTCCACACCCTCCAAGGCGGCCTGCCACCGGGTGTGACCATCGATCTGGCCCACCATCAGGCTGCGTGCCGTCGTGTGCCCGATCGGCCGGCGCAGGGCCAGACGCACGTCCTTGCCTTCGGCCAGCGCGCGCCGGGTCAGTGCCTGGCCCACGAAGCCGGTGCCGCCAGTGATGAGCCAGCTCATGCGTCCACCTTGCCGGCACCTGACGGGCGATGCAGCTGCCGGGCTTCTTCCAGGAGGGACAGCAGTCGGCCCACCTGGGTGCTGCGGTCGAATTCGGCTCGGGCATAGGCCTGCCCATGGGCGCCCATGCGCTCGCGCGCCTCGGGCGGCAGCGCTGCCAGGCGTTCGACGGTGGCTGCCAGTGCGGCACCATCACCCGCCGGGCAGACCATGCCGGCCTGCGCGCGCTCGATCACATCGGCGCCTTCGCCGTCCAGCATGCCGACGATCGGCCTGCCTGCCAGCAGGTAGGACTGCACCTTGCCCGGGATGGTCATGCTGAAGGTGGGATCCTTCTTTAGGCTGACCAGCAGGGCATCGGCCGCCACATAAAAAGACGGCATGCGCTCCACCGGGAAACGACCCAGGAGCAGGACCCGGCTACTCAGGCCGCGCTCCTTCACCTGACCTTCCAGCCAGGCCGACCGGCGCCCGTCACCCACGATCAGCCAGCGGATGTCGCCCCGGTGCCGGAGGTGTTCTGCCGCGTCCAGAATGGCGGGAAAGTCCTGTGCGTCGCCGACATTGCCGGCAAACAGCACATCGAAGCTGCCCGGTGCGGGTGGTATCTCCGGTGCAGGAATCGCTGAGCGCTCCTGAAACACGTCTTCGGCCCAGCTCGGAAAGTAGCGCACCTTGGACGGGTCGTCACAGTGGCGGGCGATGCTGGGCAGGAAGGATCGGGACTGACCGAGCACCAGGGTGCACCGGTTGTAGATGAAGCGCACCAGCCGACCCATCGCCGCCAGCGCCCTGGGGTTGCGCACCACCCCGACGGCCGCGAGCGTTTCCGGCCACAGGTCCAGGGCCCAGAACACCACCGGGCAACGCTTGAGGCGACCCAGCAGGACGGCCGGCAGGCCCACGGTCACCGGGGAGGGCTCGAACACGAAGATCACGTCGGGGTGGCTGTCCCGCAGTTTCCATGGACCGACCACACAGGCGCTCAAGGCGAAGCTCACGTAGTTCAACATCAGTCGCAGCGAACCGCTGGCCCTTGCCAGCATCGGTACCCGATGGACCCGGGCTCCCTCAAACCGTTGGAAGCTGGCAGGGTCTGCCCGGTATTCGGCAAAGAGCCGACCCCCTGGGTAGTTGGGCAGTCCGGTCAGGACCGTGACTTCATGCCCCAGCGCCGTCCACTCCTGCACCAGATCGTTGATGCGGAAGTTCTCGGGCCAGAAGTATTGGCTGACGACCAGGATGTTCACGG
Source organism: Burkholderiaceae bacterium (assembly GCA_041913045.1). GTDB lineage: Bacteria > Pseudomonadota > Gammaproteobacteria > Burkholderiales > Burkholderiaceae_C > CAMLOF01. Next base: position 89,880 of record JAYSGB010000012.1, on the reverse strand, counting down.
TTCAGCCGTCGTATCGCTTCCAGACCACCCGGTTCACATAGTCGGTGTAGCTGTGAATGATGCGGCAGATCTTGTCGGACACATTGGGCATACTGTAGTCGGCCACCTGACGCAGCAGGCGATCGGACCCACGCGGTTGCTGGTCCAGGATGGCCAGTGCCTGCAGGGTCCGCTCCAGCGACTGTCCGACCATCATCACCGACGCTTCTTCCATGCCCTCCGGGCGTTCGTGCGCTTCACGGATGTTGAGGGCCGGGAAGTTGAGGATGGACGACTCTTCGGTGATGGTGCCACTGTCGGACAGCACGGCCTTCGCGTGCATCTGCAGATGGTTGTAGTCTGAGAATCCCAGGGGTTTGAGCAGTCGCACCTCGGACTCGAACTGTGCGCCGGTGGCGTCCACCCGTTTCTGTGTCCTGGGATGGGTCGACACCACGATCGGGAGTCGGTAGGCCCTAGCAACCCCGTTGAGCAGCTGCACCAAGGCGGCAAAGCGGACATCGCCGTCGACGTTCTCTTCCCGGTGGGCGCTGACCAGAAAGTAACCTCCCGGTGCCAGGCCCAGCCGGTCCAGCACATCGGACGCCTCGATGGAAGACCGGTAGTGGGCCAGCACCTCGGCCATGGGGCTGCCGGTCTTGATCACCAGGTCCGGTGGAAGCCCCTCGCGCAGCAGGTACTCGCGGGCGATGTCGCTGTAGGTCAGATTCACATCGGCGGTGTGATCAACAATGCGCCGGTTGATTTCCTCGGGCACGCGCATGTCAAAGCAGCGGTTGCCGGCCTCCATGTGGAACACGGGTATCTTGCGCCGCTTGGCCGGAATGACCGAGAGGCAGCTGTTGGTGTCACCCAGAATCAGCAAGGCCTCCGGACGTCTGGCGGTCAGCAGCCCGTCCATGCGGCCGATGATGTTGCCGATGGTTTCGGCCGCCGTGCCTCCGGCCGCTTCCAGGAAGTGGTCCGGTTTGCGGATGCCCAGATCGTCAAAAAAAATCTGGTTGAGTTCGTAGTCGTAGTTCTGACCGGTGTGCACGATCTCGTGGTGACAATGTTCGTCCAGCCGCGCCATCACCCGCGACAGGCGGATGATCTCCGGGCGGGTGCCCACGACGGTCATGACATGCAGTTTTTTCACGGATGCCTCACAGGGGTGCCGCGATCGTGTCGGGGCGTTGGGGATCAAAGATTTCATTGGCCCACAGCATCACCACCATGAGCTGCTCGCCGGTGTTGGTGATGTCGTGTGTCCAGCCAGGGATCGTTTCCACCACCCGCGGGGATGCCGCATCGGTGTGAATCTCGTGGGTATCCCCGGTCAGAATGTGCCGGAACCGGAAGCAGGCCTGGCCCTGGATGACCAGGAACTTTTCGGTCTTGGCATGGTGGTAGTGACCGCCTCGCGTGACTCCCGGGTGCGCGGTGAAGTACGAGAACTGGCCGCTCTCCTGTGTCTTGAGCATCTCCACGAAGACGCCCCGGGGATCTTCATGGCGCACCAGCGGGTAGTCGAAGGCCTCCAGCGGCAGATAGCTCACATAGGTGGCGTACAGCGCCCGTCCCAGGCCATGGCCCACCGTGCCGATGATGCCGGTGACCCGGCTTTCCCGGAACGACCGGATGGTTTCGGCCACATGGCCGACCGTGGTGCTGTAGATTGGCCCGACCGTCTCGAAGCCATGGGCATCGGGCTGGGCAGCTGCGCCATCGAGCAAGGCCAGGAAGCGGTCTATCACATCGTCCACATGCACCAAGTGCAGGGGTGCGGCCGGATCGCGAATATCGATCGGCAGGTCGCGTGCGATCTGGTGGCAGAAAGTGGCCACGGCCGAGTTGTAGAACGGGCGGCACCATTTGCCGAACACGTTGGGTAGCCGGAACACGTGCACGTGATGGCCGTGTCGTGAGGCAAGGGAACGCAGGGCGTCTTCGGCCGCCCGCTTCGAGGCGCCGTAGGGGTTGTCCAGTGCTGCCTGGGTCGACGAGGCGTACAGGACCGGCGGACGCTGGTCGGTGCGCGCGGCCCGATCCGCCAGCGCGTCGCACAGGCGCTGCGTGGTGTCGCGGTTGTGGGTCATGAAGTCGGCAGGATCAACCGGTCGGTTGGCGCCCGCCAGATGGATGACGGCATCGGCCTGCTCGCAGGCCGCCACCAGCGCTTCCGGGGAGTCGTCACGCCCGATGGCCAGAACCTCCCAGCCAGAGCGTTCGCCGATCCGCACCGACAGATTGCGGCCCAAGAATCCATGGGCACCCGTGATCAGGACCTTCACGTCATTCCTCCGCCACTGCGGATTCACCGCGCAGGATGCGCTGCAGGAAGTCCAGCTTGAGCAGCAACTGCTTCATGCCGGCCACATCCAGGCGCTCGGTGTTGTGCGAGTGGTATTCCTCGGCATGCAGCGCCTGTGTCAACCGCGCTTCGCCCCGATCGATGTACTTGGCGTAATTCAGGTCGCGGCTGTCCGGTGGAACCCGGTAATAACCACCCATGTCCAGGGCGTGGGCGCGTTCCTCGCGACTGAGCAACGCCTCGTACAGCTTTTCGCCATGACGGCTGCCGATGACCTGGACCGGGTGCTCGGGCTTGCCCAGCAGCTCCAGCAGGGCGCGGGCCAGCACCTCCACCGTGGCCGCAGGGGCCTTCTGCACGAAGATGTCGCCATTGGCCCCGTGCTCGAAGGCATACAGGACCAGGTCAACCGCATCGCCGAGCGTCATCATGAACCGGGTCATGGCGGGGTCGGTGATAGTGATGGGTTTGCCCTGCAGCACCTGGTCCACGAACAGGGGAATCACCGAGCCGCGTGAGGCCATCACGTTGCCGTAGCGCGTCCCGCAGATGACGGTCGGCGTACCCTCCAGGTTGCGGCTGGCAGCCACCATGACCTTCTCCATCATGGCCTTGCTGATGCCCATGGCGTTGATGGGGTAGACCGCCTTGTCGGTGCTCAGGCACACCACGCGACGGACCCCATGGGCGATGGCCGATTGCAGCATGTTCTCGGTCCCCATCACGTTCGTCATCACCGCCTGCATCGGATGGAACTCGCACGAGGGAACCTGCTTCAAGGCTGCTGCGTGGAACACATAGTCCACGCCGCGCATGGCATGGTCGATGCTTGCCCTGTCGCGGACATCGCCCAGATAGAACTTGAGGTGGGGGTGCGGATACCGCTTGCGCAGGTCGTCCTGCTTCTTCTCGTCGCGGCTGAAGATGCGGACCTCGCCGATGTCTGAATCGAGGAAGCGGCGCAGCACGGCGTTGCCGAACGAGCCGGTGCCACCGGTGATCAGGAGGATCTTGTCTTTGAACATGCTGTCACTGTGGTTCATGCTTCAGGGCTCCAGCGCTGTGGAAAACAGCGCATCTTTTTGCAGGGGGGTCGGGTAATTGATCAGGACGGCCCGATACTGGCCTTTGAACACGAACAGGCTGCCTGCCGCGGCGCCCACCACCCCGCAACGCTGGAACAGTTCACCCATGTGTTCCAGGGAGCCGGCACCACCCAGAACGGTCAGTGGCACCTTCAATGCTGACCGCATGCGATGGGCCAGCTCCAGGTCGTAGCCCTTCATGGATCCATCCCGGTCCACCGAATTGAGCACGATCTCGCCTGCACCGGCAGCCTCCAGCCGGCAAGCCAGTTCGACCGGATCTTCAAGATGACCACGTGTGGCGTTGTGGGTGCAGACCTCGTGCCCCTTGGCAAACAGGCCGGATTTTTTCCGGACATCCACAACGGCCACCACGCTCTGCCGTCCGATGGCCTCGGCCATCTGTCCAAGCAGGGTCGGATTCTTCACTGCCGCCGCGCTGACCGACACTTTCTCGACTCCCAGGTCGATGATCCTGGCGGCCTGTTGCGCCGACGTGATGCCGCCGCCGTAGCACAGCGGCATGCGGCACTCGGCCGCCAGTTTCGCGATCATGGCGTAGTTGGGTTCGGCCCCGTTGACGCTGGCATCGATGTCGAGCACCACGAGTTCGTCGGCTTCCTTCTCGTTGAAGATCTTCACCGCGTTGATCGGGTCGCCCACATACTTCGGCGCCTTGAAGCCCACCGTCTTGACCAGGCCACCCTTGTGGACCAGCAGGCAGGGAATAATTCGGGGTCGCAGCATGGGCAGTTCTCAGAGCGTGGCGAAGTTCTTTAGGAGCTGGGCCCCGAAGTGGTGGCTTTTCTCGGGATGGCACTGCACGCCGTGGATGTGTCCTGAGGAGACCACGCAGTCGAAGTCCATGCCGTAGTGGGCCGTTGCCGCCACATGGGCGCGGTCGTCGCAATCGAAATAGTACGAGTGCAGGAAATAGAAACGTGGCTGCGCCTCGGCATGAGCGAAAAGTCTGCTTCCGGGAGCGACCTTCAGGTCGTTCCATCCCATGTGGGGCCGCGGCAGGTGGGCCGAGGCCGGCGTGGATGCAAAGGCGCGGACCCTGCCCGGAATCCAGTTGAGGCCCGGCAACTGGCCCTCTTCAGAACCACCTGCGAGCATCTGCATGCCCACGCACACCCCGAGCACCGGCACCCGCTCGCCCATCACCCTGGCCTCCAGGGGCTCGCGCAGTCCGGACCGGTTGAGCAGGGTTATGGCGTGGTCGAAAGAGCCGACGCCAGGCAGTATGAGTCGCGTGGCGTCCGCCAGATCGGCTGGTACCTTGGCGCGTTCGGCGGGCAGGTCCAGGCGCTTGAACATGTTCAGGAAGGCCTGGATGTTGCCCACGCCGTAGTCGACGATACGGATCATCGGAAGTGCCTTTTTTCCAGGCCGAGCTTGCGCAGAACGGTCGTTCCCAGACCGATCATCCAGCGTTTGTTGCGGTAGTCCCGATAGGTCTTCTTGGGCGCTTCAAAGATCTGCTGGAGTTCGTCCACCGTCATGTCCAGCTTGTGGGCCACGTACTCGAATTCCTGTTTCAGGAAATGCTCATCCATTTCCGGTGCCGCCAGGCGCTGAAGTGCGGCGTCCCGCGTCATCTGGCCAGTCATGATCAGGCTGGAGAAATGCGCACGGCGCTTGTGAAATCCGAACCGTCGTGGCAGCCAGTAGTCCTCGTAGAACCGGGTAAAGCGTGACTCGTGGTGCTTGTGCTGGAAAGGCTGCCACCCGAAGCGGCGGTTCAGCTCGTCTTCCGCGTCCTTCTTGATGTAGGGCACCAGATTCAGGGGGTGATGAACCCTCATCCCCAGGAGCTTCTGATAGTACAGCTTGTAGACCAGGATGTCGGTCAGCGGAAACGTGTCCAGCGGCCTGTGGCCGAACTGGCGGTGAATGTCCCCGAACAAGGTGGTGTCGATGCCCAGATAACCGCCCCAGGCCTCCGGTTCGCGACAGCACTCGGTCGAAAAGTTCGAGCCGGTGATGATGTGCTTGACCTTGTACTGGCGGGCGAACTTGTAGAGGCCCGAGAAGAAGGCGGCGTCCTGCGGCAGGTCCTGATCCGGAATGCCGGAGCGCAGGAACGCAGCCTGCAGGTCCTTCATCTCCTCCCAGTTGATCACCTCGGTGAACAGCTCCAGTCCCAGCCCGTCGACCAGCTTCTCGATGTTGCCCACAGCCTGGTCGGTGTTCCAGCCTGCGTCCACATGAAACAGCAATGGCCGCAGCCCCATCTTTTCCTTGGCCACATAGGCGGCATAGGAGCTGTCGAGCCCGCCTGACAGGCCGATGATGCAGTCGAAGTCCTTTCCGCGCCCTTCGGCCCGGATGCGGTCGGCCAGTGCCTGCAGGGCTGGCTCCTGGTTCTGGCCATAGTTCCAGCGGGGCAGGATGTCGCTCTGGAAGTTGCCGCAGTAGTCACAGCGACCCTCGGCATCGAAGACGATGCCGGGATCGCTGGTGTCCATCACGCAATGGCTGCAAATCGTACTCATGAAAGTCCCAGATGGATATGTGATGGCTGAAGGTCCCGTATTCTTGCCTCCAGGCTGTGCCAGACGGACACAGCCTCCTCTTCATTGCCTGAAATCGGGTGGATCACCGCTTCGATGCCAGCGGAAGCGTATTCGTTGACCAACGTGGATGGGTAGCTCAGCAGCAGGTCCACTTCGGGAAAGCATGCCGGGTCTTCGACGAGCCGCCAGCCGACGGTCCTCATGTCATGCGACATGGCCGCATGCGGGTGCGGTTTGTAAAAGCAGACCACCGAAGGAAAAATCGAGCAGATCTTTTCGTGGAGACGGACCTGAAGAGACTCTGAAAATGGGTGCCCCACGATCAGAAGGCGCAGCCCGGCCTCTCGATCAACCAGTCGCCGGGTCTGAATGCTGGGGCGATGGATCACGTTGGTGACCGGGCAGGCACATGCGCCGGGAGCGAGCACTTTGCGGTGGAAAAAGTCGAGTGAGTCCTGATCAAAACAGATCAGTTGCGACACTCTCCTCAGCCGGGTGGGCAGCTCAAGGGTGTCCTGTCCGGAGAGTCCGGTCACCGAGCCGTGCTGAACCAGCGTCCAGCCCCCGCGGTGGCGCCGGACAGTCCTGTCCAGCAGCACTGCCCAGCGGTCGTAGTGCTCGGCGCAAAGCCAGTGGGCGTTGGTGCTTTCGATGGCGCGGATGGCGACGAACCAGCGCATGGCTGTGTAGGTCTGCAGGATCCATGGTGCCAGTTGTCTGGAATGCCGCCAGCTCAATACCGCGGCCATCGCGTCAATCCATGCGGCAGCCAGGTCCCGGTACCGGATCAGACCCAGGCAGCCGACCTGCTGCGGCCTTCCGGCGCTTGCTGTCTCGCCTACCCAAGGGAACGTGAGCCACGCTTCTGCCCGAACCGGAAAGCCACGCGTGTTGATGAGTTCGACCGCACGCTCGGAGAACCCTGCACCGATCACGCTGCCATTGCGCAGAGGCGGGCTGGTCCCCTGCCGGGCCTTCAGGAGCATCAGCTGCAGCAGCTGCATGCTGAAGAGCGCAGGGGCGATAAAGCAGGGCCACGACACGACGGCTACCGACGCAGCAGCACGCATGAGGCGCGGAAACCGCAATGCCCGACCCGACCAGCGCTGGACCCTGGGAACATTCAACTGGAGCGACTCCGGAAGGCATGCTTCGGCCCTCATGTGCTCGTCGATTGCAATCTCGTTCCGGGTGCCAGCCCGGTAATCAGCCAGTCGTTTGAGTTTTCTGTAAGAAACCATGCGACTGGACGGATGGGTGATTGATCGACACCGCTCTCAAGCCATAACCCACCACGGCTAGAAACGGGAGCATGTAGAAGTCGTTGAAGTTGTAAAGCGACCCCCGAAGATGGGAGATCAGCAGCAGGGTGGTCGTGATCGAGACGAACCACCATCCGATGGTATCTCTGGCCTTGGCCCAATGCCAGATCGCAGTGAGCCCGAACAGGTATGCAAACAGCAGGGGGAGGCCGGCAAAAAAGCCGAAGTTCAGATAAAGATCCTTCTCGACCGGCCATTGCTCGGTGGCTCTGATGGCCCACGCGTGGGGGAAATACATGTCGGTCAGGAGGTGATTCATGTCGAAGTAGAAGGACTCGTTGGGGATCCCCAGGGGGCTCGCCAGCTTCCGGAACGGCATGAAGAAGGTTTCCAGCGCCCCGGGTCCCATGTCGTTGAGCGACATGGCGAAGTTGTCCAGGGTCGAGAAGTAGTTGAGTGCGTAGGGCAGGATCATGTTGAGTTCGACCCAGGAGTGATTCCGGAAGTAGAGGCCGAGAAAGAAGATGCCCACGAAACAACCGCCCACAGCCATGGCTGCCGGAGATAGCGGTCGGAGGTGCCTGATCCATGGGATGAGCGACAAGGACAGGAGCAGGATGATCTGAAACTTGCTCCCGTGAACCGGCGAGGTTGCCATGAGCCAAACGGCAAATGCCATGAGCCAGATCGGGTTCCTGGTCCTGTAGGCATGAAACCCGCTGAGGGCTGCGAGCAGCATGGACGCGTAGTGGCTGATCACCACATAAAGGCCGGTGCCCTGACGGTTCAGGAATGCGTCGCCTGGGTTGTCAAGCCAAACCTCGAGCCCGCCAGAATTGATCACGATCAGCGCAACCATCGCTGTGGACACCATGTACAGCAGGACGATCCACGCACTCGACAGGGCTTCGTCGTTGCGTCCAATCGGCTCGGCTGTCTTGCGGGCAACCGTCCTGATGTTCCCGAGCCACTGGTCTGCGGCCATGCAACCGAGCAGGCATGTCCAATATCCGAGGAAGAGGTACCCCAGCGCCAGCTGCATTTCCGGGCTGTCCATGACATCACCTGCATAGCGCTGGGCAAACAGTGGCGCGATCACATACCAGAGTCCGTAATAGATGTGGACGAAGCTGAGCGGACTGAACAGCCTGGAAGGAAAAGTGATGACCAGCAACAAGGCATAGCCTGCCGCGAACAGATCGAAGACATGTCCACCCGAGGCCTGTACCAGCCATATCCAGCCGGCAAATGCCGCACCGAAGATGGCAACCAGGACCAAGCGGAGCGAGGTGCCCGACATGGGCTGGCGTTCAGTGAACATCGATCGGTTGCTCAAAGCGTGAAGCCGTCATCCACCGTGAGAACCTGGCCATTGACATAGCGTGATTCCTCCGAGAGAAGGAACATCACGGCGCCCAATACATCACCAGGGTCCAGCATGCCTTTGTCGGTGCAATGCTGCTTGTACTTCGAAAGAAAGCTCTCAGGTTGTCGGTCCAGGATCCCACCCGGTGCGACGCAGTTGACGCGGAACCGCGTGCCCTTCATGTAGGCCGCAACGTATCTGGACAGGTGCTGGAGGCCCGCCTTGATGGCGGCGTACTCGGCCGGCATCGTCATGCTGGTGCCTTCGTAGATCTCGAAACGGGGCGCTATGGAGCCGTAGACGGACGACAGGTTCACCAGGGAGAAACCACTGCCCGATCGCTTGGCATATACAGCGCACTGTTGCATGAACAGGAAATAGGCCCCGAGGTGCAACGAGACATTGTTGGTGAAATCTTCGTGTTCGATCTCGAGCAGATGCCTGCCGTAGTTTCGCCCTCGGGGGTAGGTGCAGTTGACGGCCCCATCCAGAGGGCCGAACTGCGCATCCGCCGCGTTGAGCGCTTGCTGTATGGAGCTCTTGTCGCTCGCATCGACCTTCGCCCCCAGAAAGCGGCGCTGGCCAGCATCAGCTGCCAGTTTCGACAGTGACGTCTCGTCGATGTCGAGTGCTGCGACCGCATGTCCTGCTTCCAGAAGCCGGTGGGTGATGGACCGCCCGATCAGACCACAGGCGCCAATGACGACGAAGGCTTTTTCATTCTGCATGGGAGTTGTCCTTGCGCTGCCTGACCAGAAATTCACACCACTGGAAGTCAAGTGCGTCGTCCACATCCGCAGCCCGCTCGCGGGGCACAATGACCGAGGTCACGGTGCCGCTGAACAGCCTGTCGTTGTTCATCACGAATGTCGGGCGTGTCACGTAGGCCACCGTGGTGATGTCGAAGACCGGGGGTGAGTCCTGTCGACGCGCCAGCGGGGATGTTTCGATGCACAGACGGCTTCGGCCGTCAGTATCCCGGACGACCATGTTGAAGTACGGGCTTCGGGCTGCAGGCGTGACGGTGATGACGATATCCGACTCCGGCGACAGCGCCTCAAGACACGCACTCACGTCTTCGGTGGATCGCAATGGACTGGTTGCCGGCAGGCTCAGGAAGACATCGAACGGACCCGCCTTGCCGGTGGCAGCCTGGATGGCATGCCGCCAGGCCAGCCATTCGGAGGCTTGGTCAGTCGCAAGTTCAGGTGGCCGATCGATCACCTCGGCATTCCACTCCCGCGCAACGGCTGCGATTTCCGCATCATCGGTGGACACGAACACGCGCTCCACGGCCGGCAGGCTGTTCGCGCACCGAATCGAATGGGCCAGCAAGGGGATGCCGTCCAGAAGCTTCACATTTTTGCGCGGAAGTCCCTTGGAACCACCCCGTGCAAACACGAAAGCGAACACCCGCTCAGCCATGCTGCCCTCCGAAAGGCACGAAGCAGGCGTTCTCGCTGGAATGCTTCATAGCAGTCACCAGCTTCATGACGCTCAGCGCATCCGAGACGCTCGCAGCGCATCTACCCTCAGAAATGAAGTCGTTCATTTCTTCCCTGTAACTGTGGTTACGGTCGCGGTGAGGCGGGTTGAACAGCTGCACGGAACCTGTGCCCGTGACCAGTTCAACCGTGTCTTCAACAATGTTCCAGACCAGATTGCCCATGGCCGACACGATCTTGATCTTTCGGGTCACCGCCCGCTGCAGGAAGTCCATGTGCAGAGAGGCGGTCACGCCGTTCTCGAGCGCGAAGATCGCATCGACCGTGTCCTCCACGTCGATGTCGAGCTGACCAGTCTGGCGGGCTCGGCAGAAAACGCCGGCAGGCCATCCGAACAGCCAGATCAGCAGATCCAGCTCGTGGCTCAGTTCCAGAATGGCCCCCCCGCCCAGAGCTTTCCGGGCGGAAACCTGCTCCCGATAGTCCGATCCGGGTCTCCAGTCCGGCAGGTACTGGCCGACTTCGATGCTGATAGAAGAAATGCCGGTCAGTTGTCCCTGATGCAGGTACGAACTGAGGAAGACTGCGGAGGGTAGGTAGCGCAGGTTGTAGCCAACCGAAATCAGGTGCCGATGCTGGAGCAACCAGGGTTGGTGGGCATCGCACTGCTCCCATGTGTCACTCAGCGGCTTTTCAATGAGCAATGGAACTCCTGCCTGGGCAAACAACTGTGCGTGCTGCAGGTGAAAAGGCGCCGGGGAGGCCACGATGACCCGGTCCGGTCCCCAGGCCATGGCCTGGTCGATCGACGCCAGTACCGTATCGGACTGGTGGTGGGGGGCCTCCGGTCCTGGTGTGCTGGAGCGCACCATCACGGTGGCGCTCACAGACGGATGACTCTGGAGATTGGCCAGATGGCGCTTTGCAATGCTCCCGGTGCCGACGACCAGCGCCCTCATGTATCGCTCCGAGCGAGATGTTCATGGGCCCGTTCGAAGTCATCCATCCGGCCAATGTCCAGCCAGGATTCATGGATCGGGAACACCGAGACGGTCTGCTGATCGCTCATGGCTGAGGCCAGCACATCCGGCATGTCGATCCGTGTCTGAGGCGGTACCCGCTTCACCGTCTCGGGCGACAGCACATAGATCCCCGCGTTGATGAAGTAGCGGTGGATCGGCTTTTCGACGAAGGAGGTCAGGCGGGAATCGGTGGACTCGATGACGCCGTAGGGCACCTGGTGCTGGTGTTCCCGCACGCACATCGTGGCGGCACTGCCCTGTCTGACATGGAAGTCCAGAAGACTGCGGAAGTCGATCCGCGTCAGGAGATCGCCGTTCATGACGATCAGGGGAAGATCGATCTGCTCCTGTGGCAGGAGCCCCAGCGCGCCGCCGGTGCCCAGCGGCTCCACCTCGTCCACATAGGTAATGGATACGCCCCAGTTCGAGCCGTCGCCGAAGTGGTCCTTGATGATCTCCGGCAGGTAGTGCGTGGAGATGAAGAACCGGTGGAAGCCTGCGTTGGCAAAGCCCTCCAAGATCAGCTCGAGGATGGGCTTGCCGCCGACCTTGAGCATGGGCTTGGGGCAGGTCTTGGTCAGGGGATACAGCCGGGTACCGAAGCCGCCGGCCATCAGGAACACCGGGTTGTCGATGTGTTTGCGGTCGAGCAGTTCGTGCAGCGTCTCCAGTCCGATCACACGTCCATCGTCATCCACCACCGGCAGCTGCAGGAGGCGGGTGGTTTCCATCACTGTCAGGATCTTCTCGCGCGACCAGTGCTGCTGAGCCACCTGGGGCGTGGTGCACATCACCTCACCCACTGGCGTGGTGAGCGGCAGATGGCGCAGCAGGGCTCGTCGGACATCGCCATCGGTAAGGGTGCCGAGCAGGCGGTCACTATCGTCCGTGACGAGGACGATGCGCTGCCCACCCTTGTCGAGCGTGGTGATCGCGTCTTCCAGCGGCGTGTGGTCAGGAACAGTGATCTGCTTCCAGTTGTTCATGAGCGGCGATGGTCAGATGTTGGGAGGTCGAAGAAGGTCTTCTTCAGCAGCTGGTCCAGGGGCTGTTCTCGCAGGATCTCGACGATCTTGCGGCTTGCGCCGCCATCGCCGTAAGGGTTGACGGTGGAGCGCAGGCTGGTCCGGAATGCCGGGTCGTAAAGGCGTTCCAGGGCCACCCGGATGCTGAGCCGATCGGGCTCGCAGTCGATGACACTGCTGGCCGAAAGCCTGCCCTTCTGCCGATTCCCAATGTTCACAGTGCCGATACCGAAACTGGGCGCCTCGGCCAGCCCACTGGAGGAATTGCCGACCACGCCATCCACGAACTGCAGGCAGGAGAGGTAGCGTTGCTGACCAAGCGACGGATACGCACGCGCGTTCGGGTGTGCCGCAACGAAGGATTCCACCATGGATATCAGCTCCCGGCCGCCGGTGTCGGCATTGGGCAATGTGAAGATGAGGCGTGTGTCTTCCAGGTCATGAAGCGCCGCCAGCAACTCCGCCATCTGCTGGGCCGAACTGCCGACCTCCAGCGTCACGGGATGGAAGGTGACCAGGAGATTGCGATGGCCCAAGTGGAAGTCCAGTGCGGCTTCCAGCCTGGTTCTGTCGAGCAATGGGACGCGCTTGATGGCATCGACTCCGAGACCTCCCACCAGAAACACCCGATCCGGCTGCTCACCCAGCTGTATGACGCGCTGGCGGTAGGGCTCGGCCCCCACAAAGTGCAGGTGGGACATCTTGGTGATGGAATGCCTTATGGCCTCATCAAAGGCGCCCTCGGTGGTCTCGCCACCATGCAGATGTGCAATCGGCACGCCCGCAATCAAGGCTGAGGTCGCGGCTGCCCAGATTTCGAACCGGTCGCCCAGCACCAGCAAAAGGTCCGGGCGCAGGCGCTCCAGCGCATCGGCGAAACCGATCAGGCCCAGGCCCATGGACTTGGTCACGCCGGTGGCGGTGTCCGCGCTCAGCAGCATCTCGACCCTGGCATCGACGATGAAGCCGGCTGCTTCGACTTCGCGTACCGTCATGCCGAACTCGGGCGAGAGGTGCATGCCGGTGGCTATCACCTGAAGCTCCAGATCGTCACATCCGGCGATGTCCTGCATCAGCCAGCGCAGCAGGCCGAACTCGGCCCGCGTGCCTGTCACCACACAGATCTTGCGTTTCATAGATCTATCAACTCGTCGGGGTCGAAATCGCGCACCGCGACCCTGCCGATCACTTCGTCCCATTGCATCGGCGAGATGCCGGTGCCAGGGCGCTTGGCCGCCAGGTTTTCCGCTGAAAACCTTTCACCGGCGTGGATACGACGCGCCGCCACCAGTGACTTGCGGGCAATCGGCTTGTTTTTGAGCTCGCTCGCGCTGGGCCGCTTGATGCCGTCTCCCAGTGCGATCTCCACATTCCGGATGGCGCAGACCATGGCCTTGAACCGATCAGGCTCCAGGCTGGCCTTGTGGTCCGGACCGGGCAGGTTACAGTCCAGGGTGAAGTGCTTCTCGATGATCGTTGCCCCCAGGGCCACGGCAGCCACCGGAATCTCGATACCGGGCGTGTGGTCGGAATACCCGACCTCGACGCCGAATGCCGCCTTCATGGACAGCATGGCTCTGAGGTTGACGTCCTCCATCGGGGCCGGGTACTCGGTCGTGCACTGCAGGACCGTGATCAGCTGCCGGGGCGTGCCGTTGCGCTCGATCACGTCCAACGCCGCCTCGACCTCGCCCAGCGTGGCCATGCCGGTGGAAAGCATCACAGGCAGTCCGTGGCGGGTCATGTGGCGCAGCAGCGGTAGGTTGGTGAGTTCGCCCGACGGAATCTTGACCATGTCTAGACCCAGTTCCATGAGCATGTCAAAGCTGTCGGTGTCGAACGCGGTGGAGAAGAACCGGATGCCGTGGCGCCGGCATTCGTCGATCAGCACCTTATGGTCCTGCCGTGACAGTTCCAGCTTGCGGATCATGTCGAGCTGACCCTCCTGGTTGCCGGTGGTAGCGATCTGATAGGCCGCCTTCGCGGCGCCCGATGTGACCAGCTTGCGCGCGCTGAAGGTCTGGAACTTGACGATGTCGGCGCCTGCCGCTGCGGCCGCGGCCACCAGTTGACGCGCCATCTCGAGATCGCCGTTGTGGTTGACACCCGCCTCGGCAATGATCAGGACCGACATGAGATTCTCCTTGCAGGCACGCCTGCGTACACTGACCTGGCCTCGCACGGACGGATCACCGCGGCGCCGGAGCCAATGACCGTTTCCGGGCCGATCATCATGGGCGCGTCGGGGCTGCCCTGGTTGATCACCGCACCGGCGCCGATCCAGCAGCCATCACCGATGTGAACATGGCCAGAGATGATGCAGCCGGGCGCCAGGTGCACATGCTCACCCACCAACACATCATGGGCTATCAGCACGCCCTGGTTGACTATCGTGAAGTCGCCCAGGCTGATCTGGCTGGTAAGGCGAGCGCCGGCTGCAATGATCAGGCCTTGCCTCTTTTCCACCGCATTCCGCTGGCGATGGCCGAACGTGGCAGAGGGGTGGATCAGGTTGGTGAACAGCAGCTGGTCACCAAACCGAGCCGCGATCTTGCGTCGGATCGAATTGTCGCCAATGCCGATCACGAACGGGACGTCGTGCAAGCCCAGACATTCGTCCTCTAGGATCACCTCCTCGTGCTCAATTCCGGGGCCCACTTCATCAAGGCTCCTGGCGACGTAGATTGGTTGCAGCCCGAGCGCGTGTGCGATGTCTCCTGCCTCCCTGGCCATGCCTGAGGTACCGAAGATGGCGACCCGGTTCATGCTGTCGTCCCGTTCATAGTGTGATGCTGCTCGGCAGGTTGACCACACGGTCTTCCAGCCAGAGCGCGTTCTCCAGCGATCCGGTGCGGCAGGCCTTGAAAGGCTGCAGATGGGTCATCAATGCCCAGATGGGTCGGGTCATGACTCCCTGATCGTTGGTGGCCTTGAGCAGGGCATCGCGGTGCGCCCGGTCATTGCAGATGACCGAATTGAGCCAGTAGTTGGACCGGCAGCCGGGCGGTTCGGTCACGAACTGCAGCTCTGAACCGGCCAGGTGGGCGGCGTAGGCTGCGGCCAGCTCGCGCTTGTTGAGCACAAAGCCTTCCAGCTGTTCGAGCTGGGCACAGCCCAGCGCTGCGTTGATGTTGGGCAGCCGGTAATTGAAACCGACCTCGTCGTGGATGTACTCGTACGGATGCGGCCGCTTGGCCGTGGTGGTGATGTGCTTGGCCCGCTGCCCCAAGGCCTCCGAGGTGAGCACCATGCCGCCACCACCAGTGGTGATAATCTTGTTGCCATTGAAGCTCAGCGTTCCCAGCAGGCCGAAGGTGCCGGTGTGCCGGCCGTGGTACAAGCTGCCCAGCGATTCGGCGGCATCCTCCACCAGGGCAAGCTTCCACCGCGAACAGACGTCGAGCAGGCCGTGCAGATCGGCCGGCATGCCGAAGGTGTGCATGGGCAGGCAGGCCCGCACCGGGCGGCGGTCTGAACGGGTCAGGCAGATGCTGCCTTCCACGATCGCGTTGTCCGTCAGCCAGGTTTCGAGGGCGCGGGGGGACAGCCCCATGGTGTGACGGTCCACGTCGACGAACACCGGTTCGGCCTGGCAATACGCGATGGCATTGCAGGTGGCCACAAAGGTCAGCGGCTGCGTCACCACCAGGTCCCCAGGTGCCACGCCGGCCAGCTTCAAGGCCACATGCAGCGCTGCCGTGCCGTTGACCGTGGCCACGGCGTGCGGGCTGCCGGTGTAAGTCGCCATGTCGGCCTCGAAGCGGTCCACAAACGCCCCGACGCTGGACACGAAGGTCGAGTCGACGGTGTCGCACACGTAGCGCTTTTCGTTGCCTGCAAACACGGGTGCATGCAGAGGCACGAAGTCATCCGTCCGGTACCGGTCCCGGATGAAGCGGATCAGGGTTTCAAACATGGCTTCAGACGTTGTAGATGTCGGCCTTGTACTTGGCGAGGTTGTGCGGCTGGGTGAACCAGTCGATGGTGGCCTGCATGCCGCGCCGGATGTCGTATTCCGGTTTGAAGCCGGTCAGCGCGTGGATGCGTGTGTTGTCGCACCAGAGTCGGAACACCTCGGACTTCTCCGGACGCAGGCGTTGCTGGTCGGACACGAACTCGACATCGCTGTGCATGAGCTCGCGGATCAGCTTGAGCGTGTCGCCGATGGAAATCTCGAAATTGGAGCCAATGTTCACCGTCTCGCCGATGGCCGCATCGCACCGCGCCAGCGCCAGGAAGCCACGGCAGGTGTCTGCCACAAAGTTGAAGTCGCGCGTGGGGGTCAGGTCGCCGAGCTGGATCTGTTTCCTGCCGCTGGCAATCTGGCTGATGATCGTCGGGATCACGGCCCTGGCCGATTGCCGAGGGCCATAGGTGTTGAAGGGGCGCGCCACGGTCAGCGGCAGGTCGAAGGCATTGAAGAAGCTCATCGCCATGGCGTCCGCACCGATCTTGGAGGCGCTGTAGGGCGATTGCGCTTGCAAAGGATGCTTCTCGTCGATCGGCACATACCGCGCGGTGCCATAGACCTCGCTGGTGGAGGTGTGGATTACCCGGCTGACACCATTGTCCAGCGCCGCCTGGCAGATGTTGAGCGTGCCCTTCACGTTGGTGTCGACATAGCTGTCGGGCGCGACGTAGGAGTACGGAATGGCGATCAGCGCCGCCAGGTGGAACACGACATCCACCCCTTTGGTGATGTGCTTGCAGAAATGCGGGTCGCGCACATCGCCACTGAGGACTTCGATGTCGCTGCGGCATTCCACATCTTCCAGCCAGCCCCAGTAGTTGAAAGAGTTGTACTGGGACAGGGCCTTGACCTTGTAGCCCTCGCGCACGAGGAGTTCCGTCAGGTGCGAGCCGATGAAGCCGTCGGCGCCGGTGATGAGTGCAGTTGTCATGCTGTTCAGGAAGAGGTTGTGAAGGTGGCCAATGCCTGCCGGCAGGCCATCGACTTCCACGCCAGTATCAGGGCCCAGGCCAAACACAGGGCCAGCGGGACGGCCACGGCGCCCTGCGGCCTCAACAGCCAGGCGCTCAGGCAGAACACCGCCAGTCCGGCCAGCTGGATTTGCATGATCGGTGCGTCTCGTCGCATGCCGTACAGCGCCAGGTGGGGGATTAGGCACAGCGCCTGCAGTACAGTGGCCAGTAACAGCCAGTACATCAGGTGCCGATTGTCGGTGAACACGGGCTTGCCAAGGGCGGGAACCAGCAACTCGGTCACCAGTAGCGCACCCAGCACCAGCGGCACGGTCATGAACAGCAACCTGCGCCGTGCGTGGCGCAACACGGCGCGGAAGGCCTGCGGTTCGCCCCGCCCCGCGTGTTCGACCAGTCGTGGATAACTGAAGTCCACCACGCCGGCGTCCAGGAAGGACAGGATGGCGGTCGTGATGCCCATGAACAACACATAAGCCCCCAGCACTTCCAGCCCGGCTTGATCTTCAAGAAAGAACCGGTCAAAAGTGGCCATGCCCCGTGTCGACAGCGACGCCACAAAAAGTGGCCAGGCGACCAGGATGCCCTGGCCGAACCAGCGCCAGTCGATCCTGCGCGGCCAGCCGGGCCGCGTTTGCGCCAGCAGGCTCGCATACCCCAGTGCGCAGGCCGCTACAGCAAACGCCAGCCAGGCGCCCAGCACCCATGTCAGGCTCCGCCACTCGGGTTCGAGCCACATCAGCGCCATGACCAGGAAACACCAGGCTCCCATGCGGATGAACAACACCACGGAGGCCATGAGTTGTCTGGAAAGCGCCACCAGATTACGATGGACTTCCTGTGCCAGGTATTCCACAAGCAGGAGTCCGGCGATCCAGAGCGCATAACCGTGCGGTATTACTCCTGCCCACCAGGCCACGGTCAGCACGGCGACCCCCAGGGCGTAGGACAGGCCGTACAGGATCCCCAGCTGTTCGACCATGTCTCGGCGCAGCGCTGCATTGGCGGTCACCAGTCGGCGGCCGGAGAAAGTGTAGAACTCCCAGCCGATCAGGTAGATGCCGTATCCGACCACGGCTGCGACCAGGCCGTAGGTGCCCAGGTCCGCCGGCGTCAACCAATGGGCCAGCAGGAACAGCAGCAGGAAACGGCCGCCCAGGGTAAGTGCCCGCAATGCGACGCTGGAGATCACCCTGGCGCGGGTATCGGCTCTCAGGACAGGTATGCCTTGCATGAGCGGTTCAGGCTGCAGCTATGTGGCGGCAACTGGTAGTGCGGGCCCCGCAGAACACCTTTGCCGCTGCGGCTGTGGTTGTCCTGCACGAAGTTCACGTCCAGCCCGTTGGCCTTGGGAAAGGTGCCGGTGATGCCTTGCACCATGGCCTGGCACAAGGCAGGCTGCGCTGAAGCTCCCAGCCCAACTGGTCTTGTTGCGCCGGTCAACAGAATCGTGGGGAATCCCATCATCGGCGTTGGAATCTCTGTCGAATCAGTTCCCACCGCCGGAGTTGCCCCCCCGTCATCTGAACTCCACTCAACGCTTCTTTCAGCAAGATGATCATCACCAGGACCAACCCCGTGATCAGCCAAGTCGCGATACCGATCCGAGTCCTTGCCGGCCCGTCAGGCGAAAGGGGCAAGGTGGGCGCCATGATCACCGCTTCAGGACGCAGTCCGGCGAGCAGGCTGCTCGCATGATGGATGCGATCCCTCAGCTGCAGCTCGCTTTCGACCATTTTCACCTGAGCGATCGCCAGTTCGCCTGCGCGCAGGCCGCTGTCGCGGGCCAGTTCGGCATCCTTGACCAAGCGGGAAGCCTTTTCAATACGGTCCAGCTGGCGGGACATGGCGGCGATGCTGGATTCCAGCTCGGCTCTGACCTGATCGTGCGGTCTGCTCAGTTCACTCAGCTTTTCGATGGCTGCACCCAATGCCGCCTGTGCTGATTCGGCAGTAGCCGCAGTTGCCGTCAGGTGAATGATCCCTGTGGCCAGATCTCTTCGAGCCCGGAGCTGAAGGTTTGTCGTACGCGATGGACCAGCGCCAGCCTTGTCCAGTGCTACCGCCCTGAGTTCCTCTGTGTCGATCCGGGTCAAGAGCAATCGGGTGAAGTTCAGCGGATGGAGGATCACATCCTCGGATCGGACCCCGGGCGGAACGCTAAGTTGCGCGTTGATCGACGCTTCGCTTTTGTAATAGTCGGGCAGCAATCCGGCCGCGCCCCAAGCCAGTAGTCCGGCCGCTAATGGAACGATCACAAGCAGATGCGCTTTTTCCACGAGGGCCAGCGTCAGGTCGATGATCCCCGATGGGGTTGAGTTTGCGCCCAAGTCGGCTGTCGTGGGCGATGATTCGTGGGGAGACATGGTTCTGTTTACGCGGAATATCTATCAGGCGATGGCCTGGGCGTACTGCGTGGCCACCCAGTCACGGTAAGCACCGCTTTGCACGTTGGCCAGGTTTTCCAGGTTGCCGGCGTAGGTGAGTTTGTCGAGATTGACGACCGGCTCGTCGGACTGGGCCAGCCAGTCGAGCACGAAGTTGCTGCCAATGAAGCCGGCGCCGCCGGTGACCAAAATCATTATCTTGAACTCCCGTAGTTATTTGGCCCCAATATCCGCATTTGGCTTTGCTCCATTCGGGTAGCGACAAGCAAACCGTACGGCAAATAGACACACGATCCCAAATGAGATCTTTTTAAAAGAAACTCTAGGGGCGACAAATCAGATCTGCTTTAGGCACGCTACCGCCATGCCGTTTCACGATCAGCAAGCGCGGTCTGCGGTTTTTAGCAAGGAAAGTCCGGGGCTGGAAAGAGCAGCAGGGCACTGCAAAAAGCCTAACGGATGACGGTATTTTGCCACACCGTCATGACTTTGAGAAATATTTCGAACGAACCTCAGCTGACCTTGCGCAGGTTGGCCGGTGCAACTCGCACCCGGACTTGCTTGGAGAGAAGTTCAATCAACACCATGACACGTCGCTCGCCATCGGCCATTTGGTAGATGCCCTCGATACCGGCAAACGGCGCCGTCGTCAGACGCACGCGCTCGCCCGGCTTGAACAGGCGCGCCGGCTCGGCCTGAACAGATGCTTCTTGCGCCCGCAGAGCCTCGACCAGGCGGTCTGCCACCTTGGCTGGCTCTACCCCGAAACTGACCAGCCGGCTGACGCCTTTGGTCGAACGGATGGGTGCCCAACTTGGCGCTGAATCGCCCTGGCCCAGACGGATGAACAGATAGCGCGGGAACAGGGGTTCATCTGCAACCGTCAGCACCCCCTGGCGGAGCTTTTCGGCTGGGAGGGTGGGCAGATAGCACTGAAACCCTTGGCGCTGGAGGTTTTCCAGGGCGCACTTTTCCTGCCTGGGCTTGGTATGGACGAGATACCAGTGCATGACCACCTCCGAAGGTTATTTTTATTGTCAGCATTTTACCCTCCGGTATTGCGGTGCGGCAATGAATCTGACCTACTGCGCCGGGGCCTCCTCGGGCGGCTCTTCGAATTCGCCATCTGCCTCGAGCTGCTGCTGCACCGCCTCTTCCATGCTCACGGTATTCACCACCAATTCGAAATGCTCGAGGATTTCGGGCTCATGGCGGGTGATGTAGCTTTTGACGGCATCGTTGCCGAGCAGCTTGGTCAGGTAGCCCTTGGCCACCACCAGGTTGAGGAGGTCTGAGCCGTAGTTTTCTTCGGCGTCCTTGTACTGGGTCTGGACCTGGCTCATCTCCTTTTCGAGTTTGACGATCTGCTCGATAGGCGCCCGTTGCTTGTCGCGCTCCGTGGGTTTGAAGTCGGTGCGTTGCTCGAGCGGCGTGGCTTTGAGCAAGGCATCGGCATGCGCCACGGTGATGGTGTTGCTGGCCACCATTAGTTCCACCGCTTCGACCTGCCGGGCGGCTTTCATATTGCGCAGCACCCGGGTCACGTCGGGTGTGAATTGTTTATCCTGCAGCCGGGCGATCGCGTCCGGACAAATGCCTTCGAGCAGGTTGATGCGCCGGTTGATGGAGCTCAGGTTCACGCCAAAGGCCCGGGCCAGGCGCTCCTTGCTGACCCCGCGATCGATGGCGCGGCGGATCATGTAGTGTTCCTGGATGGTCGAGAGCCGGTTAATCCGGTGGTTGTAGGTGTAGGTCTCGTCGTCCTTGGCGATCAGGCAGGGGGCTTCGTGCACACCGAGGTCCTTTAGGGCCAGGACGCGCAGATGACCATCGAGCAGGATGAACTCCGGCTTGGCCGGGTCGTGCTGGATCACCGACAAGGGTTCGATCAGGCCGATTTCGTGGATGGACGAGACGACCTGTTTGTACTTGCGGGTGCTCATGACCCCGTCCGGGATGCGTTTGCTGGGCATCAGGGTGTCCAGCGGGATCTGGTAAGTTTCCAGATCGAAGCCGAGCAAGGTGTTGAGCGGGGCCGTGGGCAGGTTGGGGCCCTCCTCGACCTCGTCGGTCTGATGGATGCCGGGGTACATTGGAGTGATGTTGGGTTGGGTCAGTTGTGCCCGTTGTGCGTTCATGGCGGGATTCATGCGGCGGCTCCATTCAGGCTGTCGATGCGCTCGGCCAGGTACTTGGGCAGGGTGTCCAGCCCCTCGGCGCGCAGCAGGTTGACGAAATGCTCATCCGAGAAGAGCTTTTTTAGGCCCTGCACCACCAGCAGCAGACGCTGGTGCGCGTGCTCGGCCTTGAGCACCATCTTGCGTTGGCGCTCGACTTCCCGCTGGTAGGTGCGCACCAGGCTGTAGCTGGAGGTGGGCGGTTTGATCTGGGCAGGATCGGGAGAGCCTGGGCCGTAGGCCTGGCGCTTTTCGACGAGGCGTTTGGTCTCGATGATCTGGCGCCGGTTGAGCTGGCCGTTCTCATAGGCCTCCTGCAGCATTTCGCCCAGGCTTTCATCGTCGTCCTTGGCGCGGGCGATTTCCAAAGCCGTGGTCAGCGGGATGGCGCCGCGTTGCACGCCTTCGATCAGCCGCTCCTCCCCCTGGTCGAGCAGGAAGACGATGTCCTTGACGTACTTGGGTGAGAGGCCGGTTTTGTGGATGATGGTATCGGCGTCATAGCCGCGCTTCCTCAGGATTTCGATGTCGGCCAGAATTTCCAGGGGCCGGTGGCCACGCCGGGCGATGTTCTCGGCCAGGCTCATGATGAAGGCGTCTTCATCGCTGACATCGACTACCAGGGCGGGAATGTGCGTCTCGCCCAGGATGCGGAAGGCGTTCAGACGCCCCTCACCGCAGACCAGCAGGTACTTGGGATGTCCATCATCACCCGGGCGTTCGGTGACGGTGATGGGTTTCTTCAAACCGATCGATTTGATGTTCTCAACGATCTCCTCGAAGATTTTCATATTGCGTTCGCGGGAGTTGAGGATTTCTACCCGCGCGATCGGGATCAGCGTGACGGTTTCGGGGGTGCCGGTCAGCATGGGGGCCTCCGCTTGAGTGGGTGGGTTGGTGTGGGTGTCATGGGGCTTCCTTTCTTGGGATGGTTGGGTGGATGGGTCAGCGGCGTCAGATTCGTCAGATGCGCCGCTGCAGGCGCTCCCGTTCCGACATGCCGTAGAAGAAGGTCAGGTCGTCGAAGCGAAAGCACTCGAAGTCAGCGCTGTTTTTGTTGCTGACGCGGATTTCCTGCTCGGGCAGATCGAGCCGGGGCAGCAGGTAGTAGTCGAGCTCCTGGGTGTTGGCGGGGTCTAACCGGATGGCGACCGTGATGTCGGGGTGGCCGGTGTCAAACAGCCGCGCCGGATCGAACCGGATGCGCCAGCGCAGATGGCCCTTCGGAGTGGTCTGGCAGCGGGCCAGCACCAGGCTGATGACCAGTTCGTCGTTGAGGGTCAAGAGATCGGTCTTCGGGTCGCGCCGGATGTGGCCACCCAGCTCGGCAATGGTGTGTTCGGTGCGGGCGATGATTTCCGGGTGGAGTTGGCGCAGACGCCGGTTGATCTCCAGATGTTCGGTACCGCCCGGTGGGCGGTAGCCAATCAGCTCGTAGGCGCGCATCAGGCTGCCGAAGCGGGAGGTGTACAGGCTGGCCGAGGGGCCATTTGCCACCTGGTCGATGATGAAGCCCGACAGATGCCCGCACTCGGCGTAGAGGGTCTTGAGATGGTTGAGCAACTCCTCGTCCGTCAGCCGTTTGCTGCGCTCGGTCAGCACCTCCTGGGCGGCCAGAAAGGTGTCCAGCGGTACGATGCCCTCGAACGCGCCCTCCTTGCGGATCCACATCTCGGGCGGGTTGTCGACGTGCTTTTTCTTGAGCTTGAAGGAATGGCGGTTGTAGACGTTGTTGCCGATGTACTTCTCGTTGGTCAGCACCTGGCGCACCGTGCTGTAGGTCCATGGTCGGTCCAGATCGGTATAGACGGGGATGTCGTTGAGGCGCTGGGCGATTTCAGACAGTGGCAAGTCGTCATCGACCAGCCAGCGGTAGATCTGGTGGACTGTGGCCACTTCCTGCGCCGGGCCCGGCACCAAGATCACCCGGTCGGTTTGCAGGCTTTTGTGCTCGCCGGGTTTCAAGGTGGCTTTGATGGCACCGCTCTGGTCGATCAGCACCCGGCGTAGGCCAAAGCCGGCTGGGCCACCTTGGCGAAAGCCCAGTTCGATCAGGCGGCACTGGCCGGCAAACACCTTGGCCGAGAGTTCGCGGCTGTATTCGCCGGCCATGGCGCGCTTGACGCCTTTGACGATCGTGGAGACGGGAGATCCATCGTTTTCGAACTGCTCGGCGACGTAGGCGACGCTGATGCCCTTGCGTTTGCAGATGTACTCGTAATAGGCGGACTCGTCTGCGTCCTGAAACCGGCCCCAGCGACTGACGTCGTAGACCAGGATCAGGTTGAAATCGGTGTTGCCCGATTCGACGTCGGCGATTAACTTTTGCAGGGAGGCACGGCCACCGATGGACAGACCACTCTTGCCGTCGTCGGCATAGGTGCGCACGATCTCAATCCCGCGCTTGTCGGCGTACTCGCGGATCTTGTCTGCCTGATTGAGGGTCGAGTATTGCTGGTGTTCGGTGGACATGCGCACGTACTGGGCGGCGCGGAAGGCTCTGGTGTCGGGGTCGGTGGGGGTGTCAGTCAATGCCATGATCGGTTCGTCTTATTTGTGTGGGGCCATGTTGGCTTCGAAGGCCAAGCCGTATCAAGGCCATGCCGGGGATGCCGGCGAGATAAAGTGGCGCGGCGTGAGGCTGTGCGGTCGTGCATCACCCAACCTTGCGCAGACTGGCTGCGTCGAGGGTCATGGCCACGGGTTTGCTCAAGAGATCCAGCAGCACCATGGCGCGACCCTCTGCATCCTTCATCTGGTAGATCGCCTCCAGCCCCGCAAAGGCTCCTTCGGTAATGCGCACGCTGTCGCCATGGGCGAACAGGGTGATTGGGGCGGCTTGCTGTGCGGATTCGCGTTCGCGCAGGGTGACGATAAGGGCGTCATCGACCCGCGCGGGCCGGCTGCCGAAGCACACCAATTCGCTGACCCCCACAGTGGAGCGGATCGGGCTCCAGCTCTGGCCTTGGCCCCTTTCGTGACCTGATGTGTCGAGCCGCACAAACAGGTAGCGCGCAAACATCGGCTCTTGCACGACAGTGGATTTGCGACGGACGAGTTTTTCGGTGGCGAACAGGGGGAGGTAGGACTCGTAGCCCTGGCGTGCCAGATGGGTGAGTGCCACCGATTCCTGGCGGGGTTTGCTGCGGACCAGGAACCAGGCCGATGTGGCTGGTGTGACCGGTGTGACCGGTGCGGCTTTTTGAGGGGTTGGCGGCGAAACGGCGGGGGCTTTTGGGGGCGCCGTGGCGGGCCCGTCATGCGTGTCAGGCGCGGCGGACGTGAGGGGCTTAGGGGATGGCCGCGGATTGGGCGCAGGGGCCGGCAGCCCCTCTTCTGGCGGCGGCGATCGCAGCAACTGCGCCATGGCACGGATCAGCGGCAGCGGTCTTGCCGTGGCCAGCACCTGCTCGACCAGGGCCAGCATCTCGCGGCGCTCGTACGCCGCAATGTCTTCGACCTGGTAGCCGACCTGCAGGCCGGTCTGGGTGATGGCCAGGCCCTCGTCGGCATCGCGCAGTTTGTAAAGCGCCTGCACAGGCAGGCCCAGACGCTCGGCAGCTTGTGGCGAGGTCAGCAGGCGCTGGGCCATGGGGC
Organism: Burkholderiaceae bacterium; assembly: GCA_041913045.1. Classification (GTDB taxonomy): domain Bacteria; phylum Pseudomonadota; class Gammaproteobacteria; order Burkholderiales; family Burkholderiaceae_C; genus CAMLOF01. The sequence continues at coordinate 64,761 of JAYSGB010000012.1, read as the reverse complement.
GTGGGGCAAGGTGAACATGCCTCCATGAAGGCGCTGTTCGCGAACAAAGCCAAGGCCATCTGGCGGGTGTTGTGCAGATTTCTGGCGCACAAACGACAAAAGACCCCGCCTTCACCAGCCACCCATAAGGGAAGCGGATGAAGATTGGGTCAATGATTTACGTTTGCAGACGCTGGCGATCAATGGCCTATCGGTATGCCTACCTGGGCACGCCGCGCCATTTGTCGAAGCTGCGCGCACCGGTGTAACCGAGGTAGCCGGCACCGAAGAGCCACCACAAGCTCTCGGGTACGGCGTTGAGCAGCTTGGAGAGGTTGTCGGCGGCCTGGAACACCTCGGCGGGCCACCAGATGCCGATGATGCTGCCAATCACCGACAGCAGGATCACGCCGTAGATCACGTACAGGAAGGTCGGGCGCGCCCGACTGGTCCACGGGTCGGTTGAGTTGGCTTCGGCCAGGATGGCCGAGAGGCTGACCTGCATTTCCTGCAGGGCTTGTTGCCCCTCGGCCTGAAACAAGGCGAGCTTGGCTTGCTCACGCTGGGCCGGATCGGGAATCAGGCGATCGATCAGTTTGGCACCGGCCTCAAAGAGGCCGGGGGCGAGCGTTGTGAAGATCGGGCTCATTGCGGGCCTCCGAACAGTTTGATTTTGACGATGGTGCCGGCGAGCAAGGCCAGCACCAGACCCGTGACCAGCATCTTGACCAGCGTGAGCCCGGCGGTTTTCTTGGCCTCGTTGAAGGCGTCGAGCAAATTCCTGAGCTCGCGGATGTCGTTTGCGGCATCCGGGCCATCCAGTCCGACATCGGACAATGCGTGACGCGCCCCACGCTCGGCGGCGCGCTCCAGCAGGGTTTCAAATTCGTCATGGGGCATGACCACCATGCCATCCATCAGGTGGGGTTCGTTCATCTTCTTTCCTTTCAAATTTGGAGGGCACTGCTATCGGCGTCATGGACTGCCGGGTGCTCGGCCACACAGGTGATTTCCACCTGCTCGCCACGCGGGCGCACCGCGATCACCCGTGCCAGCAGGCTCCATTGCACGGCGTTGCCAAACGCAAAATGGGTGCGCTCGGCCGACAGGCCGGTTTCGATGGGGATGTCGGGCAGGTCTGCAAAGACCACTTGCTGCGCATCACTTCCCGGTGTTACTGCATGTGGGCCGCTGACCCCGCCATCGCGTTGGCGCAGGGCCATTACATGTTCTTGCCCATCGACAAATGCGATCGGCTCGGACAGCTTGGCGGTTTTTGTGTCGGCATCCCAGGCAACGATCTCGCCGCCCGCGCCCCAACTGGGCATGTCATGGGCTATGGCGATCAGATCGCCATAGGTCGGAATCAGGCCTTCGAGCTCGGTGCGCAAGGTGATGATGCGGCGGCGGTAGCGGTTGGCCGCCGCCAGATACAGCCCCTCGCGCACGGCATGGGCTTCGGTGGTGCAGCCAAAGAGGCGCAGCTTGGCCGGATTGGTGCTGCTGGAGCCCGGCAGGCTCACCGTCACTTCATCGGGCTTCCAGGTGCGGCTGCTGAAGTATTCCACCGTCACCGCGTCCGCCGTCTCTTCGCCCGGCATCACGTACTGGATCTTGAGGCTGTTCTTGACGATGTTGCGCGGACTGAAGAGTGCCACCGGCAATAGCCGGGCTTCGTCCCGCACCAGACGCACGATGCCACCTTGCAGGAAAGGCACCGCCCGGCCACAGCGGGCGACCCGGGTCAGCGCCTCCCAGACGGTGACCTGCTGGTCAAAGACACCATCGAACCGATCACCCCGACCGGCCCAGACCTGATCCAGTTGCGCCAAGGCGGCGAGATCGATCCGGGCATCCGGCAGCTTGGCGCCGTAGCTCGCGCGCAGGATGTCGGCAAAGGCCCAGGCGATTGACCGCGTGGGCACGGCAGCAGACCAGCCAGAGTCCACCGACCACACCGGCAGCTTGCGCGTGACGATGCAGTTGATGAGCCGACTGGAGCGCTGCGACAGGTTGTCGGTGGCGCGCATGCGGATGGCGAGCAGTGTGACGTTGTCAGGGAAAGTGATACCGCCGGCCAGATAGCCCCGGGCCTCGCCCCAGCGCACTTCGTGCCCGGCGCGTGAGTTGGTGTCTTTGCCATCGAGCCGCGTGGCACGCACTTCGTATCGCCCTGCTGCAATGGGATAACGGTAAGTGCGCCGCTGCGGCGTGGTGGTGGCAGCGGTCAGGCTCTCATTGCCCAGCGTGAACCAGTCGTTCAGTGGATCTCCCTCGGAATCGATGGCCCGGGCTTCGACCCTCCAGCTGGCACTGCGACTGTCCAGGCCGCCGGCGTCATTGGCGTAATACAGCCCGCGCGGCAGTAGGATGTCGATGCCGATATGGGTGACTTCACTGTCAGCAGGGTTGATGGCAAAGCCCCCGGTCCAGGTGCCAGCCAGCAGTTCCTGCCCGGCGACCTCGGGGGCAGTCACCACATCCGGGTTGAAGAGCGTGACCGGACTGCCGGGTGGCACGATCTGGTAGGTCACTTCCTCGAACGAGGACATTGGCGTGTCCTCGATGCGGATCTGCTCGATGTCGTATTCGCCCAGGCCGATGCAGTGCAGTTGGTGCAGGAACTGTTCATTCCCCTGGTATTCGCCATAGGGCGTGGCGGCCAAGTCCGGATAGACCAGATGGCGACCGTAGACGACCGGGATGGGGTGGGCCAGCCGCGCATAGTTGCCCTGGCCTTGCAGGCTGTAGGTGGGCGATGGTTGCGCCAGACTCCCGCCCGAACCGGCAAAGGACGGCATGTTGGGCGTGGGCAGTGGCACCAGGGCACTGACCAAGGCGGAACCTGCCGTCATGATGATGGCCGATCCAACGGCTGTGGCCAGGTTGCCGCTGAATCCCAGGCTGGCGCCCAAGGGGCCGCCATAGACCGTGGCGACCACCATCACCGCGATCATCAGAACCGTACGCAACGGGTTCTTGCCACCGCCTCCACCTCCCCCGCCCTGCGGCAGGGTGATGAAGAGCACCACGCCATCGATCGGTGTGACCGCCCAATCGGCACGCAATACAGGGGCGCCGTTCTTGATGCAAACGGTGGGCTGATCGAATTCTGCAATGCCCTGGGCACCGAGCCACTGGCGGATGGTCTGGCTCGGGTGGGCCACCATCACCTCGCGCTGACTGGGCTGGAAGGGGTTGCGTAAAAGTACGACAGCGCTTTGCTCGGCGTGAATCACGTGTTCTCCACAAATCGGTAGTAGCCTTCGACCCGCCAGCCGTGCAGCAGGAGTTCGGGCAGCTTCTGGAACACGACGCCAGCGTCCTTGACCGCGTGGAGCACACCACCGCCATCGACCGCGAGCCACACGCCCACATGCACCGGGTGGCGGGATTGGCGCAGCAACACGGCATCGCCTTCGGCGGGTTGCGCCACGGTCACCCAGCGCTGTCGCTCGGGATGGTCACGGAAGGTGGTCATCACGGTGCGCAGGTCGTTGGCGTCCACCGGGATTTCGGGGAGCTCTCGGCCGAAATGGTCAAGCTGGATGACCAGGAACAGGCCCCAGCAATCGAACGCATCCGGCCCACGCGCACCGGCCTGCCAGGGCCGACCGATGTACTCGGCCGCCCAATGGGGTGTCGGGCTCATCGGGTCAAGCCCGGGAAGGTCTTGGCGGTGTAGCTGATGCCAGGAAAGGCCTTGTTGCCGACGTCCAGCATGCGCGCCCGACCGGTTACTCGAAAGATGTCGGCCTCCACTTCCGTGAGCACCAGGTGGATGGGCGGGTCCATCTGCGGCCCTTCCAGATCGGTCGAGAGGTAGGGCCGGTAAGTCACCTCGATCACCGACTGCGACTCGGCGGCTGCGTCCAGGTGGCGCACGATTTCTCGCGAGACGTTATCCAGCGTTACGGTGATTTCCGGCACGGGCATGGTGTCCACTGGCGGCAAATCCAGCTCAAAGCCCATGGCGACGAACTGCACGCGCTCGCCGGCTTGCAGCGGCGCTTGAGATTCCAGCCGAGCCCACAGATCACCGGTGTCGCGCACCACCCGAATGGCAACCAGCTGCCCTGTTTCATCGACAAAGGCCGGATGGCGCAACTCCAGGGTATGCAGGATGATCTGCTCCGATGGCGCGCTGGCGTAGGCTTCCTTGATGGCCTCAGACAATGCGGCGTTCGGCATCAAAGGATCACCGGGTAAGGCACGTAGCTCGTTTCGCTGTCGTCCTCGGGCAACTGCGCCTCGCCCGCATAACCACTGGCCAGCACCTGACCATCGTCGAGCAGAAATACCAGGCCCTGCTCGGAACTTGAGCCGTAGGATGAGATGTCGACCACACGGCGCTGCGCAATGCGCACCAATTCCACACTGCTGCGGTTGGTGGCGTCGCCAAGTCCCAGCGCCCCGTTGCCGTTGTAGCCCCAGGCGCAGACGGTGCCGTTTTCCAATAAAGCAGCGCCGTAGTTGTATGAACCGGTACCGCCGTGCACGGCCTTGACCACCGTATTTCCTACAGGGACTTGCACGAAGTTGCCGCTGTTGCTGCCGCTGGCATTGCCCCAGTACGCACCGGCCCCACAGGCCCACAGGGTTTTGTCGGTTTTCTTGAGATAGGTGAGCGGGTAGTCGTAGCTGCCGGCATAGACATCGGCCACGTTGGTGGCCACCTGCACCGGGGTGAACTGGTTGGCGAGATTGCCATTGCCCAGTTGCCCGTAGTCGTTGGTGCCCCAAGCATGCAAGGCGCCGGTGCTGTCCAGAGCAAACGCATGGACATAGCCGCCGAAGACCTTGACGAGGGTTTTACCGGCGAGGCTGCCGCCCGCGCGTGGCATGGCGACGTTGGCTTGGTTGGTGGTGCCGTCGCCCAGCTGGCCGTTACCGTTGTAACCCCACGAGTACAGGGTGCCGTCGTTCTTGACGGCGTAGCAGGCGGTGTAACGCTCCCGGCCAGCCGCAATGTGCGTGATGCCAGAAAGCACCGGCAACTGCACGAAGTTATTGCGCTGGGTAGTGTCACCCAAGCCCAGCTGGCCGTGGGCGTTGTAGCCACAGGCATGCACCGTGCCATCGCTGCAAAGCACCAGGGTGCTGTTGTAGCCCTCGACACCGCAATTTTGCGCGACTTGCACCACGGTTTTGCCGGCGATCGAGTTGCTGGCGTTGGCGCTCATGTTGTAGGGGACCGGCTGGTTGGTCGTATTGCCGGTGCCGAGCTGGCCATAGCCATTGAACCCCCAGCCCCAGAGCTGGCCGTTCTTGTCGATGCAGTAGCCGTTGGTGTCGTGGCTGTAATAAAGCTTGTCTGCCCCAGGGAAGCCCGGCGGGAACGCCGTGCGGGCCGGGTAGGAGCGCGCGAAGGTGGTGCCGTCCCCCAGCTTTAAGTTGACGTTGCGCCCCCAGGCGCGGATGCTGCCATCGGTCATGATGAGGCCGAACTGGCGGTAGCTGTTGGGTTGCGTGTTGATGGCATTTTCCGGGAACTTCAGGGCCTTGGTGCCCGAGCGCACATCGGGTGTCGCCCAGACCGGCACACCCTGCGCGCCGATGGTGAGCACCTGACCGGATTGACCTGCGGGCAAGGCGACCAGCTGGTTGCCATCGAAGTAAATGACCTCGCCCGGCAGGCTCGAGACCCCTTGCGTGCCTTGGGCAAACAGATCCCAAGCTGGGGAATCGGCGTGCGGCGCCACGCCCGTGGTGGCGTCCGCGAGACACACAAAGCTGTCGCCGTGGTGGCCGACCACGTCCTGGCGGGCGTAGGTGGCGCTGGCGTCGTATGCGCCGCGCCAGGTAAAGGCAATCTTGCCCAGAGAAACGGTTCCCATGAACAGTCCTTGAAGAGTGGAGATGGAAGTCGGTGGAATTCAGAACAGAATGGGCGACGGCGCGTAGCGGTGGTCGTGGTCGTCATCGCCCGTTTGTGCATAGCTGCCGTTGCCAGTGCTCATGACCTGACCATCGACCGTGAGGAAGTGGTAGGCGCCGTTGTGGTACTCGCCACCCTCGCCGCAGCCCATAGACCCGGAGCGGGAGAAGTCGACGATGGGCCGGTCAATGAGCACGAAACGCGAGGGGGCGTTGGACGTGTCGGCATACCCATGGCCGCACTGCCCGGTCGCCCCCATGCCCCAGCCCACCGCCTTGCCATCCGCGCGCAGCGCCATGGCCGACGACCCGTAGCTGCTCCCATACACCCGCAGCTTGGTGACTTGAGTGAGGAAATCCCCGCCGATGGTGGCCCAGGTGGTGCGGTCACTGCCGCCGCCAATGCTGTAGCCGTTGTACCCGGTGTGGCGCACCGTGCCGTCTTGCATGAGCGCGAGCGTCCTGCCATAACCCCCGGAGATGGCGTAGGCATCGGTCACGCCGTCGAGCACCTTGTACGGAAACAACGCGTGACCGGTCCAGATATCGCCGGTGAAACCCGTACCCCAGCTGCCCCCGATTTGACCGCTGTCATGGCCCCAGCGGTAGAGCGATCCGTCTTCGAGCAGCACGCCGTAGGCGCGGTAGTACTGGGCGCCCGCGACCCAGTGGCCGTCGGACTCGGAGCAGAAGACTTTTTTGACGCGCTTTTCGGTGCCCCAGGGCATGAGCAGGCGGTGGGTGAATTGGTCACTGCCAAAGCCACAGGCGTTCGCCTCGCCAGCCACCCACAACTTACCCTGGGTGTCCACCAGGTAGCTCGCCGCATGAAAGCCGCCTGATAGAAAGACCTCGCGGATCGGAGTATCAACCGTGAAAGGCACGAGCGTGGGACTGGAGACAGCGGTGCTGTGCCCCAGCCCGAGGCTGCCATAGCGGTTGTTGCCCCAGACATAGACACGGCCGGCATCATCCAGGCAAGCGAACATGCGATAGCCGTACCAGTCGTGCCCGGTGAAGATCCGCTTGACCACGGCAGCGGCCGGCAACTGGCCCACCCCATTGACGCGTCGAGGCACCGGATTGGCGGTGGCCGTGGGCGAGCCACCGTCGCTGTTGGCCCCGGCGTGCCACAAGCCGCCACTGGCATCGATGAAGAAGGTCTCGTCCCACATGCAGGTGATGGACGCAATGCGGGGCGTACCAGGTGGAAATGCCACCCGCGCCGGGAAGGTACGGCTGATGTCGCCGGTGCTACCCGTCCCCTGCTGGCCAGCAAGCGCCCGGCCCCAGGCACGTACCGAGCCGTCGTTCATGAGTGCAGCCATGAAGAAGTTGGCGCTGTGGTAGTCGGCTGCCGCGCGGTCGGTATTCATCAGCGCCGTAGCCAATGTGCCGTTGCGATCGGCCATGAAGCGGAATTCCACACCGTCCACCCCATTGGCACCATTCGCGTGGAGCACCATGCTGCCGATGCCACCCACCGACACCCCACCGGTGAGCAAGTGGCCTTTGAGCGTTGCATCCTGCTGGCCCAGCGCAAAGGGCTGTGGCTGACCGTGGCGCATCACCCAGGCGCCACCTTCCTTGAAGACCACATCCCCATCCCGATAGCTCAGGTAAGGCGAGTAGAGGCCACGCCAGCGGTAGCCCAGGGTCGAGAGGTCGAGCGTCATGCCGCCACCTCCAGCGCCGTCCCCAGATTCATGACCAGAGCGTTGTGCTCAACGGCAAAGTGCACGCCTTCGGCCACGGTCCAGGCATCGAACGCCTCCGCCTCGAAGATCTGATCACGCCCTTCGGTCAGCAGCAGTTCACTGCCATCACCCGACAAGGCAAAGCCGTAGAAGCGGGGCGAGGCCACGGTGGGCACGAGCTCGTAGCCCGTGGCGTCGGCCTTGACCCGCAACAGCATGCCCTGTGCACCGGCGAGCACATCCGGCAGGCCCACTGCGAGCAGCCGGGCGGTGACCTGCTGCAGGACGGCTTCAGCATCCACCAGGATCTGGTTGCCGCTGGACTGCACCTGGTTGAGCACGGCAATGGTGTCCGCCACGCCTTGGTCGGCCGAGGCTTGGGCACGGTCGGCTTCGCTGGCGGCGAGTTCGGCCGAGGTGAGCGCGTCTTGCGCGGCGGCCTGGCTCTGGGCCAGCAGGCCGTCAGCGGCGAGGTTGATGCGGGCATCGGCGTCCGCTAGCAGCTTGGCCACCGTGGCGACCGCGCCACCCTCGGTGGTCACGGTCTGCGCGGTGGTGCCGTGCACGATGGTGTGCAACAAGGCACTGTCGGCCGTGACCTGCGCGACCGCTTGATGCAGATCGGTTTGCAGACTCATAGAAGTTGTTCCGTGTATGCGATGAATGGATGAATCAGGTATCGCTAAGCCGGCCAGCGAAGCGGCAGGGTGCCGTGCACCAGTTGGTGCAGTTCGCTGCCCATGGCAAAGAGGTCGTCGGCGGAGAGCTCCAGCATCAGGTTGAGCGCGCCCTCGTCGAGCGTCGGCCGCTCGCGGATTTCCAGCTCGCCCTTGACGTCCCAGCGCCGGGCCGAGCGCAGCTGGGCTTCGAACTGGCGGGTGAAACGGGCTTCGTGGGGCAAAAGGCCCAGTCCGCCGAGCAAGGTGATCTCGAACCACTGCCCACCCTCGTCGGCGTGGTACTTGTACCAAGCCTCGAACAGGGCAAACTCGAACTCGCTGAACAGCCAGCGCACGGTGATGCGGGTGGGCGTTTGCCGAAAGCGGCGACGCTGGCGCGCTGGGCCCGATTCCATGTCGGTGCGCAGCACGGCTTCCTGTGGCGTCAGGCCATAGCCCTCGACCGAGGGCAGCGGCAGCGTGTGGGGCCAGGTGATGTTCATCGCATCGCCCCTGCGGCGGGGTTCAGTCCATAGCGCCGCTCCAGCGTCGGCGCCAAGCCGGAACCCTGCGAGATCGACCGGGCCATGCGCGCTTCCATTTGCTCGACGATCACATCGAGCCGCGTGCTGCCATCGGGCTGCTGTTGCTGCTCGACGCGGGTTTCAACCCCACTGGCACGGTTGATCACGTTCACTTCCACATTCACTTGGGGTTTGGTGGCGACGGCCCCACCCAGTGCCCGCAATTGCCCCGGCGTGAACACCGCCTCCCCTTGTCGGGCGATGATCGGCACTTCACCCGACACCAGGCCGCCGGTATGGAAACGACGCGCACCGGCAAACAGGGTGGCACTCACCTGACGCGATGGCAGGCCGTCACTCCCGAGCAGCCCCCCGCTGTGCGCGATGTTGGCGTTCACGCCCACCAGGTCACCTGAACCCAAGGGCAACGCGGCACCGGCCGCCGGCGCAAACAGGCTCATTGCAAAGTTCGCCAGCGGCAAGGTGATGGCACGCTGGATCTGGATGCGGATCAGGTCACTGATGATGGAGTTGGCCAAGCTGTTGAAGTCCAGCTTGCCGGTCATCACGAACTGGGTGAGCGCGTCCTCCATGGATTTGAAGGCACCCGTCACGGCGCGTTCGGCCTGCTTGGCGGCGTTGGTGGCGTCCTCGATATAGGTGCGCAATGCCGCCTTGGCCCCGAACTCGGTGCTGCGCTGGTACTCGGCGTTGGCTCGAATCAGGCTCTCCACGATAGGCAACTGACGCGCCAGGGCGTCGTTGATGGCCTCGACGGTCTGGGTACGCAGATCGGCGTCCTGGATTTGGCTCGCTTCCTTGCGCGCGGCGGTGGCCGACTTTTCCAGTTCGTTGCGGGCTTGCAGGACTGCTCGCTCGCTCGCCGACAGATCCAGCATCTCGCGCTGCAGCTGCAAGGCTTCTATGCGCTGACGGTTGCCGCCAATCAGCCCCTCGGTGATCTTGCGGGCGGCCGCCTCTTCCTTCTCGTAGGCCTCGAAGGCTTTGTCTTTTTCCTTCTGGCGCTCGATGGCTTCGAGCACCTGGATGTACTGCTCGGCTTGCGCCGCCACCCCCTGGTAGCCCTTGGCCTCGATCTGCAAGGCGCGCGCACGCAGCTCCGCCGCTTCGCCTTTCTGGGTGCGCAAGAGCCGGGTGCGCAGCTGGTTGAGGAAGGCCTCGCCCTCATCAGGTTTGGCGGCAGCCGACGGCCTGGCAAAAGCGCTCAGGTCCAGATTGGCGGGTGGCCGGGGCGCACGGGGCACGGTCGGCAGGAAGCGGTCGTAGATGGCCTGGACTTCGCGGGCCTGCGCTTCGGTGTCGAGCACGAACCGTTGGCCCATGACGCGCACCGTGCGGCGCTGCTCGTCAAAGAAGCGGGCCACGCGATCGGCATAGCCCGGGTTCTGGTTGATGTTGAAGAGCCGGTCATTGGCGGCACGCACATAGTCGTCACGTGCCGTTTGCAGTTTGGCGATTTCGGCATCGATCGCCTGTGCATCGAACCCATAGCTCTTGTAGAAGGTCAGCAGTTCGGTCTTGAACCAGGTCTCGATGTCCTTGCCCACCACCGATAGGCTGTCAAAGGGCTGGGCGATCACGCGCTTCAAGAGCACTGCCGACTCAGCGATGAAGGCCAGACCCGAGGCGACGGATTCCAGAAAGGCGAGCGTGGCCTCCCGGTTGGACGTGATGCGCTGCAGCTCGTTGCTGAAGCTACCCGTCTCCGTCTGCGCCAGGATCACCTGCTCGGTGAAGTCGGCCAGCACCGGAATGACGGCCGCGCCGATCTGTCGCTGCACGCCCTCGAGCATCGACCGCATGCGGTCCAGGTTGTCGTTCAGCAATTCGGAAGCTTGTGCGGTCTGGCTGTTGATCACCAGACCAAAGCGCTCCGCTTCTTCCATCAAGGCGGTGATGCCCGCGCGCCCCTGGTTGAGCAACGGGATCAGGCTCATCCCCTCCTTACCAAAGAGCTTCATGGCCAGCGCCGCCTTGTCTGCGCCGTCAGGCATATCCGCGAACTTGTCCGCGAGATCGAGCAAGACCTGCTCGGTGGGTCGGATTTGTCCTGATGCGTCCACCGCCGACACACCTAGCGCCTTGAGAGCGGCACTGCCCTCTTCACCCTGGGTCTGGGTGTCGAACATGACCACCGACAAGCGCTGCAAGCCTTTGACCAAGCCCTGCAAATCGGTGTCGGACATCTTGGCCACATAGGTCAGTGCCGACAAGGCTTCGACCGACACCCCAGTTTTTTGCGCCAGATTGGCCAGCTCGTCGGCGGTGTTGGCCACCGGCAGCACCAGCGCCGTGATGCCCACGCCCAGGGCGGCGATACTGGCCCCGGCGATCAGACCGGCAGGGCCGAGTTTGCCTAGCACCGAGCCAAGCACGCCGAGCCGGTCAGTGGCCGCCTGCAACTGGAACTTGGCGTCGTTGGCCGCTGACGACAGCAGTTTCAAACCGCCGGACGCTGGCGTGGCTGCCGCCTCGATTTTTTTGAGCGAGCGCTCCCCCTTCTCGCCAATCTCGGACAGCTCGGCCTTGACCTTGCCGCCGTCGACCACGGACAGGCGGATAGAGAGGTTGCGTTCAGCCATGGACTCAGTCAGGAATGCGGGTTAATATATGCGCACATTTAAATGCGCATGGAGAATGCTATGCCAGCCACACAAACTACCCGCCGCGCACGCACAGGCCTGCCTGGCAAACGAGCCACCAATCTGAGTCTGAGCAGCGACGTACTGGAAGCTGCAAAGGACCTTGAGATCAACATTTCTCAGGTCTGCGACAACTACCTGCGTGATCTCGTGCGGCGCGAGCAAGAGCGCAAATGGCGTGCAGATCACGCCGACTTCATCGCCGCCTACAACGCGACCGTTGACGCCGAGGGCTTGCCACTGGACGAATGGAGAAGCTTCTGATGGCGCGTTTTGATGTGTATGCCAATCCCGGCAGTCATGCCTCGACCACGCCCTACTTGCTGGATGTGCAGAGTGATCTGCTCGATGGCCTCGACACCCGGATGGTGGTTCCGTTGCGCAGCCTTAATGCATTCCCGAAGGTGAAACTGTCGACTCGGCTCACACCGGTGCTGACCATCCGGGGCGAAGAGTTGCTAATGGAGACACCCAAGATGGGCGCAGTGCCTCAGCGAGTCCTGAAGAAACCGGTGACTTCGCTTTCCAGTGAACAGGCGCAAATCTCCGCAGCCCTGGATTTTCTTTTTCAAGGGTATTGAACCCACAGGCGCAACGGCATGACACCACCGCATATCGCATGGATGGAAACGGCTCTCCAGGGCCTTGCTTTTTGGATCGGGCATCGGCGAGCGCTGTTTCGACATTACCCTCTCCCGGAAGGAGCACTGGTCGCTGAAGCATGCAACCTCTTGCAGGCAAACAAAACAGATGACCTCGTACTCAAACCAGAGTGCATGTACAAAAATCTCGTACCCACGGGTTGCCTACCCAAGGAGATTTCCCGTCAGGCACGCGCTGATTTGGTGGTCTGTGATCTCGATGCGCGACAAGCTGATCGCAGCCAGAATATTTCGGCTCACGTAAGGTTTGTTCTTGAGGTCAAGCGCGCTGATGCGCCAAAGCATCTGATCAACGAGGATTTGCGGCGTCTACAGGGCTTTTTACGCGCATCGTCACCAGAAGTCCGTGCGTTCCTGCTCATTGCCAGCGAAGCGAACTCGCCCAAGATGTTTGTCAAAGACGGGAAGGCTATCCGGGGGAAAGTGCCAATTGATGGAAGCCACGGCCATTTCATTGTGCGCCGAGCACTGAAGGCTTCCGGCAGTTTTTCTAGCAAAGCATCTGCGCACTATGTGTGTCTGGTAGAGGTATTCGCTCCCAACTGACGCCATTCTGGTCAGCCACGTTCTTCCAGGGTGTTCATCAGGCCCGCCTCGACCGCTGGAAACAGATCGATCGCGGTGGCTTTGTCCAGCCCCGTGCTCTCACATGCCAGCATCCAGGCGTTCAAATCCAGCCCAACCAAGCGGCCCTGCGCCATGCGCAACTGGCTGGCACAGATGTCAATCGCACTGGCGGCTTGCCAGCCCTCCAGGCTCTCGGGCGCGTTCATGGTGTAGGGGCACTCGGGACATGATTCAGGGCAGGCGCTGCAATAGCTCGGCCCGCCACCGAAGTGCCACGCGGTGCGGGCCTTCAGGCGTTTTTTTCGGAGTCCAGCGCGTAGAGGCCAGCGAGGTATTCGCGCTCGAAGGCATCGGCCAGGAGCCAGTGCTCCATCAGGGCAGCGACCCCCTCGGGGGTGACGGCAGTTGGTTTGCCCTTGTCGTCGGCCACACCTTCCCAAGCCAGCACAGCCAGCTTGGCCAGTTCCGTGATGAGCGTCGCGGTGCGCTCCCCAGCCGCAGCAGTATCGGTGCCGGCGACCTTGGACGCGGCATGGCGTGCGGCCATGACCAGCGCCGTGGTGGCGGGACGCACCTGCAGGCGCACGCCGGCGGCCAGCGTGATCCAGTGCGGTTCACGCGGGAGATTGAGTTTTATCATGAGAAACCTCGGTCGGGTGATCAGTAGGAAGAGACGTCGTTCACCAGCTCGACGGTGAACATGCGCGCCACGCTGGTGGCCTTGGCGGCTTGCCATTCGAAGGTGGCCTGGATGCCGCCAGGCCCGGAGATAGAGAGCTTGGGCTTGGGCAGATAGACCTCGTGGGCGATGAAGGTCAGCCGGTGATCGGCATCAATCGCGTAGCCAAAGGTCAATTCCAGCGGGGTGTTGTTTGTGGCGGCATCGATCAGCGTGGTGTCGGCAAAGCGCACTTCCAGGTTGCCGGTGAGGCTGGCCACCGTCGGATCCGCACCGTCAATCTTGCCGTCGGAACGGATGGTCTCGATACGCTCGAGGTTGTTGGCATAGGTCAGCTGCGCCGAAACCACGTTGCCCAGCGCCTGGCCTTCTCGCAGGATTTGGCCTTGAAACTGGTTGAAACGCTGCAATTCGCGAGTGGCCGGGGTGTCATCCAGCGTAGCGGTGCGCCGCATTTCGCCTTGGGCCACCAGACCGACCGTGGCATTCGCGGCACCCGAGCGGGCAAATCCCACCTGCAGGCTGTTGACCATGACGCCGGAAGCGACGAACCAGGCCGGGATATCCGGCAGACCGGTTTCCAGGGTGAGGCTGGGCAGGCTCGGCTTGCCGGAAGCAAAGGTATGGCTCACCACGCCCGTCCCCACCGAGGTGGGCTCACCCAGCAAGGCCTTGAGCCACAGGCCGATATGCCGCACGTCCAGCGGCACGACCATGTCGCCCTCGACCTTGATCACGTCGCGGATGGGTGCGCTGGGGTCCCGCCCGAGGCCGATCAGATCGTTGGCGATCAGCCCCTGTTCGGAGCCGAGTGAGGTGGAGACAAAGGGCAGCTGCCAATAGCTATCTACCGGGGTGCTGCCATAGGTGGATTCGAACGCGGCCAAGATGCTGGCGTTCGCGCCGTAGGCACGGGCCATAGGTTTTTCTCCTTGGGAAGTGGGTTCAGTTCAGTGGCCCAGCACTGCTGTAGTGCAGGACCACGGGCAGTAGGCCGGCCTTGATGCCGCTCGTGCCCTCGGGGGCCAGTTCATCGAACTTCGGTTGACCGATTTCGGCGTACTCGACGACACCGGCGAGCGTCCGGTCGGCTTCGATCAGGGAAGCCAGTTCGACCAGCAGACCGTCCATGCGCGCGTCGCGCGTGCTGGTATCCGGGTCTGCGACAAACAGTTCGATGGCCACCTGGTGCTGCCAGTGGTAAGTCAGTGGCGAGAGCGATACCTCGGGCTCGCCCATCTCGCCATCGCGCAGGATCGCCATGGCGTGGTCCGCGATGCGCTCGGGCAAGGCGGCGTTGCGTTTGACCATCGTGCCCAGTGACAACTGGCCAAGCACGGCGAACAAAGCACCGATGGCGTTTTCTCTTTGGCTCATGACGTTACCCCTTTGCGGTCGGCTTCATCGAAACGGTTGGCAATGCGTTTGGCCAACGTGCTGATCCAGCGACGCGCGCTGCGGTCGATGTCGAATTTCTTCTTCAGGGTCGCTTGGGGCACGAGTAGGAACATCGGCACCGTGACCAGTCCTCGTCCGGTGGTCTGGGCCTTTTGTGAGGCGGCGGAGAAACCACCGCGTTGGCCTTGGCGGGCGCGCTGGTTTTCTGCGACGAGCAGCGACGGTTTGCCCCGGCGGTAGATGAAACGCAGGCGCTGGCCACGCAGCTTTTCCCAAAGACCGGGGGTCATGCGTTTGCCGCGTGGGCCTTTGCCCGCAGCCGGCAAGGGAATGGCCAGCCAGAATCCATCCTTGGAACGGATGGTGGCCCCCTGGTCATGCGCACCGACGATGACGGGCGCCCGGCTGTAGACCAGGCCGGCGGCCTTGATGCTCAGCTGCCCCTTGGGATAGACCTCACCGCGCCAGGTGTTGGCCAGACGCGGGCCGAGACCGGCGCCAGTGATCTGGCTGCGCAGTTCGGTCTTGAGGCCATCGGTTGCCTCGCGAATCGAGTGCGTCACCGCCTGCTCGGCTATGCGCACTTCGTCGCCCAGGATCTGGTCCAGATTGCCGGTGAGTGCCGCTATGAGCTTCACAGCGGTGCTCCAGTCAGCGTCCAGATCAAGCGGTCCCGATCCGCCAGGGGTTCACCCACCACCTGGTAGGTCTGGCCAGCAACAGTGAAGCGCTCGCCCTCGCGAGGATCAGCCACGTCGCGGACCATCACATCGAAACGGTGGGTGGCCACCACCAGCCGGGTGTCGCCGAAGGACTCGACGACATCCGGTGTCTTGGCGATGAAGCGCGTGGCAACCTCCACCCCATCGGCACGCCGGTAGCTGCCCGGCCTGCCGAGGTGCAGAAAGCTGCTGACCAGTAGACGGATGAAGGGGTTAACTGGATTGGGCTGATCGGGATTGGGCTGCACCGGATCGCCCATCACGCCATGGTCAGCTTGACCAGCACACCCGGGCGGTGGCACATCGGCAGTGGGTTGCTCTGCGTGTGCAGATCCGTGCCGCGATCAAACTTGCGTGGCTCCTGCTTGGCGTAGATGGCCTGACCCAGCGTATTGACCGTCTCGTTGAAATCGGCCGGGGCGAAATAGGTGGCAAAGGTGTCGACCGTGCCCAGCGGGAAGGCATGCGCTTCGCCCTCGGCAATGAAGTCACGCGTCTGAGCGGTGCCTGCCCCGTCGAGATAGCTTGCTTTGCCCAGATATTCCTCGAAGACGATGCCGCCAAACGCAAAGCCGTTGCGCACGTCGTCACGCAACATGGCGCCCTGGGCATAGTTCTCATAGGCCTTCTCGACCTTGGCGTGGCTGGTGAGCTTGGCAAAGAAACTGGGCGAGCACAGCACGCGCACACCGGTCATGAATTCCCCGCGCAGGTTCTCGGTGATGCCGCGCACCACATCCGCACACTTGTTGCGCACATTGGTGGTGTCCGCATTGAGCTGGAAATTGACCGAGCTCGGGTTGAGCTTGAAGACCTCGAACAGGTCATGCAGCACACTGCCATCGGCATCGAGGATGACGCCCTTCAATGCCCCCATGCGCAGATGCTCCAGGGTGATGGCGTGCTTGTTGCGCATGGACTCCAAGTGCTGGGCCAGCACCTGCGCCACGGTGTCCATCTCGGTCTCAGAGCCGAAGGCGCGCACGCCCTGCACTTCTTCAGGCAGGACCACGTCTTCCAACGGAATGTGCGGAATCACGAAGGAATGCAACTGGCGCTTGTCGTGCTTGTTCTGCGTGGCGGCACTGCCCACCGGCAGGCTGGGCAGCAGATTCAGCGTGCCATTGCGCGACTCGATGACGACCGAGCGGGTACGTACCGGCTTGGCCGGAAACAGATTGAGTTCCTCCAGTCGGCCGTAACGGTTGGGAATGAGGTTGATGGCGGCGGTGAGGCTGGCCATCGAGAACCCGGGATTCTGGAAAGGGTTTTGCATGAGAGGGCTCCAATAAAAGGAACGGCCCGCGGGGTGACCGGCGGGCCGCTGGGATGACGGGAAGGAATTGGTGAGGTGACTGGGGGTCAGGCAGCGTCGCGAACCAGAATGCCCAGATCACGCAGTTGTGCGATGGCGGCTGTCTTCTGCTCAGCCGTGATGGTTTCTGGCCAGATCAGGGCATCGCGCAAGACGATGGCGTGACGGACCACCACCAAGGCATCCGGATTGTCGGCGGTGGTGGCATCGCAGTCGTTGAGAAGAACGCCCGATGCCTGGTTGAGTGAACCGGTGTCGGCTGGATCGAGCGGGGCGATTTTGCCGGTCGCCGTATCGGTGGCGATGACGGTACCCAGCATCAGGTTGTGGCCTGCGGCGAGCGTCACGCGTTCGCGGGAATAGCGGTTTTCGGCTTCGAAGCGAAGCAGGTCGGCCAAGTCGTTCGGTTGAGTGATGACGGACATGGGGAAGTTCCTTTCTTAAGCGGTGCCAGTGAGTTTTTTGACGGCAGCGACGATGGGCGAAGTCTCGGTATGCGACGGCATCGCCGTCCCGGCATCGACGGTGATGGTCGATCGGATGGCCGTTGCTTCGGTCTGGGCTGCACGTGCATCGATCAACGCGCGGCGTACCTCGGCTTCGGTCTTGCCAGCCGCGATGAATTGAGCCGCACGGTCGGGACAACCGGCCAGTATGCACACTTCGGCAATGGCCTGAGCGCTTTGGGTCACTTCGCGGCGGGCTTGTGCAACAAGAACAGCGGCTTCATCGACGCCGATGGTTTCGGACAAGGTTTCTTCGGGGGTGTCTTGTGGGTCAGACATGAGTAACTCCTGTGGAGGATGTGCCGCCTCAGCACGGATGACGCCCCGCACCTGAGACAGCGGATAGTTACGGGCGTTGAGAAACTGATGAAATTGGTTGAGGGTGGCGTCCAGCGACTGGACACCATCGGCAAGCCCCTGGGCCACGGCATTGCCGCCGAAATACAGGCCGGCCTCGGTGGCGCGTACCGCATCAAGCTTCAGGCCACGCATGGCTGCGATGTGCTCGGTAAAGATCGCGTAGAGCCGATCGACCTCGCTTTGCAGCTCGGTCTTGGCGCTGTCGGACAAAGGCTCGTGCGGCGAGTAGTCGTTCTTGTGGGCGCCGGCGGTGATGGCCGTGAATCGATACCCGTCATTGGCATCTTTGACCGATTGATCCACATGCAGTGCGATGACACCAATGGAGCCGACACCCCCCGTTTCGGTGACGAACAGGCGTTGGGCGCTAGCAGCGATCGCGTAAGCCGCCGAGTACGCGGCATCGTTGGCCACCGCCCACACGGGTTTGATAGCCGCCACTTCACGCACGCGGCGCGCCAACTCGAAACTGCCCGAAGCTTCTCCACCAGGAGAATCGATGTCCAGCAGGATGCCGCTGACCTGCGGGTCGGCCAGGGCGGAGTCCAGCATGGCCGCGATCTCGCCATAGGAGGTCAGACCCGAAGCGGCTTCTATACCGAGCGAGCGTTTGACGAGGGTGCCGTGAACCGGGATGACCGCGATGCCGGCAGGCATTGCTGTTGCAGGTTTCGGCGAGGGTAAAGCCAGGTCAACGGCCGGCACAGCCAACCCCAGGCGTTCGCCCATCACCGCCAGAATGACATCAAGTTTGGCCCGATGAACGAGCAAGGGCGTCCCGAACAAGCGGGAAGCAAAATGAGGCAGCATGAACTACTCCACAGAGGATTCGGTTGAGAGGTCGGTCGCAGTGCCTGCACTGGCCGACGGTGGTGGGATGGTCAGGGGTTGGTCATAGCGAGGGTCCGAATCGAAGACCAATCCCAGGTCATCGGCCCGTGCGTTGTCCGCCGCAATCTCGCGGTCCACGTCCTCAGCGTCGTAACCGTTACCAGAGATCGCTTCCGAGCGACTCATGAGGCCAGCACGAATGGCGAGCTTCATGGCGTTGTATTCCTTTTGCGGATCCACCCACTTCCAACCCTGGGGGATCCACTTGGCCGCCTGGTACTGGCGCTGAGATTGGCGATATCCAGGCAAATTGAGCGTGCCCTCGAGCACCGCCTGGTCCATCCAGGCGCGCCAGATCGGCCGGCACAGCTGGTGCACGATCACGCCGTGCTGCAGGGCTTCACACCGACGCCTGAACTCCAGCAGACCCGCCCGGATAGATGAATAGTTCACCTGCGTCAGGTCACCGGTGAGCATCTCGTAGGTGATGCCCATTGCGGCGGCCACCGCGCGGAACTGCTGGCGCATGAATTCGGCATACGACGATCCCACATCGGCAGGGGCTGAGAACTTGATGTCTTCGCCTGGCTCCAGGATCTGCAGCGTGCCAGGCTCCATGCCCGCGAGCGCTACGCCGTTGCTATCGGCAGCCGACTCACCCATCAGGTTGTCTTCGGGTGCCATGCGGGTGATGAAGCCCGCAAACATGGCTGCCGTCTTCTTGCGCACCAGCTCGGCATCGTCGTACTGGTCCAACTCGTTGAGTTTCACGAGCGCCCGAGTGAGCCACGGCTCGCCCCGTATTTGGCCAGGGCGCAAGGGGCGGTACAGGTGAATCACTTCACTGGCATCCACCCGCACGGTGTCCATGCCACCACCGCCAGCGTTGCTGGACATGGGTGCCAGCAGCCCATCGTTGGGATGCGATCGGTACAGGTGGTAAGCCACCCGGCGACCCAGACGGTCGAACTCGATGCCGGACCGGATGACGTTACCGCCGGGCAAATCCCGGTTCATGGTGGTTGGCAGGTGCTCAGCTTCCAGCACCTGGATCTGCAGCGCCACCGGCAGACCATCTTCGGTGCGGCGGTAACGCAATCGGATCAGGGCTTCACCGCCCTCAAGCATGGCGCGAGTAGCGAGTGCCTGCAGACCGTAGAAGTCGGTGAGCCCTGCCGCGTCGGCCTGTTCACACCAGTCCCACCACAGGCTGTGGATGGCTTCGCGCCTGTCCTGGTCTTGCACCATGCTCTGCGGCTTGATGCCCGTGCCGATGGCGTTGGCCACAAAGGCTTCGATGCCAGCGGCGGCCCAGGCGTTGCGGCGCACCAGGTCACGGCTCTTGGCACGCAGTTCGTCTTGGGCCAGCGACAGGGCTACCACCGCACCGGGATTGCTGGGCATCCAGGCCAGGGCACGGCGACCACCGCCGGTGCCGTCATAGACTGGCGTGCCACCGAACATGCGGCGGCTGATCCGGGACATGGTTTTGAGCCAGGCCATCAGAGTGCCTTGCTCGTGGTGACGCGGATCTGGCGGGATTTGGGTGCGCCGGAATCACGAGCCATGGTGGCTTCGACTTCAGCAATCGCAGCCTTCAAATCGGACACGCTGCGGTACTCGATGCTTTTGCCTTCGTAAGTCACGCGGTGCTCGCCGCTGGCCAGGGCTTCGCGCAGGGCCTGCAGGTGTTCTGGTGTGTAGGTCATGCTTATTTGTTCACTCAAGTCATCCATCGGCTGCGCACCACGCGCCGAGCGGGCGCTGGCGTGCTGCTAGAAGTGCTGAGGCCACCGTCGAATCGCTGTTCTTGGGTGGCCTCGGGGGTTATGATTTGTTTGGCAACGACTGGTGGGTCGGTGCCGAGTTGTTTTTCGAGTTCTTGCCAGTGCCGGTCTTCGAACCGGTCCAGTCCTGCCGCCGCAGCCG
This sequence comes from Burkholderiaceae bacterium, assembly GCA_041913045.1. GTDB lineage: Bacteria > Pseudomonadota > Gammaproteobacteria > Burkholderiales > Burkholderiaceae_C > CAMLOF01. The sequence goes on along the minus strand of JAYSGB010000012.1, from coordinate 44,393 downwards.
CTGCCCGGGCGTAGACGTAGCAGTCCAGCGCCTCATTGCGCTCGCGCATCTTTTGCCACTCGCGGTGGGCAAAGCCGTTGCGGTCTCGCCGCGTGATCAGCTGCTCGGCACAGAGCTGTTGCAGGTATTCGGCATCGACCTTGGGCAGGTGCACAAAGCCTGCCGGGTAGATCGGCGTGATGCCGTCTTCGGCCACCTCGGCGCTCTTCCTCAGGTTGTTGTAGAACTCCAGCTTGGCGATGCCGCCCGCAACCGGGAACACCTTGATGCCCCGGCGCAGCTTCTTGCCGCTGGCGGTGGCATCCACCGCCGTGGGCGTGCCGATCAGCGCCGCACCACCGGCAATGCCCTTGATCGGCATGAGCCGGACATCGCGCACACTGCGCACGAAGGCATAGGCCTCCTGGGTGGCATATCCGGTATCCAGCGCCAAGCGCGCCAGACTCAACTGGCAACCGCTACTGTGAGTCCAGGTCTCGCCCATGAGCTTGGCCAAGCCCGACCAGACCTCGGTACGAGCCGTGTCGCCCATCAGGATCCGGTGCTCCACCAGCCAGGCGGCCTTGCCACGCCCGAAGGCCCAGACCGAGACTTCGATGCGGTCCTTCTGCACGTCGGCACCGGCAGTCAGCAGCAGACCGCCAGCGGGCACGGTGCCGATGCGGTAGTCCTCGCGACGTTCCAGCAATCGTTGCCAGTCGGGCGCTTCGCCCTCTTCAACCCAGGTCTCACCCAGTTCGGTGTTCTTGAAGGTCTTGATGGCCGACGCCGACCGACTATCTGACATCGCAGCCGATTCCCAGGCCCGGGCGATCTCGATCCAACTGCGCCAGCCCACTGGGCTGTAGAGGCTCGACAGATGAAACCCGGCCGTGCGTCCGGCTTGTTCTGGCACGCAAGCCTGCCACTGGCCGTTGTCCAGCATCCAGGTCTTGTGGTGCTCGACGATCGGCTGGCTGCAGGATTCGCAGATGTAGGCGGCCGTTTCCGGCAGGCCGCGCTCCCAGCGCAGCTGCTCAAACCGCAGCCACTGGCGGTGGTCGCAATGCGGACACGGCACGAAGTAGCGTCGCTGGTCAGATGCCTCGAACTCGCGCTCCACCGCACTGGCCCCGGCAATCGTCGGGGTCGAGACGATCAGGATCTTGCGCCGCGCAAAGGTGCGGGTGCGCGCCTCGGCCAGCGAGATCGCATCGCCTTCGCCTTCCACATCCAACGGATAGCCGTCGACCTCATCGAGAAACAGGTAGCGCACCGGCATGGAGCGAAGACCCACTGCGCTGTTGGCGCCGGTCATCACCAGCACGCCGCCATGGAACTCCTTGGCGAGAATCGTGTTGCCGGAGTCCCGACTGCGCGCGGGAGCGATTCGCTCCTGGATGGCGGGGCTTTCTTCGATCAGCGCGTCGATGCGCTGCTTGGAGGCCCGCTTGGCCATCTCCACCGTGGGCCACACCGCCATCATGGGACCCGGGGCGTGGTGGATCACGTAGCCGACCCAGTTCAGGCCCAGCTCCGTGCCGCCAACCTGTGCGCCTTTCATGAACACCACCCGCTCGATCGGTGACATGGGTGACAAGCAATCCATGATCTCGCGCAGGTAGGGCGTGCGGCTGGTGCGCCAGCGGCCTGGTTCGGAGGCGGCTTTGCTGGAGAGAACCCGGTGCTTGTCGGCCCATTCGGAGACAGTAAGCAGCGGATCGGGCGTGAGGCCTTCTCGCCAGGCACGCTCGATGGCGTCCCAGCCTTCGTAGTACAGCTCGTCCATGGTCAATCTACCCATCAGTCCACTTTCGGCTGCAGGTCGCCCAGGTCTTGCAGTTGCTGGCGCACAGCGGCGTCCAGCGCCACATGCAAGACATGCGCATCGACGCCCAGCCCAGCGGCCATCTGCGACGAGATGCGTGCCGGCCAGTTCAGCCAAGCATCGCGCTCAGCACGGGCCAGCTTGAACACATGGGCCACGGCCTGTGAGCGATCGACCAGCTCACCCTTCAGGCGAGCCAGGCGCACCTTGTTGGTTTGCGCCTTGACCACCTCGTTGACGGTGCGCGCCTGCAGCAGCGATGTGCCACCGGAGGACAGCGCCGGGGTGGGTGGCTCAGTCGTTTCCCGTTGTGGTCGTGCGGCAGCTTGCGGAATCTCGCGGGTGTCTGCGGAAACCTGCGGGGCCGGTTTGTCACTGGCGACATCTGCCACCGACCGCCGCGTCGGTGTGGTGTTGGCCGCCCACTGGGCATCGGCCACCACTGGATCGATGGTGCCGTCCGCCAGCTGGCTGATGCGCCCAGTGTCAATGGCCTTCTTGACGGCCACGTGCGACACGCCTCGGTGGCGCGCATAGGCGCGAATGGACAGTCCCATGTGTTGTTCAACTCAATGCAAGTGGGTGGCCTCCTCGAGGTATGGGTCAGGCAAAGGCGAGTGAATCACCCGGGATTAAAAAGCGCTTGGCTTCCGAGGCGCACAGCGCGTGAATGCGGATGTCGATTGACAAGCAACCCACCAAGGAGCCCCACATGGCCAAGCCTAAGCAACCCACCGCACTCTCCCCTGACGAGATCGAGCTCTTGCTCGAATCGATTGCCCTGGACCACCTGTTCATCGAAACCCTGCAAACCCGCCACCGCGACAGCCTGGACTTCCACGACGTGAGCGTCTGGGGTGTCAAAAGCGCCTTGCAAGCCGCGTTTGATGCTGGATTGCGTGCCGCCGGCGGCGCGCAGAAGCAGACCGTGTACCGCGTGCGCAAAGTCACCGCAGCACATCAAACCAGTGGCAACGGCAGCACCGCCGTCCTGCAAGCGTGAGGGCACCATGACCAGCGCACTCAACCCCAATCAGCAAGTCATCCTGGAGCACGCCGTACAACACAGCGGCGGCAAGATCGTCTGGTTTCCCGAGCACATCAAGGGCGGCGCCCGCGCCAAGGTGCTCGAGGCTTTGTTCAAACGCGCCCTGATCACGCCCGACGGCGATGACTGGGTGGTGGCCGCCGAGGGCTACGACGCCTTGGGCCTGCCCCGACCGGGCGCATTGCCACCAACCATCACGCTGGATGATCCGGAACTGGAGGCCGATGTCGCCAGTGCCGAGGCCAGTTGGCAGAAGGCCGCCAAGGACAAGCCGGTTCGCACCCGAGCCGACAGCAAACAGGCCCTGGTCATTGGCCTGCTGCAGCGCCCCGAGGGCGCCACGATCGCGCAGATCATGGAGGCCACGGGGTGGCAACAGCACACCGTGCGTGGAGCCCTGGCCGGCACGCTCAAGAAGCGCCTGGGGCTGACCATCACATCAGCCAAGGAGGCCAGTGGTCAGCGCGTTTACCGCATCGAGTCCGCATCCGCAGGCACCGCTACCGCTATCAATTCGGAGGCTGCATGAACGCCAGCCGCAACTTTGCTCGGATCGATGAACTCGGGCAGCGCCTGGCCGACCAGGCGTTTCGCACCCTGATCAGCCTGTGCCCCGAAATCCGCAGCGCCAGCCCGGCGCGCCAGGAGGCGGTGTGTGCCGCGATGCGGGCCAAGGTGGCACCAAGCATCGACAGCCTGCTCGAAGACGCGCGGCTCGCGCCCTGTTTGGCCGAAGCGGCGTTTCACAACGCCGTGCTCACCCTGGCTTTGGCGGGCGTCGAAGCCTTGCAGGCCAAGGCCGTGAGCCCCAAGTATCGATCCAACAGCCCAACCACTACACCAACCAGAAAGGCACTTCATGCCCAGCATGTCCATCACCATTGAACGCACCCCCTTGACCCTCCAGTGGGAGGGCAAGGAGATTCAGGTTGAGCAGCTCGGGATCCGACTGCCCTTTGCGCGCAAGCCCGAGAACCTCAGGGACATGAGCGCCAGCGGCGACTACATCGTCTACGTCACCGAGACCCGGACCATGACACCCGAGGAGTTCGATGGCTTTGCTGCCAACCTGCTGGTCTCGCGCGACTGGCTGGCGGGCAAGGGTGGCTATGTCGGCCAGGGACGTTTGTGCGTGGAAGTTCACGCCCCCGGACGCCCGTACCTCTATGTCGACCCGTCTGGCGGCGACTACGCCCGCTACGCGGCCCGGCTGGGCTAGTGGCTGCGCCGCCACGCTGTTCATCTTCTGCAATCAAAGCCTTGGCTTTGCATCGCAGCAGCGCGTCAATGGGGTCATTACCAAACGATTGAACGGAGCCCCACGATGACCCTCGACCTCGACACCCTGATGCGCCAGATGACCGAGCAAAAGGCCAAAGACGCCTTGCTCACCGCCCGGTCCACCCTGGAGCGCAGCCTGCGCGAATTGGACCATTACATCGAGCGACTCGACACGGCCGAGACGCCGCACGACAAATCGCAGGTGATGAACTGGGCGCTCAACGCCCTGGCTTGCAACATCACGCCCAATCTGCGACTGGACCTGATCGCCAACGCCCAGGCCGAACTGGCCAGCGTCGCAAAATGATCACGCTCTCGAAAAATGATCGAATAAGCCTTGGCTTCTGTGCTCTACAGCGCGTCAATGGAGTCATCGCCAACACAGACACGGAGCCGACGATGACCACCACTCACATCCCTGCCACCCAGAACGAAGCCTGGGGCTTTTGGGGCACGATGAACAACCAAGCAGCAGCGGCTTGGCCGATCGCGATGACCGCGATTTCGGACGCCACCCTCCAGCCCCTCGAATCAGTGCGCGCCTTCCTGGACAGCCGCCATGGCCGTCACTTTGCCGACGATGTGTTGAACGGCCTGCACGCCGGATTGAACCTGCACGATGCGATCCACGCCGCCACCCAACGCTGGATGGGATGGACCATCGGCCGCCTGACCAGCAAGCAGCACGGGATTCCCAAGGGGCTGCCCTACCTGACGGGCTTTGTAATTCACTGCGAGATCGTCGAAGAGGCCCTGGCCGACTGACGCACCCGCAGGGCTTCAAAGCCCCGGCGCAGCGCGTAGCTGCGCACGATCGAGACGGCCGTGAGGATCAAGCCGATCAGCAGGTTTTCGGTGACGGTAACGGTCAGGCCGAACACCGGGAACACGGCCATCTGCGTGACCACCGCCACAACATAACCCACCAGCACATTGGCGAGCGACTCCACCATGGACATCAGGCGCGACTGCTTCATGCGTCGGCCTCCGCTGCATCAGTCGTGACCGCCACACCTGCCAAAGCCGCCAAGTCGTTGAACTTGACCGCGTCAAGTTCCCGGTAGGCTTCTTGCCCGCTCCAGTCCTGCCAACGGCGCACGATCACGTCCACGTACTTGGGGTCGAGCTCGATCAGCCAGCCGATGCGGCCGGTCTTTTCTGCGGCGATGAGGGTGGTGCCAGAGCCGCCGAACGGGTCGAGCACGATGTCACCCGGTCGGCTGGAATTGCGGATCGCGCGCTCGACCAACTCCACCGGCTTCATGGTCGGGTGCAGGTCGTTTTTCTGTGGCTTCTTGATGTTCCACACATCACCCTGGTCACGATCACCGCACCAGTGGCGGTTTTGACCTTCGGGCCAGCCGTAGAGGATGGGCTCGTACTGGCGCTGGTAGTCGGCGCGGCCAAGTGTGAAGGTGTTCTTGGCCCAGATAATGAAGGTGGACCACTTACCACCTGCAGCACGGAATGCAGACTGCAGCGTGTCGAGTTCGCTGGACGACATTGCCACATAGACAGCGCCGCTACAGCGCGACAACATCGGCGTCATCGCTGCCAGCAGGAAATCGTAGAAGCCATCGCCCAGGTTGTCGTTCAGGATCGGACGGTCCTTGCCACGCATCTTGTCCTTCGCGCTATTGGCATAGTCCACGTTGTACGGTGGATCGGTGAACACCATGTTGGCCTGGGCATCGGCCATCAGCAGCTCGTAACTCTTGGGGTCGGTGGCGTCACCGCACACCAGTCGGTGCTTGCCCAGCTCCCAGACATCCCCCGGGCGGGAGATGGGGGTGGCCGACACTTCGGGCACCGCATCGTCATCCGTCTGGCCATCGACCGTGGTCTCTTCGCCCGCCATGATCTCGGCCAAGGCATCGGCGTCAAATCCGGTGATGTCCAGGTTGAAGCCATCCTCCTGCAGCGACTGCAGCTCGATGCGCAGCATGGCGTCGTCCCAGCCAGCGTTTTCTGCAATGCGGTTGTCCGCAATGATGAGAGCTCGGCGCTGGGTGGAGGTCAGGTGATCCAAAACCACGACGGGCACGGTATCCAGACCGAGCTTTTGCGCGGCAGCCAGCCTTCCGTGTCCGGCGACGATCACGCCATCGGATCCCGCCAGGATCGGATTGGTGAACCCGAACTCGACGATGGATGCCGCAATCTGCGCCACCTGCTCCTCGGAGTGGGTGCGAGCGTTGCGGGCGTAGGGCACCAGTTTGTCAGTGGACCATCGCTCAATAACGGTTGAAAGCCAAGGTTCAGACATGGACCAACCCCGTTTCATAGACGGTCTTGCCCTGGTTCAGCTTGGCCGTGAGCAACTGGGTGCGCTCATTCGAGATCGCCACTGCCAGATGGGTCCACCGTCCGAACTCGTGAATGATCTGCACGCAAGGCAACTTCAACTGGTGGGCGGCCTGACATACGAGCAACGGCGTCATACCTGGCACGATGAGGTCCGCCGCACGCCCTTGCATGTGGTGGCTGGTCGGACTGCCCCCAATGGCGCGGTTCAGCGCTGGCGAGCGGTAGCCGGAGGTGATCACCACCGGGCGCTTGAGGTGAACGCGCAGCGGCTGCAGTACCGATTGACACAGCCGACGCAGGTTCTCGATGACCTCGGGTGTGGGCTCGTTGGCAATGCCACGGCGAGCCGCCGTTTCTGAGACCAGAAACTCGGCCAGTTCGAAATGTTCAGACAGTTGCATGTTCGCTCTCTTGTCGATGCTCGGCTTTGCGTTGTTGAGCAACAACCTCAAAGGGTTCTCCGGTGGCGGCCAGGGTGACCGGCATGCCAGGGAAGTTCTGTTGGAAACGGAGCAGCGCCACGTCGACGTACTCGGGTGCGATCTCCACCGCGCGGCCCATGCGACCGGTGCGTTGGGCGGCCATCAGCGTGGTGCCGCTGCCGCCAAAGGGCTCAAACACGATCTCGCCTTCATCGGTGTACGCCTCAATGACCTCCACCGGCAGCGTCACCGGAAAGACGGCCGGGTGATCGATGTCCTTGCCGATCTTTCCCTTGTGGCGCATCACCCGGATGACCGAGTCAGGGATGCGGTGGTCCTGCGTCGGCTGACCCGCAGCGGTCCAGCCGTTGACTTGGCCATCCTTGCCGCGCATCGCGGTCGAGGATCCGTCGGCGCGCAGGTGCGTTTCCTGACCGGCAAACTTGCAGGGCACCGTCTTGTTGGGTTTGCGCGTTTGCCGGTTGAAGTGGAAGATGAATTCAAAGCTCGGCGCCAGACGCCCCTGCCAATCGCCGGGCATCCCTGGCCCCTGGTCCCATACGTACCAGGCAAACCGCCGCCAGCCTTGGCTGCGCATCCAATCGAGCCATGCGTCCCAATACGGGATGAACTCGTTGTCGCGGTGGATCAGGCCGAGGTTGACCAACACCTGGCCATCGGCGGCCATGGGCACTTGCGCGAAGACGCCGCGCATCAGGCCATCCCAGTCAGCGATACCGCCAGAGGTGTAATCGCGCTGGTTGCCGTAAGGGGGCGAGGTGAAACACAGACTCGCTTGCTCACCCTGCATCAAGGTGGCGACCACGGATGGGTCGCTGGCATCGCCGCAGATCAGGCGGTGCTGGCCCAGTTGCCAGACATCCCCTGGTCGGGAGATCGGCTGCTTTGGTGGTTCTGGGACCTCATCGTCCTCATCGCTGGCAGGTTCATCAGTATCCGAACCATCCGTCTCTGCAATGTCAGCCAGCATCTGGGCCAACTCGTCATCGTCGAAGCCAGTCATCAGTAAGTCGTAACCGGCCTCAGACAGCTCCGCCAGTTCAAGCGCCAGCAACTCGTCATCCCATCCAGCGTCAAGCGCCAGGCGGTTGTCGGCGATCACGTAAGCACGCTTTTGCGCCGGGGTCAGGTGGCCCAGTTCAATGACAGGGACGTCCGCCAACTCCAGCTTGCGCGCCGCCGCCAGGCGCCCGTGGCCGGCGATGATTCCGCTCTCGCCATCGACCAGGATGGGTTGCGTCCAGCCAAACTCCACGATGCTGGCCGCGATCTTGGCAATCTGCGCCGGAGAATGCGTGCGCGGATTGCGCGCGTAAGGCAGCAACGCATCGATCGGGCGGTATTCGATCTGCAGGTTGGGCGTCATGGAATTGAAAAACCCGCCGAGCGTTGCCGCCAGGCGGGTTGGAAATATTCATGGGGTGGTAACTGTCTGGGGTGGTGGTAACCACGGGCCGGTAACCTGGCCGGGTGGTAACCTGTTTTTCAGGGCAGACGCTATCGAAATCTCGCGCTGTTGCCCCCCGCATACCGTTTTGGCCAGGAAGGACCCGTTGATTGTCCGCAGGACTCCGCGATCATCTGATTGGCATCAGCCATCAGGCGTTTGCATCGCTTCGCATCTGTCGGGGTGCAAGGTTGCGGGCGGAAGATCACGCCCGCTGCTCACACCGCTGTCCTGACCATAGCTGAAACTGTAGGCCCAAACCGGGTAAAACGCGACAGGGGGTGTTTTGGCATCTGTCATCACCATCCCGCACCACCCCGCCCCCGCCATCGATTTGCCGCGACTTCAGACAGTGTCCCTTGTTCAGGTGTAGAGCGACCAGATGGATGGCAGCGTCGTACCGCCGCTGTGCCGTTCTTGCCGCGCAGGCAAACCGCCGACCGATCTGCTCCCAGCGATACCGGTTCGAACGCATCCACACCAGATGCCGCTGCTCCACCTCCAGCCACTGCACCCAGCGCATGGTCTCCAGCATCCGCTCTACGGCTTGTGGGCTGGGTGGCATGGGCCGGTACAGGCGCTCGGGATCCGGGTAGCGCTCGGGCACCTGCATGGCCAAGGTCATCCACGGGTTGAAGTAGCCGCCGGGTCTGACCCGGGGCAGCTTGTGCGCGGTTTCGGCAGCTTCAGCAAATCGGGCAGCCACATCCTCAACAGTCCATTCGGTTCGTGTCTCAGTCATGGCGCTTGCCTCCATCCCCGTAGAGGCGTTCGCCCAGCCTGCGCACGAACTGTTTCTCCACCCAGTCGAGCCGTTCGTCGTGCTCGCTGACCACCAGGATCTGATCGGTACGCCAGCCCTCGCGTTTGACCGCGTCCAGATCCGGCGTGGTGGGCTGCAGATTGCCCAAGGGGCAGCGGTAGCGGTATTGGGGCACTTTCATGTCACACCCCCTCCGTGGCCATCTCACGGGCCAGGTACAGCAAGGCGATGGCGTCAGCCTCGTTGTCGTCGGTCGGGGCATGTCCACGGGTACGGACGGATGCCACCATCTCGTCCTTGCTGGCATTGCCTTTGCCTGTGGCGTGCTTCTTGATCGTGCCGACCGGAATGCCCTGGTACGGGATCTGGTGGTGTTCACACCAGGCCGTCAGCTGGCCCATGAAGCCACCGTAGGCATGGGCCGCGTCGACACCAACGTGGCGGCGGACCTCTTCGAATACAACCTGGTCAATGCCGTTGTTGCATTGCTTGATGTCGGTGAGCCAGCGCTTGAACCGCAGGAAGCGCATGCCGCCGCCTTCGAAGCGCTGGGGTTTGAAGGATTGGCTGCCACTGGTGATGCTGCCGTCACGGCTGGTCAGTGCCCAGCCGGTTTGTGTGCCCAGATCAAGGGCGAGGATGGTCATTGTGTTCATTGGTCACTCCATGCGTTTTTGGCATCTGGTGACCGAAGGTGACCCGTTTCTCGTTATCCGCTCGCGCCTGCGCGCGTACACGTGTAGAGAGATAACGATATGCTGGTCACTTTCGGTCACCCACTGGGGTTTGTCGAATAGGTCAGTCGTCCCGATAGGGCATGTAGCCGCCCGGCTCGCGGGGTTTGAGCGACAGGCCTAACAAGGCCTTTGCCCCGCCATGCAGGCGAGTGCGCGCAAACCCACGGTTGATGAGTTGCTGGGTCAGCCAGCGGCTGGTGCCCACGTACTCGCCACGCCGCTCAGCGCGCTCACGCCAGCGCTGGTAGATCGCGGAAATCGCTTCGCGCGCCACGGGCGACTGCTGGCAGTCCTCGTCCAGGAACTCACCAATCGCGTCCTCCTCTTCGAAGTACTCATCGGTGGCATCGAGCACCTGCTGGGGCGGGTCGAGCCGGCCCTGACATTGCCACTCCAGACAGCCTTGAACCGCCCAAGCCAGGATCCCATCCCGTTCGGCCAGCAGCTTTTGCTGTAGGTGCTTGTCGCGCCTTTCCGGTGGGACGGTGATCGTGAACGGGATCAGGTGGAGGCGCCGCTTCATCGCTTCGTCGATGTTGCGGATAGCCGGTTTGTGATTGCCGGCCACGATCAGCTTGAACTGCGGCATGAACTCGAAAAAATCCTGGCGCATGAAGCGCGCAGAGATCTTGTCGCCACCGGTCAAGCTCTTCACCTTGGACTCGGCCCAGCGTCGCCCTTGCTCGGTTTCGATAGCAGCGACAAACCGGGCCCCACGCAAGCTGGCCATATCGGTCGGGTGCCTGTCTGTGCGGGTCTCCATGAACGTGTCCATGGGCGCGTTGGTGGCGTAGTCCCCCAGGATGGTGGCCAGGGTGTTCACGAACACCGATTTGCCGTTTGCACCCGTGCCGTACAGGAAGAACAGCGCGTGCTCGCGTGTCGATCCAGTCAGGGCATACCCTGCCATCCGGGCAAGATAGGCCTGCAGAGGCTGATCACCGCCCGTGACCTCATGGATGAACTGCCGCCAGGTGGGGCAATCACCCGCGGGGGTGGCCGTCGTGATCTTGGTCAGTCGGTCCAGACGGTCGTGGGAGCGCAGCACGCCATTCTTGAGATTCACCACACCGCCTGGCGTGTTGAGCAGCCAGGGGTCGGCATCCCACTCGTCGGCGGTGGCGGCATGACGCCGATCGGAGCGTGCGAGCCGCTCCAAGCCAGCTACCGTGCCACTGCTGGCGAGTTTGGCGGCCACCCGATGAGAATCGGCCTTGAGTGCGGCCTCCCGACAGATCTGGCGCATCAGGTGGTGCGCCGCCAGAGTCTCCTCGGTTTGCCAGCGCTTGCCAGTCCAGAACACCCACTTTCCCCACAACGCGACATAGCGCCAGTCCTGGGCGTACCGACCCGAGAAAGTCAGCGCCAGTGCGTCTTCGGTGGCCCACACCGATTGCTCGGTCGGATCCGCTGTCTGCGTGGTGTCTGGCGTTGAAGGATGGAACTGGATGCGCTCACCGTGGGCAAGGAAGGCCTCCACATCAAAGCCCTCCGCAATGGCATCAGCCGCGTCCCAGCCATCCGCAGACTCTTGGGGATCTTGCGCCATGGGATTGGGTGGAGGCATCAACACCGCGCAATGCTGGGCACCCGCTGCCATGACCGCCTCGGCGGCATTCATGGCGTACTCCCAGCCGGGTTTGTCGCGGTCGGGCCAAATCAGGACATGCTTGCCCTGAAGGGGTGACCAGTCGGTCTTGTCGATCGGTGCGTTGGCACCATGCATCGCGGTGGTCGCGCAGTGGCCCGCGTCGATCAAGGCCTGGGCGCATTTTTCGCCCTCGACCAGAATCACCCGGTCGGCATGAAAAATGCCAGGTTGGTTGAACAACGGCCTCGGATCGGGCGGCGCCATTTTGCGACGCTTGGCATCCCAAGGGCGGAATTCCTTACGTCCAGGACTGGGCTCATAGCGATACACGCAGGCAATCAGACTGCCGTCAGCGGCCAGATAGTCCCACTTGGCGGTGGCTGGACCCAATTCATCTACCGGCGCGCTTGCCTTGCGTCTGGCGGGTGACACGGCGGGCGCTCGGCCGAGCAGTTCCCGGGCGAAGCTGAGGACGGCCGCGAAATCACGATGCGTGTCCCAATGGCGGTGCGCAGCGATGAGCGCAAAGACATCGCCACCATTACCCGTGGCGCGGTCGATCCACAGGCCCGCCCGTTCACCATCCAGCTCGATCTCCAGACTGCGACCTGGACTGCCCAGCACATCGCCAACGACAAATTTGCCGTGTGTCACCTTGCCCGCCGGAAATAAAGCAAACAGCACGCCCTCGAGCCGTGCCATCAAGGCCGATCGCAGTTCATCCCGCTCGGAATTTCCGCTGTGTGATGGAGCTGCGGGTTCTTGATCGTTGAAATCAAGCATGGACACCTCCTTCATCGGTGTCTGCCGGATTCAAGTAGCCCGCCTTGGTCGCGATCTCTCGCATGAAGTTGGGGGACAGACCGACCTGGTCGCACCACAGCTCCAGGCGCCCGTCTCGAAAGAAACGTCTGGCCTCAGTGCGCAGATGTTTCGAGGGCGAGCACAGGTCAATGAACGCCTGTTTGATAACAGCTACGACCAGTCGCGACTCCGGACACACCACAGCCACATGGCGCAGCAGCAGACGCTCCAGCAGGGATGCACCAATCAAGGGTTTCTGGCGACGGGCGGTCACCGTCAATGACTCGATGACGGGTTGAGGAAGACGCGCATTCATGACTTCACCCCCGATGCGCTCACACCCTGCTCGCGCCAACACCGACGCGCCCAGGCGCAGTACTTGCACTCGTAGAAACTCGGCTCAGACGCCACGCGCGGCAGCAATTCACCAGCCTCGGTCGCCTGGATGACTTTGACAGCGCGATCAGACATGCGCTGCGCAAGCGCTGCATCAAACGGCACCAGCTCCAACCAAAGCTCCTGGGTGTCCTTGTTGATGGCGGTGAACAACGCAGGCTGAGACGCGATGCCGGGGATGCTCGGCTCCATGTACGCCTGATAGATCGCCATTTGCGCGGCGTAGATCGGCTTGGTCACGGTCACGCCCTTTTTGGCGGTGTCGCGCCAGTGTTTGTCGTTCATGGTCTTGCACTCCCAGAGCATGGGAAACGACAAACCCAGGTCGGCAGGAGCACCAGCGATTACGCCGTCGATATGCCCCTGGATGCGACCACCCGCGACGGAGAAGCCAAATTGCTCGCCATCCTGCTTGCGGGTGTAGAGGTCGAAGCCAGCCAGGCGCAGCCAGCGAATGGCCAGGTCCTCCATGACATGGCCGACTTCAAAGATCCGCAGCGTGCGACCCGGCAGCTCGGCACCGTCGTCCACCGGCGCGTCGACGTACTCGTATTGCAGGGCGCGCTCGCAGGGCACACCGAGGCGTGAGGCGCCCAGATAGCGCCGGCGGGCCTGCTGGCTGCGCTCGGCTTGCAAGGCTGCATCCAGCAGCATTGACACCTGCTCGTGAAATTTGGGTTGATGGTTCAGGTCGATCATCAAAATGGAATCCTGTGGTGATCGCCACCCGTGCTGGCAGTGGCCTTGCGGCTGGCGAGTTGTTCAAAGAAAGTGCGATCGCGCTCGACTATGCGTTCGTGCTCGGCCAACATGTGGGCCTGATAGGCGTCGACCACGACCTCCACCAGACGCAGGACTTCATCCTTACCGTAGTCGGCTAAAGGGCGATCCATGCCGATGGAGGCGACGTACTCACCCAAGGGAGCCAGTGCCGATTGCATGGCGGCGATCTCCATGTCGCTGGGATCAATCACGGCATCCTCCTGAAACGGGGTCAGGCGCTCCATCAGCCGGGAGAAGGCGTTCTGGCACCTCATGGAGCAGAACACCCACCGGTCGTTGTAGCGGCGGGGGTCGGAGCGCCGTAAGCGTGGGTTGAAATACCCCAGGCCTTTGGCTTGACGGGCGCACACAGCACATCTCAAGCAGCCTCCCGAAACTCGGCCATCACCGCATCGTTGGCTGCGGTAACCAGGCGCTGGATGGCCGCCTTGTTGAACTGGAAGGTCAACAGCGCTGAGACCTGATAACGGGTCAGGCTGAAATCCGCGCGCAGCGGCGCAGGCAGGTAACGCAGTTGCCCAGGTGTGGGCGACTCCTGCAACCAGCGACGGGTCTTGTGAGCGGCATCGTCAACTTCCTGGTCGTTGAGCCAGTCATTGGCCTGGGCCAGGCAGACCGTGCGCTCCCCTGCACCCAACAAGCGAGGAGACAACTTTTCGGCACCACCCACCGCGTACCAACGCCCACCCAGGAAGAAGACACCCGCCCAGGCTTTGAAACCGGTGGCCAGCAGCGCGCAGTCGTCGCCGAAAAGGTCGCACCAGGCGAAGTTGGAGCGCTTGAGCAGATCGATTTCGGTCATCACAAAATCGCTGATTTGGTGACGCGCTTCCTCGATCGCCTTGGCAAAGCTGTGGCCACAGAGCGGACACTCGCGACTGGCCATCGGCACTTCGGCATCGCACTGCGGACAGCGCTTGGTCGGCGCCTCGCCATCACCGGCAAAACCATCCAGATCGACTTCCTGCTCCAGACTGCCATGGCGCAGAGAGGCGGTGCCAAAGTCCAGCACCACGCAATCGGTCTTGATGACGCCAGGGTGCTCGGCAGGGTCGACCACGCGCAGGCCGCGTCCGACCATCTGGATCAACGTGGACTTGTAGGAGCTGGGGCGCAGCAGCACGATGCAGGAGGTGGGCGTGTAGTCGTACCCTTCTGTGAGCACGGCGACATTGACCAGCACCGTTACATCGCCAGATTCATAGGACCTCAGCGTGGACTGACGTTCTGCAGGCGTCATCTCGCCATGAACCACGGCGGCCTTCACCCCTGCTGCAATGAATGCATGGCAAACCGCATAGGCGTGATCGACGGTGGCGGCAAAGGCAATGGTCTTGCGACGGGCGGCATGCTCGAGCCAATGCTGGACCACCGCCGCATTGACAGGCGTGGTGTTCATGATCGACGCCACGGCATTCATATCGTAGTCGTCAGTCAGTTTGCGCACGCCGTCGAGTGCGTCACGCGTTCCGACATCGACCACGAAGGTGCGCGGTGGCACCAAATGCCCAGAGCGGATCAGCTCGCCCAACCTGATCTGGTCTGCGATATTGGAGAACACCTCACGCAGGCCCTTGCCATCCCCGCGATTGGGCGTAGCAGTCACGCCGTAAATCAGCGCATGCGGGTTCTTGGCCAGGACCGAGTCGATGACCTGCCGGTAGGTGGGCGCCGCGCAGTGGTGAGCCTCGTCGATCACCAGCATGTCCAGCGTGGGCATCTGCCCCAGGTTGCGTGCCAAGGTTTGCACCATGGCAAAGGTGGCTTGACCCGACCACGATTTCTGGTGAGCATCGAAGACCGAGGTGCTGACGTGCGGATTGACGCGGCCAAACTTGGCCAGGTTTTGCGCGGTCAATTCGTCGCGGTGCGCCAAGATGCAGGCCTTGGCGTCCGGATGTTGAAGAAACTCCCCGGCGGTGCCGGACAGGCAGATCGTCTTGCCTGCACCGGTCGGCGCCACACCGAGGGTGTTGCCATGGGCTTTCAGGGCCGTGACGCAGCGGGTGACGAATTCCCGCTGCCGAGGACGCAGCATCATGGGTAGTCCTCCTTATTGCGCCCAGGCAGGACGAGTGGGAACGGCTGGCGCCGATGTCATAGGGGGCGTACCGGCGGGAGCCGAAGGCGCTTGGCTTGGGGTGCGCATCGGCTGCCCCATCAGCACGGCATACTCTTTGTGATCCGGCTGAATGGCGGCCTTGATCACGTTCTTGTCGTCGCCGTTCTGATCCTTCTCGACATCAATGCGGGCGACAAACTCCACACCATCCAGATCGGCAAAGCCCTTGATGCGGCGCGCACTCTGCGCCTGTGGCGAGTTGTCTGCCGGATGTATGCCTCGTGCCGAGTTCAGAATGGCGCGCAGGAAGCTGCGTCCGATATGAGTCCACTCCGGGCCCTTGGGACTGGACAGGCCAATCAGCCCGAACACCACGCGTTTGGCAAACGGTCCTTCCAGAATGGTGAACTTGGCGTTGAGATAGATCGCACCGGTCTTGTCGGAACGGGTCGCGTAACCGCCAGTCCAGCCTTGGCTTGGATCGTCATACCCACCCGGGCGAATGGCCATGATGACCTTGGCCAGGGTTTTGGGTGGGATCAGGGCGTACTCGCGCTGGTCTTCGGCATCGTTGAAGTCATTCCAGGCGGCGTTGTTGCTGTAGCTGTTCATGAATACTCTCCTGCTTATTGCGCGCGCGGCGCAGTGATCTTGGAAATGAGGCGGCCCAGATGCGGCTCCTCGACGACTTCCAGTCGTCCGGAACGGTCTTTGGCGGGGTAGCCCCAGGGATTGATGTGCTGGCAGACGAAGGCGCGATAAGGGGTGCCGTCATCCGACTTGAGCACCACCATCGAGATGACCTGATCGACAATGCCGGGCAGTTCCAGCGCGGCTTTGGAGCCTTCGATCTGAGGGCTGAACACCTTGCGGTTGAAGTCATCGAGCTTTTCGTCGAGGATCCCGACCAGCCAGATGTCCTTGTCACGGACATGCTGCAACTGGGTGAGCCACCCGACCAGTTCGCTGGCATGCAGGCCATAAGCACCACGCGTGTCGGGCTTGCCGGTTTTTTCGGAGAAGGCCTGCGGCTGCCCCTTGGCCCACTGCAGACACAGGCGCCCCGCAACCGTGATCGAGTCCACAAAGATCAGCGAGTACTTGGCCAGCATGGCGGGATCGCCATACAAGGCACACACTTGGTCGTAATGCGCCTGGCTGTAGGACTGGTCGTCACGCAGCGCGGGGTTTGGGCCACCGATGTAGCAGGCCAGATCGCGGCATTCCTGCCAGGTGCGTGGCCGCACGCTGTCGCCAGGCCAATCCAGCACGGCCAGATCGCCAGCCTCCAGGTCAATGAACAGGGTGCGGGTCGCATCGGCGGTTTTGAGCAGCGTGGTTTTGCCCACACCTGATGGCCCAAGAATGACGCCCTTGGAGCCTCGCTTTTCTGCGAGGCGCTGCTCGGCGGTGATGAAGGGGAAGCTCATATCAGACATCCCCACCAAAGATCTCTGTGACCTTGTCCCTGCCGAGCGCGCCCCGGGCGCGGGCCAGATCGTGCAGGCGGCGCAAGGAATGCAACTGGCAGGAGATCTCAGACGAGCGGGCTTCCAGGCCCTGGATAGCGAAGGCCAGGTCATCGACGGATGCCTGATCGAGGGGAAGGCGGTCGATGTCGGTCTGCCCGGCGTGACCCGGGACGCGGATGGTTTCCGGCAGGTCCGACAGGGACAAGGTTTTCTTGCGCAGGGATTCGATGAGGTTTTTGAACATGGTGATTACTCCGAAAGCAGGGCAAGGCGGAAGCTGGGCTTGCCCACCTTCACGGTTCGCGCGGGGATGAATTGCTCGCGCAGGGCACTGGCCCAGGCGGAGAACTTGGTCTCTGAGACGCGATAGCTGACGTCGATAAATTCGCGGGGGTTGTCGCCGTTGGCGGCAATGCGCGCATCCAGGTTGGCCAGCAGCGCCTGATCCCATTCGACTTTCTTGGGCAGGTCGGCCGTGATGCGCACCTCGCCGTCATCGAAATGGACGACACCGCTGTCTTTGCCGGCGACCTGGCGCAGGTGCTTGGCGCGCTCGGCATACTTCAAGTTCAGGGCGTGTTCGATGTGATCGACTTCAGCCTTGGCAGTGGCCAGGCGGTCGGCGACCAGCGTCTTCAGCTGGAACAGGCTGCGGGCATCGAAAGCGGCCAATTCGGTAGCCGGGATGGACAGCACATCTTCGTGCTGAGAGGGCAGATGGCGCAGGTTCATGCCACACCTCCTGCCATCACACGCGACGACGTGCTGCTGTGCAGACTTCTCGCTTCGTACTCCTCGATGTCCTCGACGCGGTAGAGGACGCGGCCCTGCAATTTCAGGTACACCGGCCCGATGCCGGCGGATCGCCAGCGCTCGAGCGTGGCCTCCGCGACATTCCAGCGCTCAGCCAGTTGGCGCTGATTCAGGTGTTTGACACTCACGTTGATCTCCTTTCAGGTGATTGCGAAAACGTGAGTGCAGTTTGGGATTCAGGGGGTGGGCAAACCGGTGGGCAAGGTGGACGCAAAAGGTGGGCAGATCGGGCAATTGCTGCCCGTGCCAGCATCCAGATGAAAAAAACGCCTGCAGTGGGCGCAGGCGGACAGATGAGGGGCCGAAGGTGAAGAGAACCTGTTTCTGCCGTGATCAGGCCATCGGCCGAAACTCCAGCAACCGTCGCTGCTCCTCCCAGTCCACAGGAACGTCCGCCTGCCGGCCCCGGATCGCGTGAAGATTGAGGTGGCGCGGCTGGCGACCATCCAAAATGGCCTGCACGATGTCAGGTGCGAGGCGCGTGAGCCGCAGCACCTCGGCGACCCAGCCTGGCTCCAGCTTCAATTGCCGCGCCAGTTCGGTCGCGTTGGCGACTTCGGCACTGTCGAGCAGCTTTTGCCAGTAGAAGGCCTTGCCGATCGTGCGGATCATGGGCAGGTCAAATGACGATCGGACCTTGGCATCTTCCTGACCAGGGGGTGCAATCAGCAGTTTTCGGGTGTGACGACGCTTGATGGTCAAGGGGACGAAGGTCACCGCCGAGCCCTGGCTCTGGTATTCACGCGACGGACCCGACACGGATATCTCGATCTTGCAGCGTTGCGGGGCGGATTGGCTCATGCCATCACCTCTTCATCATGGCCGAGGCGCCCCATGGCGGGCGCATCTTTCTGCTCCACCACAAAGGGGTGCTGGGCCAGTTCACGCCGGAATCGGTGCCATCCGTCTTCACGCCAGACAATGTCGAGGCCATTCGGGTGCAGTTGCACACGCTCGATCAGCAGCCGCATGATGCGGTGCTGTTCCACCGGGAACATCTGCGCCCAGATGTCACCGATACGGCGCATGGCCACCACGA
Source organism: Burkholderiaceae bacterium (assembly GCA_041913045.1). Taxonomy (GTDB): domain Bacteria; phylum Pseudomonadota; class Gammaproteobacteria; order Burkholderiales; family Burkholderiaceae_C; genus CAMLOF01. The sequence continues at coordinate 25,600 of JAYSGB010000012.1, read as the reverse complement.
TCATGGCTTCATCGAGTCCGGGTTGCTCCTGCATTGCCAGCACTTCGCGCCACACGCCGATGATCATCTCGGGCTCCTGCAACACGCGCAGGACCTGCATCAGCACAGCCGATTCGATTTCAGCGGCCGGCATGGGCCCCATGCTGCGCTGGCCAGGGATGCGTGATGCACCAGCGGTCTGGCGCTTTTCCAGGTAGGGAACGTAGTAGTGGTACCGCTTGCCGTTTTTCTTCTGCGTGTAAGTGGGCAGCATGCGTTGGCCGTCGGGTGCATAGAGGAATCCCGCCAGCAGCGCCGGCGTCTCGTTGTAGCGGTCACGGGTCGTACTGCGCTTGCGTTGCGCAACGATGGCGTCGACCGCCTCCCATTGCGCCGCCGAGATGATGGGCTGGTGTTGGCCTTTGAAAACCTCGCCCTTGTGCGTGATCTCACCCAGGTACAGACGGTTACGCAGCAGCTTGAACAGGTACTGCTGATCAATGATCCGACCGTGGTGGAACTTACCGGTCTGGGTCTCCCAGGACTTTGTCGTGTGCCCTTCGACCTGCAACTCGCGCACCAGACGTGCCGCCGATCCATGCTCGGCGTAACGCATGAAAATCTCGCGTACCAGTACCGCCTCCCTTTCGTTGACGACCAGCTTGCGATCCTTGACGTCATAGCCCAAGGGAGGCACGCCGCCCATCCACATCCCCTTGGCCTTGCTGGCGGCAATCTTGTCGCGGATGCGCTCGCCGGTGACCTCGCGCTCAAACTGGGCAAAAGACAGCAGGATGTTGAGCGTCAGGCGTCCCATCGACGTCGTGGTGTTGAACTGCTGGGTCACAGACACGAACGAGACTCCGTGCCGATCAAAGACTTCCACCAGTCGCGCGAAGTCCGGCAGGCTGCGCGTGAGGCGGTCGATTTTGTAGACCACGACGATGTCGATCTTTCCGTCCTCGATATCGTCCATCAATCGGCGCAGCGCTGGCCGCTCCATATTGCCACCCGAGAAGCCGCCATCGTCATAACCATCGGCCACAGCGACCCAGCCTTCATGGCGCTGGCTGGCAATGTAGGCAAGCCCCGCATCACGCTGCGCCTCCAGGCTGTTGTATTCCATGTCCAAGCCTTCATCAGTGGACTTTCGGGTGTAGACCGCACAGCGTCGCTTGGGGGTAGTGGCAGGCGTTTGCGTATTGGAGTGAGGGACAGGTCTTCTCATGCCAATGCCCCCTGACGCTTGGGCGCGGGTTGGCGCAGTCCGAAGAATGCCGGCCCAGACCACGCGGTGCCGGTAATGGCCTTGGCCACCCCAGACAAGCTTTTGTAGGCACGGGCCTGGTATTCGAAACGCCCATCGTCCAGGACTTTGACCTGATGGGCAATGCCGTTGTATTCACGGATCAGGGTGGCACCCGGCGCCAACTGGTTTTCTGCTCTGCGCTTCTGGTTAGGCACCTCGCCGGTCTCACCGATTTTTTCCAGGCGGCGCTTGAGCGATGAGGACATGGCACCAAACGCCTCTTCCTGAATCTTGTAAGCCAGCCGACTTTCAAGCCAGGTGCGGTGATGGTGGCCAGGGCGACGATCAAAATACTGATCCCAGAGCGCCCAGATGTTTTCCATCGGCAGGTAGGGCAATTGCGCGAGCCGCGCGGCGACCGTTTCTTTGCTTGCGTGTGTCGTCATACGAAAACTCCTTCTTGTTGAGACGGGTTCGTATGAACGCGCTGGTGGCCAGTAAAGCCAAGCGGAATATCGCCAGCCGTGGCGTCATGCTGACATGAGCTCGCCAGCGCTGCGCCTGTACGTGCCCGGAGAATGCCGGCGGCAAGCAACTGCGCGATTTCCTGACAAGGGGATCGGCCAAGCTCACGGGTATCGCGGCTGGCGGATTTGGAGTGATGTTCGAGATGTGACATGGCAGGCTTTCATGATGAAAAACTGCCACCATTTCACCGGCAGGTCGCCGGAATTCCGAGCAGGAAATTACGGCCCGTTGCGGGCAGTTGCGAACAAGGGCGAATGTTTTCCGAAGGTCGCGTGCTGGTGACAAAAGTCAGTCAGCTCGGGGGCGTGTCGTCAGCGCACTGGCGGCTGACCGTTACGCACGAAACGATCGAAGGTGTTTTCAAGGCCATCGTCGTCATCGTCCATCTTGTCCCGCTCCCAGGGCTTGACCTCGGGCGGCAGGACCAGCAGCGTCATCGTTTGACGGTAGAAATCCGACGCGATGCGCATCTCCCGCGCCACCATGCCCTCGGGCTCCTGCGGAAACCAGATGCTCGCATCGATCGGCGTGCCCAGCCGATCGACGTTGGTGTCCGTTCCCAAACGTGTGGCACTCCTGGCAGGCAGTGGCCGTCGCTGACCGTTGGCCAGCCGTTTGTTCAGATGCATGGAGAGCCACTTGCCAGACTCACTGCCGCAAGCCCACTGAACGATCCCGTTCTGCGACATGACCAGCACCGCACGCTGGGGCGTGAGCTCCAGCCACTTGAGGATAGCCGACGTCATGGAAACGCCATACCGATCCGCACACGCGCCGAGCACATCCAGATCGATGGCCGTCCCCTGGATCTGCCGACGATAATCGTCGGCAGGCATCAGCAGGTAGGACGCAAAGGTGTTCGCTTCGGACTCAATCTTCCGCTCGTCACTGTCCCACTGAGTGGTGTCCACCTCGCTGCAGTTGAAAGACGTCTGCAGATGGCGATGCACCAGGTAATGCCCCAGCTCGTGTGCCAGCGTGAAGCGGATTCGACCCGGTGAGCTGATCGCCTGGTTGTAGATGATGGCCCAGTTGCCCTTGCCCGGCGCATCGGCATTCAGGTTGAACAGCGCCCCCTCGAACTCCGGGTCCATCGCCTCGCCCTGAATGGTGATCCGCTCGCCGGTCTGGAAAGTACCCGGCACTTCCCGAATCAGCGCTTCCACATCGACCGGGAATCGGTCGCCACCATGGACGATGTGAAACTGATCCAAAAGCTTGTTCAGCCGGTTGGCCCAAGGCGCCGGCTTGTTGGGCGGGGCACTCATCCTTGGGTTTTCTTGAGGGTCTTCAGGATCTCAAGGAGCTGATGCTTGGTCTCGGGTTTGAGCGTCTTGTAGTTCCGAAAGAACGCCTTGTCAAAGGCGTCCTCGGGCTGATCGGCCTGTTCGTTGTGCGCCAGAAACTCAGGCGTGACGTTCAAGACGGCGGCGATGCTGGCCAGTTTTTCCATGGTGGGGTTGGCATCGTCGTTGTTCTCCAACTCCCACAGATAGCTCTTGCTCATGCCGGCTGCGGCGGCCAGTGCGTCGAGACTCAACTTCTGCTCACGGCGCAGCCTGCGAATTTTGTCACCCAGTGGGGTTGCCACGGTTTCTCCTGTGTTCTCTCAGCCCCACGCGAACAGGGGGACGGGTAGCGTTTTGCACAGACCGAGATATTACGTTATTTCGAACGAATCCGCACCGGCTTGACAACACAATCATCCACCGTTAAATTCCATCAAACACCCGATATAGCGAACAAATACATTTTGCTTTGTTGTGCGGTACGGTGTTGAGAACAGTGTAACCAACCCAGGCCTCTCGCGCACACAAGAAGTCATCGGCACGGCGGCCCAGCAAAAAGGAAAAACAAGATGGCCGCCTTCAACTACCGTCAACTCATCCGCCAAATCCCTGAACGGACTTGGGAGTTTTACTTTCAGTCTCGCAAGCTGGAACTGCCTGACCAGCTTGCCGGTGACAATCTGATCAGCAGCGTCATCGACATCATCGATGCCTTGCCTGCGGCACAGGGCGAAGCCGTCTATGCCGAATTGCGGCGCGTGCACGACTTGGCCAACGGGCGTGGTGTCGATGCCCTTCGTAACACCGCACCGCCAGACTCCACGATCCATGAGGATTTCACGAAGTTCTCCAGCGATGCCGAGCGTGCCTTGTGGGTCATGGCCAACTGGCCTGACCTGTTCGCCACGGCCGAGGCCATCTACGCGGTGAGCCTGCGCATTGGCAAGCGTGGGTGGAAACGCTTGCAGGTGCCGCCCGTCGATGCGCTGTTCCGTGGCCAGGAAGACATTCGCGCCCTCGAGGTGGCACTGGCCACCGCATTCACGCCGCGCAAGGGGACGCCGCGCGCCTGTCAGATCGACACCTTGGACCGGCATCTGGATGGTGGCGTGCAACTGGGCATCCTCATTGAGGACAACGCCCAGCGTCAGCTGGAATTTGGCGACGACAACCGGGCGCACTGGCGTGACGTCCGACCACCCATGGCCATGGATGTCGTCATCTACCCGGCCAGCGGGGTGATTGATGTGCTGGCACCCGGTGGTGCCAAGACACAGCAGACCTTGCTGGAGCACCTCGGCAAGCATGTATTCAAGCAGGTGCTGCAGCCCCAGGACATCGAGAAGCCGATGTTTTTACTGAACCGTCTGCGGGATGGTTTCGAGCTTTTCGATGACAGCGAATGTGACCTGGCGGCACACCGGGTTGAGCGCATCCGTTTGTCACAGGCGAAAGTGCGGGCCATCCATCCCCCGATCTGCGACTACCAGATCAAGCCGCCGGGGGAGAAAGATGCGCCCGATGTGCTCGCCTGTCTCTCTGCTCAGCAAATCAGTCCCATCCTGATGGGACAAGGCTTCAACATCATCGACGCCGTGGTCTCGCTGTACTTCGAGCCGTTGCAGCCCGGCAAAGCCAGCCGTGTGCTGCACATCGATCTCAAGCAAAGTGGGATCAGCAATCTGCGCGACATGGAAGAGGCTGATGCCCGCCTGGTGGAATCGCTGCTGCGCGCACTGGGTGTCATGCAGTCACCCGCGACGGCCAAGCTGGCGGATGAAGCCGAAGGAGTCATGCATGAATGAGGCGGTCGCGGTCATGAACGACCAGGGGCTGACCGAGATCTGCCGCCTGCTCGAGCGTGAAGACATGCTGATCTCCCCAGACGCGGTCTGGCTTTCGAGCCGGCCCGGGTTCTATGGCCATCTGCTGGCCCTGGATGCCATCGCCGTCAGCCGCGAGCGAGCACTGGACATCCTCTGCCCGGAGTGCGGCACCGAGGCCATGCGGCCGCAGCCACACGCCACGCCAGATTCGCAACCCTATCGCGGCTATTGCCCGGAATGCGGCTGGGTCGGCCTGACGAATCAACAGGCGCACTTTTGGCAGGTGCAACCGCAGAAGCTGGCCAAGTGGTTGTCAGCAGGACTGGGGTTGGCACCGCGTTATACCGTCGAACCGATCGTCGACAACGTCTTGTGGCGGCTGGGTGAGTTCGAACATCGGCGCCGGCGGCACACGGTTTTCTTTGGACGTCGCCTGAGCGCGATGTCCGATCCAGTGGCCGCCAAGCTGGCGCAATTGGTGGCGCCTGGCGCTGAGGTGATCATCACGGCGGGAGAGCCTGCGTCCTTGCTCGGTACTGCCTTGGGCGATCGCCTGTTGGTGCCGCTGCGGGCCATTGCCCACATCCGCAAATCCGGCCTGGTGATCGAGAACCTTGAGGCATATCTGACCCGCCCAGCACCGGTGCATGAATCGACGGAGACGTCCCTGCGACTGATGCACACCCAGCGCGTGGCACTGATCAATGGTGAGCAGGTCGACCTCTCACCACAGGTCTATCTCTTCCTGAAGATTCTGGAAGACGCCGATGGCGACGAAGTGCACAAGCGGCACATGGCCGAAGGGCTGGGCCTTGAGCCTGGCACCAGCTTCCGGACGGCAGACATTTTCAAACGCCACAAGCAGGTCTACGCCACATTCGTCGACAAGGACGACAAAGGGCACTACTGACTCAAGCCTGATTTCGTGATTCTGGAAAGGGGGTGACTCGACAGCCAATACCCGACTTCCAGCATCCACCCAACCTTGAAAGGTTTTTGAAATGGCCGGTAAAAACCAACACGTAGTGAAGCGCGACGACGGCTGGGCTGTGCGCGGCGCAGGCAACCAGCGAGACACCTCGCATCACCGCACGCAGTCCGAGGCCGAACGGGCCGCTCGTGACATCGCCATCAACCAGCGTAGCGAGGTCTTGATTCATGGCGAGAACGGTCGCATCCGCGAGCGCAACAGCTACGGCAACGATCCGCACCCGCCCAAGGGTTGAAGATCGCTGGCCCTGAAATCATCGGGTTCGACTATTGCAGTAAGTGGTCCATGCGTCGAACCTGATGCGGCGCATCAATGGCAACTGCTTGTCACAAGAGGGTTTCTGCGTGTGCTCGGCTGGCGAAGTTCTGGCCGATTTTTTGAGAACAGAGACCAGAAAAGAGTCAAACTTGGCGGGTCGGTGGGCGCTTTCTGGCCGGCGCGATATGGCCTGTGGCACACGCAAAATCGGCCGAATCCCCGCACAGTGTGGGGAAAGCACAGATGTGAAAAAGCCCAACCGAGCAGGGTTGGGCTTTGAATATGGTGGCCTGGGGCGGAATCGAACCACCGACACGCGGATTTTCAATCCGCTGCTCTACCAACTGAGCTACCGGGCCAAGACTTAAATTATAGCAAAGTTTTTGGGCTTTTAGCCACCATTGCGTTTGGACCTCGACAAATCGACACCCAACTGCTTGAGCTTCCTGTAAAGGTGCGTGCGCTCCAGCCCCGTTTTCTCGGCCACACGGGTCATGGAGCCGTTCTCCTTGGCCAGATGGAACTCGAAATAGGCTTTTTCAAAGGCGTCCCTAGCGTCGCGCAAAGGCACGTCCAAGTCAAACATCTTCACTGCGGCGTTCTCGGGCGCCTGCAGATCGGCATCAACCACCGCACCGGCCACAGCCATAGCCACCGCTGGCGGAGCGGACATGACAGGGCGCGTTGGAGCAGCCTGCCTGACAACGGCCTTGTTCAGCCCCTTCTCCACCGCCTGCAAAAGTTTCTGCAGCGTGATGGGTTTTTCCAGAAATGCCATCGCGCCAATGCGCGTCGCTTCAACTGCCGTGTCGATGGTCGCGTGACCGCTCATCATGATCACGGGCATATTGAGCAGACCGCTGGCAGACCACTCCTTGAGCAGCGTCACGCCGTCGGTGTCAGGCATCCATATGTCCAGCAGCACCAAGTCTGGGCGGTAGCTGGCGCGCAGCTCACGCGCCCGCGCAGCGTTCTCCGCCAACTCAACGGCGTGACCCTCGTCGTTCAGAATCTCAAACAGCAGATCCCGAATGCCGAGCTCATCATCAACCACCAAAATGTTCGCCATGACGTTGCGCTTCCGTCCTCTCTGATCGGCTCAACTCTGTTGCGTATTTGCAACCTTGAATGATAGCGACACTTGCGCGCCGCAGACCCTTCCACTTTCTGTCCGTTGAGCAAGGTCCACCCGGCCTCCGTGCTCATCCATGATCTTCTTGACCACCGCCAGCCCAAGACCGGTGCCTTTGCTCTTGGTCGTCACGTATGGCTCAAAGGCTCGCTTCAGAATGGAATCAGCAAAACCCGGGCCACTGTCGAGCACGTGCAGGCGAACCCAACGCCCACTTTCCGACACGCGGGTCTGCAACAGAACCGGTGCACCGCCTGGGGGCGTGGCGTCCTGCGCGTTCTGCACCAGGTTGTGCACCACCTGGCGCACCTGTTGTGCATCGGCGGCCACCTGTGGGCAAGCCGTATCAAGATCTAGCCGTACGGGCACTTCGGAAGCGTCGTATATGCCAACAATGTCCGTGACCAGTGCATTCAGGTCCAGCGGCACCAACTGGGCACCAGGCAAGCGGGCGTAATCGCGGAACTCGTTGACCAAGCGCTTCATGGCGTCTACCTGATCAACGATGGTCTTCACCGACTTGCTCAATATGGCAAGGTCACCGCCCTCCAGCTTGGGCTCCAGCTTCATGGCCAGCCGTTCGGCAGACAACTGTATGGGCGTGAGCGGGTTCTTGATTTCATGCGCCAGCCGTCGAGCCACCTCGCCCCATGCCTGCGCCCTTTGGGCAGAGATGATTTCTGATACGTCGTCAAACACCAGAAGCCGCTCGCCATTGGGCAGCAGTGCGCCACGAGCGATCAACGTCACCAAGCTGGTAGCGTGCATGGCGTCGCGATCACCAGCATGCAATTCGAAGGATTGTTGCCAGTGACCATCTTCGGTCACCGCCAGCCCGGCCGTGAAACGTTCGAACTGCTGCGCAACCCAGAGCCCGAAATTTTCCAATCCAGGCACCGTGCGCAAGGCATGCCCCAGGTGGGCAGCAAGCGGTGCACGCAAAATGCGGGTCGCGCCAGGGTTGGAGCTGATGATGTGCAAGTCGGCGTCCAGCACCACCACACCCGCCGTCAGGTTATCCAGAAGCGTTTGCAGGTTGGAGCGAGCTGCATCCACCTGCGCCATGCCCTGCTGCACGGCCTGTCTGGCATCGGCCAGCTCCTGCGTCATGTGCGCAAACGTCCGGGTCAGGCCAGCCAGTTCGTCTCGGGCAGGCAAGGACACTTTGGGCGTCAAGTCTCCTCGGGCCACGTCCCGCATGCCCTCGGCCAGCACCAGCAGTGGGCGAACCAGCTGGTTGCCCAACAACACCGCCAGCAGCACCGCGCCAAACACGGCCAGAAACAGGGCCAAGGTCAATGTACCTATGTACATGCTGCGCAGACCGTCACGGGCCAGCGCCCGCTCCTGGTACTCACGGTGCGCCTGTTGCACAGCAAGGGCATCGGCCAAGAGAGCCGCCGGCAATGGCGCGCTCACCTGGAGCACGCGGGCGTCGCCACCGAATCCGAAATTGGATGGTTGAACCAACGCCAACACCTGGATCTTGGGCAGCTTTTCCGAGGGCATGTCGAGCAACGCCTTCGGATCGGGCAGCGTTTCAAGCTCCTCCACTCCTTCCACGCTGAAGACAACACGCTGGTTGCGCACCTGGCGCATCTGGGCAACGCTTGGACGCGCGGGGTTCAGTTCAAAACGCGACTCCCCGGCACTTGCAATTGCCTGCCCGGCGTGGCTCCACAGCACCACGTTGCTGGCCTGCAATTGTTCACGCAGTCGCTCCAAGGCCAAACCGGCAGAGGCATCACTCGTCCCACCCAGCGCACTTGCCGCCGCCCGTGTCTTGCTGGCCAAGTCTGCGGCCAGTGTGTCCAAGGTGGAGCGGCCCAGGTTGAGGCCAGCAGACAAAGCCGTCTCGACACGCACGTCAAACCACGATTCGATCGAGCGTGACACAAATTGGTAGGACACCGTGTAGATGAGAAGCCCGGGCAGAAAGCCCACCAACCCAAAGATCGCGGCCAGCTTGAGCAAAAGCCTGCTGCCAAAGCGCTTGCGCTTCAGTCGAACGGCCAGCCGAACAGAGAACCAGAGGATCACCAACAGCAGTACCGCTGCAACGGCCACGTTCACCAGCACCAGACGGGTGTAGTTGCCTTCGTAGAACGACTTTTGGTCGGTGGCCAGGGTGAGCAAAAAGAACAGCACCATGGCCACACCGGCCATGAAGACCAGGCCAAGCCCGACGGCCCAGCGGGTGGCTGGCTTGGTTCGCCAGACAGGCGTCTGCACGCTCATGGCTGAGCTTCCCCCAACGGAGAAACGTTAAGAACCTGCAGAAAGTCAACCCGCCAATCGTCGCGGCCAGGAACGCCAATCTGGAAGGTACGCGGCAGAAGCCCTGCGTCCAGCCTGAAGCGCAATTGCACTCGATAGGCGGTATCAGTGGCCAGAGCAGCGCCTTCAGCCACCTTCCAGTTGGACACGCGGGTCACGATGGCCAGCGCTTCCTGCAGCGTGTCCACGTTCTGATGCAAGGCGTTGACGACACCGGCATCACCCGGCAGCCCAGACGAGACGCTCAAGCGCCAGCGTCGCGTCAAGGGCTGGTACGCAAGGCGGACCACCCGGTTGGCATTGTTGATCTTTTGGTCTGACCAGTACCAGCGCGGGCGCAGCACTTCGGCTTGCCAGACAAAATGCAGCGGCACGCCTTTGTGAAGGGCTTCGTCCATGCCTTCGGGTAGAGAAAAAGGCAGCCGGGCTGTAAGGTACACGCCATCGGTCACACGCTCGACTTCCACGCGGGGCGAGTCGGCTGAGGCGCTGTCAGCCGCAGCGTGCGCCGCAAACAACCCCAGGCAAAGCCACAAGCCAAGCCAAACGGCCACTTGCCGCAAAGCGGCAATGGCGCGGCCCTTCTGGCCGTCAGGCCTGAGGCGTTTTTTGCAGCAGAGCGTAATAGAAGCCATCCATTCCACCCGACGGATTGTCGTTGATCGCTGACTTTACAGGCTCTGCGGCGCTGCCCGGCAACAGATGGCCGGGGGCAGGTAGCGCGTAGGCATCGGTATGACGCGCAAGAAAGGCTGTGATCTGCTCATCACCCTCGGCTTTGAAAACCGAGCAAGTGCAGTAGAGCAGGCGGCCTCCTGGCTTCACCAGGGGCCACAAGGCCTCAAGCAGGCGTGCCTGCTGCGCAGCAAGCTGCTGCACGTCAGAAGGGCGGCGCAGCCAGCGGACGTCCGGGTGCCGCCGCACAATGCCTGAAGCTGTGCACGGCGCATCCAGCAAGATGGCATCGAATGGCCGGCCGTCCCACCAACGCTCAGGCTCGCCTGCGTCTGCCGCACGGACCTCTGCTCGCAAGCCCAGACGCTCCAGGTTGTCGTGGATGCGCTCACAGCGCTTGGCATCCACGTCAAGCGCCAACACATCCAGGTCGGCGCACTCGAGCAAGTGAGCAGTCTTGCCGCCAGGTGCCGCGCAGGCATCAAGCACGCGAGCAGATGGGGGCAACGCTGCGCCACCCAGCAACAACGGCGCAGCCAACTGTGCCGCGGCGTCCTGCACAGACACCCAACCCTCATGCCAGCCAGGCAGCTTTTCTACCGGTTGCGGCCGCTCAAGCACAATGCCGTCTTCACCCACTGGCTGGCCACCCATGCCCTGCGACTGCAACAACGCCAGGTAAGCGTCGCGCCCCTGACGCCTGCGGTTCACGCGCAAGGTCATGGCGGCTGGTCGGTTGTTTGCCTCCAATATGGCTTGCCAATGCAGGGGGTGGTCGCGCCGCAACTGCTTGATCCACCAGAAAGGATGGTTCCAGCGCGCCACCATGTCGTCTTGCAACTCAGCCAGTAGATCGTCTTTTTCGCGAAGGAAACGCCGAAGGCACGCATTCACGAACCCCGACGCCGACCTCGGCAACTTCAGCAGCCCCAGGGCAAGCACGCACTGGTCCACCACGGTATGCGGCGCATAGCGCACGCCATCACTGCTTTCGTCCAGCAACAAGGGCAACGCTGCCCGCATCAATGCACCCACCAAGGCCTGGGGGGCACGCTCCGCCAACAGCTCCAGCAGAGCGGCCGCCTGTCCGCCGTGGCGCAAGGCGTGAAACGTCAACGCTTGAACCCCCGGCCTGAGCGGCCCAGGCACTTTGGGCAGTGCGTCGTTGAGTGAAGCGCCCTGCTGCACGGCAGCCAGGGTACGCGCGGTCCATGCCAGCTGTTCAGACAGCGGCGCTTGATGCGTCATTCAAATCCTCTCGTCCGGCCCGCGCCTGCAGCGCGGGCATCTTGCCACCGTAAATACGTTCAATGCGCTGGGTCAGCGGAGGATGGGAGTCCAGCCAACGGCCCCAACGCCCACGCTCGGCCGACACCAGCAGCATGTGCTGCACCAACGGGTTGCCCATCCCAGAGGACGAATCGTCATACTCGGCAGACTGCCCCAGCGCCTTGCGCAGCACACGCCCCAATCCCTCGCGGTTGCGCGTCCATTGCACGGCTCGCGCATCGGCCAGGAACTCCCTCTGACGCGACACTGCCGCCTGCAGAGCATGCCCTGCCAACCATCCCAGCCACCCTACCACCATGATCGCCACCCCAAGCAGGGTCGCCAGATGGCGGCGTCCTTTCTCATCTGGAGCCATCAGGCTCTGCCCCAGTCGGTAAATCATTTCCAAACCAAACACCATGCCAGCCAGGCGCATGTTCAGGCGTGTGTCACCTTCACGGATATGGCTGAGTTCATGCGCGACCAAGCCCTGCATCTCTTCGCGGGTCAGTCCTTCCAGAGCGCCTCGTGTTACGGCCACTACGGCGTCATCCACATCCCAGCCAGTGGCAAAGGCATTGATGCCATCTTCACGAGGCAAAACCATGGCTTGTGGCGCACGCATTCCTGCAGCAATGGAAAGCTCCTGCACCACGTTGGCAAAGCGCTGCTCGTCCGGGTTGCCGCCAGGCCGCACCTCGCGCGCACCCAGCCGCTGCGCCAGCACCACGCCGCCACCTCGCAAATTCGATGTCTCCACCCACCAGCCCCCGAGCACAAACAACAGCGTCACGCCCGTGTTGACCAAGAAGAAATGACGTGGAAAGCCAAATGCACCACCCCAGGTCAGCGTCCAGGCCAGTGCCAGCACAGCATTGATGAGAAGCACCAATGCCAGCACCATGACGGCAAACCAGAACAGCAAGCGACGCGTCTGGCCGCGCGCATCCCTCTGGAACTCAAAAAAACGCATGACTGCCGTGAGCCGTCAGAGCTCCACGCGGGGAGCCTGACGCTCCTCCTCGCTCTGGGTCGATGCCAGCATCTCCAACGGCTGAAAACCTAGCATCCGCGCAACGATGAGCGTAGGAAAATGCATGGCGGCCTGGTTGTATTCCAACACCTGATCGTTGTAGGCCTGCCGTGCAAACCCGACCCGGTTCTCGGTATGGGTCAACTCCTCGCTCAGGTCCCGCAGCGTTTCATCTGCCTTGAGCGCGGGGTAGTCCTCCACCACCGCAAACAACCTGCCTAGGGCACCACCCAATGCCTGTTCGGCACCAGCCAACGCACCCAGGGCAGCAGAGCTCAAGGGGCTCGCAGCGGCCTTCTGCTCCGCCGTACTGGCCTGGTTGCGCGCGGCAATCACCGCCTCCAGCGTCCGCGCCTCGTGCGCCATGTACTTGCGCGCCACTTCCACCAGGTTCGGAATCAGGTCGTATCGACGCTTCAGTTGTACGTCTATTTGCCCAAAGGCGTTGGCCACCTGGGTCTTCAAACGCATCAACCGGTTGTACGCCCCTACCGCCCAGAAGACGACAACGGCTACAGACGCCAGCAACACCCAAAAGAACATGCCCATGTTCACTCCTGTCTCGGTATGAAACCCCTGCGGCCACCCGCCCGCATTTGGTCACGACTTTACCGCAGCCCAAAACAAAACCCCCGCCTGGCTCACACCAGACGGGGGTTTGGTCACCTACCCCGCTCGCGCAGGGTCTTGACCATCACTCAGCCGCTTCAGCGTCGCTGCTGGCTTCGGACTGGTCCGCAGCCAATGAGGCTGCGTCAGCTTCGGCAATGGCACGGCGCTCTTCGTCGTCCATGCGCTCCTTGACGCGGCGTGCATCGTGGAACGCCATACCCGTACCAGCAGGGATCAGACGGCCGACGATCACGTTCTCCTTCAGACCACGCAGCTCGTCGCGCTTGCCCATGATCGCGGCTTCGGTCAGAACACGGGTGGTTTCCTGGAAGGAAGCCGCCGAGATGAACGAGTCGGTAGACAGCGAGGCCTTCGTGATGCCCAGCAGGATGTTGCTGTACGTCGCGGGGGTCTTGCCATCGGCACGCAGGGCGTCGTTGGTGTTGAGTATCTCGGAACGCTCCACCTGCTCGCCAGCGATGTAGCTGGAGTCGCCAGTGTTCTCGACCACAACGCGGCGCAGCATCTGGCGAACGATCACCTCGATGTGCTTGTCGTTGATCTTCACACCCTGGAGTCGGTAAACGTCCTGCACCTCGTCCACGATGTAGCGAGCCAGCTCTTCCATGCCCAGCAGGCGCAGGATGTCCTGCGGATCGGCCGGACCGTCCACGATGCTCTCGCCCTTGTTGACCACTTGGCCTTCGTGCACCAGGATGTTCTTTTCCTTGGGCACCAAGTCTTCCCAGACCTTGCCGTCCGGGTCGGTGATCTGCAGACGCACCTTGCCTTTGGTTTCCTTGCCGAAGGACACGGTACCCGTGATCTCGGCCAGAACGCCCTTGTCCTTCGGGCTGCGGGCTTCGAACAGCTCGGCCACACGGGGCAGACCGCCGGTAATGTCGCGGGTCTTCTGACCTTCGACAGGGATACGGGCCAGCACTTCGCCGGGGCCCACGTCCTGGCCGTCGCGCACCTGGATCAGCGCGCCCACCTGGAAGCCAATGGTCACCGAGTGGTCGGTGCCAGGAATCTTGACTTCCTGGCCCTGTGCGTCGATCAGCTTGACCTGCGGACGCACCACCTTGGTGGAGCCGCGCCGCTTCGGATCGATCACCACCAGGGTGCTCAGGCCGGTCACGTCGTCCACCTGCTTGGCAACCGTCAAACCCTCTTCCACGTTCTCGAACTTCACCTGACCGGCGAATTCGGTGATGATGGGGCGGGTCAGCGGGTCCCAGTTGGCCAGAATGGTGCCAGCCTTGATGGTCTGGTCGGGCTTGATGGCCAGAGTGGCGCCATAGGGCACCTTGTGGCGCTCGCGCTCGCGGCCGTGTTCGTCCTGGATGATGATCTCGCCGGAGCGGGCAATCACCACCAGCTCGCCCTTGGAGTTGGTCACGTAGCGCATCGTGGCGTTGAAGCCGACGATACCGTTGGACTTGGCTTCCACGCTGGAGGCCACCGCCGCACGGGACGCCGCACCACCGATGTGGAAGGTACGCATCGTCAGCTGCGTGCCGGGTTCACCGATGGACTGCGCAGCGATCACGCCGACGGCTTCGCCCACGTTCACCAGACCGCCACGGCCCAGGTCGCGGCCGTAGCACTTGGCGCACAAGCCAAAGCGGGTTTCGCAAGTCAGCGCCGTGCGCACGCGCACTTCGTCCACACCCACAGACTCGATCAGGTCGCAGGCGTCCTCGTCGATCATGTGACCGGCAGGGAAGATCACAGCCTGGTTCTCGGGGTTGAGCACTTCCTCGGCCGTGGTACGGCCCAGAATACGCTCACGCAGCGACTCGATCACTTCACCGCCCTCGACGATGGCGCGCATCAGCGTGCCGTTCGAGGTACCGCAATCGTCCTCGGTCACCACCAGGTCCTGGGTCACGTCCACCAGACGGCGGGTCAGGTAACCGGAGTTAGCCGTCTTCAGCGCCGTATCGGCCAGACCCTTACGGGCACCGTGCGTGGAGATGAAGTACTGCAACACGTTCAGACCTTCACGGAAGTTCGCCGTGATGGGGGTCTCGATGATGGAGCCGTCAGGCTTGGCCATCAGACCGCGCATACCGGCGAGCTGACGGATCTGTGCAGCAGAACCCCGCGCGCCCGAGTCGGCCATCATGTAGATGGAGTTGAACGATTCCTGGTCGACTTCCTTGCCATGGCGGTCGATGGTCTTTTCCTTCTTCAGGTGTTCCATCATGACCTTGGAAATCTCGTCACCGGCCTTGCCCCAGATGTCCACCACCTTGTTGTAACGCTCGCCAGCGGTCACCAGACCGGACGAGTACTGCTGGGCGATTTCCTTCACCTCGGCTTCGGCGCGCTCGATGATGTTGTGCTTCTCGGCAGGCACCAGCATGTCATCGATGGCGATGGAGATACCCGCGCGGGTTGCCAGACGGAAGCCGTTCTGCAGCAGCTTGTCGGCGAACACCACGGTGTCCTTCAGGCCACACTTGCGGAAGGAAGTGTTGATCAGCTTGCTGATCTCCTTCTTCTTGAGCGCCTTGTTCAGGTTCTCGAACGGCAGGCCCTTGGGCAGGATCTCGGACAGCAGCGCGCGACCGGCAGTGGTGTCCACCACCTTGGTCACAGGCGTGAACTCGCCGGTATCCTTGTCCTTCACGTACTCGGTCAGGCGCACGCTGATCTTGGCGGTCAGTTCAACCACGCCGGCGTCCAGGGCGCGCTGCACCTCGGCCACGTCGGTGAAGATCATGCCTTCGCCCTTGCCGTTGATGCGCTCACGGGTCGTGTAGTACAGGCCCAGCACCACGTCTTGCGACGGCACGATGGAAGGTTCGCCCGATGCCGGGAACAGCACGTTGTTGGAGGCCAGCATCAGCGTGCGGGCTTCCATCTGCGCTTCCACGGACAGCGGCACGTGAACGGCCATCTGGTCACCGTCGAAGTCGGCGTTGAACGCGGAACACACCAGCGGGTGCAGCTGGATGGCCTTGCCTTCGATCAGGATGGGTTCGAAGGCCTGGATGCCCAGGCGGTGCAGCGTAGGTGCGCGGTTCAGCAGCACCGGGTGTTCCTTGATGACATCTTCCAGGATGTCCCACACCACGGGCGTGCCAGCTTCCACTTCCTTCTTCGCGGCCTTGATGGTGGTCGCAATGCCCATCTGCTCCAGACGGGCGAAGATGAAGGGTTTGAACAATTCCAGGGCCATCAGCTTCGGCAGACCGCACTGGTGCAGCTTCAGGGTCGGGCCCACGGTGATCACGGAACGGCCGGAGTAGTCGACGCGCTTGCCCAGCAGGTTCTGACGGAAGCGACCGCTCTTGCCCTTGATCATGTCGGCCAGGGACTTGAGCGCGCGCTTGTTGGCGCCCGTCATGGCCTTGCCACGGCGGCCGTTGTCCAGCAGGCTGTCCACGGCTTCCTGCAGCATGCGCTTTTCGTTGCGCGCGATGATCTCGGGCGCCTTGAGTTCGAGCAGGCGACGCAGACGGCTGTTGCGGTTGATGACGCGGCGGTACAGGTCGTTCAGGTCAGACGTGGCAAAGCGGCCACCGTCCAGCGGCACCAGCGGACGCAGGTCCGGCGGCAGCACGGGCAGCACTTCCAGCACCATCCACTCGGGCTTGATGCCGGACTTCTTGAACGCCTCCAGCACCTTCAGGCGCTTGGCGTTCTTCTTGACCTTCAGCTCGGAGCCGGTCAGGTCGTTGCGCAGGCGCTCGATCTCGGTGTCGATATCGATGCTCTCGAGCAGGTCCTTGATACCCTCGGCGCCCATCTTGGCGATGAACTCGTCACCGTATTCCTTGACCTTGGCGTCGTAGTCGTCCTCGGACATGATGCTGAATTTCTTCAGCGGCGTCATGCCGGGGTCCACCACCACGTAGGCTTCAAAGTACAGCACGCGCTCAATGTCGCGCAGCGTCATGTCGAGCACCAGGCCCAGACGCGACGGCAGCGACTTCAGGAACCAGATGTGGGCGCAAGGCGCGGCCAGGTCGATGTGGCCCATGCGCTCGCGGCGCACCTTGGTCTGGGTCACTTCAACGCCGCACTTCTCGCAGATCACGCCACGGTGCTTCAGGCGCTTGTACTTGCCGCACAAGCACTCGTAGTCCTTGATGGGACCAAAGATCTTGGCACAGAACAGACCGTCGCGCTCGGGCTTGAACGTACGGTAGTTGATGGTCTCGGGCTTCTTGACTTCACCGAAGGACCAGGAGCGGATTTTTTCCGGCGACGCCAGACCGATGCGGATCGCATCGAAGTGCTCGTCGGGCGTGAACTGCTTGAACAGGTCGAGCAAGGATTTCATGTGTGGCTTTCCTTTACTTCAGTGAATCAGGAACGTTCCAGTTCGATGTCGATACCCAGCGAACGGATTTCCTTGACCAGCACGTTGAACGACTCCGGCATGCCGGCGTCGATGGCGTGCTCGCCCTTGACGATGCTTTCGTACACCTTGGTGCGACCCTGCACGTCGTCGGACTTGACGGTGAGCATTTCCTGCAGGATGTAGGAAGCGCCGTACGCCTCCAGTGCCCACACTTCCATCTCACCGAAACGCTGACCACCGAACTGTGCCTTACCACCCAGCGGCTGCTGCGTGACCAGGGAGTACGGGCCGGTAGAGCGTGCGTGCATCTTGTCGTCAACCAAGTGGTGCAGCTTCAGGTAGTGCATGTAGCCCACAGTGGTCACGCGCTCGAACGCGTCACCCGTGCGGCCGTCGTACAACTGTGCTTGGGTGCGCGTCGCCGTCAGGCCCTTGGCCTTGGCAATGTCATCCGGATAGGCCAGTTTCAGCATGTCGCGGATCTCGTCTTCCGAGGCGCCGTCGAACACCGGCGAAGCGAAAGGCACGCCAGACGTCAGTTCCTTGGCCATCGAACGGATTTCGTCGTCGGACAGGTCGTCCAGGCTCTCCTTGCGGCCAGCCCGGTTGTAGATCTGGTCCAGGAAGCCGCGGATCTCGGCGGTAGCGGCCTCGCGTTGCAGCATGTCGCCCAGACGCTGGCCCAGGCCCTTGCCAGCCCAGCCCAGGTGAACTTCCAGCACCTGACCGATGTTCATACGCGAAGGCACGCCCAGCGGGTTCAGCACGATGTCCACAGGCGTACCGTCGGCCAGGTGGGGCATGTCTTCCACCGGGGTGATCTTGGAGACCACACCCTTGTTACCGTGACGGCCTGCCATCTTGTCACCAGGCTGCAGGCGACGTTTGACGGCCAGGTAGACCTTGACCATCTTCAGCACGCCAGCGGGCAGCTCGTCGCCCTGGGTCAGCTTCTTGCGCTTTTCTTCAAAGGCCAGGTCAAAGCTGTGGCGGGTCTGCTCCATCGCGTTCTTGATGGACTCCAGCTGCGCAGCAACGGTTTCGTCGGCCGGGCGGATGTCGAACCAGTGGTACTTCTCGACGTCGGTCAGATAGGCCTTGTCGATGGTCGTGCCCTTGGCCAGCTTCTTCGGGCCGCCGTTGGCAACCTTGCCGGTCAGCAGCTTCTCGATACGGTCGAAGGCGTCAGCCTCGACGATGCGCAGCTGGTCGTTCAGGTCGAGGCGGAAGCGCTTCAGCTCATCGTCGATGATCTGCTGAGCGCGCTTGTCACGCTGGATGCCTTCGCGGGTGAAGACCTGCACGTCGATCACGGTGCCCTGGGAGCCCTGGTCCACACGCAGCGAGGTGTCCTTCACGTCGGAAGCCTTCTCGCCGAAGATGGCGCGCAGCAGCTTCTCTTCAGGCGTGAGGGTGGTTTCGCCCTTGGGCGTGACCTTGCCCACCAGCACGTCGCCGGGTTGCACTTCGGCGCCCACGTAGATGATGCCGGACTCGTCCAGGCGGTTCAGCTGCTGTTCGGCCAGGTTCGGGATGTCGCGGGTGATTTCCTCGGCGCCCAGCTTGGTGTCGCGGGCCATCACCACCAGTTCCTCGATGTGGATGGAGGTGTAACGGTCCTCGGCCACCACGCGCTCGGAGATGAGGATGGAGTCTTCGAAGTTGTAGCCGTTCCAGGGCATGAACGCGATCAGCATGTTCTGGCCGATCGAAATTTCACCCAGGTCGGTGGAAGCACCGTCGGCGATCACGTCACCCTTGGCCAGCTTGTCGCCCTTCTTGACGATGGGACGCTGGTGGATGTTGGTGTTCTGGTTGGAACGCTGGTACTTGATCAGGTTGTAGATGTCCACGCCCACTTCGCCAGCCACAGCTTCGGCGTCGTTCACGCGGATCACGATGCGGGTGGCATCGACGTAGTCCACCACGCCACCGCGCTTGGCGGTGACCACGGTGCCGGAGTCGATCGCGGCAACGCGCTCGATGCCCGTGCCGACCATCGGCTTCTCGGGACGCAGCACCGGCACGGCCTGACGCGACATGTTGGCGCCCATCAGTGCGCGGTTCGCGTCGTCGTGCTCCAGGAAGGGCACCAGCGAGGCTGCAACGGAAACGATCTGAGCCGGCGACACGTCCATGTACTGCACGGTGTCAGGAGCGGTCAGGATGGATTCACCCTTTTCACGGGCAGAGATCAACTCACCGGTCAGACGGCCTTCTGCGTCCAGGGTCGCGTTCGCCTGAGCGATGACGTACTTGCCTTCCTCGATGGCGGACAGGTAGTCGATCTGGTTCGTCACCTTGCCGTCCACCACGCGGCGGTACGGCGTTTCGATGAAGCCATACTCGTTCAGGCGGGCGTACAGCGCCAGGGAGTTGATCAGACCGATGTTCGGACCTTCAGGCGTTTCAATCGGGCACACACGGCCGTAGTGCGTCACGTGCACGTCGCGCACTTCGAAGCCTGCACGCTCGCGGGTCAGACCGCCCGGGCCCAGGGCAGAGACACGGCGCTTGTGCGTGATCTCGGCCAGCGGGTTGGTCTGGTCCATGAACTGCGACAGCTGGGACGCGCCGAAGAACTCCTTGAGCGCCGCAGAAATCGGCTTGGAGTTGATCAGGTCATGCGGCATCAGCGGCTCTTGCTCGGCCTGGCCCAGACGCTCCTTGACGGCCTTTTCGATACGCGCCAAGCCAGTGCGGTACTGGTTCTCTGCCAGTTCGCCCACGCAACGCACGCGGCGGTTGCCCAGGTGGTCGATGTCGTCCACCTCGCCCTTGCCGTTGCGCAGATCCACGAGGATCTTGACCACGTCAAGGATGTCCTCGTTGGACAGCACCATCGGGCCTTCGGCCGAGTCGCGGCCCACACGGGCGTTGAACTTCATGCGGCCCACGCGGGACAGGTCGTAGGTATCGGCGTTGTAGAACAGACGGTGGAACAGCGCCTGCACAGCGTCTTCGGTCGGCGGCTCGCCAGGGCGCATCATGCGGTAGATGGCCACGCGGGCAGCGAACTCATCCACGGTTTCGTCGATGCGCAGGGTCTGGCTGATGTAGGCGCCCTGGTCGAGTTCGTTGGTGTAGATGCACTGCAGGTCCTGGATGCCGGCCGAGCGCAGCTTCTTGAGCAGGGCTTCGGTCAGCTCTTCGTTGGCCTTGGCGATGATCTCGCCGGTGTCGCCGTCCACGATGTTGCGGGCGACCACGCGGCCGATCAGGAAGTCTTCGGGCACGCTGATGTGCGTGGTGCCGGACTGCTCCAGTTCACGGGTGTGGCGCGCGGTGATGCGCTTGTCCTTGGCGACCACCACCTTGCCGGATTTGTCGGTGATGTCGAAACGGGCCACTTCACCGCGCAGACGCTCGGAGACGAATTCCATCTGGGCGCCGCTGTCCATCAGGCGGAAGTTGTCGTTGACGAAGAAGTTCGCCAGGATGGACTCGGGCGTCAGGCCGATGGCCTTGAGCAGGATGGAGACCGGCATCTTGCGGCGACGGTCCACGCGGAAGTACAGGATGTCCTTCGGATCGAATTCGAAGTCCAGCCAGGAGCCGCGGTAAGGGATGATGCGGGCCGAGAACAGCAGCTTGCCCGAGCTGTGGGTCTTGCCCTTGTCGTGCTCGAAGAACACGCCCGGCGAGCGGTGCAGCTGCGACACGATCACGCGCTCGGTGCCGTTGATGATGAAGGAGCCCTTGTCGGTCATCAGGGGCACTTCGCCCATGTAGACCTCTTGCTCCTTCACTTCCTTGACCACCTTGGACTGCGGCGTCGACGACTCGCGGTCGTAGATGATGAGCTGGACGCGGGCGCGGACGGCAGAAGCGAAGGTCAGACCACGGGTCTGGCACTCACGAACGTCGAAGGCCGGCTTGGCCAGGTTGTATTCCACGAACTTCATCTCGACGAAGCCGTTGTGGGACACGATGGGGAAGGCCGACTCGAACGCGGCCTGCAGGCCTTCGGCGGCACGCTTGCGCGGTGCCATGTCAGCTTGCAGGAACGCGGTGTAGGCATCCTTCTGCATCTGCAGCAGGTACGGAATTTCCAGCACGTTTTCGCGGCTGCCAAAACTCTTGCGGATGCGCTTGCGTTCGGTGAATGAATATTGAGCCATGAGATCTCCGGGCTTGAGGTCTGCGGCGACTGTTCATCAGGGGCGCGTGGCGACACACCCCCCTGGATCTTGGCGACTGGCCTCTACCAGTCAGTGGCGGACGGCCCATGCGTTGCACACGGGCCCGAACCAAGCCGTCTTCTGCAGTCGGGGTCAGAAGACACTGAAAAACGGACTGCATCCAATCCGCTTTTCAGCGTTTCCGAGAAACGCCGAAAGGCTGGTCTTGCAACCAGCCTTGGAGCATTCGCATGGGAGCCCGCAAGCCCCCACCGAATTACTTGAGCTCGGCCTTGGCGCCAGCTTCTTCCAGCTTCTTCTTGGCGGCTTCAGCGTCAGCCTTGGGCATGGCTTCCTTGACGGTCTTGGGAGCGCCGTCCACCAGGTCCTTGGCTTCCTTCAGACCCAGGCCGGTGATTTCACGCACTGCCTTGATGACGGACACCTTGTTGGAACCAGCTTCAGCCAGCACCAGGTCGAAGTCGGTCTTCTCTTCAGCAGCAGCAGCGGCACCACCACCACCAGCAGCAGCGGGAGCAGCCATGGCGGCAGCGCTCACACCAAACTTCTCTTCGATGGCTTTCACCAGGTCGTTGAGTTCCATGACCGACATGCTGTCCAGAGCGGTCAAAAATGCGTCTTTGTCGAATGCCATTTTGATTTCCTAAAAACTTGTGGTTGGGAACAAGCGCCTATCAGGCAGCTTGCGCCTCGCCTTTCTTCTCGGCCAGAGCGGCCAGCACACGTGCGGTGCGAGAGATGGGGGATTGCATCAAGCCCAACAGCTGAGCCAGCAGCACTTCCTTGGAAGGGATGCTTGCAAGCTGCTTCACGCCATTCGCGTCCAGGGCCTTGCCGGAGTACACGCCACCACGAATCACCAGCTTATCGTTGGTTTTCGCGAAATCGGCCACCACTTTAGCGGCGGCCACGGCATCTTCCGAGAAGCCATAGATCAGCGGACCGGTCATCTGGTCGGCGCCTGCCTCGAAGCCGGTGCCGGTCACAGCGCGGCGGGCCAGGGTGTTCTTCAGAACACTCAGACTCACACCTTTGCTGCGAGCGTCAACGCGCAACTTGGTCAGGTCGGCGACCGTGATGCCACGGTATTCCGCCATCACGAGCGTTTGAGCTTTAGCGGCGAGTGCCGACACCTCTTCGATGACGGCTTGCTTCTCACTGCGATTCAGACTCAAGGTCTACTCCTTAAAAAGCATGGTTCGGCAACCCGTTCCATGCACCTGTTTGCAGCGATCAACCGTTTTTGGAAAAAATCCATCTGCGGCGGGATCGCCATCTGCGCTGGCGATGATTAAGCGCTTGGCCTTGAGGGCCTCACACACCAGCGGTCTTGGATGACCCCGGAAGACTTGCGCCCACCGAGCCCACCAGTTCAGGCAACCACCAAAGTGGCCGCCTGAGATTCTTCGCGATCAGGCCGCGATGGAAGCCACATCCACGCGCACGCCAACGCCCATGGTGGACGACACGGCGATCTTGCGGAGATACTGACCCTTGGACGATGCAGGCTTGGCCTTGTTCAGCGCTTCGATCAATGCAGCCAGGTTGCCCTGGAGCTTGTCGGCGTCGAAGGAGCGGCGACCGATCGTGCCGTGCACGATACCGGCTTTGTCCACGCGGAACTGAACCTGACCAGCCTTGGCGTTCTTGACGGCGGTAGCCACATCGGGCGTGACGGTGCCAACCTTGGGGTTAGGCATCAGGCCACGGGGACCCAGGATCTGACCCAACGTACCCACAACGCGCATCGCGTCGGGAGATGCGATCACCACGTCGAAGTCCATCTTGCCAGCCTTGATATCGGCAGCCAGATCGTCGAAACCGACGACGTCAGCACCAGCAGCCTTGGCCTCTTCAGCCTTGGCGCCCTGTGCGAACACAGCCACGCGCTTGGTCTTGCCGGTACCGTTGGGCAGCACCACGGCGCCACGAACAACCTGGTCGGATTTCTTGGCGTCCACACCCAGCTGCACGGCCACGTCGATCGACTCGTCGAACTTGGCGTTAGCGCATTCCTTGACGATGGCCAAAGCCTCGGTCAGGGGGTACAGCTTGGTGGAGTCCACTTTGCCTTCAAAGGCTTTTTGCTTCTTGGTCAGCTTGGCCATGTCACACGCCCTCCACAATCACGCCCATGGAACGGGCGGAGCCAGCGATGGTCTTGACAGCAGCATCCAGATCGGCAGCGGTCATGTCCTTCATTTTGGTTTTGGCGATTTCCTCGAGCTGAGCACGGGTGATCTTGCCAACCTTGTTCTTGTTCGGAACAGAAGAACCCTTGTCCAGCTTGATCGCCTTCTTGATCAGCGTCGTGGCCGGGGGGGTCTTGATGATGAAGGTGAAGCTCTTGTCCGCGAAGGCGGTGATCACCACCGGCAGCGGCAGACCGGGCTCGACGCCTTGGGTCTGGGCGTTGAACGCCTTGCAGAACTCCATGATGTTCAGGCCGCGCTGACCCAGCGCCGGACCGATCGGGGGAGAGGGGTTGGCCTTACCAGCTGGCACTTGCAGCTTGATGAAGCCG
This sequence comes from Burkholderiaceae bacterium, assembly GCA_041913045.1. Taxonomy (GTDB): domain Bacteria; phylum Pseudomonadota; class Gammaproteobacteria; order Burkholderiales; family Burkholderiaceae_C; genus CAMLOF01. The sequence continues at coordinate 1,498 of JAYSGB010000012.1, read as the reverse complement.
ACGATTTTCTTCGCCATGTTTTAGCTCCTGCGAGTACATGCGGCCTGCCACCCCATTCGGCGACACGACCTCCTCGCGGTGAAGACCCGCTTGACTGACTCGCTGACGTCGGGCCGATGCCGCCAGCGAAAAACGCCAGAACGACTATGCGTTCCGGCGAAACTCTTTATTCTATACGAAAATTTATGCCGTTTGCAAGGCAGCGCCCTGAGCACTGCTCCCTTGGCACTCAGTAATCAGGTCTTCTCGACCTGATTGAACTCAAGCTCAACGGGTGTGGCACGACCGAAGATCGTGACAGACACACGCAACTTGTTCTTTTCGTAGTTGACTTCTTCCACCGTGCCGTTGAAGTCGGTAAAAGGACCTTCCTTCACACGCACGTATTCACCGATGACGAACTCGACCTTGTGGCGCGGCTTGTCCGAACCCTCTTGCATCTGACCAATAATCTTCTGCACATCTTCTTCAGAGATGGGGGTCGGACGGTTGCGAGCACCACCCACGAAGCCTGTCACCTTGCTGGTGTTTTTCACCAGGTGCCAAGTCTCGTCGTCCATGACCATTTCAACCAGGACATAGCCCGGGAAGAACTTGCGCTCCGTGGTGCGCTTCTGGCCGTTCTTGACCTCAACAACCTCTTCGGTCGGGACCAGAATGCGGCCAAACTTGCTTTGCATGCCCGCGCGTTGAACACGCTCGAGAATGTTGCGCTCAGCCGCTTTTTCCATACCGGAATAAGCGTGCACAACGTACCAGCGCATGCCCTCGGCCGGGGCTGCATTCATTTCTGTGGCCGCCACTTGTTCCGTCATATTTATCTCCAACCCAGCACGAGATCGTAGAGAGCCCATTCAAGCGTCTTGTCGGTCAGCCACAGGAACAGCGCCATCACGAACACGAAGGCAAACACGTAAGCGGTCATTTGAATGGCTTCACGGCGGGTGGGCCAAACCACCTTCTTGACTTCCTTGACGGAGTCTTTGCCGTAGGCGACGAGACGCTTGCCTGCATCAGAAACGCCAAACACCACTACCGCAGCAGCCAATGCAACGAGCAAGGCAACCCACTGAACAATCGCCCCCTGGGCTGAAAGCAGGTAAAACGCCACAAAGCCCGCGACAGCGAGGACGACCGCACCAGCGAGCTTGGCTTTGTCGGCTCCGGAGCCAACGGTTTCTACATCAGTTGTGGCCATGAATCCTGCACTCAACAATGTTGCGCCATCAGAAACGCAAGCCCACCAGAGGTCTTACGACTTCGGCGGGCTTCTTGAATCCACTCGTGACCGGGAGATTTTTGATAATCTGCCTGATCAGGTGGCAGGGGCAGAGGGAATCGAACCCCCAACCTTCGGTTTTGGAGACCGACGCTCTGCCAATTGAGCTATACCCCTACGAAATCAACGATTAGTCGATGATCTTGGCAACCACGCCGGCGCCCACGGTACGGCCGCCTTCGCGGATAGCGAAGCGCAGACCTTCTTCCATGGCGATCG
>JAYSGB010000011.1:0-117068 GCA_041913045.1 Burkholderiaceae bacterium | reverse complement strand
TCGTCCCAGTCCTTGATGTTCTTGGGGTTGCCGTTGCGCACCAGGAACAGCATGGTGGAGGTGGTGGGTGCCGCGCCGTTGGGGAACTTCTGGCGCCAGTCCTTGGCCACCACGCCCTTGTCGGCGAGGAAGTCCACGTCGGTCGTTGTGTTGAAGGTCACCACGTCGGCGTCCAGGCCGTCGGCCACGGCGCGCGCCTGCGCGCTGGAGCCAGCGTGTGACTGGTCAACCTTGATGTCCTTGCCTGTGGTCTTCTTGTACTGGGCAATAAAGGCGGTGTTGACGTCCTTGTAGAACTCACGGGCCACGTCGTAAGACACGTTGAGCAGCGTGGTCTGGGCGGAGGCGGCAGAAGCGGCGGCCAACGCCAGTGTGGCCAGGGCGGTGCGGAGGGTGTTTTTCATGGTGCAAACGAAGAGGGTATGGGTGTATGCCCTGGATTCTGAAAGACCCTCTTCAATCCTCAAACTACTTTGTTTTTGTTTTCTTATTTGAATATTGCATAAAGAGGTGTGCGTGTCTGACTCGGTCGATCAAGATTGCAGCAGGGCCTGCTGCACCACGTCGTGCGTCAGTGTCGGCACAAAGGTTTCAATGAAACCATAGGCAAACCCGGGCAGCCAATGGTTTTTGGCAATGCCCAGGCGTGTCAGGTTGATGGGGAACAGGTGGCCAGCGTCCAGCATGCCCAGGTGCTGGTCGCGCACCTCGTCCAGGGCAATCGAAGCGACGATGCCCACGCCCATCTCCAGCTCCACGTAAGTCTTGATAACGTCCGCGTCCATGGCCGTCAGCACCACTTCAGGGTGCAGGCCTGCTGTGGCGAAGGCATTGTCGATGTGGGAGCGCCCGGTGTAACCCACCTCGTAAGTGATGATGGGAAAACGCACCAGGTCGTGCAGCGTAACCTCGCGGCCCAGTTCCAGCAGTGGGTGCCCCTTCGGCACCACAATGCTGTGCGACCAGCGGTAGCAGGGCAGCGTCACCAACTGGTCGTATTCGGCCAGAGCCTCGGTGGCCACGCCAATGTCTGCCTCGCCAGACAGCAGCATCCCGGCCACCTGCTTTGGGGAGCCCTGATGCAGGTGCAGGGTCACCTTCGGGTAACGCTTGCGGAAGTCCTTCACCACATGGGGCAGGGCGTATCTGGCCTGCGAGTGCGTGGCGGCAATCGACAGCCGACCTTCCTCGCGCCCCTGCAGGTCTTGCCCGGCGCGGCGTAGGTTCTCGCTTTCCTGCAGCACTCGCTCCACGATGGGCAGCAGCGTCTTGCCCGCCGTGGTCAGGCCCAGCAGACGCTTGCCGGAACGCACGAAAAGTTCCACGCCCAGTTCCTCTTCCAACTCCCGCACCTGGCGGCTCACGCCAGGTTGGGATGTGTGAAGGGCCAGGGCAACTTCGGTCAAATTGAAGCCGCAGCGCACGGCCTCGCGCACGGAGCGCAGTTGCTGAAAATTCATGCTTCAGTGCTTGCTGGTGTAGATCTGGTCAAACGTGCCGCCGTCCGCAAAGTGGACCTTGGTTGCCGCATCCCAGCCGCCAAAGGCCTGGTCGATGGTGAAGAGGTTGATCTTCGGCAGCTGCTTGGCGTATTTGGCCTGGGCTTTCTCCGAGCGCGGGCGGTAGAAGTTCTTGCCGATGATGTCCTGCGCTTCCTCGCTGTAGAGGAACTTCAGGTATTCCTCGGCCACGGCGCGCGTGCCCTTTTTGTCCACGTTCTTGTCAACCACCGTCACGGCGGGCTCGGCCAGGATGGACAGTGACGGGTAGACGAAATCAACCTTGTTGCCGAACTCCTTTTCCAACAGATAGGCCTCGTTCTCCCAGGCGATCAACACGTCGCCCTGGTTGCGTTGCGAGAAGGTGATGGTCGAGCCCCGCGCCCCGGTGTCCAGCACCGGCACGTTGGAATAGAGCTTGGCCACGAAGTCCTTGGCCTTGGCGTCTCCACCGTACTTGCGCTTGGCGAATTCCCAGGCGGCCAGGTAGTTCCAGCGGGCACCACCCGAGGTCTTGGGGTTGGGCGTGATCACCTTCACGTCCGGGCGCACCAGGTCGTCCCAGTCCTTGATGTTCTTGGGGTTGCCCGCGCGCGTGACCAGCACGATGGTGGAGGTGTAGGGCGAGCTGTTCTGCGGCAGGCGCTTCTGCCAGTCCTTCGGGATCCAGTTGCCGTTGGCGTGCAGGGCGTCGGTGTCGCCCGCCAGGGCCAGGGTCGCCACGTCGGCGTCCAGCCCGTCGATGATGGAGCGGGCCTGCTTGCCCGAGCCCCCATGGGACTGCTTGACGGTCACATCCTGCCCCGTCTTGGCCTTCCAGTGTTTGGCAAAGGCGGTGTTGTACTCAACGTACAGCTCGCGTGTCGGGTCGTACGACACGTTCAGCAATGTCACGCTGTTCTGCGCCCAGGCCGACTGGGTGAGGCCAAGCAGTGCAACGGCGGAAGACAGGAGAATCTGGCGGCGGTTCATGGTTTTCCTTTCGGTGTGTGGTCAGATGCCACGCATGATGCCGGTCAGTTCTCAGAACGAGAACGAATAAAAATTCAGTTGTAAATTACAAAAATGACGAATTCGGGGGTGAGCCTTACCGAGCAGGCATAAAAAAACCGCCGGGGTGAGCGGCGGTTTCTTGTGGGAAGGACTGAATTACTTCAGCTTGACTTCCTTGTATTCCACGTGCTTGCGAGCCTTGGGATCAAACTTCATGATCGCCATTTTCTCGGGCGTGGTCTTCTTGTTTTTGGTGGTCGTGTAGAAGTGACCGGTGCCGGCAGTGGATTCCAGCTTGATTTTTTCGCGTCCGCCTTTGGTTGCCATGGTGCAGCTCCTTTAAATCAGGCTTGGCCACGTGCGCGCAGGTCGGCGAGCACAGCTTCGATACCGTTCTTGTCGATCAGGCGCAGAGCAGCGCCAGAGACGCGCAGACGCACCCAGCGGTTTTCGCTCTCGACCCAGAAACGGCGGGATTGCAGGTTCGGCAGGAACCGGCGCTTGGTTTTGTTGTTGGCGTGGGAAACGTTGTTCCCAACCATGGGCTTCTTACCCGTGACTTCGCAAACGCGTGCCATGATGGACACTCCAGTGAAAAATTAACGGCTTGCGCCGCACCTCGCCCGTGTCCTGTGTTGTGCCGCCTGCCCCACGGTTTTCTCAAACGGTGTGGACGGCTCCGGCTCGCGGGCGGTTGAATTTTCTGCAATAAGCAAAACGCGCATTATAGCTTTGTTATCAAGGGCTTGGCAAGCCAGCCCTGAATGCCTCAGCCAGCGTGCTGCTCCAGGAAGCGTTGTGCATCCAGTGCGGCCATGCAGCCCGTGCCTGCGCTGGTGATGGCCTGGCGGTAGATGTGGTCCTGCACGTCGCCCGCGGCGAACACGCCCGGCACGGTGGTCTGCGTGGCAAAACCGTTTTGCCCGCCCTGGGTGATCAGGTAGCCGTCCTTCATCTCCAGCTGGCCCTTGAAGATTTCGGTGTTGGGACTGTGGCCAATGGCGATGAAGCAGCCCTGCAGCTTGATGTCCTCGGTGGCGCCGGTCTGCACGTTCTTGATGCGGATGCCCGTCACGCCCGTGGCGTCACCCAGCACCTCGTCCAGCACGTTGAACACTTTGAGTTCGATCTTGCCTTCGCGGACCTTCTCCATCAGCTTGTCCACCAGGATGGCTTCGGCACGGAAGGTGTCGCGGCGATGGACCAGGGTCACCTTGCTGGCGATGTTGGAGAGGTACAGAGCCTCTTCCACGGCGGTGTTGCCGCCGCCCACCACGCAGACTTCCTGGCCACGGTAGAAGAAGCCGTCGCAGGTGGCACAGGCGCTCACGCCCTTGCCCATGAAGGCCTCTTCAGACGGCAGCCCCAGGTAGCGGGCGGACGCGCCGGTGGCAATGATGAGGCTGTCGCAGCTGTACTGGCCCGCGTCGCCCGTCAGCACGAAAGGCCGTTTGGACAGGTCAACGGTGTTGATGTGATCGAAGACGATCTCGGTCTTGAAGCGCTCGGCGTGCTCCAGGAAGCGCTGCATCAGCTCGGGGCCTTGCACACCGTGTACGTCTGCGGGCCAGTTGTCCACCTCGGTGGTGGTCATGAGCTGGCCGCCCTGGGCGATGCCGGTCACGAGCACGGGGTTGAGGTTGGCGCGTGCGGCATAGACGGCGGCGGTGTAGCCAGCCGGGCCGGAGCCGAGGATCAGGACTTTGGCGTGTTTCATAAAGGCAATCTGTGCGTTTCTGGGCAGCCGCTATTGTAGAAAGTGCGGCCGCGCCCTTGGCGCCGCCATGGGCTTGCTTTGCCGCACAGGCTGTTGGGCCGCCTTCTTGCTGGGTTAAGCTTGCGCCTTGCATTTATGACGTATTCGCTCAACACACTCAACGCCGACACGGCAAGCCCGCAACCCAGTGGCCTGTCGCGTTTCGCCCAGGAAATCGGCCTGGTTTTTGGTGCGGCCATTCTGCTGTTCTGGCTCGTGGCGCTGCTCAGCCATTCCCCAGCAGACCCTGCCTGGTCAACCTCAGGAACGGCCGGCCAGGTGCACAACTGGGGCGGCAAGCTGGGGGCCTGGGTGGCCGATGTCAGTTACTACTTGCTGGGGTTCTCCGTCTGGTGGTGCGTGCTGGCCGCCTCGCGCACCTGGCTGGCCGCGTTGGCGCGTTGGCTGCGCGGCCAACCAGGTGAAGATGTATCGGGCGGCAAATGGTGGCGGCAGCCTTCCGTGCAACGTGTGTTGTACGGCCTGGCGCTGCTGGGCCTGCTGGTGGCCAGCACCACGCTGGAATGGACGCGCCTGCACAGCTGGGATGCCATTCTCCCGGGCAATGCTGGCGGTGTGCTGGGTGAGCTGATTGGTGGGCAAGCCATGCGTTGGCTCGGGGCCACCGGTTCTGCCTTGCTGGCCTTGAGCTTGCTGGTGTTCACCACGGCGCGTGTGTTCCGTTTCTCCTGGGGGCAGACGGCCGAGGGCCTGGGCGAACGCCTGGACCGCTGGTTTGAGTCCCGCCGTGAGCGCCGCGAGGCAGACGAAGACGTGCGCATTGGCCAGCAGGCGGCGCGCGAACGCGAGCGCGACGAGGCTGACGAGTTGATGGAGCGTGTGGAGCCTGCCCCGTGGGAGGACGACGCTGCGCCAGAACCCGAGCAGGTGGCCAAGCCCGTCAAGGTGCCGCCCAAGCCGGTGCAGATCATCGAGCCCACCCTGGCCGAAGTGCCGCAAAGCACTCGCGTGGTCAAGGAGCGCCAGAAGCCCTTGTTCGCCGAAATGCCGGACTCGAAGCTGCCGCAGGTGGATCTCCTCGACGCACCTGGCAAGCAGCAGGCCAGCGTGGCGCCCGAGACGCTGGAGATGACCAGCCGCCTGATCGAGAAGAAGCTGCGGGACTTTGGCGTGGAGGTGGTGGTGGTGGCGGCCCAGCCCGGCCCGGTCATCACCCGTTACGAGATCGAACCAGCCACAGGCGTCAAGGGCTCGCAGATCGTCAACCTGGCCAAGGACCTGGCGCGATCCCTGTCGCTGGTGTCCATCCGCGTGATCGAGACCATTCCTGGCAAGAACCTGATGGCGCTGGAGCTGCCCAACGCCAAGCGCCAGACCATCCGCCTGAGCGAGATTCTGGGTTCGCAGGTGTACAACGACGCCAAGAGCCTGCTGACCATGGGTCTGGGCAAGGACATTGCGGGCGTGCCCGTGGTGGCCGACCTGGCCAAGATGCCGCACTGCCTGGTGGCGGGCACCACCGGCTCGGGCAAGTCGGTGGGCATCAACGCCATGATCCTGAGCCTGCTCTACAAGGCTGACGCCAAGGACGTGCGCCTGCTGCTGATCGACCCCAAGATGCTGGAACTCAGCGTCTATGAGGGCATTCCGCACCTGCTGGCCCCGGTGGTGACCGACATGAAGCAGGCGGCGCACGGCCTCAACTGGTGCGTGGGCGAGATGGAAAAACGCTACCGCCTGATGAGCAAGGTGGGCGTGCGGAACCTGGCGGGGTTCAACGCCAAGATCGACGAAGCCAAGGCGCGTGGCGAGTCCGTGCCCAACCCCTTCAGTCTCACACCCGAGCAGCCCGAGCCGCTGGAGCGTCTGCCCTACATCGTCGTGGTGATCGACGAACTGGCCGACCTGATGATGGTGGTGGGCAAGAAGATTGAGGAACTCATTGCTCGCTTGGCGCAGAAGGCCCGGGCGGCGGGTATTCACCTCATCCTGGCCACCCAGCGCCCCAGTGTGGACGTGATCACTGGCCTCATCAAGGCCAACATCCCCACGCGCATCAGCTTCCAGGTGTCCAGCAAGATCGACAGCCGTACCATCCTCGACCAGATGGGCGCTGAGGCCCTGCTGGGCATGGGCGACATGCTCTACATGCCCAGCGGCACGGGCTTTCCCACCCGTGTGCATGGCGCTTTCGTGAGCGACGACGAGGTGCACCGTGTGGTGGCCTACCTGAAGGCGCAAGGCGGCGAGCCCGACTACATTGACGGCGTGCTGGAAGGCGGTGCTGGTGATGGCGAGGGTGGCGGCGCCGACCTGTTCGGCGAAGGCGGCGGCGACGGCGAGAAGGACCCGCTGTACGACCAGGCTGTGGCCATCGTGCTGCAAGACCGCAAGGCCAGCATCAGCTACGTGCAGCGCAAGCTCAAGATCGGCTACAACCGCGCGGCGCGGCTGCTGGAGGACATGGAGAACGCGGGCCTCGTCAGCGCGCTCACGTCCAGCGGGCAGCGCGACATTCTGGTGGCGCCGCGTGGCGACTGACGCACGGCCCTGCCATTTACAGGGCCTTACACCTTGACCGTTGCCGGGCGGAACCCCGGCCGCCAGCCATTGCTCTGAACACCCATGCGCAAACTCACAACATTTCCGGCCCTGGCGGCCGCTGCCGTGGTGGCCTTGTCCTGCCCCGCGCGGGCCGACGGCCTGAGCGACCTGGAAACCTTCTTGAAGCAGACCCAGCAGGGCCGCACCACGTTCACCCAGGTGGTGACGCCGCCGAAGAAGGACGGGCAGGCCCAGCCGCGCAGCAAGACCAGCAGCGGCACCTTCGAGTTCCAGCGCCCGGACCGCTTCCGTTTTGAATACACCAAGCCTTTTGAGCAGACCATCGTGGCCGATGGCCAGACCTTGTGGCTGTACGACGCCGACCTGAACCAGGCCAGCTCACGCAAGCAGCAGGACGTGCTGGGCAACACGCCCGCCACCTTGCTGGCCGCCGCAGCCGACTTGAAGGCGCTGGGCAAGGTATTCGAGTTGAGCAGCGTGGCGGGTCAGGATGGCACCAACTGGGTGCAAGCGGTGCCGCGCCAGCGCGACGGCCAGTTGCAGCAGGTGCGTATCGGCTTCAAGGGCGGTCAGCTCGCCGCGCTGGACATCTTGGACAGCTTCGGCCAGCGCTCGCTCATGACGTTTGGCGCCATCGACACGCAGAGCGCGTTCAAGCCCGGTCACTTCCGCTTCACACCGCCCGCAGGGGCGGAAGTCCTGAAGCAGTAAAGCGCCTCAGGCGGACTTGCAGACCAGCTCGAAGTGCTCCACCACGGGCGGCTGCAGGAAGTAGGGGCCCACGATTCCGCGCCAGCGGGTGAAGGCCTCCGATTGGCGGAAACCCACGGTGTGGTCTTCCAGTGTGTCCCAGTAGATCATCAGCACGTAGCGGCCCGGGGTTTCCTGGCTGCGGTTGACCTTGTAGCCGCGAAAGCCCTTGGCCTGGGAGATGACGGTGGAGGCGCCCAACTCAATGGCGGCTTCAAAATCGGCTGCGCGCGCGGGGTCGATGCGGATGTCGGCGTGTTCGAGGATCATGGCTCGTGTTCGTGGTTGAAGATTCGACACGCATTGTGCGCGAAGCGCTCGGGGGCGAGTACGTGCAGGCAGTGCTGAGTGACAATTGGTTTTGCACTTTTCCCAAACCTGCTTCGACGTGAACGCCCACAGCCCCCACATTCCCCTGGCCGAGCGCCTGCGCCCGCGCAACCTGTCCGAGGTCATCGGCCAGCAACACCTGCTGGGCGAGGGCATGCCCTTGCGCATGGCGTTCGAGTCCGGCCGGCCGCACAGTTGCATTCTCTGGGGGCCACCCGGCGTGGGCAAGACGACGATCGCCCGCCTGATGGCGCAGGCTTTCGATGCGCAGTTCATTGCCATCAGCGCGGTGCTGGGCGGGGTCAAGGACATACGCGATGCCGTGGAGAAGGCCGAGCACGCCCGCACCGGCCTGCACGCGCAGCCCACCATCGTGTTCGTGGACGAGGTGCACCGTTTCAACAAGAGCCAGCAGGATGCCTTTTTGCCGCATGTGGAAAGCGGCCTCTTCACCTTTGTGGGCGCCACGACCGAAAACCCGTCGTTCGAGGTGAATTCCGCGCTGTTGTCGCGCGCGGCGGTGTACGTGCTGCAACCCCTTTCGGAGGCAGACCTGGACCAGTTGATTCAGCGTGCGCAAGCCCTGGGTGTGGTGCCGGAGTTGGAAGATGCTGCCCGGCAGCGCCTGCTGGCCTATGCCGATGGTGATGCCCGTCGTTTGCTGAACACGCTGGAGACCCTGGCCGTGACGGCTCAGGCCCAGGGGATCGAGCAGATCACCGACGTTTGGCTGCTCAAGGTGCTGGGCGAGCGCATGCGCCGCTACGACAAGGGTGGTGAACAGTTCTACGACACCATCAGCGCCTTGCACAAGAGCGTGCGCGGCTCCGACCCCGATGCGTCGCTCTACTGGTTCGTGCGCATGCTCGATGGCGGGGCCGACCCGCGCTACATGGCGCGCCGCTTCATCCGCATGGCGGCGGAAGACATTGGCCTGGCCGACCCGCGCGCGCTGCGGCTGGCGCTGGACGCCGCCGAGGTGTACGAACGCCTGGGCAGCCCGGAAGGTGAACTGGCCTTGGCCGAATGCGTGGTCTATCTGGCCGTGGCGCCCAAGAGCAACGCTGTGTACAAGGCATTCAACCAGGCCAAGGCTTTTGTCAAGAAGGACGGCACCCGCCCCGTGCCCATGCACCTGCGCAACGCGCCCACCAAGCTGATGAAGGAGTTGGATTACGGCAAGGGCTACCGCTACGCCCATGACGAGCCCGATGCCTTTGCCGCGGGCGAAAACTACCTTCCGCCGGACATGGAGCCGCCAAATTGGTACCAGCCCGTGTCCCGGGGGCTGGAGATCAAGATCGGTGAGAAGTTGGCGCTGCTCAGGCGGCTGGACAAGGAAGGCGGGAAAGACGCCTGAGCAGAACCGTGCTGGCTTGTTACGGGTGGATGGGCTGCGCAGCTTCCAGTGATACCTTGCGCCGGGACCTCAACCGCATCAGCGCGGGTACGGCCAGCATGAGTGCAGCAGCCGTCCACAACCCGATGGAAATGGGGCTGCCGACCAGAATGGCTGCGTCTCCATTGCTGATGGAAAGCGCACGGCGAAGGTTCTGTTCCATCATGTCGCCGAGCACAAAGCCCAGGATCAGTGGTGCCATCGGGATGCCCTGCTTGCGCAGCAGGTAGGCGGCAAAGCCCAGCGCGGTCATCAGCACCAGGTCGAACGTGGTGGCGTGCACCGCGTACACGCCCACGCTGCTGACGGCCACGATGCCGGGCACCAGCAGCCAGTTGGGCACGCTCAGCACCTTGGTGAACACGCCCACCAGCGGGATGTTGAGCACCAGCAGGATGACGTTGGCCAGGAACAGCGAGGCGATCAGGCCCCAGACCAGGTCGGGCTGCTGGGTGAACAGCGCCGGGCCAGGCGTGATGTTGTAGAGCGAGAGCGCGCCGACCATCACCGCCGTGGTGCCCGAACCAGGCACGCCGAGTGTGAGCATGGGCACGAAGGAGCCGGTGGCGGCCGAGTTGTTGGCGGCTTCGGGGGCGGCCACGCCGCGGATGTCGCCCTTGCCGAAGGTGCCGTCCTTGTCGGTCAGGCGCTTTTCCATCGAGTAGGTCATGGCGCTGGCGATCGTGGCGCCGGCCCCCGGCAGCACGCCGACCACAAAGCCCACCACGCTGGAGCGCACGGTGCTCCACCAGGTGTGGGCCAGCTCCTTGAGGTTGAACAGCATGCGCCCGGTCTGCGTCACCAGGCCGGTGCTGCTGTGGTGCTCCTGCAGCATCAGCAGCAGTTCGCTGATGGAAAACACCCCGATCACCACAACCACGAACTGGATGCCGTCGGAAAGGTGGATGTCGCCACCGGTGAAGCGGTAGACACCGGAGTTCGAATCCAGCCCCACGCAGGACATGGACAGACCGATGATGGCGGCCAGGCCAGCCTTGACCGGTGCGTCACCCATCAACCCGGCAATGCAGGCGAAGGCAAAGCACATGAGCGCAAAGTATTCGGCAGGCCCGAAGGACAGCGCCCAACTGGCCAGCAGCGGCGCGAACAGCACGATGCCGAGGGTGGCGATGAACGAGCCCACGAAGGAACTCCAGGCCGAGATGGACAGCGCCACGCCGCCCAGGCCCTGGCGCGCCATGGGGTAGCCGTCGAGCGCGGTCATGATGGCGCCCGCGTCGCCCGGCACGTTGAGCAGGATGGACGAGATGCGGCCCCCGTATTCGCAGCCGATGTACACCGCCGCCAGCAGGATGAGCGATGTCTCGGGCGGCAGCTTCATGGCAAAGGCCAGCGGCATAAGGATGGCCACGCCGTTGATGGGACCCAGGCCGGGCAGCAGGCCGACGATGGTGCCGATGAAGCAACCGACCGCGGCGATTAGCAGGTTGGTGGGGCTGAGCGCGACGCCGAAGCCCGCCACCAGGTGTTGCAGGATTTCCATGTCAGCTTCCTCCGAGCAGGGTGGCCAGCGGGCCGGCGGGCAGCACCACGTCCAGCAGCTTGTCGAACAACAGGTAGAGCACCAGCCCCAGCGCAGCACCGCCGGTGAGCGACTGTTTCCAGCTGCCCCCAAAGGCCATGCCCACGGGCACGGCCATCAGTGCGGTGGCCAGCGGAAAGCCCAGCCACTGGAACAGCAGGGCGTAGACCAGCACAGCGGCCGCGCACAGGGCGGTCGGGCCCCAGGGCACACCACGGAAAGCCTCCGTGCCAGCGCTGGGCCGCAGCACCAGCCACAGGCCCGACAGGCCCAGGCCGGCGGCCAGCAGCAGCGGAAACGCGCGCGGGCCGACGGGTTCGTAGGAGATGGCTGCGGCGTAGTCTTGCGCGGCCCAGGCCATGGCGGCGGACGCGACAACACACACCGCGCCGAGGACGCGGTCACTCATGGGGAACTCCGGTGGGGAGCGGGGCCCGCGCGGGGCCCCGCGGGCATCACTTGGCCGGGACGACGTTCAGGCCAAACTCTTCAGCCAGCTTGCGGTAGCCCGCCACCTGCTTCTTGACGTAGGCGTCCAACGGGGCGCCGGTCAGGGCCATGGGGAACAGGCCACGCTCGTTGCGCAGCTTGTCGTAGGCGGGTGTGGCCATCAGCTTGGTGAAGGTATCGACCCACACCTTGTAGTCGGCGTCGCTGACCTTGGGGCCCACGTAGAAGCCGCGAACGATGGGCCAATCCACGTCATACCCCTGCTCGGTGGCTGTGGGGATGTTGGCCATATCGCCAGGCAGGCGCTTGTCGTTCATCACCGCCAGAATGCGGACCTTGGCGCCAGCCTTGATCTGCTGCATGGCCTCGGCCGCGTCCCCGGTGAAGACGTGGATGTGGCCGCCCTGGAGCGCGGTCAGCGCCTCGCCGCCGCCTTCGAAAGCGACGTAGCGCATGGTCTTGGGGTTCACGCCGCCGGCGCGCGCGGTCAACGCGGCTTTCATCCAGTCCTGGCTGCCAACAGTGCCGCCAGCGCCGAGCACCACCTTGGTGGGGTCGGCCTTCATGGCGGCCATCACGTCCTTGAGCGTTTTGAAGGGGGAGTTCTCTGCCACCACCACGGCACCGTAGTCTGTACCGATGGCCGCCAGCCAACGCACGTCGTTCTCGGTGTAGCGGCCGAACTTGCCCTGGGCCAGGTTAAGCAGCGAGCCGCCCGAGAACGCGACGATGGCGTTGGCCGCATCGGGCTTCTGCGCGATCACGGTGTTGTAGGCCACTGCGCCGATGCCGCCAGGCATGTAGGTCACGCGCATGGGGTCGGTGATGAACTTGCCATCTTGCAGCGCGCTTTGCACCAGCTTGCAGGTCAGGTCGAAGCCGCCACCTGGCTTTGCTGGGGCGATGCACTCGGTCTTTTCAAGCGGGTTGGCGCTGGCGGCCAGGGCAACAGCCGATACGGCAAGGGCGGCGAACTTGGATGCGATGCTCATGAAAGTGTCTCCTTGATGGGGCGGAACGCTCGCACCGGACGAGGTGCGATGAGGGCACTGTAGACAACGGGCACTTTCAGCGCGCTTTCAGAAAATCGGCAAAAAAACGAGGGTTAACCCTGATTGGATTCGGCGCTTGGAGAGACGGGCAAGTTCAGCGTGACGGCCAATCCCCGGCCCGCGGGGCCGCCGTTCACTCTCATCTGCCCGCCATGGCGCTGGGCCACTGTGCTTACGATGGCCAAGCCCAGGCCAGAGCCCGGCTGGGAGACGCCGCTGCCTCGGAAAAAGCGCTCGCCCGCACGGGCCAATTCGCCTGGCGGCAGGCCCGGGCCGTTGTCCACTACCGTGAGTTGCACCTTACCGCCGGGTTCGCTCCGCACCACCAACGTGACCTGGCAACCCGCGCCGCCGTGGCGGATGGCGTTGTGCAGCAGGTTGGACAAGGCTTCGCGCAGCAAGTCGGGTTCGCCTTGAAGGGTTATTGGGCTGTCGGGGGCGTCCAGTCCCAGGTCCACGCCCTGGTCGCGTGCGAGTGCCCACCACTGTCGTATCAGTGCCTCGGCCAGTGCCACGGCGTCAAAGGGCTGACGCTGCGCGGGCGCGCTGTCGGCGCGGGCCAGCGAGAGCATCTGGTTGGTCTGGCGTATGGTTTCGTCCAATTGCTGCCGGATGTTGTCCAGCACCTCGCGTAGTTGCGCGGGGTCGTTCTCGCGCTGGGCATAGGCCACCTGCGTCGCCAGTGTGGCCAGCGGCGTGCGCAGTTGGTGTGACGCATCGTCGATGAAGCGCCTGCGTGCTTCTGTCTGTTCCCGGTTGCGTTCGATGTGATGGTTGATGGCTTGCACGAGTGGCCGAACTTCGGCGGGCGCGCCAGTGTCGTCCATCGGCGTCAGATCTTGCGGATCGCGTGCATCCACCTCTTGGCGAATCTGGTCCAAGGGCCGCATGGCCCAGGCAATGGCCAACGCCAGCAGTCCGGTGGCTGCCAGCATCAGCAGCACATCGCGCGCCAGCGACTGCAGTACCAGCGATCGGCGGAAGTCATTGCGTGCCTCCAGGGTCTCGGCCACCTGGATCACCACGCGCTGCGGTTCGCTCTGTCCGGCCAGCGGCGGGTTCAGTTCCCTTGCGTAGCTTCCCACGCGTACCGCCTGGCCCACGTATTCACCTTCGTGGAATTGGGGCTGGCCCGTCATCAGTGGCTGAGGCGGGGGCGGCAGGTCTGCGCTGCCAATTTCGACCAGCCCATCTTCGGTGGCGACGCGGTAGAAAACCTGGCCTTGGGCGGTCAACTCGAAGAACTCCAGCATGCGGTATGGCAACTCGACGCCCAGCCCACCGCTGGCGGTGGAGATGCTGGAGTCGATGGACTTCACTGCGCCCAGCAAGGAGCGGTCGTAGGCCGCATCAGCCGCCTCGCTGGCCGTGCGCCAGGCAAGCCAAAGCTCCCCCGCGAACACGGCGCCCAGGCCTGGCAGCAGCAGGACCAGCAAAAAGCGCCGGATGCTCGTTCGCGTCCAACTCGTCAGCGTCACGGCGTGCTTTCGAGCAGGTAGCCCAGGCCGCGCAGCGTGGCGATGCGCACTGGCGAGGCTTCTAGCCGTTTGCGAAGGCGGTGGATCAGCACCTCGATGGCCTCGGGGTTCACATCCTGTTCGTCAGAGAACACGCGTTCCAGCAGTTCGCGTTTGGAGAGCGGTTCGCCAGGGTGCTGTATCAGTGCGCGCAACACGGCGTGCTCGCGTGGCGTGAGGCTGAGCACGTCATGCTGCAGACGGAACTGTTTGGAGGCGCTGTCGTAGCTCAGCGGCCCGCAGGCAAAGCGCGGGTGCTCCTGCCCGCGCGATCTGCGGATCAACGCGATCAACCGGGCCTCAAGCTCCGCCACGTCAAATGGTTTGGCCAGAAAGTCATCGGCACCGCCGTGCAGGCAGCTGACGCGTTCCATCAGCGAATCCCGCGCGGTGAGTATGAGCACGGGCAGGCGCTCGTCGGCGTCGCGCAGGTCAGACAGCACATCGTGCCCACCCAGGCCGGGCAGACCCAGGTCGAGGATGAGCGCGTCGTACTTGGTGGCCTTGAGGCTGCGGCGCACCATGCGGCCGTCGTTCACCCAATCGACCTGGAAGTCGTTCTGGCCGAGTGCCTTGACCAGCCAGGTGCCCAGTTCGGTTTCGTCTTCCGCCAGGAGTATGCGCATGCCCGAGTCTCTCTTGAGTTCAGGCGTAAAGCAAGGCGCCTGCTGCGCGAACGGTTGCCGCCCGGGTTTCGCCCAGAGCCTGCACCACCGGATGCCACACGCTTTCGTAGGGGGGCAGGGCGTCATGGTCAAACGCGGTGTGCGGCCAGTCGGACCCCCACACCAGGCGCTCGCCCAGGCAAGCCGCGACCCGAAGGATCTGCTGGTGCAGGGCGTTGTAAGGTGCCGTGTCTTGCAGGCGGTACCAGCCCGAGAGCTTGACCCACGCACCCATACCGGCCAGGCGTTGCAGCGCGGCCCACGCCGGGCTTGTGGCGCCCATGCCCGGGTGCAGCCCCGCCAGGTGGTCGAGTACCGGTGTCAGGCCGCTGCCTTCATGCAGGTCGGCAATGGTGGCAAGCTGTTCGGCCCGGGCATACCACTGCACGTGCCAGCCGCGCGCCTTCAGCCGAGGCGCCAGTGCGCGAAAGGCTTCGGGCCCGTTGCCCACGGGGGACACCAGGTTGAAGCGCACACCGCGCACCCCCAGGTCGTGCATCTCATCAAGTTCGGTGTCGAGCACGTTGGTGTCCAGCACCACCACGCCACGGTGGCGCCCCGGTTTGCGGGCCAGCGCCTGCAGCATCAAACGGTTGTCGGTGCCATAGACGCTGGGCTGTACCAAGACCAGATGGCCAACGCCTTGCGGCTCTGCAACCTGCTCTATCTCGGCCAAGTCGCGCAACACCGGCTGGTAGTGACCCGTCTGCGCCGGGTGCGCAGTGTCGAACACGTGCACATGGCAATCCCAGCCGCCGGGAATGGAGTTCGGGTGTGGGCTCATCCGGTGGTGATGCCGCGTTCCTTGATTACCTTGGCCCATTGCGCCTGCTGGGCCGCGATGAATTTGCCCGCGGTCTGCTGGCTGGCGTCGGCGAACACGTCGCCGCCCAGCTGGCGGATGCGGCCAAGCACCTCAGCGTCGTCCAGCGCCTTGCGGATGGCGGCCACCAGTGTGGCCTTCACGTCGGCAGCCATACCGGCAGGTCCCAGGATGGGGTTCCACTCCAGCACCTCGTAACCCGCCACGCCAGCCTCGGCCATCGTGGGCACGTCAGGCAATGAGCGCGCCCGCAGCATGCTGGTCACGGCCAGTGGACGCAACTTGCCTGCCTGTATGTGGCCGAGCGATGATGCAACGTTCGCAAAGAACAGCGGCACCTGGCCCCCCATCACGTCGTTCATGGCCGGGCCGCCGCCCCGGTAGGCCACGTGGGTGAGGTTCACGCCCGCACGTTGCTCGAAGAGTGCGCCTGCCAGATGCTGGGCCGAACCATTGCCTGAAGACGCGTAGTTCAACGGCATGGTTTTCGCCAGGCGGATCACGTCTTTCACGCTCTTGGCTTCAAAGCTGGGCGTGCACACCAGCACGTTGGGGAAGGTGGCAACCACAGCCAGCGGTGTGAATGCTGTGGCCGTGTCATAGGGCAGTTTGGGGAAGAGGGAAGGATTGACCGCAAACGAGGATGCGTCCAGCAGAAGCGTGGTGCCATCGGGTTTGGCACGCGCCACGAACCCAGCCGCCAGCTGGCCGCTGGCTCCGGCCTTGTTCTCGACGATCACCGTCTGGCCCAACGCGGCTTCCAGTTTGGGTGCGATCGTGCGGGCCATGAGGTCGGCGCCTCCGCCGGGAGGGTAGGACACGATCAGCGAGATCGGCTTGCCGCTGGCAAGCTTGCCCTGGGCTTGTGCGCCCACCCAAGGGGTGGCAAGGCTGGCGGCGGTGGTGGCGAGCAGGGCACGGCGCGACAGGCGTGCGTCATTCAAAGAAGGCATTTTGGCCGGGAGCATGGTTCGGACCCTCAGGTGATGTGGACGGTGTAATGAAATGCGTGGGCGTCGCCGCGCGTGACGCGCCATTCAACGCAGCGGCCAGTGAGGTCGTAGGCGGCACGTTCCACCACGGCGCAAGGGTGCCCGGGGGGAAGGCCCAGCAGCATGGCCTGGCTGGCATCGAGAACCGCGAATGCAATCTCGTCGCGGGCACGGTGCACATGAATATTCAGCCTGCGGGCGAACATCGGGTAAAGCAGATCGCCCCAGGTGGTGATGTCATCGTCGGCAAGCGGTGCAAACAACTCGCCGGGCAGCCAGAGTTCTTCCAGCAGGCGGGGGTGTCCACCCATCAGCCTCAACCGGTGCAGCCGCAACACCGGCTCCCCAACGCCAATGCCCAAGCCGCGCGCCACGGCAGCAGGAGCGCTCACCGTCTGGCGATCAACGATCCGCGACGCAGGCACTTCGCCCGTGCCGCCATCGAAGCGGAAGAAGCGCAGCATCGTGGCACCCGGCAGGCCTTGGCGCACAAAGGTGCCACGGCCGTGGATGCGCTCGATGAAGCCCTGTTCAACCAGCAACTCCATCGCGCGGCGCATGGTGCCCAGGGCCACGCCATGCTCCTTGGCCAGTTGGTTTTCGGCTGGCAGAGCGGTACCCGGCGGCCACTCGCCTGCAATCACGCGAGAGCGAAGCGCCTGAGCCAGCGACGCGTAGCGGCTCACTCCGGGTTCGGATGTCTGCACCAGTTGTAATGATGACTTCATGATAGGAAATATAGTCCTCTATAGGACTAATTGAGTACGGGGAAAACCCTTGCTGTTTTTGTAGGGGCGGGTAACACCTGCAATAAGTCGAGGCTGTTTCGTGAGCGCAATGATAAGTTGCACTAATGAAGTTACCGTCTTGCTGATGGAGTGAGTCTCGGCCCGGAAATTGCAGGGTTAACCCGGACGGGGCTGGGGCAAATACTCAGTCCGTCGTTACGGAGCATGGCTAAAATCCGCGCACCGACCCGCCACCAGCCTGCACGATTAGGCTCAAGAGGCGGGTTTTTTGTAGACCTATGCGTAACAACGCACAGGTGGACAAGTCCCACACAACGGAGAACTTCTGAATGGACATCTTGCTACAGCAGATCATCAACGGTCTGGTGCTGGGCAGCATGTATGCCTTGGTGGCCCTTGGCTACACCATGGTGTACGGCATCATCGGCCTCATCAACTTCGCCCACGGCGACGTGTTGATGGTCGGTGCCTTGACCAGTTGGACCATCATCATGCAGGCGCGCGAAGCCATGCCCGGCGTACCGGGTTGGTTGTTGCTCATCATTTCGGCACTGATCGCCATGGTGGTGTGCGCGGTGCTGAACTACAGCATTGAAAAGCTGGCTTACCGGCCCCTGCGCAATTCGCCGCGCCTGGCTCCGCTGATCACAGCCATTGGTATGAGCATCCTGCTGCAGACGCTGGCCATGATCATCTGGAAGCCGAACCCCAAGTCCTACCCCACGCTGTTGTCGCAGGACCCCATCCACCTGGGTGGCGCCGTGATCTCCGTCACGCAGTTGACCATCCTGGCCACCACTGTGATCGTGCTGTCGTTGCTGATGTATATCGTCAACAAGACCAACCTGGGCCGCGCCATGCGCGCCACGGCCGAGAACCCTCGCGTCGCGGGCCTCATGGGCATCAAGCCTGACGTGGTGATCTCCGCCACCTTCATCATCGGCGCCATGCTGGCCGCCATCGCGGGCATCATGTGGGCATCGAACTACGGCACCGTGCAGCACGCCATGGGCTTCATGCCTGGCCTCAAGGCCTTCGTGGCAGCGGTCATGGGCGGTATCGGCAACCTGGCTGGTGCCGTGCTGGGTGGCGTGGCTCTGGGGCTGATCGAGTCCCTGGGCGCAGGCTACCTGGGCCCCTTGACTGGCGGCTTCCTGGGCAGCCAGTACGCCGACATCTTCGCCTTCATTGTGCTGGCGCTTGTGCTGACCCTGCGTCCGTCCGGTCTGCTGGGTGAGCGTGTGGCCGACCGTGCCTGAGCGCCAAGGAGACGACAACATGACGAATTCCAAATCCGCCAAACTGATCGCGTTTGCGATCGCGGCCATCGCGCTGGCCGTTCTGCCCCTGCTGCTGCAGGCAACCGGCAGCAATTCCTGGGTCCGTATCGTGGACGTGGCGCTGCTCTACGTTCTGCTGGCCCTGGGCCTGAACATCGTGGTGGGCCATGCCGGTCTGCTCGACCTGGGCTTCATCGCCTTCTTTGCCGTGGGCTCGTACATGTACAGCCTGCTCGCGTCACCGCACCTGACCGAGACCTTCGAGTTCATCCGTGTGAATTTCCCCAACGGGTTGCACATGAACTTCTGGATCGTCATGGTGATGGCCGGTGTGCTTGCGGCAGTCACGGGCTTGACGCTGGGCTTCCCGGTGCTCAAGCTGCGTGGTGACTACCTGGCCATCGTGACGCTGGGTTTCGGCGAGATCGTGCGCATCTTCATGCTCAACCTGGACCGTCCGATCAACCTGACCAACGGCCCCAAGGGCATCAGCAACGTGGACGCCGTCAAGGTGTTTGGCCATGACATGAGCCAGCGCCTGACCGTGGGTGGCTACACCTTCGAGTCGGTGACGCTGTACTACTACCTGATCCTGTTCTTCGTGGTTGGTGCCATCGTCATCAGCTACCGTCTGCAGGATTCCCGCATCGGCCGTGCCTGGATGGCTATCCGTGAAGACGAGATCGCTGCCAAGGCCATGGGCTTGAACACCCGCAACCTCAAGCTGGCCGCCTTCGGCATGAGCGCGAGCTTCGGTGGTGTTTCGGGCGTACTGTTCGCCTCCTTCATGCGTGGCGTGTATCCCGAATCGTTCATCCTGATGGAATCGATCATGATCATCGCCATGGTGGTGCTGGGCGGCCTGGGTCACATCCCCGGTGTGGTGCTCGGCGCCCTGGTGCTGGCTGGCCTGCCGGAGGTGCTGCGTCACGTGGCGCACCCGCTGACCGCCATGACCGACGGCCGCCTCGGCCCCGAGATCCTGCGTCAGCTGCTGATCGCACTGGCCATGATCGTCATCATGCTGCTTCGTCCGCGTGGCCTGTGGCCGTCGCCGGAGCATGGCAAATCCCTGAGCAAGTGAGGCGGAGTCACACATGAGCGAAACCATTCTGAAAGTGGCCAACGTCTCCAAACGCTTCGGCGGCCTGCAGGCCCTGAGCGACGTTGGCATCGAGATCAAGCGCGGCCAGGTGTATGGCCTGATCGGTCCCAACGGCGCGGGCAAGACGACCTTCTTCAACGTGTTGACGGGCCTGTACACGCCCGACACGGGCTCTTTCGAGCTGGCAGGCAAGCCTTACACCCCCACGGCGGTGCACGAGGTGGCCAGGGCCGGTATCGCCCGTACGTTCCAGAACATCCGACTGTTTGCCGAGATGACCGTGCTGGAAAACGTGATGGTGGGGCGCCACGTGCGCACCAAATCGGGGCTGCTGGGTGCCGTTCTGCGCACGCCCGGCTTCAAGTCGGAAGAAAAGGCCATTGCCGACCGCGCCATGGAGCTGCTGGAGTACGTGGGCATAGGCAAGTACGCCGACTACAAGTCGCGCACGCTGAGCTACGGCGACCAGCGCCGCCTGGAGATTGCCCGTGCCTTGGCAACCGACCCGCAACTGATTGCGCTTGACGAACCCGCCGCTGGCATGAACGCCACCGAAAAGGTGCAGCTGCGTGAACTGATCGACCGCATCCGCAACGACAACCGCACCATCCTGCTGATCGAACACGACGTGAAGCTGGTGATGGGCCTGTGCGACCGTGTGACCGTGTTGGACTACGGCAAGCAACTGGCCGAGGGATCTCCTGCAGAAGTGCAGCGGAACGAAAAAGTGATTGCGGCCTACCTGGGCACCGGAGGACACTGAAATGGCACAAACTCTATTGAAAGTATCGGGCCTGAAGGTGTCGTATGGCGGCATCAAGGCCGTCAAGGGCATCGACATGGAGGTTCGCGAAGGCGAACTGGTGACGCTGATCGGCTCCAACGGCGCTGGCAAGACCACCACCATGAAGGCCATCACGGGCATGCTGGGCTACGAGGCCGGCAACATCGAGTACCTGGGCAAGAGCATCAAGGGCAAGGGCTCCTGGGATCTGGTCAAGGAAGGCCTGGCCATGGTGCCGGAAGGCCGTGGGGTGTTCACCCGCATGACCATCACCGAAAACCTCCTGATGGGCGCCTACATTCGCACCGACAAGGCCGGTATCGAGGCTGACATTGAGCGCATGTTCGGTATCTTCCCCCGCTTGAAAGAGCGCAAGGACCAGCTGGCGGGCACCATGTCGGGCGGTGAGCAGCAGATGCTGGCCATGGCCCGCGCGCTGATGAGTCAGCCCAAGGTGCTGCTGCTGGACGAACCCTCCATGGGCCTGTCTCCGATCATGGTGGACAAGATCTTCGAGGTGGTGAAGGACGTGTACGCGCAGGGCGTGACCGTGGTGCTGGTGGAGCAGAACGCACGCCGCGCGCTGCAGATCGCCGACCGTGGTTACGTGATGGATTCCGGCGAAATCACCATGACGGGCGAAGCCAGCTCCATGCTGGACGACCCGAAGGTGCGCGCCGCCTACCTGGGCGAAGCCGCCGAAGCCTGAAAAGGTGTTTGAACGGCCAGCAACGCGGCATGTGTGCCGCACTGCTGGCACGAAACTAGAATAGAGGGTTTTGCGGCCTGCCCGCAGCCCTCTTTTTTTGTTGCCCCATGACGCAAGAACAGCACACCAGTTCGCACGCCGACGCGCAGACCGACGAGAACCACATCATCGCTGAGCGCCGCGAGAAGCTCAAGGCACTGCGGGACGCGCAGCGCGCGGGTCAAGGCCCAGCCTTCCCGAACGACGTGAAGCCGCAGAACAAGGCGGAAGCGTTGTTCGCCGAATACGACGGCATGAGCAAGGAGATGCTGGAGCCGCTGAAGGTGCGTGCCAGCGTCGCGGGCCGCATGATGCTCAAGCGCGTGATGGGCAAGGCCAGCTTTGCCACGCTGCAGGATTCGTCCTTCGGCCCCAGCGGCGGCCGCATCCAGATCTACCTGAACAACGACAGCGTGGGTGAGGCGGTGCATGCCGCCTTCAAGCACTGGGACCTGGGTGACATCGTCGCTGCCGAAGGTGTGCTCTTCAAGACCAAGACGGGCGAACTGACCATCCACGCCGACAAGATCCGCCTGGTGACCAAGAGCCTGCGCCCGCTGCCGGACAAGTTCCACGGCATCCACGACCAGGAAATCAAGTACCGCCAGCGCTACGTGGACCTGATGACCGACGAGCAGGCACGCAAGCGCTTCATGGCGCGCAGTCTGGCGGTGACCAGCATCCGCGAATTCATGGTGGGCAACGACTTCCTCGAAGTGGAAACCCCCATGCTGCACCCCATTCCCGGTGGTGCCAATGCACGGCCCTTCGTGACCCACCACAACGCGCTGGAGCAGGACATGTACCTGCGCATCGCGCCGGAGCTGTTCCTCAAGCGGCTGCTGGTGGGCGGTTTCGAGCGCGTGTTCGAGATCAACCGCAACTTCCGCAACGAAGGCATCAGCGTACGCCACAACCCCGAGTTCACCATGATGGAGTTCTACGCGGGTTACTGGAACTACCTGGACCTGATGGTCTTCACCGAAGAGCTGATCCGCCATGTGGCGCAGCGCGTCTGCGGCACGGCCAAGCTCACCTACCAGGGCCGCGACGTGGACCTGGAAGCGCCGTTCGAGCGCCTGACCATCCGCGAAGCCATCCTGAAGCACACCGATGCCGGTGACAACGTGGACAACCGCGACTGGCTGGTGCAGCAGCTCAAGAAGCTGGGCATGGACCCGGTGAAGGAGCGCATGGACAGCCGCAGCCTGGCGGGCCTGCAGGTGATGTACTTTGAAGAGACGGTCGAAGACAAGCTCTGGAACCCGACTTTCATCTGCAACCACCCGACGGAGATTTCGCCGCTGGCGCGCGCCAACGACAGCGACCCGACGATCACCGAGCGTTTCGAGCTTTACATCACGGGCCGCGAGGTGGGCAACGGCTTCAGCGAGCTGAACGACGCCGAGGACCAGGCGGCGCGCTTCCACGCCCAGGTGGCCAGCAAGGACGCTGGCGACGACGAGGCCATGTTCTACGACGCCGACTACGTGCGCGCGCTGGAATACGGCATGCCCCCGGCAGGTGGCTGCGGCATCGGCATCGACCGCCTGATCATGCTGCTGACGGACAGCCCCAGCATCCGTGACGTGATTCTGTTCCCGGCGCTGCGCCGCGAAGCCTGAAGCAAGGGGCAGTGCCCGTTGCACGCAGCAAAAAGGCCCGGAATGTCCGGGCCTTTTTGTCTCTGGGTGGTTTTGAAGGAACGGTGGCTTGGCCGCTCAGGCGTAAGCTTCCAACGCCTTGCGCATTTTCTTCATGGCGGCCACCTCGATCTGGCGGATACGCTCGGCGCTCACGCCGTATTGCGCGGCCAGTTCATGCAGCGTCATGCCGCCGGAGCCGTCGTCGTTGACCTTGAGCCAGCGCTCGGCCACGATGCGGCGGGAGCGGTCGTCGAGTTGTTCCATGGCGCGGGCAATGCCTTCGGTGGCCAGAACGTCGCGTTCGGTGGCTTCCAGCACGGCGGTGGGCTCGTGGCGGGCGTCAGCCAGGTAGGCGATGGGGCCGTAGCTTTCCTCGCCATCGTCGCCGGGTGTGGGGTCTAGCACCACGTCGCCGCCCGACAGGCGAGTTTCCATTTCCAGCACTTCTTCGCGCTTGACGTTCAGTTCGCGGGCCACCACGTCGATCTCCTGCTCGCTCAGGCGTTCGCGGTGGGTGTCGGCGTCCACGGCGTCGGCCTTGAAGGCCTGCTTCATGCTGCGCAGGTTGAAGAACAGCTTGCGCTGGGCCTTGGTGGTGGCCACCTTGACCATGCGCCAGTTCTTCAGGATGTATTCGTGGATCTCGGCCTTGATCCAGTGCAGGGCATAGCTCACTAGGCGCACGCCCTGTTCGGGGTCGAAACGCTTGACGGCTTTCATCAGCCCAACGTTGCCTTCCTGGATGAGGTCGGCGTGCGGCAGACCATAGCCCAGGTACTGGCGCGAGACGGACACCACCAGGCGCAGGTGCGACATCACCAGCTTGCCTGCGGCTTCCAGGTCGTTGTCTTTCTGCAGACGCTCGGCGTAGCTGCGCTCTTCCTCTGCGGTGAGCATGGGAAGGCGGTTGACGGCCGAGATGTAGGCGTCAAGGTTGCCCAGCGGCGGCAACACCAGCGCAGAACTGCCCCAGCCTTTGGCGGCAGGGGTCAGTGCGTAGGGGGCAGCAGTGACAGCAGTGTTCATGACGTCCTCTCTCCTTTCAACAGCCTTTTTGGGGCCTGCTTGTATGTTAGCACTCTATTGACTAGAGTGCTAAACACAAGTTCCCGGAGGCGAACGGATCAGCGTTTGGCTGCAGGGCCGATGGTGCGGTCCAGGAAGTGCACGGTGGCGTCAAGTGCCTTCTGGTTGGCGTCCCGCGTCAGTGCCGGGGTGCTGCCGATGAAGCTGTGGCCCACGCCGGGCAGCACCAGCAGCTCGTAACGCACGCCCGCGCCCTTGAGTCTTTCCGCCATGTCCAGGGTCTGCTGGTAGGGCACGGTCTTGTCCTGGTCGCCTGCGATCAGGAGCATGGGAGGGTCGTTGGCGTCCACATGGCTCACCGGGCTGGCGTGGCGCAACTGACGGATGCCGCAGCTGGAGCGGCCACCGCAACCCAAAAGTTGCCACTCGGGTGCCTGAGGCACGTCGCGTGACATGGCGTTGGCCTTGCGGGCCTGGGCGGCTATGGTGTTCATGTCGAACACGCCGTTCCAGGCGACACCTGCCTGCACGCAATCCGACACCTTGGCCGACGCGATGCTGTCACGCTTGGTGTCTGGCGCCATGCCTTGCATGGAAGGGGTTTCCGTGGGGGAAAGTTCAGGCACCTTGCAGCTCACGGCGGTAAGTGCCGCCAGGTGCCCACCCGCCGACGCGCCCCAGGTGGCAATGCGGGCTGGGTCGATGTCGAAGTTGGAGGCGTTGAGGCGCAGCCAGCGGATGGCGGCCTTGATGTCTTGCGCCTGCGCCGGGAATTTGGCTTCGCCGCTGAGGCGGTACTGCACGGACGCCACCGCGTAGCCGCGCGACGCCATGGCCGCCAGGGTGGCAGGGAAGTCGGTGAAGACGCCGTTGCGGCGGGTGTCGCCGCCCAGCCAGCCGCCGCTGTGGATGAAGATCAGCAGGGGAAAGCCAGTGCTGCCTTTTGAGGTGGAGACGGCGGGCAGGTAGAGGTCGAGCGTCAACGGCCGAAAGCCTACAGGCTGCCGGTATGCGAGGGAGGCGTAACCGCGCACACCATTGGCGAATTCGGTCACGCGTTGAGGGTAGCGGTCTTCCTGCACGACCTCTGCCGCGATCTGGGGCAAAGGGGGCAGGGGGAGTGACATGTCCTGCGCCATGGCCAGCCCTGCTGCCAGGAGCAACTGGCCGGACACGATAGCGGTGCGTAAGCTCATGGGGCTTGAATTTCCGGTCGGCGATTGACGCTGATGGTACACCGGGGATGGCACCATAAAGCGCAGCGCCCCTGTCATTTCTGCCAGGGGCGCTGGTGCTGGCGCAGTTATGCGAGGTCGAAACGGTCCAGGTTCATCACCTTGGTCCAGGCGGCAACGAAGTCACGGACGAACTTCTGCTGGGCGTCGGCGCAGGCATACACCTCGGCCAGGGCGCGCAACTGGGAGTTGGAGCCGAAGACCAGGTCCACGCGGGTGCCGGTCCACTTGACCTGGCCGGTTTGCCGGTCGCGCCCCTCGAACACGTCTGCGTCCTTGGAGGTGGGCGTCCACGCCGTGCCCATGTCGAGCAGGTTGATGAAGAAGTCGTTCGTCAATGCACCGGGGCGCTGCGTGAAGACGCCGTGGCGGGTCTGGCCGGTGTTGGCACCCAGGACGCGCATGCCGCCGACAAGTGCCGTCATCTCTGGGGCGCTCAGGGTCAGCAATTGGGCCTTGTCCACCAGCATTTCCTCGGCAGAGACGCTGAAGCGCCCTTTGACGAAGTTGCGGAAGCCATCGGCCTGGGGTTCCAGAACGGCGAAGGATTCGACGTCGGTCTGCGCTTGGGAGGCGTCGGTGCGGCCCGGGGTGAAGGGCACGGTCACGTTCTGCCCGGCGTTGCGGGCGGCCTGTTCCACACCAGCTGCACCCGCCAGAACGATGAGGTCTGCCAGAGAGATCTTCTTGCCGCCCGTTTGGGCAGCGTTGAAGGTCTGCTGGATGTTTTCAAGCGTCTGCAGCACCTTGGCCAACTGGGCAGGCTGGTTGGCGGCCCAGTCCTTCTGCGGTGCCAGGCGGATGCGCGCACCGTTGGCGCCGCCGCGCTTGTCGGAACCCCGGAAGGTGGACGCGGACGCCCAGGCGGTGCCGACCAGCTCGG
The DNA here is from genome assembly GCA_041913045.1 of Burkholderiaceae bacterium. Taxonomy (GTDB): domain Bacteria; phylum Pseudomonadota; class Gammaproteobacteria; order Burkholderiales; family Burkholderiaceae_C; genus CAMLOF01. The sequence goes on along the minus strand of JAYSGB010000011.1, from coordinate 91,317 downwards.
GCACGGTCAGGCCAGAGGCGAGTACCTGTGCCTTGAGGGCTGCAACGTCCTGGTCGTTGACCAGTGGGTGATCGACGGCAGGAACGGGGTCTTGCCAGATCAGGTCTTCGGCGGGCACTTCGGGGCCGAGGTAGCGGGCGCGCGGGCCCATGTCGCGGTGGGTGAGCTTGAACCAGGCGCGGGCAAAGGCGTCGGCGAAGGCCTGCGGGTCTGCCAGGAAGCGGCGCGAGATTTTCTCGTAGGCCGGGTCGAAGCGCAGCGACAGGTCGGTGGTGAGCATGGTGGGCACGTGCTTCTTGGCGGCGTCGTGCGCGTCGGGGATGGTGGGGTTGGCGCCCTTGGCCACCCACTGGTGGGCACCGGCGGGGCTCTTGCTCAGTTCCCATTCGTAGCCGAACAGGTTCTCGAAGAAGTTGTTGCTCCACCGGGTGGGGGTGGTGGTCCAGGTGACTTCGAGGCCGCTGGTGATGGTGTCTGCCCCTTTGCCGGAGCGGAAGCTGCTGGTCCAGCCCAGACCCTGTTCCTCGATGCTGGCGGCCTCGGGTTCAGGGCCGACGTGCTTGGCATCACCCGCGCCGTGGGTCTTGCCGAAGGTGTGACCACCGGCGATGAGTGCCACGGTTTCTTCGTCGTCCATGGCCATGCGGGCAAAGGTTTCGCGGATGTCGCGCGCCGCAGCCAGTGGGTCAGGGTTGCCGTTGGGGCCTTCGGGGTTGACGTAGATCAGGCCCATCTGCACGGCGGCCAAGGGGTTTTCCAGATCGCGTTCGCCGCTGTAGCGCTTGTCGTCGAGCCACTTGGTTTCCTGGCCCCAGTAGATGTCTTGTTCGGGTTCCCAGATGTCGACCCGGCCGCCGCCGAAGCCGAAGGTCTTGAAGCCCATGGATTCGAGCGCGACGTTGCCCGCGAGGATCATGAGGTCGGCCCAGGAGATTTTGCGGCCGTACTTCTGCTTGACGGGCCACAGGAGGCGACGTGCCTTGTCGAGGTTGGCGTTATCGGGCCAGCTGTTGAGGGGGGCGAAGCGCTGGCTGCCGTTGCCTGCGCCGCCACGGCCGTCGCCCGTGCGGTAGGTGCCCGCGCTGTGCCAGGCCATGCGGATGAAAAGCGGGCCGTAGTGGCCGAAGTCGGCGGGCCACCAGTCCTGCGAATCGGTCATCAGGGCGTGCAGGTCCTGCTTGACGGCTGCCAGATCCAGGCTTTGGAATTCCTTGGCGTAGTCAAAGTCCTCGTCCATGGGGTCGGCCTTGGGCGAGTGCTGGTGCAGAACATTGAGCTTGAGCTGGTTGGGCCACCAGTCGCGGTTGGTGGTGCCGCTGCTGGCGCCGTGGTGGAAGGGGCATTTGGCTTCGTTGGACATGGTTCTCTCCTTGAGTTGCACTGTCAATCGATGGCTCTTTGCAGGCCGTTCAGTGAGCTTGCGCCAGCGCGGCCAGGTATTCCGTCCAGCGGGGCTGGGGTGCTTGATGTACAGGTGTAGCCATGGCGTGTTTCCTTTTGTTGACGGTGTTGAAAGTTTAGTTCCGTCTATTGTTTTTTTATTTTGATTGATGTTATCTATTGAATAGCGGTGACCTATCGCCCAGAAGGGGTTTAGAGGGTGGAAACATAGAATCGCGCTTTTGCCAGATCGGTACAGGCTTGCCTGCTGGTCTGGCATCCCATCGCATCAGGAGTCCCCCCATGAAGTCCCGCGCCGCTGTTGCCTTTGGCCCCGGTCAGCCCCTGCAGATCGTTGAAATTGATGTTGAGCCGCCACGCAAGGGTGAGGTGCTGGTCAAGATCACCCACACCGGGGTGTGCCATACCGATGCGTTCACCTTGTCGGGGGACGACCCGGAGGGTATTTTTCCGGCGGTGCTGGGCCACGAGGGCGCGGGTGTGGTGGTTGAGGTGGGCGAGGGTGTGACCTCGGTGAAACCGGGCGATCACGTGATTCCGCTGTACACCGCCGAGTGCGGTGAGTGCCTGTTCTGCAAGTCGGGCAAGACCAACCTGTGCGTGGCGGTGCGCGCGACTCAGGGCAAGGGCGTGATGCCGGACGGCACGACCCGGTTTTCCTACCAGGGCCAACCGGTGTACCACTACATGGGTTGCTCCACCTTCAGCGAGTACACCGTGGTGGCAGAGGTGTCGCTGGCCAAGATCAATCCCGAGGCGAACCACGAGCAGGTTTGTTTGCTGGGCTGTGGTGTGACCACGGGCTTGGGCGCGGTGAAAAACACAGCCAAGGTGCAACCTGGTGACACGGTGGCCGTGTTCGGGCTGGGGGGTATTGGGCTGGCGGTGATCCAGGGCGCGAAGTTGGCGCAGGCGGGGCGCATCATCGCCATCGACACCAACCCATCAAAGTTTGATTTGGCGCGCACGTTTGGCGCGACGGATTTCGTCAACCCGAAGGACCACGACAAGCCCATTCAGCAGGTGATTGTGGAGATGACTGGCTGGGGCGTTGACCACAGCTTTGAGTGCATTGGCAACGTGAATGTGATGCGGGCCGCGCTGGAATGCGCGCACCGTGGCTGGGGCCAGTCCATCATCATTGGCGTGGCGGGCGCTGGCCAGGAAATTTCCACCCGGCCGTTCCAGCTGGTGACGGGCCGCAAGTGGATGGGCACGGCTTTTGGCGGAGTGAAGGGCCGCAGCCAGTTGCCGGGTATGGTGGAGGACGCCATGCGCGGCGACATCCAGCTCGCCCCGTTCGTTACGCACACGCATCCGCTGGAGCGCATCAACGACGCTTTCGACCTGATGCACGAAGGCAAGTCGATTCGCACCGTGATCCATTACTGATGCCTGAGTGTGAAGGAGCAACGCATGGAGCGCGTTGAACAGCGTGCCAGTTTTGGCGGCAGCCAGGAGGTGTGGAAGCACGCCTCAACGACCTTGGGCTGCGAGATGCGGTTTGCCGTGTACTTGCCGCCCGCTGCCTTGCGAGGTGAGTCTTGCCCGGTGTTGTATTGGCTGTCTGGCCTGACATGCACGGAGCAGAACTTTATTACCAAGGCGGGTGCGCAGATGCACGCAGCCAGGCACGGAATGGTTGTGGTGGCGCCGGACACCAGCCCGCGCGGCCCGGGCGTGGCTGACGACCCTGCCTATGACCTGGGCCAGGGCGCGGGGTTTTACGTGAACGCCACGCAGGAGCCCTGGCGCCCACACTACCGCATGCAGGACTATGTGGACGAGGAGTTGCCTGCACTGGTGGAGCAGCACTTTGCCGCGAGCGGCAGGCGTGCAATTGCGGGGCATTCCATGGGTGGGCACGGTGCGTTGGTGACGGCGTTGCGCCACCCGGGCCGTTACATGAGCGTGTCGGCGTTTTCGCCGATCGTTGCGCCGTCGCAGGTGCCGTGGGGGCAAAAGGCGCTGGGCGCCTACCTGGGCGGAGACCCGGCTGACTGGCGGGCGTGGGACGCCGTGGAGCTGCTGAAAACCGCGCAGGAGCGGCTGTCTTTGCTGGTGGACCAGGGTGAGGCTGACGAATTCCTGCACACCCAGCTGCGCCCCGACCTGTTGCAGCAAGCCTGCGATGCCGTGGGTTACCCCCTGAACCTGCGGCTGCAACCGGGTTATGACCACAGCTACTACTTCATTGCCACATTCCTGGGTGACCACTTTGCGCACCACGCCCAGGCGTTGACGGGGCGATGAGGTTGGGGCATCCCTGCCCTCCCCGGTAAGGGAGGGCAGGGCGTCGGGCCACTGCATGCCTTGTGAGCATGGGGAAATGTTATGGGTTTGTTGGCCGAAAGTGCTTCTCTTTTTGCTGATGTTTTTCAGTATTGAAAGAAGAATTTACCTTGAATTGATTGGTATTTCAGATAATCTTTCTTCTGTTGTGGTGCTGGAAGGTGGCAGCAGATGAAAGACGGACAACTGGACGAAACAGATCGCAAGATCCTGCGGGTGCTGGCTCAGGATGGCCGGGTCAGCAACCAGAAGCTGGCGGATACGGTGCACTTGTCGCCCACGCCGTGCTGGAACCGGGTGAAGGCGCTGGAAGAGGCGGGCTTCATCAGCGGTTACGCAGCCATCCTGGACCAGCATGCGCTGGGCTTGCCCGATGTGGTGATCATCGAGGTGACGCTGGACCGGCACGACGACGACATCTTCCGGCGCTTTGGTGAGGCGCTGGCGGAACTGCCCGAGGTGATGGAGGCTTACCTCATCACCGGGGAATACGACTACCTGGTGAAGGTGGCGGTTTCAGGCACCGAGGGCTATGAACGCTTTTTGCGCCAGAAGCTCTACAAGCTGCCGGGTATTCGCCACAGCCGCTCCACCTTTGCACTGCGTTGCCTCAAGCGGGTGCATTCGGTGGTGCCTTAGACGATCAGAAACTGCCCGCAAACCGGTAGCGCGACGCCGGGTGCCACATGACGGCGACCGAGGCGACCTGCCCTTGTGAATGCGTTTGCCGGTGCAGCACCAGGCAGGGCTCGCCCGGGGGCATGTGCAGCAGTTCACCCACGTGCCGGGGCGGGGCGCTGGCCTCGATCTCGAAGCTCACGCCTTGCAGCGGCGCCACGCGCATGAGGTAGGCGTTGGGCGTCTGGCTGTTGAAGTCCTGGGTCAGGTAATCCGGCGCGACGCGGGGGTTCACGTGGCGGTCTTCCACCTGGATGGGCAGGCCGTTCTCGAAGTGCACCACGACCGAGTGAAAGAGTGCGTCGCCAGGCTTGATGCCGAAGCGGCGGGCCATAGCTTCGTTGGCGCGGGTGCGCTCCAGCAGCTGCAACTCGCTGCGGTGCTGGTGGCCACGCGCGGCGATCTCGTCGGCGATGTTGCGTATCTCCACCAGCGTGGCCTGGTACTTCTGCTGCGCCACGAAGGTGCCCGAGCCTTGCACGCGCTCCACGATCTGCTCGTCGCTGAGTTCGCGGATGGCGCGGTTGACGGTCATGCGTGACACGCCGAACTCGCGGGCCAGTGCCTCTTCGCTGGGAATGGCGTCGCCTTCCTTCCAGGTGCCGTCGTGGATGCGCGCCAGCACGTGGCGCTTGATTTGCTCGTAGGCGGGCAGCTTGTCGGACATAGGGTTTTCCCCGATCCTTTCAGGTGCGCTGTTGTATTGACAGAAGGCATTATGTTCCATAAAGTTGTATATACGACTTTTAAGTCGATGAGAGTATTTGTCTATCCAAGTCCACCCTAGGAGATGTTTATGAACACCAGCGTCGTCACCGCCAGCCCGTCGGGCCGGTCCGCCGCCCTTCTGCGGCTGATCGCCTACAGCGCGATCGGTCTGGTGATGTTCTTTTTGCCCATCGAAATGGGCGGCAAGTCCACCATCCTGTTCGACCATGCGGCCAGCTGGCTGGCCACAACGCAGCGGCCGCTGGCGATTGCTTTCGTGCTGGCGCTGATGGCCTGGGGCGCGGCCGCACCTTTTGTGCAGCGCACCTGGAACCGCAACACCACCACCGCTGTGTTCAGCTTGCTCAAGGTGCTGGGCCTGGTGCTGGCGTTGATGTACCTGTTGAAGGTGGGGCCAGCGCCGCTCTTCGAGAAGGACATGCTGCCCTTCCTGTTTGACAAGCTGGCGTTGACGGTGGGGCTGATCGTGCCGCTGGGTGCGGTGGCGCTGGCGTTTCTGGTGGGTTTTGGCCTGCTGGAGCTGGTGGGCGTGCTGATGCAGCCTGTGATGCGACCAGTCTGGCGCACACCGGGGCACTCGGCCATTGACGCGGTGGCGTCTTTCGTGGGCAGCTATTCGGTGGGCCTGCTCATTACCAACCGCGTGTACCTGGAGGGCAAGTACACCGCCCGCGAGGCCGCGATCATCGCCACGGGCTTCTCCACGGTGTCGGCGGCGTTCATGGTCATCGTGGCCAAGACGCTGAACCTGATGCCGGTGTGGAACTTCTACTTCTGGTCCACGTTTGTGATTGCCTTTGCGGTCACGGCCATCACTGCGTGGCTGCCCCCCATTTCGCGCATGGACAACAGCGGCGGCGTGAGCGACAGCCTGCCCGCAGGCCGCACCCGCTGGCAAGCCGCATGGGATGCAGGCCTGACCCAGGCACAAGGTGCGCCCGCCCTGTGGCGTGTGCTGCGCGACAACCTGCGTGACGGCATTGCCATGGCCAGCGCAGTGGTGCCCACGATTCTGGCCGTGGGCCTGATCGGCCTGCTGCTGGCTCGTTACACACCGGTGTTCGACGTGCTGGGCCTGCTGCTGGTGCCCTTCGTGTGGATGGCTGGCTTGGCCGAGCCCATGCTGACGGCCAAGGCCTTGGCGTCTGGCCTGGCCGAGATGTTCCTGCCCGCCATTCAGCTGAAGGGCGCCGACCCCGTGGTGCGCTACGTGGCCGCCGTGGTGTCGGTCAGCTCGGTGCTGTTCTTCTCGGGTTCCATTCCGTGCGTGCTGGCCACGCGCATTCCGCTGTCGCTGCGCCAGATGGTTGCCATCTGGTTCGTGCGAACCGTCCTCAGCCTGTTGCTGGCCGCAGCTGTTGGCCACCTCGCTCTTTCCCTTGGCTGGATCGCCTGACCCCGCCCCTTACCGGAGATTTGACATGACCACCCAAACCGACCCCCGCCTGGACACCAGCCGCGTCATCCGCGCACCCCGTGGCAACCAGCTGAACTGCAAGAACTGGATCGCCGAAGCGGCGTACCGCATGATCCAGAACAACCTGGACCCCGAAGTGGCCGAGAACCCGCAGCACCTGGTGGTGTACGGCGGCATTGGCCGCGCGGCGCGCGACTGGGCCTGCTTCGACAAGATCCTGGAAACGTTGCGCGAGTTGAACGATGACGAGTCGCTGCTGATCCAGTCGGGCAAGCCGGTGGGCGTGTTCAAGACGCACAGCAACGCCCCGCGTGTTCTGCTGGCCAACTCCAACCTGGTGCCCAAGTGGGCCAACTGGGAACACTTCAACGAACTGGACCGCAAAGGTCTGTTCATGTACGGCCAGATGACGGCGGGCAGCTGGATCTACATCGGCAGCCAGGGCATTGTGCAAGGCACGTTCGAGACCTTTGTGGAGGCGGGCCGCCAGCACTACAACAACGACCTGTCTGGCAAGTGGATACTGACCGCCGGCCTGGGCGGCATGGGTGGTGCGCAGCCGCTGGCGGCCACGCTGGCGGGGGCGTGCTCGTTGAACATCGAGTGTCAGCAGAGCAGCATCGACTTCCGCCTGCGCACGCGCTATGTGGACAAGCAGGCGCGCGACATTGACCACGCGCTTGAACTCATCAAAGAGCACACCGCGAAGAAAGAGGCCGTGTCCATCGCCCTGCTGGGCAACGCGGCAGAGGTGCTGCCCGAACTGGTGAAGCGCGCCAAGGCCGGTGGCATCAAGCCCGACCTGGTGACCGACCAGACCTCGGCACACGACCTGATCAACGGCTACCTGCCTGTGGGGTGGTCTGTGGCCGACTGGAAGGCTGCGCAAAAAGACCCAGCCCAGCACAAGCGCCTGACCGAAGAGGCCGCCCGCGGCTGCGCCGTGCACGTGCAGGCCATGCTGGACTTCCAGGCCATGGGCATTCCCACGGTGGACTACGGCAACAACATCCGCCAGGTGGCGTTTGACCAGGGCGTGAAGAACGCGTTCGATTTCCCCGGCTTTGTGCCTGCGTACATCCGCCCGTTGTTCTGCGAGGGCAAGGGCCCGTTCCGCTGGGTGGCGCTCTCGGGCGACCCGGAGGACATCTACAAGACCGACGCCAAGATCAAGGAGCTGTTCCCCAACAACAAGCACACACACCGCTGGCTGGACATGGCGCGCGAGCGCATCAGCTTCCAGGGGCTGCCCGCACGCATCTGCTGGCTGGGCCTGGGCGAACGGCACCTGGCTGGCCTGGCGTTCAACGAGATGGTGCGCAAGGGCGAGCTGAAGGCGCCCATCGTGATTGGCCGCGACCACCTGGACACCGGTTCGGTGGCCAGCCCCAACCGCGAGACCGAAGGCATGAAGGACGGCACCGACGCCGTGAGCGACTGGCCGCTGCTGAACGCGCTGCTCAACACGGCGGGTGGCGCCAGCTGGGTCAGCCTGCACCACGGTGGCGGCGTGGGCATGGGCTACTCGCAGCACTCGGGCATGGTGATCGTGGCTGACGGTACCGACGCCGCTGCCGAGCGCCTGGCGCGCGTGCTGGTGAACGACTGCGGCTCGGGCGTGATGCGCCACGCTGACGCAGGCTACGAGCTGGCGATCGAGACGGCGAAGAAGCAGGGCTTGCATCTGCCCATGTTGCGCGGATGATGTTGGCCATGACACAAACCATCAACCTCAACCCTGGCCAGATGACCCTGGCCGATCTGCGCGCCATCTGGCGCGGGCCCGTGAAAGCCAGTTTGCCCGCTTCTGCCTACACGGCCATGCAGGCGTCGGCGCAGGCCATCCACGGTATCGTCACCCAGGGTGACGCGGCCTACGGCATCAACACCGGTTTTGGCAAGCTGGCCAAGACGCGCATCCCCGACGAGCAGTTGGAGCAGTTGCAACGCAACCTGATCCTGTCGCACGCGGTGGGCACGGGCGAACCCATGAGCGACGCCACCGCGCGGCTGGTGGTGGCCATGAAAGCGGCCAGCCTGGCGCGCGGCTATTCGGGCGTGCGCCCGCTGGTGGTGGACACACTGCTGGCCGTGCTGAACGCGGGCATTGTGCCGTGCATCCCGGTCAAGGGTTCGGTGGGGGCATCGGGCGACCTGGCGCCGCTGTCGCACATGACGCTGGCGCTGATGGGCGAGGGCGATGTGCGTGTGAACGGCGAATGGGTGCGTGCTGACGCAGCGCTGAAGCAGGCGGGCATTGCCCCGCTGACGCTGGCGGCCAAGGAAGGGCTGGCGCTGATCAACGGCACCCAGGTGTCCACGGCGCTGGCGCTGCACGGCCTGTTCATGGCCGAGCGGCTGCTGGAAGCAGGCACCGTGACCGGCGCGCTGAGCGTGGATGCCGCCAAGGGCAGCGACGCGCCGTTCGACCCGCGCATCCACGCGGTGCGCGGGCAGCCTGGGCAGATTGCCTCTGCCGCGGCCACGCGCGCATTGCTGGAAGGCAGCGCCATCCGCCGTTCGCACCTGGCCAACGACGAGCGCGTGCAGGACCCCTACAGCCTGCGCTGCCAGCCCCAGGTGATGGGCGCCTGCCGCGACCTGATCGTGCAGGCCGCGCGCACGCTGCTGACCGAGGCCAACGCCGTGACCGACAACCCGCTGGTGTTCATCGACACGGGCGAGGTCATCTCGGGCGGCAACTTCCACGCCGAGCCGGTGGCCTTCGCAGCCGACACGCTGGCGCTGGCCATTGCCGAGATCGGTGCGCTGGCTGAGCGGCGCATCGCGCTGCTGATCGACAGCTCCCTGTCGGGCCTGCCGCCCTTCCTGGTGGACAACCCGGGCCTGAACAGCGGCTTCATGATCGCCCACGTGACGGCTGCTGCCCTGGCTTCCGAGAACAAGTCGCACGCCCACCCGGCGAGCGTGGACAGCCTGCCCACCAGCGCCAACCAGGAGGACCATGTGAGCATGGCCACCTACGCCGGGCGGCGCCTGGCCGAGATGGCCGACAACACGGCGACCATCCTGGGCATTGAATGGCTGGCTGCTGCGCAGGGGGTGGACTTCCACCGGCCGCTCGCCACGTCTGCGCGTTTGGGCATGGTGATGGACAAGCTGCGTGCGCAGGTGCCGTTCTACGACCGCGACCGGCTGTTCGCCCCTGACATTGAAGCCGCGCGCCGCCTGGTGCTGGAAGGCCACGCGGGCGATGGCAACGAAGACGCCTTGGCGCCCCTGTGGGCGCAGTGAGAGGTTTGGCGTGAAGGTCATCAGCGTTGCCGACGTGCCTGCCGTGCCCTGGCGCAACGGCGGCGGGCTGACGCGTGAACTGCTGACCTGGCCCGACCCTGCCGACTGGCGGCTGCGCGTGAGCGTGGCCGACATTGCCAGCGACGGGCCGTTTTCTGCCTTCCCCGGCGTCACCCGCGTGTTTGCCGTGCTTGAAGGGCATGGGGTGGCGCTGACCTGGCCCGGGCGCCGTGTGGAGCAGCGCACCACGGACACGCCGCTCACCTTTGACGGCGCCGCCCCCCCGCAGGGGCAGTTGCTGGACGGCCCGGTGCGCGACCTGAACGTGATGTGCCGTGGCGGAAGCGTGTCTGTGCTGCCTGCGGCCAACCCTTGGCGCCCTGCCGACGGGGCACGCGCTGGTCTGTTTGCCCGCGTGCCGGGGCGGTGGCAGTGCGGGCCGCAGTCTGTGTCGGTGCCTGCCCTCACGCTGTTGTGGGACGACGCTGCCAGCGGCTGCGAATGGCAGTTTGTTGCCGATACCGACGACACCACCAACCCGGCAGGCTGGTGGATTCTTCACGAGGACACACACGCATGAGCACGAAGCGCCTGTGGCGCAACGCCCGCCTGGCCACCCTCACGGGCGAGGGCTGGGGCCTGATCGACCAAGGAGCCTTGTTGATGCAAGGCGAACACATCACCTGGGTGGGTGCGCAAAGCGCCTTGCCCGCAGGGTTGTTGGTGGACGAGGAGCGCGACTTGAGCGGCGCCCTGGTCACCCCGGGGCTGGTGGACTGCCACACGCACCTGGTCTATGGCGGGCGCCGTGCCGACGAGGCCGAGATGCGGCTCAACGGCGCCACCTACGAGCAGATTGCCCGCGCGGGCGGCGGCATACGTTCGACTGTGGCCGCGACGCGGGCCGCCAGTGAAGAAGAACTGCTGCGCCTTGCGGCCAGGCGCGTGCAGGTGATGGCGGCGCAAGGCGTGACCACGCTGGAGGTGAAGTCGGGTTACGGCCTGTCGCTGGAGGTGGAGGCACGCTGCCTGCGCGTGGCGCGCCGGTTGGCGCAAGCGGGTGCCGTGGACGTGCGCAACACTTACCTGGGCGCGCACGCGCTGCCGCCGGAATTCGAGGGGCGGCAGGACGCCTACGTGGACGCCGTGTGCGCCTGGATGGGGCAGCTGCACTCTGACGGGTTGGTGGACGCCGTGGACGCCTTCTGCGAGAACGTGGGCTTCACCCCCGCGCAGACGCGCTGCGTGTTCGAGACCGCGCAGGCCCTGGGCCTGCCCGTGAAGCTGCACGCCGAACAACTGTCTGACCAGGGCGGGGCCGCACTGGCCGCAGCCTTCGGGGCACTCTCTTGCGACCACCTGGAGTACCTGAGCGACGCAGGCATTGCCGCCATGCGCGCTGCAGGAACCGTGGCGGTGCTGCTGCCCGGGGCCTTCTACATGCTTCGTGAAACGAAGCTGCCGCCCATTGCCGCGTTGCGCGAGGCGGGCGTGCCCATGGCTGTTTCCACCGACCACAACCCAGGCACATCGCCCGGGCTGTCGCTGCCCTTGTCGGCACACATGGCGTGCACCTTCTTCCGGCTCACGCCGCTGGAGGCGGTGCGCGGCATCACCGTGAACGCTGCCCGTGCCCTGGGTCTGGCAGACCGCGGCACCCTGGCACCAGGCCAGCGCGCTGACTTGGCCGTGTGGGACCTGGAACACCCGAACGAACTCACCTATTGGTTTGGCCACAACCCGTGCAAGGGCACGGTGCTGGCCGGTCAGGACATCACCCAATGACGACTCCATTCATCTGGCAAGGCCGCGTGGACAGCGAGGAAACCGGCGACAGCACGCGCTGGCACCAGCACGTGCGGCCCTTTGACGGTCAAAGCCAAGGCGGCGTGGCCCTGATGGGCTTTGCCGTGGACGAAGGCGTGCGCCGCAATGCCGGGCGTGCAGGCGCCGCAGAAGGGCCGCGCGCTTTGCGTGGTGCGCTGGCCAGCCTGCCGGTGCTGGGCGAGCCCGCCCTGTGGGACGCGGGCGACGTGCGCTGCGAAGGCGGCGCACTGGAAGCCGCGCAGGCCGCACTGGGCACCCGTGTGGCGCAGGCCATGAAGCAGGGCTGTCTGCCGCTGGTGCTGGGCGGTGGGCACGAGGTGGCCTGGGGCACCTTCCAGGGCATTGCCCAGGCCCGCCCTCACGACAAGCGCGTGCTCATCGTCAACTTCGACGCGCACTTCGACCTGCGCCAGGCCGCGCAGGCCAATTCGGGCACGCCATTTCGCCAGATACACGATTGGTGCGTAAGCCAGGGACGGCCGTTCGACTACCGGGTGCTGGGCATCAGCCGCTTTGCCAACACACAGGCCCTGTTCGAGCGGGCCGACGCCTGGGGCGTGCGCTACTGGCTCGACGATGCCTTGCAGACGGACGACGGCGTGGAAGAGGCAAGGCAGGCACTGGCGCAGGACTTGGCCCAGTGCGACGCCGTGTACCTGACCGTGTGTCTGGACGTGCTGCCCGGCGGGCAGGCGCCTGGCGTGTCGGCCCCTGCAGCTCTGGGTGTGCCGCTGGCCCGCGTGCTGGCGCTGATGGACACGGTACTGTCCACCGGCAAGCTGGTGGCCGCCGACATTGCCGAACTCAACCCAGGGCTGGACCGCGATGGCCTGACCGCACGCGTGGCGGCGCGCATTGCCGCACACATTGCCCGCAACGCGGTGCAAGCTCAACGGCAGCAGTGAGCGGGCAGGGGAATAGCGGCACTGCATGCAAGCGCGGGTCTTGCTGACCTACACTGATCCTTGCCCGCCGCTGGCCTGATGAGTGCCGTGGCAGGGCAGACCTGTTTCAACCGTCATAGCAAGAACCGTTCATGAAGCTGTACTACAAGCCGGGAGCCTGTTCGCTCGCGTCGCACATCGTTCTGGAAGAGATTGGCAAACCCTACGAAGCCGAGGCTGTTGACCTGCAGGCCAAGCGCACCGCCAGTGGGCAGGATTACTGGGGCATCAACCCCAAAGGTTACGTGCCAGCCTTGCTGCTGGACGATGGCTTCTTGTTGACCGAAGGCCCGGCCATTCTGCAGTTCCTGGCCGATCAGTCGCCTGAAAAACAGCTGGCGCCCGCCAACGGCACGCACGAGCGCTATGTGCTGCAGGGGTGGCTCACCTACATTGGCACGGAACTGCACAAGAACTGCAGCCCCTTCTTCAACCCCGCCGCGCCGCAGGAGTGGAAAGACATTTGCCGGGCCAACCTGGAGCGCCGCCTGGCCTACGTGAACACCCAGCTCGCAGGCAGGGACTACCTGATGGGCGCAGTCCTTTCTGTGGCCGACGCCTACCTGTTCACCGTGCTGCGCTGGACGGTGGGTTTCAAGCTCGACCTGAGCCCGTGGCCCAACCTGGTGGCATTCCAGGCGCGTATGGCTGCACGCCCTGGTGTGCAGGCGGCCTTGAAAGCCGAGGGGCTGGCCTGATGGGCCCTGGCTACCCCCGGGGGCACAAGGGAAAACCTGATATGATCCGCCCCGTCATTGGGGAGTAGCCTCTCTTCACCCCGAAGAGGCTTGCGTCAACACACTTGTCCCGCAGGACATGGCGCAAGCGGTTCACAGCTTGGCAAGACCTTTGACCACTGCGCGTCCATCCTGGCCGGAGACGCGTCGTGGTCAATCGTCCAGAAGTCCGGCCGAGGAACCCTTTATGGAATCCCTGTTCGTGTCGACCGGCGTGGTCGCATTGGCCGAAATCGGCGACAAAACCCAGCTTCTGGCCTTCTTGCTGGCCGCACGCTTCAAAAAACCCGCACCCATCATCGCTGGCATCTTGCTGGCCACCATCGTCAACCACGGGCTGGCTGGCGCGCTGGGTGCCTGGATAACCGCGACCGTGAGCGGCGAGGTGCTGCGCTGGGTGCTGGGCTTGTCTTTCATTGGCATGGCGGTGTGGACGCTGATCCCCGACAAGATCGAGGAAGAGGAAACGCAGATCGCCAAACGGCTTGGGGTGTTTGGCGCAACGCTCATTACCTTCTTCCTGGCCGAAATGGGCGACAAGACCCAGATTGCCACGGTGGCCATGGCGGTGCACTACGCTGCGCCGGTGATGGTGGTGATTGGCACCACCCTTGGCATGCTGATTGCCGACGTGCCCGCCGTGTTCGTGGGTGACAAGCTGGCCGGCAGAATTCCAATGAAACTGGTGCATGGCGTGGCAGCGGCGGTGTTTGCCGTGCTGGGCGTGATGACACTTCTGGGGGCTGGGGCCAGCCTGGGGCTTTGAGTTGACCGCAGGAACTGTTGCGCCCGAAGCGTGTCGCACCCAGGTGCGCCGCTGGTGGCGCAAGGGGCTTTGCTTGTGAAACGTGCGCTGCGTTGGTTGTCGGTGTTGTGGCTGGGGTTGTTCGGCTTGGGTTTTGGGCTCAGTCTGGCCGACTCCGCCGTGGTGCACGACGACCAGCCGCGCAGCTGGCGCACTGCGCCCAGGCATTCTTCTGGCCAGGCGCCTGACCCTGTAAGGCACGCGGGGGAAGCGATCGTTCAGGTGTATGCGGCCCCCACGGTGGGCTGGCGCGGCGTGTTCGCCGTGCACCCCTGGATCATCTACAAGCGCGCGGGCGAAACCGCCTACACCCGCCACGAGGTGGTGGGCTGGCGTGCGCCAGACGTTGTGCAGCGCGACTATGCCGTGCCCGATGGCCTTTGGTTTGGCTCCACCCCCCGGCTGCTGGTGGAACACCGAGGGCCTGCGGCGCAGGCGCTCATAGGCCCCATTGAGGCGGCCATTGCCCGCTACCCATATGCTGACCGTTACCGCAGCTTTCCCGGCCCCAACAGCAACACCTTTCTGGCGCACATTGGGCGCGAGGTACCTGGGCTGGCCCTGGACCTGCCTGCCAACGCCATTGGCAAGGACTACCGGGATCTGACCGACCCGCTGGGCATATCGCCGTCTGGCAGCGGGGTGCAGGTGACGCTGGCTGGCTTGCTGGGCGCCAGCGTGGGGTGGCAGGAAGGGGTGGAGTTCAACGTGCTGGGCTTGAGTTTTGGTGTGGACTGGAACACCCCGGCCCTGCGCTTGCCATTCGTGGGGCGGCTGGGGTGGAGTGACGCTCCACCGCTCTAGGTAATACCCATATTGCGTTCGATAGTCGCTCTATGTAGGTTGATAATCGATCGAATAACGTCAGCTCTGGACTTTTTGCGCTTCTTTTTCCGGTAGAAAGCAGGCCTTCCGCTGGCATGCCTTCAGGTGTGCTGCCGCAGGCAAGGCGCTTAACCGGGAGTTGTTTGATGCGTGCCAAGAGTTCGACCAAAAGGCTGAGCCTGCGGGTCAAGTTGACGCTGTGGGTCGTGTCCATCGTGCTGATGGGCTTTGCGGTCACCATTGCCGTGCTGGCGAACCGGGCCGCAGGCATGCAGCAGGAAGCCGCCCATGCCTTTGCCGAGCAACTGGCCGCGCGCAACGGTGCAGAAGTGGCGGGGAGCATGGAAACCGCGCTGGACACGGCAACCGCGCTGGCCAACGCGCTGGGCAGCATGCAGGCTTCAGGCGTGGCGCAGCGCGACGTGGCCAACGCCATGCTCAAAGGGGTGCTGGAAGGCAACCCAGCCTTCCTGGGGGTGTGGACGGGCTGGGAGCCCAACGCCTTTGACGCGAAAGACGGCGAATACGTGGGCCAGTCGGGCCACGACGCCACAGGCCGCTTTGTGCCGTACTGGAACAAGGGTCTGGGCATGGCCGTGATGGAGGCGCTGGTTGATTACGACAAGCCCGGCGCGGGCGACTATTACCTGGTGACGCGCCAGACCGGCAAGCCTTTGCTGCGCGACCCTTACCGTTATTCCGTGGCGGGCAAAGAGACGCTCATCACATCTGTGGCGGTGCCTGTGCAGGTGAACGGTTCCGCCGTGGGCGTGGTGGGGGTGGACATGGCCTTGGCCAGCCTGCAAGGGGTGGTGGGGCAGATACGCATTTTTGATTCTGGCTACGCAACGTTGCTGTCCCACGGCGGCCTGGTGGTGGGCGACCGCGACGCGGAAAGCGTGGGCCAGGACATGGCCAAGCTGGGGTTTTCGGAAGAGGCGCGGGCGGCGGTGAAGGCCGGGCAGCCCCTGACGGTGAGCGAGCGCGACGAGCGGCTGGGTGGTGCCAGCGTGACGCGCCTGTATGTGCCGGTGCGTGTGGGTTCCGTGCCCACGCCGTGGATGTTCGTGGCCACCGTGCCCGAGGCCGAGATTCTGGCTGGCGTGAACCGGCTCATGCTGCTGGCAGCGGTGCTGGGGCTGGCCAGCGTGGTGCTGGTGTCGGTGGGGCTGAGCGTGTCGCTGGAGCGCCTGGTGCTGCGCCCCCTGGGCGGCGAACCTTCAGAGGCAGCCGCCATTGCCAACCGGGTGGCACAAGGCGACCTGAGCCAGCCCATCGCCCTGCGCAATGGCGACAGCCGCAGCCTGATGGCGCAACTCAGCCGCATGCAGGCGTCGCTGGTGGAGGTCGTGTCCAACGTGCGGCATGGCGCGCAGAACGTGGCCACGGCCAGTGCCGAGATATCGCACGGTAACCAGGATTTGTCATCGCGCACCGAAAACCAGGCCAGCGCGCTGGAGCAGACGGCAGCGTCCATGGAGGAGCTGGGCTCCACCGTGCGCCAGAACGCCGACAGTGCTCGCCAGGCCAACCAGCTCGCGCTCAACGCGTCCGAGGTGGCGGTGCGTGGCGGGGATGTGGTCAACCGCGTGGTGGACACGATGAAGGACATCAACGACAGTTCGCGCAAGATCGCAGACATCATCAGCGTCATCGATGGCATTGCCTTCCAGACCAACATCCTGGCCCTGAACGCCGCTGTGGAAGCGGCACGTGCAGGTGAACAAGGGCGCGGCTTTGCCGTGGTGGCGGGCGAGGTGCGGACCCTGGCGCAACGCAGCGCCGAGGCCGCCAAGGAAATCAAGGCGTTGATCGACGCCAGCGTGGGCCGCGTGGCAGTTGGCTCTGACCTGGTCGATCAGGCCGGTGCCACCATGCAGGAGGTGGTGGGGGCGATCCAGCGCGTCACCGACATAGTGGGCGAGATCAGCTCGGCCAGCGCGGAGCAAAGCTCGGGCGTGGCGCAGATTGGCGAGGCCGTGCAGAGCATGGACAGCGTGACGCAGCAGAACGCAGCATTGGTGGAGGAAATGGCGGCAGCGGCCACGACCTTGAAGGGCCAGGCCGAGGAACTGGTGCAGGCGGTGGCGGTGTTTCGCGTTTGAGTTCAGCAGATGCGCGGCAGCGGGTCGCCCGCCAGCCAGTCCACCATGCGTTGACCGCCAAATCGCGTGCGCATTTGCACGAAGCAGCGCGCGTCGGCCGCCACGCAACCAATGCGCGCCGCGTCCCGGCCCAGCGGGTGTTTGCGCAGGGTGGCCACGGCGATGTCAGCCGTCTCTGCCGGGCAGATGGCAACCACGCGCCCTTCACAGGCCAGGTTCAGCGGGTCCAGCCCCAGCAGCTCGCACAGCGCGGCCACGGCGGGGCGCACGGGCAGGGCAGCTTCGTCCAGCACCATGCCCACGCCTGACTGGTGAGCGATTTCGTTGAGCGTGGCGGCCAGCCCGCCGCGCGTGGGGTCGCGCAGCACACGTGTGGTGGGCACGGCTGCCAGCAGGTCGGCAATCAAGCCGTGCAGCGCGGCACTGTCTGACACGATGGGGCTGTCGAGCGCCAGCCCTTCGCGCACCGAGAGGATGGCCGCGCCGTGGTCGCCCAGCGGGCCAGAGACGATCACTGCGTCGCCCGGCTGGGCGTTGGCGCCGCCCAGGTACAGGGGGCCCGACATCACGCCCACCCCCGTGGTGGTGATGAACACGCCATCGCCCTTGCCGCGTTCCACCACTTTGGTGTCGCCCGTGACCACGGGCACGCCCGCCGCCTTGGCTGCGTCGCCCATGGAGCGCACGATGCGCGCCAGATCGGCCAGCGGCAGGCCTTCTTCCAGCACGAAGCTGGCCGCCAGGTACAGGGGCCGCGCGCCCATCACGGCCACGTCGTTCAGGGTGCCATGCACCGCCAGGCTGCCGATGTCGCCACCGGGGAAGAAGAGGGGCGAGACCACGTGCGCGTCGGTGGCCATGACGAGGCGGCCATTGGCTTCGGGCAGGCGCGCGCCGTCGTCGCCCTGCAGCAGCCAGGGGTTGCCCAGCGCGGGCAGGAAGAGTTGCTGCAGCAACTGGTGCATGGCCCGGCCGCCTGCGCCGTGCGACATGTCCACGCGGCCATGGGCGAGGTCAAGCGGCGGGTTGGGAATGCGGTGCATGGGGTGAATCGGGTGAGTGGGGTACAGGGGCCGTGCGGAAGCGGCCATAGCTGTAATGGGCCGCGCAGGCGCCTTCGGACGAGACCATGCACGAGCCCACGGGGTGGTCGGGCGTGCAGGCGGTGCCGAAGATGCGGCATTGCTCGGGGCGTTTTTCGCCGCGCACGATGGCGGCGCATTCGCAGGCCTTGTGGTCTGGCACGGGCTGGTAGGGTGCGGCAAAGCGTTGCTCGGCGTCGAACGCCGCCCAGGCGGGGCGCAGGCGCAATGCGCTGTGGGGCAGGGTGCCCAGGCCACGCCACTCGAAGCTGTCGCGCAGTTCAAACACCTCGTCCACCAGCGCGCGCGCCTTGGCGTTGCCCTGCGGGCCCACGGCGCGGGTGAACTCGTTGTCCACCTCGGCGCGGCCGGTGTTGATCTGTTGCAGCAGCATGTGTATGGCGCGCATCACGTCCAGCGGCTCGAAACCGGCGATGACGATGGGTTTGCCGTGTTCACGCGCCACTGGTTCGTAGGCGGCGCTGCCAATGACGGTGGACACGTGCGCCGGGCCGATGAAGCCGTCGATGCGGGTGCCGCCTTCCACGGTGAGGATGGCCTGCATGGCCGCCGGGGTAAGCACGTGGTTGCACAGCACCGAAAAGTTGCCCACACCCTGTGTGCGAGCCTGCTGCAGCGCCACCGCCGTGGGGGGCGTGGTGGTTTCAAACCCGATGGCCAGGAACACCACCTGCCGATCGGGGTGCTGGCGGGCCAGGGCCAGCGCACCCAGTGGCGAGGTGACCATGCGCACGTCCGCCCCCAGTGCACGCGCACGCAGCAGGCTGAGCTTGCCGGACGCGGGCACGCGCAGGGTATCGCCGTAGCTGCACAGCATCACGCCGTGGTCCAGCGCCAAGCGGATGGCCTGGTCGATGCGGCCCACGGGCAGCACGCACACGGGGCAGCCGGGGCCGTGGATGAGTTCGATGTGGCTGGGCAGCAGGTCGGCAATGCCGAAGCGCGAGATGGCGTGGGTGTGGCCGCCGCAGAATTCCATGAGCCGGTAGTGGCGGGCGGGGTCGGCGTCGCGCGCTATGGCTGTGGCCAGCCCACGGGCCAGTTCGCCGTCGCGAAAGGCGTCGATGTACCTCATGGTGCGGCGTTCCCGTTGGGCGCGTCGGCTTGCGCCAGTTCGCGCAGCAGCGCCAGCGTGGCTTCGGCCTCATCCACGTCGAGTTTCTGCAGTGCAAAGCCCACGTGCACGATCACGTGGTCGCCCACGGCCACGCCGTCCACCAGCGCGAGAGAGATGCGCTGGCGCACGCCGTCCAGATCGACGATGGCTTCGTCAGGGGGGAGCAGTTCTACCACCAGGGCGGGTACGGCTAGGCACATGTCAGTTACTCCATTAGGTTGGTGAGCCAAGACGGGCCAGCCCAGGCTGCGGCGCTTGACGCGAGGTGGCCGGCGCTGTGCACCGGCTCCCCTGCGATGCTCGATGCCGTGGCCACGCGGCGGAACTCGCTGCACGTTTCTGACGAAACGTTCCGCTCAAACAGCCGCCGCAAATATGAGGACGAAGCGCACTGCGCGCGCTGGCCACCGCATCTGCGCTTCTCGGCACCTCGCAACGGCGCGCCGCAGCCTGGGCTGACCCGTCTTGGCCGAAGCATTGTTGGCGTGCCATCGGTAGCGTGCCATGACCTTGGTTGCTGCGGCAGGCCTGGCCCTGTGGGGGCGACTTTCCGGGGTGGCTGTGTCTGGCGGTCTGGGGCTGGGCGCGCCAAGGGCGCGCTTCGTAACTGACTCGCGGCGGCTGTTTGAACGGAGCGCTGCAAGCGCGAAGTGAGTTCCGCCGCGCCAGCCCCAGACCGCCAGACACAGCGAAGTCGGCAAAGCCGACCACCCCGGCAGGAGCCCCCACAGGGCCAGGCCTGCCGCAGCGAAGAGGCATCAACACAAAAAGAGCCAGACCTGCCGCATGGGTATCTCCAATGGGGGCGAACATCAAGCGGCCTCCAGTTGTTGGCGGGCCACGGCGGCCTGGCCGTAGGCGATGGCGGTGTCGCCCGGCGGCAGTTGCCGGGCTTCCAGCAGGCGCAGGCCCTGGGCGTGGCAGCGCTGGCGCAGGTCGGCGGTCAGCAACCGGTTGAACAGGCAGCCACCCGCTGCCGCTACGGTTTGAGTGCCCGCACTGCGGGCGGCCAGTGCCAGCCATTCGGCCAGTGCAGCGCCCAGGGTGGCGTGGAACAGGGCGGCGCTTTGGCCGGGGTCAGCAGCTTCCATCAGATGTTGCAACAGGGGGCGCAGGTCCAGCGTCATGTCTGGCGTGATTCGCCAGCCGCCTTCCAATGGCGGGCAGGGGCCGTGCCTCGCGGCAGCCTGCTCCAGGGTGATGGCCGCCTCGGCTTCGGTGTGCATTACCTCGCACAAGCCCAAAAGGGCAGACGCGGCGTCGAACACGCGCCCCAGGCTGGTGGTGGGTGGGCAGCGGGTGCCTTGCACCAGCAGCCGGGCCACGCCTGGGGCTGCGGCGCGGTGCGCAAAGCGCGCGGTGATATCGCCATTGCGGCCCAGCGCGTGCAGGGCGGCGGCGGCCATTCGCCATGGTTCGCGGGCAGCCACGTCACCACCGGGCAGGGCCAGCGGGTGCAGGTGACCCAGGCGGGTGCAGCGCGGGCCTTGCAGGTGCAGCAGTTCGCCGCCCCAGGCGTGGCCGTCCGTGCCCAAGCCCACGCCGTCCAGCGCCAGTCCCACCACGGGGCCGTGCCAGCCATGTTCCGCGCACACGGCGGCCAGGTGGGCATGGTGGTGCTGCACGGGCAGGCAGGGCACGCCCAGTTCGGCCGCCAGGGTTTGGGCCGTGCGGGTGGAGTGAAAGTCGGGGTGCAGGTCGTGCGCCACGGCGGCGGGGCGGGCGTCTTGGTCATCCAGCCAGGCCAGCAGGGTGCGGGCGTTGTCTTCGTGGGCAGCGCAGGCCTGGGGGGTGTCCAGGCCGCCCACGGTGGGGGTGATCATGGCTGAATGGCCCAGCGCGGCGCACAGCGTGTTCTTCAGCCCGGCGCCCAGGGCCAGCACGGTTGGGCCTTCAGGCAGCGGCAAGCGTTGCCAGGTGGTGGCCTGGGCCGTCTCAGGCATGGGTGCCGTGAGGGTGGTGTCCATGGTGGTGTGTGTGGCCATGCCCGTGGGTATGCAGGTGCTCGTGAGAGTGGTCGTGGCTCTGTGCGCACAGCTCGGCATGGCTGGTCAGCCAGGTCAGCCACTCGTCCAGCCCTTCGCCCGATGTGGCGGACACGCGCATCACCCGCACACCGGGGTGCACGCGGCGCGCGTTGGCTTCGGCCAGGTCGGCGTCGAATTCCAGGTAGGGCAGCAGATCGCACTTGTTCAGCAGCACCAGATCGGCGGCGCGGAACATGTCGGGGTACTTCAGCGGCTTGTCCTCGCCCTCGGTGACCGAGAAGATCACCACCTTGTGCGCTTCGCCCAAGTCGAAGGCGGCGGGGCACACCAGGTTGCCCACGTTCTCGATCATCAACAGCCCGCCGCGTTGCAGGGGCAGGCGGGGCAGTGCCTCCTGCACCATGCGAGCGTCCAGGTGGCAGCCCTTGCCGGTGTTGATCTGCAAGGCGGGTGCGCCCGTGGCACGGATGCGTTCGGCGTCGCGGCTGGTCTGCTGGTCGCCTTCGATCACGGCCACCGGCAGACGGCCTGCAAGCCGTTCGATGGTCTTGACGAGCAGGGTGGTCTTGCCCGCGCCGGGGCTGGACATCAGGTTGAGCGCGAACACGCCAGCGTGGGCCAGATCGTGGCGGTTGTGCGCGGCGATGTGGTCGTTGCGCGAGAGGATGTCCTGCTCTATGGCCACGTGCCTCACTTCGGGCGTCAGCGTCAACGCATCGTCATGTCCGTCGTCGGCATGGTGGGTGTGCAGGGTGGCTCCGTCGCCGTTGCATCCGCAGGTGGTGCACATGTGTGGCTCCTTCTTTATGGTGATGAACGGGTCATTCCACGTCCAGGTCGCGTACCCGCATCTCGGTGCCGCGCAGCACGCGCAATGGCGCGGTGCCGCAGGCTGGGCACAGATCGTAGAGCGTGTCCATGGCAGCCTGGTGACTGCAAGCCGGGCATTCACCCTGACCCGGCACAGGCAATATCTCCAGCCGGGCACCCTGGGCGCAACTGCCCGCCGTGGCCGACTCGAAGGCAAAACGCAGGGCCTCGGGCTCCACGCACGAGAGCGCACCAATCTCCAGCCGCACGGTGTGGGCGCGGGTGAATCCCTCGCGCAGCGCGGCTGCCTCGATCAACTCCACCACGCTTTGCGCCAGGGACAGTTCGTGCATCCGCCAATTGTCGTGCGGGCTTTTCCTGCTGTCGAGGAACGGCCCTGGCAACCCACAGGTTCCTTGTTCTAGGTCAACCCCAAAAGTCACATTCCGGTAAGAATCGTCACGAAATTGCCGCGCACGGCCCGCAAGATGGCGGAAAACAGGAGGACAACGCGTTGATCGCGACACTCGAAGCCATACTGGACAGACATGCACGCCAGGGTCACCCCCTGGTGCAGATACTGCACGACGTGCAGGACGCGTTCGGCTGGTTGCCGCCCGACGCGCTGGACGCCGTTGCGCGTGGCATTGGTTGGCCGCTGGCCCGGGTGCAGGGCACGGCAAACTTCTATTCTTTCTTTCATACGCAGCCTGCGGGTGAATACCGCGTTCGCTTTTCCGACAACATCACCGACCGCATGGCGGGCAGTGCCGAACTGATGGTGCAACTGTGCCGCCAGCTCTGGCTGGAGCCGGGCAAGGTGTCGGAAGATGGGCTGGTGAGCGTGGATACCACCTCATGCACGGGCCTGTGCGACCAGGGGCCTGCCTTGCTGGTGAACGGGCGCGCGGTCACCCGCATGACGCCGCAGCGTGTGGACGAGATGGCGGGGCTGATCCGCGAGCGTGTGCCGCTGGACGCCTGGCCTGCCGACTGGTTCGTGGTGGAAGACCGTATCTGCCGCCGTGAACTGCTGCTTGACGATCCTGTAGCGCCCGGCAAGGTGTTGCGCGTAGCGTTGTCGCATGGCGCCGAGGGTGTGCTGAACGAGATCCAGCGTTCCGGCCTGCGGGGGCGTGGCGGCGCGGGGTTCAGCACCCATGCCAAATGGCGTGCCTGCCGCGACGCCCCGGGCCAGACCCGCTACGTCGTCTGCAATGCCGACGAGGGCGAACCCGGCACCTTCAAGGACCGTGTGCTGCTCAGCAGCCGCTTTGACGCGCTGGTCGATGGCATGTGCGTGGCCGCCTTGGCGGTGGGCGCCAGCCAGGGCTTCATCTACCTGCGGGCCGAATACCGCTACCTGCTGGACCGCCTGCGGCGGCGCCTGTCGCAGCGCCGCGCAGCGGGTTTGTTGGGCCGAAATATCCTGGACAGGGGTTTCGATTTCGACATCGAAATCCACCTGGGCGCTGGTGCCTACATCTGCGGCGAGGAATCCGCGCTCATCGAATCGCTGGAAGGCAAGCCGGGCAAGCCGCGCATCCGCCCCCCGTTTCCCGTCACCCACGGCTACATGGGGCAGCCCACCATCGTCAATAACGTGGAAACGCTGGCGTTGGCCGGGCTCATCGCCCTTCGCGGTGGCGAGTGGTTCCGGGGCATCGGCACACCAGCGTCCAGTGGCACCAAGGTGCTGTCCGTCTCGGGCGACGTGGCGCGCCCTGGCATCTACGAAGTGCCCTTTGGCGTGACGCTGGCCGAGGTGCTGGCCGAAGCCGGGGGCAGTGACGCGCAGGCCGTTACCACCGCCGGGGCGGCAGGGCCGTGCCTGGCGGCCAGCGAGTTCGAGCGGCGCATCTGCTTCGAGGACGTGGCCACGGGCGGTTCCATCATGGTGTTCGGCCCGCAGCGCGACCTGTTCGCTGTGGCCCACAACTTCGCTCGCTTCTTCCAGCACGAAAGCTGCGGATTCTGCACGCCGTGTCGCGTGGGCACCGCTGTTAACGCCCGTTTGCTCGACAAGCTGGCCGACGGGCGCGGTTCGCCCTACGATCTGGACGAAATCCGGCGCATGCACCACCTGATGCAAGGCGCCAGCCACTGCGGCCTGGGCAACACGGCCACCATAGCCATTGCAGACCTGATGGACAAATTCCCTGCCACTTTTCAGCGCCGCTTGGCCACGCCTGATTACGAGCCCGCGTTCGACTTGGACGCGGCGCTTTCACAAGCCCGCCAGATGACTGGCCGCAACGACACCGCCGCCCACCTGCAAAGCAACCACGCTGCCATGGCGCGGGAGGCGCGCCCGTGACCGGCCAAGCCACGTTCGAGCTGGACGGCCAGCCCGTGCCCTTTGAGCCCGGCCAGACCCTGATGCAGGCCGCCAAGGCTGCAGGCCACTACATACCGCACCTGTGCTGGCACCCAGACTTCACCGCGCACGGCTCCTGCAAACTTTGTACCGTGAAGGTGGGTGGGCGCTTTGCCACCGCCTGCACCACGGCTGCCGCCGAAGGCCAGGTGGTGGCCAACCGCACCGAAGAGCTGGACGACAAGCGCCGCACCCTGCTGCAACTGCTGTTCGTGGAAGGCAACCACTTCTGTCCCGCCTGCGAGAAAAGCGGCGACTGCGTGCTGCAGGCCACCGCCTACGAAATGGGCATGCTCACGCCCCATTTCGACCACTTCTTCCCCGACCGGCCGGTGGACGCCTCGCACCCCGAGGTGCTGCTGGACTTCAACCGCTGCATCCTGTGCGAGCTGTGCGTGCGTGCCAGCCACGAGGTGGACGGTAAAGACGTGTTCGCTCTGGCGGGCCGGGGGGTGAAGTCGCACCTCGTCGTCAACAGCGCGTCGGGCCGCCTGGCCGACAGCACCTTTGCCGCCAGCGACCGCGCGGCTTCCGTTTGCCCGGTGGGCGTCATCCTGCACAAGCGCGTGGGCTTTGCCACGCCCATCGGCCAGCGCACCTACGACGTGCACCCCATCAGCCAGGTGGCTGTGGACGCGCCGGCCCAGGCCACGCCAGACGGGAAACAGCCATGAACGCCGCCGTTTCCCCGCCCCCACGTAAATTGAAGATTGCAACCGTCTCGCTGGCGGGCTGCTTTGGCTGCCACATGTCCTTTCTGGACATCGATGAACGTCTGCTGCCCCTGCTTGAGCTGGTGGAGTTCGACCGTTCGCCGCTTACCGACGTCAAGCACTGCGGCCCCTGCGACATCGGCCTGATCGAAGGCGGCGTGTGCAACGCCGAGAACGTGCACGTGCTGCGCGAATTCCGCGCCCAGTGCAAGGTGCTGGTGGCCCTGGGGGCGTGTGCCGTCAACGGCGGGCTGCCCGCACAGCGCAACCACCTGCCGGTGGGCGAGGTGCTGCAGTCCGTGTACCTGGGCGGGCACGGTGTGGCCCCTGGCAGCCAGGTGCCCAACGACCCCGAACTGCCCCTGCTGCTCAACCAGGTGCACCCCGTGCACGAGGTGGTGCGCATCGACCACTTTCTGCCCGGTTGCCCGCCCTCTGGCGACGCCATCTGGACCTTTCTGAACGACCTCATCGCCGGCCGGCTGCCCCACCTGGGCCACGGCCTGCTGCATTACGACTGAACCATGGCCAACGATCTGGAAACCGCCACCGCCCCGCGCGAAGGGCTGCGCCGCGTGGCCATCGACCCCGTTTCGCGCGTGGAGGGCCACGGCAAGGTCACCCTGCTGCTGGACGAGCACAACCGCGTGCAGCAGGTGCGCCTGCACATCGTCGAGTTCCGCGGGTTCGAGCGTTTCATCCAGGGCCGCCCGTATTGGGAAGTGCCCGTGCTGGTGCAGCGGCTGTGCGGCATCTGTCCCGTGTCGCATCACTTGGCTGCCAGCAAGGCGCTGGATCAGGTGGTGGGCGCGCGCCAGCTCACGCCCACGGCCGAAAAAATGCGCCGCCTCATGCACTACGGGCAAATCCTGCAATCGCACGCGCTGCACTTCTTCCACCTGTCGTCGCCCGACCTGCTGTTCGGCTTTGACAGCGAGGTGGCGCGCCGCAACATCGTGGGCGTGGCGCAGCGCTTCCCCGATATTGCACGGCAAGGCATTCTGCTGCGCAAGTACGGGCAGGAGGTGATCCGCCTGACGGCGGGCAAGCGCGTGCACGGCACCGGTTCGGTGCCCGGCGGCGTGAACCGTTCGCTCAGCGGGGCAGAGCGGCTGGAACTGCAGCGCGACGTGGCGCAAGCCGTGGCCTGGAGCCGCGACGCGGTGCGCATTGTGCGCGCCATGCACGAACAACACCCGGCGCTCTACGACCGCTTCGGCCACGTGCCGTCCAGCATGATGAGCCTGGTGGCCCCCGATGGCAGCCTGGACCTGTACGACGGTGCCCTGCGCGCGCGCGACGCCGAAGGGCAGATCATGTTCGACCAGTTCGACGTGCGCGGCTACGACACCCTCATCACCGAAGCCGTAAAACCCTGGACGTACATGAAGTTTCCCTACTTCACCACGCAGGGGCCGGAGCAGGGCTGGTACAAGGTAGGCCCGCTGGCGCGCGTGCAGAACGCCGACCGCATGCCCACCCCGCAGGCCGAAGAGGAACGCCAGCAACTTCTCGCCCATGCGGGCGGGCGGCCCATGCACGGCTCGCTGGGTTTCCACTGGGCGCGCATGATCGAGATGCTCAGCGCCGCCGAAACCATCGAAGCGCTGCTGCAAGACGATGACCTGGAAGGCACAGACCTGATGACCAGCGGCGAACGCCAGCGCAGCGGCATCGGCGTCATTGAAGCGCCGCGCGGCACGCTGTTCCACCACTACGAGGTGGGCGACGACGACCTCGTCACCATGGCCAACCTCATTGTTTCCACCACCAACAACAACCAGGCCATGAACGAGGCCGTGCGCGACGTGGCGCGGCAGTATCTGGATGGGCAGGAAATCACCGAGGGGCTGCTCAATCACATCGAAGTGGCCATCCGCGCCTTCGACCCCTGCCTGTCGTGTGCCACGCACGCCCTGGGCAAGATGCCGCTGGAAGTGGTGCTGCTGGGCGCCGACGGCCAGGAGCTTGACCGCAAGGTCCGCGATTGAACATGCCCGCGCCCACACTGGTGTTTGCCTGGGGCAACCCCAGCCGGGGCGATGACGCCCTGGGCCCCTTGTTCGCCGAGGCAGTGGAAGCCATGCAACTGCCCGGTGTGGAGGTGCTGACGGATTTTCAGCTGCAAGTGGAGCACGCGCTGGACCTGCTGGGCCGCGAGAGGGTGCTGTTCGTGGATGCGTCAGTGCAACCTTGCTTGGAAGACGCGCAGCCCTTCCAATTGAGCCTGCTGGTGCCCCAGCACCTGCCCAGCCACACCACCCACGCCCTGCGGCCAGAGGCCGTGTTGCAGGTGTTTGCCGAAGTGCAGCGCCAGCCACCGCCGCCCGCTTGGCTGCTCAGCATCCCGGGCGAGGCCTGGGGTCTGGGCGAACCCGTGTCGCCCGCTGCCCGTCAGCGGCTGGACGCCGCCTTGCGTTGGGCCAGCCACTGGCTGGCAGGCAGTACGCGCGCGGCCCAGGATGTGACCCAGGAAGCGGCCTGCCGCCCGTAAAGAATCAGGGCCAGCGCCGCCAGGATCAGCGGCATGGCTGCGAACACCCAGCCCGTCAGGCGCTCGCCGCCCAGCGTCACGCCCACCCAAAGGGCCACGGCAGGGTTCACGAAGGAATAACTGCCCGCCAGCGCGGCCGAGGTGTTCTGCAACAGCCACAGGTAGGCGTTGAGCGTCACCAGCGTGCCCATCACCACCAGGTAGCCCCAGGCCAGCCAGGAGGTGGCCGTGGCTTCGTGCCACCACGCGCCACTGCGCGCGCCCGGTTCCACCAGCAGCGAAACCACCAGCCCCAGAACCCCGCCCGTGAGCCACTGCGCGGCAGAAGCCATGGCCGGTGCGGGCAGCGTCAGCTTGCGCGAAGCGTAGGAGCCAATGCTCCAGCACAGCGGCGCCCCGAAGGCACACAGCGTGCCCAGCCAGGTGGCGGTGAAGTCCCCCTCCATGGCCAGCAGCAGCGCGCCGCCCATGCCCAATATCAGGCCCACCCAACTGGTGGCGGGCACGCGCTCGCCGCCCCAGTGTGTCCACAGCGCCAGCCACATGGGCATGGTCGTCACCACCGTCGCCATCAACCCGGAGCCTATGCCCAGCTTCTGCGCCAGTACCACCAGGCCCATGGCACCAAAAACCATCAAGGCCCCCACCAGCGCCGAATTGCGCCACTGCTGCCGGGTGGGCCACGCCACACCTTGCCAGCGTGCCACGGCCAGCATCACCGCACCCGCCACCACAAAGCGGCTGCCGTTCATCAGCAACGGGGGCAAGCCCTGCATGGCCACACCCAGGGCGTAGTAAGTGGTGCCCCACACGATATAGACGATCAACAGCGCCGTTGCCAGGCGCAGGGTTTTGCCATTTGTCGCGGTTTGATTGAAAATGCTCGGCACGGTATGCCTCTTTCCGGAAAATTTCCTGGTATGTGGGAATTTTCTGAACTTTACCCCGGTGATTTGGGAAATGCAAGCAAATATTCAGATTGACGACCTTGACGGAAGAATTCTTTCGGCCTTGAGTGTTGACAGCCGACGTTCTTATGCTGACGTGGCCGCCGAGGTGGGCCTGTCCACCGCCGCCGTGCACGAGCGGGTGAAGAAGATGATCGAGCGCGGGGTCATCGAACGCTTTGCGTTGCGGGTAGACCCCGAGAAGATCGGTTTGAACTTCACTGCTTACGTCGCGATCCGAAACGATGGCGGCGCGCATTGCCGCGAGGTGGCGCCCAGCCTGCGCGAGATACCCGAGGTGCTGGAACTGCACAGTGTGGCCGGGGAATACGACTTTCTGGCCAAGATCCGCACCACGCACGCGCGTCGGCTGGAAGACGTGCTCTACCAGATCAAGGCCATTCCGGGTGTGGCGCGCACCACCAGCACGGTGGTGCTCAACACCGAGTTCGAGGACAGGCCCTTGCGGTTGGGAGCGTCCGGCGCTGCACCACATTGATCAACCAGGAGTACCAGGGATGGCAAAGCGAAGCAGGCGTTGGCAGATGTGGGCAGTGGCCTTTCTGGCTGCGTTGGCTGGCAGCGCACAAGCCCAGACAGCCGTGCGGGCTGAAGTGCTGGCGCGTGGCCTGGATCACCCCTGGGCGCTGGCCTTCGTCGATGGCGGACGCATGCTCGTTACCGAACGGCCTGGCCGTTTGCGCTTGGTCGAACCCGATGGCCGCATAGGCCCTCCCATCGAAGGTGTTCCAGCGGTCGATGCGGTGGGCCAGGGCGGCTTGCTCGATGTCATCACCGACAGTGGCTTTGCCACCAACCGGCGCATCTACTTCTGCTTCGCGGAACCGGCGGCATCTGGTGGCGGCAACTCAACCGCATTGGCAACGGCACGGCTGTCGGACGACGGGCGCAGGCTGGAACAGGTGAGGGTGATCTTCAGCCAGATACCCAAGGTGTCCAGCCGCCTGCATTTCGGCTGCCGCATCGTTGAAGCGCCAGACGGCCACCTTTTTCTGGCGCTGGGCGAGCGCTTCCAGCGCATGCGTGACGCCCAGACGCTGGACAACCACCACGGCAAGGTCGTGCGTCTGCGCAAAGACGGCAGCTCACCCCCAGACAACCCGCTCGTGCGCCAAAGCGGCGCCATGCCCGAAATCTGGAGCTGGGGCCACCGCAACCCGCAGGGCGCCACCTGGGGGCCAGACGGGCGCCTGTGGGTGATAGAGCACGGTCCCCAGGGGGGTGACGAAATCAACCGCCCTGAAGCAGGCAAGAACTATGGCTGGCCAGTCATCACCTTTGGTGAGAACTACGGGGGTGGCGCCATTGGCGAAGGCCTGACCGCCAGGCCCGGTATGGAGCAGCCCCTGCACCACTGGACACCATCCATCGCGCCTTCCGGCATGGCCTTCCTGCGCAGCGACCGCTACGGCCCCGCCTGGCAAGGCAACCTGTTCGTGGGCTCGCTCAAGTTCCGTTACCTGGCCAGGCTGGAACTGCAAAATGGCCGCGTGGTGCGGGAAGAGCGCTTGCTGCCGCAGTTGGGCCAGCGTGTGCGCGACGTGCGCCAGGGGCCCGATGGCTTGCTCTACCTGCTGACCGACGAGAACGACGGCCAACTGCTGCGCGTGGTGCCGCAGCGCTGACGCGTCAGACCAACATCAAGCCGCAAGGGGCGCCAGCACCACCCGGTTGCGCCCCAGGGCCTTGGCGCGGTACATCGCCTCGTCCGCGCGGTGCAGTGCGGCTTCAATGTCAGCATGTTCCCGGCACTCCGCCACGCCAATGCTGGCCGTCAAGGGAACACGGCGCCCCTGCACTTCCAGCACCGAAGCGGCCACCGCCTCGCGCAAGCGTTCCGCCACTTCACCGGCTTCGGCAAGCCCAGTGTCGGGCAGGAATACAGCAAACTCCTCGCCGCCCAGCCTGCCCAGCACATCTTGCCTGCGTATCACCGATTGCGTCACCTCCACGAAGTGCCGCAAGGCGCTGTCGCCATGGAAGTGGCCGTGCGTGTCGTTGATCGCCTTGAAGTGGTCCAGATCAATCAGCAGCAAAGGCACGGACGCGCGGTGCCGCTGCGCCTGGCTCACGGCCTTGTCCAACAGCGTCAAAAACGAACGGCGGTTGAACACGTCGGTCAACGGGTCCATCTGCGCCAGCCGGACCAGTTCTGTGCGCAGATGCTCGTTGACCAACATCAGCACCCCAAAAGACATGATCTGCATGGCCACCAGCGTTTCGATCATGATGGGCAGTGCGCGGTCCAGCGTTTCTGCGTAGCTTCCCGGAGTTTCCGCGTTCCACAGCAGCAGCACTGGGCGCAGCACCTGGAACACACCGTGAACAATGCATGTCCAGCCAAACAGGTTGCGAAACGTTTGCCCACCGCGCCCAGCCCGTATCAAAAGCCAGCCTGCGTACAGAAACATGCCGCCAGAAATCAGGCTCAACAACACAAAGCGCAGGGGCAGGTTGGCGCGCAGAACATCTATCGACCACACCAGGAGCCCGGCGGTGATCAGCGCGAGCGTGCCGA
Source organism: Burkholderiaceae bacterium (assembly GCA_041913045.1). GTDB lineage: Bacteria > Pseudomonadota > Gammaproteobacteria > Burkholderiales > Burkholderiaceae_C > CAMLOF01. The sequence goes on along the minus strand of JAYSGB010000011.1, from coordinate 60,214 downwards.
GCCGCAGGCGCCAGATATGCAAACCGAGGTGCTGACGGCAGGCGTGCAGGTTGAAGTAGGCGGTACCCAGTGTGAGCACCGTGATGCTCACCACAGCAAAGGTTTCCTGCAGATGGGGCCGCGTCATGTAATTGAGCGAGGCCAGGAACCCGCAGGAAAACGCCGCGATCCATGCAGGCAGACCCGGAATGCGCCGGTTGAAGAACCACACTGCGAATGCCAGGCTGGTCACGCATCCAAGCATGATCGTGCTGGCGAACAGGAGGGTCCAACTGTGCATGTAGGGGTGGATGAGGCCTGGAAGACAAGGAGTTTACTTGGTGATTCTTGCTCTTTGGCCTTGCATAGCGCAAGTTCCGCCCGAGTCAACGGGCGGCGGCTGGATGGCGCTTAATCGAGTTCGTAGACCGACACCCGCGCGCAAGCTGCTATTACGTTGAGCTGGCAGATTTCGCGGGTGGTGCGTGCTTTGTTGAGCGCGCCGCCCTTGCCGGTCAGTTTGCGGAAAATGGCTTTGATACTCATGGCTACCTCACAAAAAAAGTTGGCTTGACTGTCAAAGACGGCGGAACACGCCGACCACCACACCCAGCACCTCCAGCGACTCGCGCGCAAGAATGTCGGGGTAGTCGGGGTTGGCAGGCTTGAGCACCCAGCCGCCAGCCCCGGGCAGCGGATGCAGGTGTTTGACTGTGAGTTCGTTGTCCACCAGCGCCACCACGATGTCGCCGGGCTTGGTGGGGCGGTTGCGTTCCACGACCACCATGTCGCCGTCGAGCATGCCCGCGTCTTTCATGGAGTCGCCGCGCACGCGGCAGAACACCGTGCGCTCAGGGTGGCGAATCAGGTAATCCTCCACGCCCACCGTTTCCAGTCCGGCCGTCTGGTCTTCGGCCTGGGGCAAACCGGCGCGCACCTTGCCCAGCACGGGCAGGGCAAAAAATTCACGGGTGGGGGCAATGCGACCTTCCACGCGCTCAAGGTAGCCAGCGTCCACCAGTCGGCCAATTACCTTGAACACGCCACCCGAAGACGCCAGGCCCAACACGTCAGCGAGCTTGGCCATGGAGGGGAACGCCTTGTTCTCCTTCCAGTAGATGCGCAGCGCATCAAGGTGCTTGCTGTCAGACATTGAACATACGATTTGGTGAATGAATGTTCACTATCGTATGTGAGTCATGCTTTGTTTGTCAACTTGTTGGTGCAGAGATTGACTTCCTGCAAGGGGCATCTAGCATGGGTGCCTGGTTGCATTTCTGGCGGGCCTCGCAAGCGCCCCGGTTGGCCAAGGCGAAGGCCGCGCGCACGTGGTTCATTGGCCATCGACTTACCCTCAGAACACGTGGTCAGAGCTGTGGATAAGTCTAGGGAATGTGAGCTAAGTGCTTGTCCTTTTTGGAATTTCGTCAGCATGCTCAGGAAATGGGCAATCAAACCAGTGAGATGGATAAATAGGCGAAGACTTTGTTGCGAGTTCGCCACCCCAGCGGAGAAACCGGCAGATATGATGGGCGCTCAGACTCTCTGGAGCGACTCATGAACCAGCTAAAGATCTCGGTCCGCTTGGGTATCTTGATCGGTGCACTGCTTGTGGTCTTGATGGCCGTGGGGGCTGTGGGCCTGCGTGGCATGCAAAGTGCAAATGCTGGTTTGCAGACGGTTTATGAAGACCGTACCGTCCCCATGGGGCAGTTGCTGGATGTGCAGCGCCTGGTGTTGCGCAATCGGGGGGCCATTGCCCACGCTATAGCCATCGGTTCACCTGAGGCTATCAAAGCTGATGCGGCCTTGATGAAGGCCAATACCGAAGAGATCAATCAGGTCTGGCAGGCCTACATGTCCACCAAGCTCACGCCAGAGGAGCAAAAAATTGCCCAGTCGTTTGACACAGCCCGAGCGGCGTACCGCAACGGATTTCTCAAGCCGGCAGAGGATGCGCTCATGGCAGGCAATCTGGATGCAGCCCGTCAACTCATGGAAGAAAAAGACGAGCTGCTGTATGCCGAGGTCCGCAAAGCGATCACGGCGCTGACGACGCTGCAGTTGCAGATAGCCAAGCAGGAGTACGAAGCTGCGGTGAGCCGCTACGAGGTCTCTCGCCTGCTGTCGTGGGGCATCTTCATCCTGGGTGCAGCGTTTGCGGTGGGCTTTGGCTGGCTGCTGGTGCGCGGCATCAACAAAGGGCTGGGCTCCGCCATAGACGCGGCCAACGCCGTGGCCCAGGGCGACCTGACCCGCTCCATCCAGGCCCAGGGCAAAGACGAAGTCGCCCAACTGCTGCAAGCCCTGCAGGCCATGCAGAGCTCACTCGTGCGGGTGGTTGCCTTGGTGCGCCAAGGTAGCCATTCGGTCTCGCTGGCCAGCGCCGAGATCGCACAGGGCAACCAGGATCTGTCCGGTCGCACCGAGAACCAGGCCAGCGCGCTGGAGGAGACGGCCGCGTCGATGGAAGAGCTGTCTTCGACGGTCAAGCAAAACGCCGACAACGCCCAGACGGGCAACCAGCTGGCGCAGAACGCCTCGGCGGTGGCGGTGCGCGGTGGAGAAGTCGTGTCCCAGGTAGTGGACACCATGCGTGGCATCAACGACAGCTCACGCAAGATCGCCGACATCATCACGGTGATAGACGGCATCGCGTTTCAGACCAACATCCTGGCGCTCAACGCTGCGGTGGAAGCGGCACGGGCGGGCGAACAAGGGAGGGGCTTCGCGGTGGTGGCCGGAGAAGTGCGCAGCCTGGCACAAAGGAGCGCCGAGGCGGCCAAGGAAATCAAGGCGCTGATCGGAGACAGCGTGGAGCGTGTGGAGCAGGGCAGTGCCTTGGTGGACCAGGCGGGCTCGACGATGCAGGAAGTGGTGACGAGCATCCGGCGGGTGACGGACATCATGGGAGAGATCAGCGCGGCGAGCAGGGAACAGAGCGAAGGCGTGGGGCAGATAGGGGAGGCGGTGCAGAGCATGGACCAAGCGACGCAGCAGAACGCGGCGCTGGTGGAGGAGATGGCGGCGGCGGCGGCGAGCCTGAACGGACAGGCGCAGGAGCTGGTGCAGGCGGTGTCGGTGTTCCGGCTGGCTCAGGGGGATGAAGCGCACGCCGTGAGTGTGGCGCCGGTGATGCACAAACGAGCCGCAGAGAAGCCGGTTCAACCGATGAAGACAGTGCAGCGTATGCCGCTTGGCAAGCCTGCGCCAGTGCAGACGCAGAAGCTGGCCATGGCCATGGCCAAGAAGCCAGAGGCGCAGGGCGATGGTGAGTGGGATACGTTCTGACTCGTGCCACTTGTGAAGCGCACCTTTTTTCACCTGCCTTGCTTGTCTAAATCACCGTGACGGCAGCCTGTTGATCTACGCATCCAGGAGTTTTGAGCCACGCCGGTGCATTCAAACTGGTGCTGTGAGGTCTGGATGTTGATTCCCACGTAACTGTGAGCTGCGGCCCCGTTTTGTCTGGAGCGCAGAGCGGCCCAAAACGTCAAAGTGCATCGGGAAAAAGAGCCCGTAGAGAAAGCGGGAAGAGAGAGGGGGAGAAAACCCGGTCAAAACACCCGGGTAGAGAAACCGGAACCGGTCGCAAACCCGCATGAACGCTGGGTTTCAGGCAAAGAAAAGGCCCTCGAAAAGTGAGGGCCTAGACTTGCTGGCGGAAGAGGAGGGATTCGAACCCTCGATACGGTAGAAACCGTATACCGGATTTCGAGTCCGGCGCATTCGACCACTCTGCCACCCTTCCGCGTGTCGAAGCCGAGATTCTAGCAGGCTTGCGAAGGCGCCTTTACCTGGCAGCCCATCCAGCCGCTGCCTTCAGTCTGCCTCGCGCAGCGCCTTCAGCGCCGCCTCCACATCATGCACCGCCACACCAGACGCCACCGGCGCCAGGGCGTGCAGATCCGCACAGGCGGCAAAGCCTTCGCTCTTCAGGCGTGCAATGGCCTGGCCTGCGTCCTTGGGCGACGCAAAGCCCAGGCTCTGCAGCAGCACGTGGCCTTTGGCGTCGGCCAGTTTGAAGTAGAACTGGCCATCCTTCTCGCGGTACTGCTTGAAGGTGGGCAGCGCAGCCTTTTCTGCCTTGGTCGCCTTGGTCTCGCTGATGGCTTGCAGCGGGCGCAGGCCCACCGCGTGGCGCACCTTCGCGGTGAACGGCGTGGCCACGGCACGTGCCTTCATGGCGCCTGCACGCAGCATGGCTTCCACCTTCTCGGGGTGGGCCATCAGCTCGTCGTAGGTGGCGCGCATGGGGGCAATCTCGCGGTCAATGCGCTCAAACAGCACCTGCTTGGCATCACCCCAGGCAATGCCTTCGGCGTAGGCCTTGGCCAGCGCGGCGGTTTCCTCGGGGGTGGCAAAGGCCTGGTAAATCTGGAACAGGGCAGAGCCTTCGGTGCTCTTGGGTTCACCCGGCGCCTTGGAATCCGTCAAGATGCCCATGATCAGCTTCTTCAACTGCTCGCGCGGCACGAACAGCGGAATCGTGTTGTCGTAGCTCTTGCTCATCTTGCGGCCGTCCAGGCCGGGCAGGGTGGCCACGCTTTCCTCGATCACCGCCTCGGGCAGCGTGAAGTGCTCGCCGTACAGGTGGTTGAAGCTGGATGCCATGTCACGCGCCATTTCGATGTGCTGCACCTGGTCGCGTCCCACAGGCACCTGGTGGGCGTTGAACATCAGAATGTCGGCGGCCATCAGCACCGGGTACATGAACAGGCCGGCGGTCACGCCATCGTCCGGCTCGGCACCCGCGGCAGCGTTCTTGTCGAGCATGGCCTTGTAGGCGTGCGCCCGGTTGAGCAGGCCTTTGCCGCAAACGCAGGTCAAAAACCACGTCAGTTCGGGAATCTCGGGGATGTCGGACTGGCGGTAGAACGTCACCTTTTCTGGGTCCAGGCCACAGGCAATCCAGGTCGCCGCAATCTCCAGCGTGGAGCGCTGGATGCGCGCCGGGTCATCGATCTTGATGAGGGCGTGGTAGTCGGCCAGGAAGAAGAAGCTCTCGACATTGTCCAGGCGGCTGGCCCGAACGGTGGGGCGTATGGCCCCGACGTAGTTGCCCAGGTGGGGGGTGCCGGAGGTGGTGATGCCGGTGAGGACGCGCACTTTGCTCATGGGTTGACGCAGGATGTATCGTTCAAAAAAAGGGGCGGTAGGCTCAGAAGAGCAGCCAGCGCAGGGGCGACAGCAGCAGTTCGATGAGCCCGGCGGTCACGTTCATCAGCGGGCGCAGCCACAGGCTGCCCACAATGCCGCTGATCACCAGTGCCAGCACGATGAAGAAGCCGTAAGGCTCCACGCGCGACAGCCCGATGGCTGCACGCATGGGCAGCAGGCCCACCAGAATGCGGCCACCGTCCAGCGGCGGCAGCGGGAACAGGTTGAAGGCGAACATGACCAAGTTGACCATCAGCCCGGCGCGTGCCATTTCCAGGAAGAAGCGCTCTTCCACGCCCGCAGCCACCATCAGGTAACCCAGCACCACCCACAAAATGGCCTGCACCAGGTTGGCCCCAGGCCCGGCCAGTGCCACCCAGATCATGTCGCGCTTGGGGTGGCGCAGCCGCCCGAAGTTCACCGGCACGGGCTTGGCATAGCCAAACAGGAAGGCACCGCTGGTGGCGAAGTACAGCAACAGCGGCATGGCAATGGTGCCCAGCGGGTCAATGTGCTTCAGCGGGTTGAGCGTGATGCGCCCCAGCATGTAGGCGGTGTTGTCGCCATAGTGGCGCGCGGCGTAGCCGTGGGCTGCCTCGTGCACGGTGATGGCGAAGAGGACCGGGATGGCGTAGATCGCCACGGTCTGAATGATCTGGGCAAAGTCCATGGGGCGTTATTGTCTCAGGGGTGTGGTTTCACAGGCCCAGGGCGTTCAGCGGGCCCTGGCCTTCGCGCAGCACCTCGGGGTCGCTGCCGTTGCCCATGGGGGTCAGGTCAATCACGGTGGTGGGCGCCAGCGCGCAGGCGCCCGCGTCAATCACGGCGGCCAGATCGTGCTCGAAGCGCTCCCGTATCTCTTGGGCGTCGTTCATCGGTTCGGTCTCGCCCGGTGCGATGAGCGTGGTGGCCAGCAGCGGCGCGCCGTGGTGCGCGAGCAGTTCCTGCAGCGTTTTGTGGTCGGGCACGCGCAGGCCGATGGTTTTGCGCGACGGGTGGCTCACCCGCCGGGGAACTTCCTTGCTGGCTTCCAGAATGAAGGTGTAAGCCCCGGGCGTGCCCAGCTTGAGCAGGCGGTACTGGCGGTTGTCCACGCGCGCGTAGCTGGCCAGTTCGCTCAGGTCGCGGCACAGCAGCGTCAGGTGGTGCTTGTCGTCCACCTGGCGGATGCGGCGCAACTGGTCTGCGGCGGCCTTGTCGTCCAGGTGGCAGACCAGGGCGTAGCTCGAATCTGTAGGCACGGCCAGCACGCCGCCTTTCTGCAAAAGCTGGGCGGCTTGCTTTAGCAGGCGGGGCTGCGGGTTGTCGGGGTGGACTTCAAAGTATTGCGACATGCCCTGATTCTCCCACCACCGCCTGGCGGTGCGCCGTCAACGGCCGCTCGCATCGGTGCGCGGCCCGCGTGCGGCCAGCCACGCAGTGCTGGCGCCACACACCACGATCAGCCCTATACCCCACAACTCCAGTGGGCCAGGTACGTGGTCAAACACCAGCCAGCCCGCCAGCATGGCAAAGCCAATCTGGGCGTACAGGTAAGGTGCCAGGGTAGCCGCTGGCGCACGGGCAAACGCCTGGATCAGCAGAAAGTGGCCCACCGTGCCGAACAGGCCCGCCAGGCACAGCAGTACCCAGGAGCGAAAGTCCGGAATGGCGTGCCAGACCCAGGGCAGCACCAGGCTGATGAGCAGCGCCCCCGACCAGCCGGTGTAGAAGTGCATGGTCATGGCGTCTTCGGTGCGGGCCATGCGGCTGGTCAGGATCTGGAACAGCGCGTAGACCACCACCAGCGAAAGCGGCAGAAAAATGGCCCACCCAATGGCTGAGCCTGCGGGTTGCACCACCAGCAACGCGCCGCTGAAGCCGCCCAGCACCAGCAGCCAGCGCAGCAGGTTCACCCGCTCCCGCAAGAACGCCGCCGCCAGCAGGGTGACCATCAACGGCGTGAGCATGATGATGGCCGTGAACTCCCCCAGCGGCATGTAGATGAGGCTGGCAAAGCCCAGCGTGCTGGTGGCCAGCAGCAGAAAACCACGCAAGGCATGCAGCCAAGGGTGGGCCGTGCGCAGCGAGCGCCAGCCCCGGGTAGGCAGCACCACAGCCGCCATCACCACGGCCTGGAACATGTAGCGGAACCACACCACGATGAGCACCGACACGGCAGCGCTGAGCACCTTGACCGTTGTGTCCAGCAGGGCAAAGCATGCCACGGCCAGCACCAGGAACATGATGCCCTGCAGCGGGCGGGCGTAGTGGTGGGGCACGAAACCGCTCAGCGGATGCGGTCGGCCAGCAGTTCCCAGACCGGCGTGAGCCGCCCTTCCAGGAAGGGCAGGGAGCCGAGGTCGCAGTGGCTTTCCTCCGGGCTGTGGAAGTCGCTGCCGCGCGATGCCGCCAGGCCGAATTCGATCGCCATGTCGGCGTATTTCACGTACTCGCTGGGGCTGTGGCTGCCTGTGACCACTTCCACCGCCTGGCCGCCGTGGGCCTTGAATTCCGAAAAGAGCGCGTATTCCTGTGTCGGGCTGTGGTCGTAACGGGCGGGGTGGGCAATCACGGCCACGCCGCCCGCTTCACGTATCCAGCCAACCGCATTGCCCAGGCTGGCCCAGCGGTGCGGCACGAAGCCGGGTTTGCCCTCGGTCAGGTACTTGCGAAAGACCTCGTTCGTGTCCTTGCACGCGCCAGCCTCCACCAGGTAGCGGGCAAAGTGGGTGCGCGAGATGAGTTCCGGGTTGCCCACGTACTTGAGCGCGCCTTCGTAGGCGCCCGGTATGCCCGCCTTGGCCAGCTGGTCGCTCATCTCGCGGGCGCGTTCGCCGCGCCCGCCGCGCGTGGCGGCCAAGCCTTGCACCATGGCAGGGTGGTCAGGGTCGAAACCCAGGCCCACGATATGCACGGTTACGTTGGCAAAGGTGACTGAAATTTCTGTGCCGGTCAGGTAGGGCATGCCCAATTCCCTGGCAGCAGCCATGGCCCGATGCTGCCCGGCCACCTCGTCATGGTCAGTGAGCGACCACAACTCCACCCCATTGGCCTTGGCGCGTGCGGCCAGGGTTTCCGGCGTCAACGTACCGTCGGAGATGGTGGAGTGGCAGTGAAGGTCGGCGTTCAGTATGCTCATGTCCGAGTCATTGTAGGGCGCTGGACTGCTACTCATGGCCTCAAGGGGAATGCCCACAAGACCTTCGCGCATGCGCGCCAGCTACACTCTGTCGCCGTGTCGCTCTTCAAATCCGCCTCCCTCGTTTCGCTGCTCACGCTTGCTTCCCGCATCACGGGGCTGGTGCGTGAACTGCTCATCGCCGCCACGTTTGGCGCCAGTGCGCTGACCGACGCTTTCAACGTCGCTTTCCGTATTCCCAACCTGTTGCGCCGCCTGTTTGCCGAAGGGGCCTTCAGCCAGGCCTTCGTGCCGGTGCTGGCCGCCAACCGCGAAAAGCATGGCGACGCCGACACCAAGGTGCTGATCGACCAGGTGGCAACCGTGTTGGCCTGGGCGCTCGCGCTCACCTGCGTGCTGGGCGTTCTGGCCGCGCCCTTGCTGGTGTGGTCCATGGCTGCGGGCCTGCAGCAAAATCCACAGAGTTTTGACACTGCAGTTGTGCTCACGCGCTGGATGTTTCCTTATATCGGCTTCATGTCGATGGTGGCCCTGGCAGCCGGTGTGCTCAACACATGGAAGCGTTTTGCCGTGCCTGCGGCCACGCCGGTGCTGCTCAACGTGGCCATGATCGCGGCGGCTGCATGGGGTGCGCCGTGGTTCGGCTCGCTCGGTATCGAACCCATTTACGCACTGGCCGGTGGTGTGATGTTGGGCGGCATGCTGCAGCTGGGCGTGCAATTGCCCGTGCTTTACCGGCTGGGCCTGCTGCCACGCATCGGTTTGTCGTGGAAGGCGCTGCGCGCCGCCTGGGCGCACCCAGGCACCCAACGCATCACCTCGCTCATGCTGCCTGCCTTGCTGGGCGTCAGCGTGGCGCAAATCTCCCTGCTCATCAACACCCAGATCGCCTCCCACCTCGTCACCGGCAGCGTCAGCTGGCTTACCTACGCCGACCGGTTGATGGAGTTCCCCACCGCCATGCTGGGTGTGGCGTTGGGGGTGGTGCTGCTGCCGCAGCTGTCGGCTGCCCAGGCGGCGAACGACCCGGACCGTTACAGCGGCCTGCTGGACTGGGGCTTGCGCTGGGTGGTGCTGCTTGCCGTCCCGTGCGCCGTGGCCTTGCTCACCTTCGCGCAGCCGCTGGTGGCGGTACTCTACAACTACGGCGCTTTCACGGCGGCCGACGTGCGCCAGACCTCGCTGGCCCTCATGGGCTACGGCGTGGGCCTGCTGGGGCTCATCGCCATCAAGGTGCTGGCGCCCGGCTTCTATGCACGGCAAGACATCCGCACGCCGGTGCGCATTGCCATCGTGGTGCTGCTGTTCACCCAGGCCATGAACTTCCTGCTGGTGCCCTACCTGGCGCACGCGGGCCTGGCGCTGGCCATCGGGCTGGGGGCCTTGCTCAATGCGGGCTGGCTGCTGGTCGGCCTGGTGCGCCGGGGAGCCTACAAGCCGCAGCCGGGTTGGGCGCGCTTTGGTCTGCAGGTGGTTGCCGCTGCCGCTCTGCTGGCAGTGTTCCTGCTGTGGGCAGGTGGGCGTGTTGACTGGGTCAATGCCGTGGACGTGTGGCGCCGCATCCTCACGCTGGCGGCCATCGTGCTGGGGGCTGTGCTGGTGTATTTCGGCGTGCTGCTGCTGGCGGGTGTGCAACTGCGCCAGTTTGTGCGAAAGTAAAGCATGAATTTTTCGTTTCAGGCGCCTTCGCCGCTGGAATACTTCGCCGCTCTGGTGCGGGAAGACGATGGTTTTCCTCTGCTGGAGGCCACGGCCGCGGTGGCCATGGACGAATATCCTGAGCTGGACGTGCAGACCGTGCTTGGCGATGTGGACCAGCTGTTGGCCCGCCTGCGCCGCCGTCTGCCGGCCGACGCCGGGCCGCTGCAGCGCCTGCGCATGCTCAATCAGTTCTTCTTTCAGGACTTGGGCTTTGGCGGCAACGTCAACCACTACTACGACCCCGACAACAGCTACCTCAACGTGGTGCTGCGCACCCGGCGCGGCATTCCCATCACGCTCGCCGTGCTGTGGCTGGAGTTGGCAGTGGGCCTGGGCTTGCAGGCGCGGGGGGTGAACTTTCCTGGGCACTTCATGGTCAAGGTCAACCTGCCGCAAGGTCAGGTGGTGATCGACCCCTTCACCGGGCAGTCCCTCAGCCGCGAGGATCTTTCCGAGCGGCTGGAGCCCTTCAAGCGCCGCAATGGTCTGGTGGACGATTTCGACGTGCCGGTGGGGCTGTACCTTCAATCCGCGCAGCCGCGCGACATCCTGGCGCGGGTACTGCGCAATCTCAAGGAAATCCACAACGCGCAAGAGGACTGGAGCCGCCTGGTGGCGGTGCTGGACCGACTGGTCCTCCTTCAGCCCGACGCCTGGTCCGACATTCGCGACCGGGGACTTGCCTGGGCCGAACTGGGGCAGCCCGCCCGGGCCGTGCCCGATCTGGAGGCTTACCTGGCCCATGCCGAAGATCCGCTGGATGCAGACGCCATTTCCGAACGCTTGCGCGCTTTGCGCAGCGAATTGAGCTGACCTCGGTCCTTTGGTTGCTCAGGCTTGGGCGCTGGCAGGCGAACCCTGCAAGCCGTGCTGGCGCCATGTGCGGCGCAACTGCGTGTCAGAACTGAACCCCGCGGTTTCGGCAGCCTTCGTCACGCTCATGCCTGCTCGCAGCGCCGCCTGTGCCAACCCCAGTCGTATGCCTTGCAGGTAGCGCAGCGGCGCAATGCCCGCGTGGGTCAGGAACAGCCGCGTCAGGTGTCTGGGGGAGGTGCAAGCCACCTCGGCCATGCGTGCCACCGACCAGTCGGCCTGCGGCTGCTCCCCAATCGCGTCCTGCAGGCGGTGCAGGGCGGGGTGCAAATGGTTTCGGTGGTTCAGGAAGGGGGACAACTCCGGGTCACCCGGGCCGCGCCGCAGCGCCACTACCATGCCTTGCGCTACCTGAGCCGCCAGCGCAGGCCCGGCCAGTGCCGAAATGCGGTGCAGGAACAGGTCTATGCCCGTCGTCACCCCGGCGCTGGTGCACACCGGCCCGTCGGTCACGAAGACGCGGTTGTCCAGCACCCGGCAGAGCGGGTCGCTCTGGCGCAGCTCATCCAGATGCTGGTGGTGCGTGGTCACGTGCCGGCCGCCCAGCAGCCCGGCGTGCGCCGCAATGATGGTGCCCGCACACACGCACAGCAGTTCCACCCGGCCGGGGCTCAGCCGCAGGCCGCGCAGCCAGTGCAGCGCGTCGTGCATGGCCGGGGTGTCAATGTTCACCCGGTAGCCCGGCTGGCCCACCACCACAATCCAGTGCTGGCCACCGTCAGTGTGCAGGCCAGCTGTGTCAGGCAGCGGTTGCAGGCCGCTGATCTGCGCCCCCACCGAACTCACCGTCTGCGCTTGCGGACCCACGTAATGCAGGCGGAACAGCGCTGCTTGTCCTCGTGCCCGCAGGCACTGGTTGGCAATGCGCAGCGCCTCGGCCGGGCCTGCCCAGTCCATGATCAGGCTGCCCGGCAGCAGCAAAAAGTGCACGTCAATCATGGCCCTGCGCCGCAGTGGCTGGTAGGCGCCAGGCCGCCAGCAGGCGGCGCCCGAACACGTGAACGCCCAGGCCCGTCAGAATGGTTGCCGCCCCTGCCATCTGCAGTGCAGACAGTTGTTCGCCCAGCAGCAACCAGGCGCTGCTCAGGCCCACCACAGGCACCAGCAGCGTGAGCGGCGCCACCGTGCTGGTGGGCAAGCGGGTCAGCAAGGTGCCCCACAGGGTGTAGCCCAGAATGGTGGCGGCATAGGCCAGGTAGGCCACGGCCAGCACCGTGCCCCATTGCAGGTCTGTCCACATGGCTGCCAGCCGCTGCGGCCCTTCGAACCACCAAGACAACAGCGCGAAGGGCACGATGGGCACGGCGGCGCTCCACACCACCACGCCCAGCAACGCCTGCGAGCCACCGCCCTGCGGTTGCCCGCTCATCATGCGCTTGCTGATGACGTTGCCGCACGCCCAACTGAAGGCCGCGCCCAGCGTCAGCAGCAGGCCTGCCAGCGTCATCTGGCTGCCTGCGGGGGCGTTGCTCAGGCTCTGCACGCCCAGCAACCACAAGCCGCCAATGGCAATGAGCAACCCTGCCACGTTGACCGCATGCAGGCGCTCGCGCCACAGCAGCACCGACAGCCCCAGCGTGAACAGCACCTGCGCCTGCAGCACCAGCGACGCCAATCCGGCGGGCATGCCCACCGACATGGCCCAGAACAGCAGCGCGAACTGGCCCAGGTTGATGGTCAGCCCGTAAGCCAGCAGCCAGCGCCAGTCCAGCCGCGGGCGGGGCACCCACAGCACGGCAGGGAAGAACACCAGCACAAAGCGCAGGCAACCCAGCAGAAAGGGCGGCACGCCACCGCTCAGCCCCACTTTGATGACGACGAAGTTCAGCCCCCAGATGGTGACGATGCACAGGGCCATCAGCCATTGGCGCGTGGACATAGTTGGGTTGGACACGCAGTTTGCCTTTGTTCAGGCCAGTCGGGTGATTGCCTGCTCCACCGTGCACAGGGTCGCGAAGCGTCCCGCCAACACGGTCTCGGTGCGGGCCTTGATGTCGGCGGCGGACAAGGGCTGGCCGTTGGGCTGGGTCATGTCGAAGGTGAGGGTGGCTTCGGTCACGTAGTCTACGCGCCAGCCCAGGTCCGACGCGTGTCGCGTGGTCGTCTCGCAGCACTGCTCGGTGCGTATGCCGCTCACGACGATGCGCTGTATGCCGTTTTCCACCAGCCAGACGTCCAGGCCCGTTCCCACGAGAGCGCTGTGCCGGTGTTTGATGAACGTGGCCGCCGCAGCGAAGTCGGTCAGGCCGTCCATCGGGCGCACGTGGCCAGACGCCATGGAAAATGGGTTGTCGGTCGTTTCAGGCCCGTCGCTGTGCAGCACGCGCACCACGGGCACCCCTTGGGCTGCACAGCCTTCGATCAAGGCATTCTGGGCACGCAGGTAGTCGCCCACATCACGTTCGGTGTAATAGGGGCGGTGCTGGAAAGACGCTTGTACGTCGATGACGATGAGGGCAGTTTTCATGAGGGCTCCTGAAATGGTTGGGAGCCCTCATGGTGCCGGGTTGCTGCCCGGCCGTCCGGCCCTTGCCGGACAGGAACCGATCAAATCAGGACACGACCACCTGGGCGCCGCTGCCCTGCGGTGCGATGGTGCCGATGGCGTAAACCGTCTCGCCCTGGGCGCGCAGCGTAGCTGCGGTGGCCTCGGCATTGGCAGCATCGACCACCACCACCATGCCAATACCGTTGTTGAAAGTGCGGTTCATCTCGATGTCGTCGATGGCAGCCGTCTTTTGCAGCCACGCGAACAGTTCGGTCTGCGGCCAGCTGCCCTTTTTCAGGTGGGCGGCCAGGCCTTCGGGCAGCACGCGGGGAATGTTTTCCAGCAGGCCGCCACCAGTGATGTGGGCCAGCGCCTTGATGGGGTGTTGCGCCAGCGCGGCCAGCACGCTCTTCACGTACAGCCGGGTGGGCGCCATGATGGCTTGCTTGAACGGCTGCCCGTCCAGCGTGGCGGGCAGGCTGGCGCTCGCACGCTCAATGCACTTGCGCACCAAGCTGAAGCCGTTGGAGTGCACGCCAGCCGAGGCCAGGCCCAGCACCACGTCGCCTGCCTGCACATCCCGGCCGGTCAGGATCTTGCTTTTCTCGACCGCGCCCACGGCAAAGCCCGCCAGATCGTATTCACCCGCTGGGTACATGCCGGGCATTTCGGCGGTTTCGCCGCCGATCAGCGCGCAGCCGCTCAGTTCGCAGCCCTTGGCAATGCCACCCACTACGGCAGCGGCAGTGTCCACGTCCAGCTTGCCGCAGGCAAAGTAGTCCAGGAAGAACAGCGGCTCGGCGCCCTGCACCAGCACGTCGTTCACGCTCATGGCCACCAGGTCAATGCCCACGGTGTCGTGCATGTTCCACTCGAACGCCAGTTTGAGTTTGGTGCCCACGCCGTCCGTGCCGCTCACCAGCACGGGCTCCTTGTAGCGCTTGGGCACTTCAAACAGGGCGCCGAAGCCGCCAATGCCGGCCAGCACCCCTTCGCGCATGGTTTTCTTGGCCAGGGGCTTGATACGTTCAACCAGGGCATCGCCTGCGTCGATGTCCACGCCAGCGTCTTTGTAGGAGAGGGGAGTCGTTGTCATAGGAGGGGTAGGCCGATAGACCGATAGAATTTGTGTGATTTTACGGGCCTCCGCCATGTCCAAGGTTTTTCCCCTATGTCCCTGACCCCCACGCAAGCCCGAGCCCTGGCCTGGTTGGCCCTTGCCGTGGCCGCTTGGTGGCTGCTGGATCTGCTCGCGCCCGTGCTCATGCCTTTTGTGGTGGCGGCTGTGTTGGCCTACGCCTTGCACCCGGTGGTGGAACGCATGCACGCCCGGCGTGTGCCCCGCTGGCTGGGGGCGGGAATAGCCATCGCGCTGCTGATGTTGGTGCTGTTGGCTGTGGCCTTGATGATCGTGCCTGTGGTCACCCAGCAGTTGCCTCTGCTGCGCGATCAGGTGCCGGCCTTGCTGGAGCAGTTCAACCGTTGGTTGGCCCCATGGGTGGCCCGTCTGGGAGTGGACGCGCAGATCGATGTCAACGTGGTGCGGGATCTGCTGCGCGGGATGGTGTCCGGGCACGAGGGGGAATTGCTGCAGCGCGTACTGGCGTCCCTGCGCATCGGCGGCAGTGCGGCGGCGGCCGTGCTAGGCAATCTGGTGCTCATGCCCATCGTCGCCTACTATCTGCTTTTGGATTGGAATGGTCTGGTCGCCCGGGTGAAGGCGCTGGTGCCACCGCGCTGGCAGGACAGCGTTCAGCGCTTTCTGGATGAAACCGATGAGGTGCTGGGGCAATACCTGCGAGGCCAATTGCTGGTCATGGGCATCCTGGCGGTTCTTTATACCGTCGCACTGGCCTTGGTGGGGCTGAAGCTGGCGTTGCCCATCGGGGTGTTCACCGGTTTGGCGGTTTTTGTGCCTTATCTGGGTTTTGGCGTTGGTTTGGTGCTGGGCCTGCTAGCGGCGCTGCTGCAGTTTCAGGCACTGTGGGGTGTGTTGGCCGTGGGTGCGGTGTATGCGGTTGGGCAGGTGGTCGAAAGCCTTTTCCTTACGCCCCGTCTTCTGGGCGAGCGCATTGGCCTGCACCCCATTGCCGTCATTTTCGCGTTGATGGCGTTTGGCCACGTGCTGGGTTTCGTCGGCGTGCTGATCGCGCTGCCTGCCAGTGCGGTGTTGCTGGTGGGGGTGCGCCGCCTCCAGGCCTTTTACATGAGGAGCCCTTTGTACATGCATGGCACCACAACCCCGGACGGCCAGACAGAAGATGAAAGGGGTTGAGATGCAGCAACTCGTGCTTGACATGGGGCTGGCACCCCGGCCGTCCCTGGACAACTTCATGCCAGACGGCAACGCCGATGCCCTGGAACACCTTCGCCTGTGGGCGAGCAATCCCATGCGGTCACCCGTTCCCACTTTCCTTTGGGGCGAGTCGGGCAGCGGAAAGACGCACTTGTTGCAGGCCGTGCGAGACATCGTCCTGGGGCAGGGGGCTGGGGTCGGCTGGCTCGACGCCAGCACTCTGGCTCCCCCAGAGTTCGACGAACACTGGGGCATCGTCATCCTGGACGAGTGCCATCTCTACACCGCAGCGCAGCAGGCCGCGGCTTTCAACTGGTTCGTGAATGCGCAAACGCCGGTCAGCGGCCCGGCACGCTGGGTGCTGGCGGCAGCAGACTCACCACCGGCCGATCTGGCGCTGCGCGAAGACCTGCGCACGCGCCTGGGGTGGGGACATGTGTTCCAATTGCATGCGCTGGGCGAGTCGGAGCGGCGGGCCGTGCTGCGGCGCGCCGCCGACGAGCGTGGCGTATTCCTGGGCGACGAGGTGATGGACTATATGCTCAACCGTTTCTCGCGCGACCTCAGCAGCCTGATGTTCCTGCTGGAGCGTCTCGACGGTTATGCCCTGCGCACCCAGCGCGCCATCACCATTCCGCTCATCAAGGCCATGCTCGAAAGCGAATGAGCATGGTGTCAGCAAAACCAGAGCGCCCGCCCGCGAACCCCTGAAAGACACTCAAACCGCATGAAACTGGCCCTGTTCGACCTGGACCACACGCTGTTGCCCATCGATTCCGATTACGCGTGGGGCCAGTTCACCACCCGCATCGGCTGGACCGATCCGGTGGACTTCACCCGCCGCAACGACGAATTCTTCGCCCATTACCAGGCCGGCACGCTCGACGTGCACGACTACGTTCGCTTCGCCATCGAAGCCGTGCGAAAGCAGGGTCCAGAGGCTGCCGCCCGTGCGCACGACCAGTTCATGGCCGAGGTCATCGGCCCCAACCTGCTGCCCCAGGCACGCGAACTGGTCGAAAGCCACCGTGCAGCGGGCGATCAGGTCATGATCATCACCGCCACCAACGAATTCGTCACCCGGCCCATCGCCCGAGCCTTCGGTGTGGATGAGTTGCTGGCTATCGAGCTGGAGCGCGGCCCCGATGGCTGGTACACCGGAGAGATCCGTGGCACGCCGTCCTTCCGCGAAGGCAAGGTCACGCGGCTGCGCCAGTGGCTGGCCGAGCGCGGCCTGGGCTGGGACGACGTGGACATGACCTTCTATTCCGACTCCACCAACGATCTGCCCCTGCTGGAAAAAGCCCACGTGCCCGTGGCCACCAACCCCGGCGCCGGGCTGCGCGCCATTGCCCAGGAACGCGGCTGGCGCATCCTGGACCTGTTCCCCGAACACGCATGATCAAGAAATTCATCGACAAACTGCTGGGCAAGGCGCCCAAGGCCAAAGGCCCCAACTTCGGCAAGCGCGAAGACGTGCCTGCCACGGTGCATGGCATCGACCCGTCCCTGGTGGACGGCCGCGCGCTGGACGTTGTGCACACCCTCAAGCGTGCGGGTTTCGAGGCCTACATCGTCGGCGGTGCCGTGCGTGACCTGCTGCTCGGTCTGCGGCCCAAGGACTTTGATGTGGCCACCAACGCCACACCGGAACAGGTGAAGAACCTGTTCCGCCGCGCTTTCATCATCGGGCGGCGTTTCCGCATCGTGCACGTCGTCTTCGGGCGTGGGCGTGAGAACGAGGTGATCGAGGTTTCCACCTTCCGTGCCTACCTGGACAGTGCGGATGCCGAGCAGGTCAGCGGCAACGAACGCACCTCCAAGAGCGAACTGGCGGGCATGAAGCATGCCGTGGACGCCAGTGGCCGTGTGCTGCGCGACAACGTCTGGGGGCCGATGGAGCAGGACGCCGCGCGCCGCGACTTCACCATCAACGCCATGTATTACGACCCGGAAAACGAAACCGTGGTCGACTTCCACCATGGCATCCGCGATGCCAAGAAACGCCTTCTGCGCATGATCGGCGACCCGGCTGCCCGTTACCGCGAAGACCCGGTGCGCATCATCCGCGCCGTGCGCTTTGCGGCCAAGCTCAACGGCGTCGGCTTCAAGCTGGAAGAAAAAACGCGCGCGCCCATCGCCGCATCGCTGGGCCTGCTGGCGGACATCCCGCAGAGCCGCCTGTTCGACGAGATGCTCAAGCTCCTGCAGACCGGCCACGCGCTGGCCAGCATCGAACAGTTGCAGGCCGCCGGGCTGGCGCAAGGCATCTACCCCCTGCTGGACTTGGTGGTGCAGCGTGCGCAAGACCCATTTGTGCGCTCCGCTCTGCTGGACACCGACCGCCGTGTGGGCGAGGGCAAGCCCGTGGCGCCCAGCTTCCTGCTGGCCTGCGTGCTCTGGAGCGACGTGCGCGAGGGTTGGCAGCGCCGCCAGAAGGCGGGTGTGCCGCCTTTCCCCGCCCTGCACGAGGCGGTGGACGAGGTGTTCGAGTCCCGCATTGGCGACGTTTCCGGCCGAGGCAAGCTGGGTGCCGACATGCGCGAGATCTGGACCATGCAGCCGCGCTTTGACAAGCGCACGGGCTCGTCGCCGTTCTCTCTCGTTGAGCAGCCACGCTTCCGCGCTGGTTTTGACTTCCTGCGCCTGCGTGCCCTGGTGGGTGAGCTGGACGAGGAACTCGCGCATTGGTGGGAAACCTTCAGCCTGGCCAGCGAGCCGGTGCGGCGCGACATGGTAGACGAAATCCGCCTGGCACAACAGCGGGCCAAATCGCGCAGTCCCGGCAAGAGCGAAGGCAAGGGTGGGCGTGGTGCCGGTGGTGGCCGGGTCGTTCGAGCGCCCGCAGAGCCAAGGGAAGACGTGGCCGCCGAACCGGAAGTGTTTGACGAGGCAATCGAAGGTGCCGAGGAGGGCGCAGCCCCCGCCAAGAAGCGCCGGCGCCGCCGCCGCAAGCCTGCGGGCGGCGGCGCCGGCTCGGCCGAGCCGGGCACTGCGGCGGAATGAGTGTCATTGCCTACGTCGCCCTGGGTGCCAACCTGGGCGATGCGCGGGCAGCGGTGTCTTCAGCGCTGCAGGCGCTGAACCATTTGCCGAGCACCCGCGTGAAGCGGGCTTCCAGCCTGTACCGCACCGCGCCTTGGGAGGCGCACGGGCCCGACTTCATCAACGCCGTGGCCGAGGTGGAAACTGGTTTGAGCGCGCCTGCCCTGCTGGCTGAATTGCAGGCGTTGGAACTCGCCGCTGGCCGCGAGCGGCCCTACGTCAACGCTCCCCGTACGCTGGACCTGGATGTGCTGCTTTATGGTGAGGGGCGCATCGACTCCCTGAAACTGACGGTGCCGCACCCCCGCATGTGGGAACGCGCCTTCGTGCTGGTCCCGCTGGCTGAAGTGGCGCCCGCCCGCGTTCCGGCGCACGTGCTGCAGGCAGTTGCCGGGCAGGCCATCGAACGCCTGCCTGTTGCCTAATAAGGGTCCGAGCGGCGCTCAGGGCGCCAGCCGCTCCCGCAGCCATTCACTGCCTTCCAGCCGGTAACGCAGCCGGTCGTGCAGACGACTCTTGCGGCCCTGCCAGAACTCCCAACGGTCGGGCACCAGGCGAAAGCCGCCCCAGTGCGGTGGTCGTGGCGGGTTCAGCATGAACTGCGCGCCGTACTTGGCCGCGTTCGCCACCAGCACCCCGCGCCCGGCAATCACCTGGCTCTGGGGGCTGGCCCAGGCGCCTATGCGGCTGTCCAGCGGCCGGCTCTTGAAGTAGGCATCGCTTTCCTCGGTGCTCACCTTTGCCACGCGGCCTTCAATGCGCACCACCCGTTCCAGCTCTACCCAGTGGAACTGCAGCGCCGCCCACGGATTGCCCGACAGTTCCTGGCCCTTGCGGCTGTCGTAATTCGTGTACCAGACGATGCCACGCTCGTCGTAACCTTTGATCAGCACCACGCGGGTACTGGGCCGCAAGTCGCTGCCCACGGTGGCCACGGTCATGGCGTTGGGTTCGGGCAACTCACTCTTCAGGGCCTCGTTGAACCATTGGTCGAATTGGCGCATCGGGTCGGCGTGCGACGCTTCCTCGCTCAGTTCGGCCTTCTCGTAACTCTTGCGCAGATCAGCGATGTTCATGGTGATGAGTATGGCACGCGATCCTCAGCGGCTTGCGGGCAGGTCAGGCGCATCAGCCGAGCCAGTGTGGTGTCCTTGATGCCCAGCGCCTGCAGTTGCAGGTGGGTCTGAAGTGCGTAGTCCAGTGTGCTGCCGTATTTGCCGCAGGCTTCGTCAAAAATCGCTCGGTACTCGTCCAGGCTCAGGTCGCCCGTGAAATTCGGGCTGCGCCGCGACAAGGTGAATGCCAGGCCGGTGACGCATCCGCTGTCGGTGCGACAGCGCAGCCACTTGGGGTCGTAGACCGGGTTGGGCATCTCGCGCTCCCACAGTGTGGGCAGCACGTGGGGCACTTCGCGGGCAGGCACGCGCAGCACCAGGCCCTGACAGCTGCCGCCCGACAGCAACGCAAAGACCAAGCCTGGGCGCTCCGGTGTGCCCCGGTTCACCTTGCTCCACATCTTGAGCGCACGGTGGTGGCCGTGTACGGTCGCCAGGCGGCGCTCCTCCACCGGGAAATCCGCTTTCCAGATCAGCGAGCCGTAGGCAAAGAGCCACAGATCCTGCTCGCCCATGGCTTTCCATTCGCCCAGGGTGGCGCGCAGCATGCGTTGGGCGCAACGTGGCTCGTTCATCGCTTCAATTCTGGCCTTTAGAATCCACAAGCATTATCCATACCCGAGTGATGAAATCCACCTCCCTGCCCACCGCCGTGGACCTGCGCCAGCTGGCCACCGAGGGCCATCCTTTGAGCGGAGAAACATCTCTGCTCGCCTTCGAGCGCCTTTCTTCCGATTTTCCCGACGTCGCCAAGGCGCTGGGGCCCGCCGTCTGGGCTGCCCGTGCCGAGTGGCGTCAACAGGTTTCTGACGCTGTTGCCGCAGAGCTCAAGGGCAAGCTGGCACCTGCGCGGCAACTGTGGTTGCATGTCGAGGCCAAGGCCGAGGTTCCTCAGGTCTGTCAACGCTGCCTGGGTGCTTTCGCTCAGCCAGTGGAGGTGGACCGCTGGTTCCGTTTCGTCAGCGACGAGGCCACGGCCGACGCGGAAGACGAAGCCAGTGAAGAGGATGTGCTGGTCATGGAGCCGCGCTTCGATCTGCACACGTTGATCGAAGATGAACTGCTGCTGGCCCTGCCGCTGATCCCCATGCACGACGTCTGCCCCGAACCGGTGCGCATGAGCGCGGGCGAGTTGCCTGAGGACAAGGCGCCAGAAAAACCCCATCCGTTCGCTGCGCTGGCAGGGTTGCGCAAGGCTGGTGATGGTGGTGGAAAAGATGGCACTTGATACGAATCTTCAAGACCAGCTATAATGCGATGTTTCGCGCTGGCCTTGCGGGTTCGTCTGAGTTCATTCATGTCGGATCGAGTCGCAATCAGGGGGCTGGCGTAGCCCGCCCTCAGCACAGATTTTTGACACATTGATAGGAGCCGAAAATGGCCGTCCAGCAAAACAAAAAGTCCCCTTCCAAGCGCGGCATGCACCGTTCGCACAACGCGCTGAACGTTCCTGGCATCGCCGTGGAACCCAACACCGGTGAAACGCACCTGCGTCACCACATCAGCCCCAACGGTTTCTACCGTGGCCGTCAGGTCCTGAAGAACAAGTCCGAGGCCTGATTCGCGCCCTGGCGCTTCGTCTTGACTCACCGGGTCCGAAGCCAAGCCCGCATGGTCCATGCGGGCTTTTTTCGTCTGTGCTGCCGCTCCAGCGGCTTGCGCGCAGGGGGCCGCCCAGGCGTTGGCCTGGAATACTCTGCCGCGCAGCCCAGCCAGCAGATGTGGCGAGTTCCATCGCATACCTGATAAGGTGTTTGCATGATCACCATCGCTGTCGATTGCATGGGGGGGGACCACGGCCCCGCCGTGACCTTGCCTGCCTGTGCGGCCTTCTTGTCCAGTCACCCTGATGTCCGTCTGCTCCTTGTAGGACGCCCAGATGCCCTGAAGAACCTGCCGTCCGGTATGGATGCGAGCCGTTGTTCGGTCGTCCCGGCCAGCGAGGTGGTTTCCATGGATGACCCGGTGGAAGTGGCCATGCGGCGCAAGAAGGATTCGTCCATGCGCGTGGCCATTGCCCAGGTCAAGGATGGGGCGGCCCAGGCGGCAGTATCTGCGGGTAACACGGGCGCCCTCATGGCCATTGCGCGGTATGTGCTCAAAACGCTGGAAGGCATCGACCGTCCTGCCATCGCATCGCAAATGCCCAACGCGCTGGGTGGCGCCACCACGGTGCTGGACCTGGGTGCCAACGTCGATTGCACCGCCGAGCATTTGCTGCAGTTTGCCGTCATGGGGTCTGCCCTGGTGGCGGCCACGGGCAAGGAGTCGCCATCGGTCGGCCTGCTCAACATCGGTGAAGAGGTCATCAAGGGCAACGACGTCATCAAGCAGGCGGGCCAGCTGCTTCGCCAGGCCGCCGCTGCCGGAGATCTCAACTTCCACGGCAACGTGGAGGGCAACGACATCTTCAAGGGCACGACCGACATCGTCGTCTGCGACGGTTTTGTCGGCAACGTGGCGCTCAAGGCCAGCGAAGGCCTGGCCAGCATGATTGGCGGCTTCATCCGCGAAGAGTTCTCGCGCAGCATCTTCACCAAGCTGGCCGCCATCGCAGCGTATCCGGTGCTGTCCTCTTTCAAGCGGCGGGTTGATCATCGCCGTTACAACGGTGCAGCCCTGCTGGGTTTGCGCGGTTTGGTATTCAAGAGCCACGGCTCCGCCGACGCCTTTGCTTTCCAGATGGCGCTGGCGCGGGCGTATGATGCAGCCCACAACCAGTTGCTGGACAACGTCAAGGCTCGAATCGCGCAGGCCGCACCCCTCATGGGTGGAGCCGCTGCAGAGTCTGCCGTGTCCGTTCAGGAAGCCTGAAGGCGTCCTTCCTCCTGCCAGATCACATGAGACGTTACTCCCGCATCACCGGCACGGGCAGCCATCTGCCGCCGCGCCGCCTGACCAATGCCGACATGGTCGCGCTGCTCGCCGAGCGCGGCATCGAGACCAGCGACGAATGGATCGTCGAACGCACTGGCATCCGCGCCCGTCACTACGTGGACGACGGCGTCAACGCCAGCGATCTGGCCCTGCAGGCCTGTCTCAAGGCGCTGGAGGCGGCCGACCGCCAGGTCGGTGACATCGACCTCATCATCGTGGCCACGTCCACGCCCGACATGGTGTTCCCCTCCACGGCCACCATCCTGCAGCGCAAGTTGTCGGAACATGCTGCGGCCCAAGGGCAGGCTGACGCAGCCGGTGGCCCGGCCTTTGACGTGCAAGCCGTTTGCAGTGGATTCATCTACGCACTCACGGTGGCTGACGCCATGATCCAGACCGGCGCTGCGCAGCGCGCGCTGGTGGTGGGTGCCGAGGTGTTCTCGCGCATCCTCGACTTCAACGACCGCACCACTTGCGTACTGTTCGGCGACGGCGCTGGCGCTGTGGTGCTGGAAGCTTGCGAGCACGACGGCAACGGCCCCGGCGTGCTGGCCAGCGACATTCATGCTGACGGTAGACACACAGGCATCCTCTGCGTGCCGGGTACGGTCAGCGGCGGCCAGGTGCTGGGCGACCCGTTGCTCAAGATGGACGGTCAGGCTGTGTTCAAGCTGGCCGTAGGCCTGCTGGAAGATGCCGCCCGCGCCGCGCTGGCCAAGGCAGGCAAGACCGATGCCGACATCGACTGGCTGGTGCCCCACCAAGCCAATATCCGCATCATGCAAAGCACGGCGCGCAAGCTCAAGCTGCCCATGGACAAGGTGATCGTCACCGTGGACCAGCATGGCAACACCTCTGCGGCGTCCATTCCGCTGGCGTTGGACCACGGCGTGCGCAATGGGCAGATCCGCCCAGGCCAGAGCCTCATGCTTGAAGGCGTGGGTGGCGGCTTCACCTGGGGCGCGGTGCTGGTGCGCCTCTGACGCTTGGGGCGGGGCGCACACGCCGCCCCGGTCACGTTCATCCAGGCGCCACCCGGATGGCGCCCTCACACAGGAGATTTTTTCCATGACCACATTCGCGTTTGTTTTTCCTGGGCAAGGCTCCCAATCCGTCGGCATGCTCGACGCCTGGGGCGATCACCCTGTTGTGGCCGAAACGCTTCGTGAAGCTTCCGATGCGCTGGGCGAAGACGTGGCCAAGCTGATCCACGAAGGCCCCAAGGAAGCCTTGGCCCTGACCACCAACACCCAGCCCGTCATGCTGGTGGCGGGGGTGGCGGCGTGGCGCGTCTGGCGTGCCGAAGGCGGCGCACTGCCAGCGGCCGTTGCAGGGCATTCCCTGGGTGAGTACTCGGCACTGGTGGCTTCTGGCGTGTTGACGCTGGCACAGGCCGCGCCGCTGGTGCGGTTCCGCGCGCAGGCCATGCAAGACGCCGTGCCCGTGGGCACGGGCGCCATGGCGGCCATCCTGGGCATGGAGGCTGACAAGGTCAAGGCCGGTTGCGCCGAGGCGCAAGCCGCCTTTGCCGCTGGCAGCGGCGAAGTGGTCGAGGCGGTCAACTTCAACGACCCCGCCCAAACGGTGATTGCAGGCAGCAAGGCTGCCGTTGAAAAGGCCTGCGAAGTGCTCAAGGCCAATGGTGCCAAGCGTGCGCTGCCGCTGCCTGTGTCCGCACCCTTCCATTCCAGCCTGATGAAGCCCGCCGCCGAGCGCCTGAAGGAGAAGCTGGCAGCTACCACGCTGGCCGTGCCGCAGATCCCCGTGCTCAACAACATCGACGTGGCTGTGCAGGCGGATGCCGACGCGATCCGCGAGGCGCTGTACCGCCAGGCCTTCGGGCCGGTGCGCTGGGTGGAGAGCGTGCGTGCTCTCAAGGCGCGTGGCATCACCACGGTGGTGGAGTGTGGCCCCGGCAAGGTGCTGGCGGGCATGGTCAAGCGTATTGATGCGGAACTGGCCAGCGCAGCCTTGTACGATCCGGCCACGTTGGCTGAGGTCAAGGCGCTGCTGGGCTGAACAAGAGGAGTGAACAACATGTCTGAAAACGTATTTGCTGGCCAGGTCGCTCTGGTCACGGGTGCATCGCGCGGCATCGGCGCGGCCATCGCCCTGGAACTGGCCCGCAAGGGGCTCAAGGTCATCGGTACCGCCACCTCTGAGGACGGCGCCGCGAAGATCTCCCAGGCGCTGGCCCATTTCGAGGCCTGCCGAGGCGCCAAGCTGGATGTCAACAACGCCGCCGAGGCCGAGGCGCTCATCGACGCCATCGTCAAGGAACACGGCGCCCTGCACGTGCTGGTCAACAACGCTGGCATCACCCGCGACATGCTGGCCATGCGCCTGAAGGACGAAGACTGGGACGCGGTGCTCGACACCAACCTCAAGGCCGTCTTCCGCATGAGTCGCGCCGTCATCCGCCCAATGATGAAGCAGCGCTACGGCCGCATCATCAGCATCACCAGCGTGGTGGGTGCGTCTGGCAACCCCGGTCAGGCCAACTATGCCGCCGCCAAGGCTGGCGTGGCTGGCATGACCCGCGCGCTGGCGCGCGAGCTGGGCAGCCGCAACATCACCGTCAACTGCGTGGCACCGGGTTTCATTGAAACCGACATGACCGCCAGCCTGCCCGAGGAGCAGCAAAAGGCCCTGCTGGGCCAGATTCCCCTGGGGCACCTGGGTAAACCGGCAGACATCGCCCATGCGGTGGCTTACCTGGCCAGCCCGCAGGCGGCCTACGTCACCGGTCAGGAACTGCACGTCAACGGCGGCATGTTCATGGCCTGATTTCCCGCTGGTGGCGCGCATGCGCTAACATCGGCCCCCGAACGCCCGCCTCGGGGTCCGGGTGGGCTCTGGACAAGCTTTTGGGCGTCCATTCCCACCCCGGCTAAAATGGCGGCCTTGCAAATCAACTACCCTCAGAGGGATATATGAGCGATATCGAAGCACGTGTGAAGAAAATCATTGCCGAACAACTCGGCGTGGAAGAGTCCCAGGTGACCAACGAGAAGGCTTTCGTGGCCGATCTGGGCGCCGACTCGCTCGACACCGTGGAACTGGTGATGGCTCTCGAAGACGAATTCGGTATCGAGATCCCCGACGAAGACGCCGAGAAGATCACCACGGTGCAAAACGCCATCGACTACGCAGTCGCCCACCAGAAGGCCTGATAGCCGATGAGCCGCCGCCGTGTCGTCGTGACCGGTCTGGGCTGCATTTCCCCCGTGGGCAACACGGTGGAGCAGGCCTGGGCCACCCTGCTGGCTGGTCAGTCCGGCATCGATCTCATCACCAAGTTCGATGCCACCAACTTCGCTTGCAAGATTGCGGGCGAGGTCAAGGACTTTGACCTGGGTTCCTACATTCCGCCCAAAGAGGCGCGGACCATGGACACCTTCATCCACTATGGCATTGCCGCCGCCGTCCAGGCAGTGGCCGATGCTGGCCTGCCCGTGGGCGAGGCGCTGGGTGAGGAGGAGGCCTGCAGGATCGGTTGCATCATCGGTTCGGGCATCGGCGGCCTGCCGATGATTGAGGAAACCCACGCTGAACTGACGAACCGTGGCCCGCGCCGCATTTCGCCGTTCTTCGTGCCCGCCTCGATCATCAACATGATTTCCGGGCACGTGTCCATGCGTTTCGGCTTCAAGGGGCCGAACCTTGCCGTGGTCACTGCCTGCACGACCGGCCTGCACTGCATTGGTGAGGCCGCTCGCAAGATTGAATACGGCGATGCCGATGTGGTGGTTGCAGGCGGGGCAGAAGCCACCGTTTCGCCCCTGGGCATCGGCGGCTTTGCCGCCATGCGTGCACTTTCCACCCGCAACGACGACCCCAAGACGGCCTCCCGCCCTTGGGACAAAGACCGCGACGGCTTCGTGCTGGGCGAGGGTGCGGGCGTCATGGTGCTGGAAGAGTACGAGCACGCCAAGGCCCGTGGTGCCAAGATCTACGCTGAACTGAGCGGCTACGGCATGAGCGCAGACGCCGGTCACATGACAGCGCCGAACATGGACGGTCCCCGTCGCGCCATGCTCAATGCTTTGCGCAATGCCGGCGTCAACACCGATCAGGTGGATTACCTGAACGCACATGGCACGTCCACCCCGCTGGGGGACATCAACGAAACCAACGCCATCAAGGCGGCGCTGGGTGACCACGCCAAGAAAATCGTTGTGAACTCTACCAAGTCCATGACGGGCCACCTGCTGGGCGGGGCCGGTGGCATCGAGAGTGTGTTCACCGTGCTGGCACTCCATCACCAGAAGAGCCCGCCGACGATCAACATCTTCAACCAGGACCCCGAGTGCGACCTGGACTACTGTGCCAATACGGCGCGTGACATGAAGATCGACGTTGCCGTGAAGAACAACTTCGGCTTTGGCGGCACCAACGGCACCCTGGTGTTCAAGCGGGTCTGACCCGGCCTTCCAGTCTGCTCTCATGTACTGCGCCCCTTCGGTGGAATATCCGGCGGGGCGCAGTGTTTTTGCGCAAGGCGTTTTCCTGCTGCTGGTGTTGGCCTGGTCATGCGGTCAAGCTTTTTGGCTGTTCTCTCTGGGCAAGGGCGCATGGCCCGGTGCATGGTGGTTCTCCACCTAGCTGGGCCTGTTTTGTGCAGCTTGGGGTCTTTGGCGCTTGCGCCGCCCCCTGTATGGCACTTTGCGGTGGGAAGTCGCCCTCGCACAGCGCGAGCCGGATGAACCCGGCGGCACATGGTTGTGGTTCAGCTCGGCATACCGCCAGGGCACGCCGCTAGAACGTGTCGAATGGGTCTGGGACTTGCAGCACGTTGTGTTGCTGCGCCTGCACAATGCGGCGGGCTTGGCATGGTGGGTCTGGTTGGAAAACACGGGCGACCCAACCCATTGGGACGACATCCGGCGCGCACTCAAGGCGCATGAAGCCTGACCCCTTCTGATCCTGTGTTGGCGCCTTCGGGTATATTTGCCCGCCAAGACGTCCCTATGACCGATTCTCCTCCTACACCATCACCCCCTTCACCTGACAGCGACGCCATGCTCGTGCAGCGCACGCTGGCCGGAGACGCTCGTGCCTACGAAATGCTTGTGGTCAAGTACCAGCGTCGAGTGGAGCGTCTGGTGGGGCGGATGGTCAGAGACAGCGACCTTGTCCAGGACATTGCGCAGGAAACTTTCATCCGTGCCTACCGGGCTCTTGCGCAGTTCCGGGGTGAGGCGCAGTTCTACACCTGGCTGTACCGCATCGCCGTCAACACTGCCAAGAAGCAACTCATGGAACTCAAGCGCGACCCGGTCGTGTTGATGAGTTCTTTGAAATCGAATGACGACGATGAAACTTCCGGCTTGGAACACGAACTAAACGCACAGGTAGCCGATGCCGAGACCCCTGAAGCGGTGCTGGCCAGCAAGGAAATCGCCGAGGCCGTGAATGCGGCGATGGAAGCCTTACCCAAGGAGTTGGGGCAGGCTATCACCCTGCGGGAAATCGAAGGACTCAGCTACGAAGAAATCGCGCAGGCGCTCGATTGCCCTATCGGCACCGTCCGTTCCCGGATTTTCCGGGCGCGGGAGGCCATATCCGCACGCATCAAACCGATGCTGGAGCGGCAGTCGGGCAAGCGCTGGTGAGCCGGGCGTGTGAACTGGAAGTCAAAGACCATGCAGACCAAGCTAAACAACCAAGCAGCCGCTGGCGCGGCGGCGCAGCCATCTGATGCTGATCAAGTCAGGCAGACGGCGTTTCTGCGTGAACAGTTGTCTGCTTTGGCTGATGGCCAGAAACCGGCCTCTGAATCAGACTGGTCCGGTCTGTGCGAGGCCTATTCCAATGACGCTGGGTTGCGTCAGGCCTGGAGCGAATATCACTGGCTGGGTGAGGCCTTGCGTGCGGGTGACCACGCGCCAGCCCCGGCTGACCAGGCGTTCGTCGCGGGAGTCATGGCCCGTATCGTCTCCGAAGAGGCCGTGGTCATCAAGCCTAAGCGCGTTGAAGACAAGCCCGTGACACTGGCACTGCCAGGCTTGCCAGCAGCGAATGACGCCGTATTCCGCTGGAAGATGGTGGCTGGCATGGCGACCTTGGCTGCGGTGGCTGCCGTCGCTTGGCATGTCGCGGTACAGCCTCAGTCCGGGCCGCAACTGGCCCAGGCTTCCTCGCCAGCAACGCCTGTGATTCAGGTGGCCGCTGAAGAGCAGCCGCGTGCTCAGGCCGTTGTTACAGAGCGTGGCGTGGTTTTGAGAGACCCCCAGCTTGAAGAACTTCTGGCGGCGCACCGGCAGTACGGCGGTATGTCTGCCTTGCAGATGCCGGCTGGGTTCCTGCGCAATGCCACCTACGAAACACCGCAGCGTTGAAGTGACGATGAGTATGTTCCCCTTCGCCAGAACCTGTGTCGGTGTGGGCGCGGTGTCTGCGGTGCTGGCATGGTCGCCGCTGACTGCATGGGCCGGTGACTTCGCCAAGGTGGCGCCTGTGGCTGCGGCGTCTTCCGTGCAGGAGATGAGTATCCACCAGTGGCTGGAGCGTCTACACGAAGCGTCTCGGCGGCGTGCCTACATTGGCACCTTCGTTGTCTCTGCAGGGCCGGAAATCGCGGCGTCCAAGATCTGGCACGTTTGCGATGGCGTGCAGCAGATGGAGCGCATTGAAACGCTTACGGGTACTGCCCGCACCACCCTTCGTCGTAACGACGAGGTGCTGACACTGGTTCCTGAAGCGAAGATCGCCCTGAAGGAAAAGCGTGAAGCGTTGCGTCTGTTCCCGGACCTGCTCAAGGCACCCGGGCAGCAGATCGAGAACCTTTATGCAGCTCGCATCGTCGGCTCTGAGCGCATTGCCGGTTACGACGCTGCTGTGGTGGATTTTCTGCCGAAGGATGAACTGCGCTATGGCTATCGTGTCTGGTCGGAGAAGAAAACCGGCTTGGTGATGAAGCTGCAGACCCGTGATACCAGCGGCCAGGTGCTTGAGCAAGTCGCATTCACCGAATTGCAGTTTGACGCGCCTGTGAAGATGGACGTGCTTGCCAAGCAAATGGAAACCCCGAAGGGCTACCAGCTGGTCAAGCCGGTGCTGCGCAAGACCACGCCGGAAGCTGAGGGTTGGCGCATGAGCCAGCCGGTGCAGGGTTTCCAGTCCATGAGTTGCCATACCCGTTCGGACGCTGAAGCCCGCACCCCCTCAGCAGTGCAGTGGGTGTTTTCTGACGGACTCGCGTCCGTGTCGCTTTTCCTGGAAACCTTTGATCCGAAAAGGCACACCAAGGAAAAGGCATTGTCGGCAGGAGCAACGCATTCACTGACCAGGCGCCTGGGTGACCACTGGGTCACAGCCATGGGTGAAGTGCCCCTGGATACCTTGCGCCAGTTTGTCGAAGCGCTTGAGCGTACCCGCTGACGTTTTCTGTTCCGTTCCCGGAGATGATTTGGAGTTTCCATGGAAACAGGTATTTCCGTTGATCGTCGTTTGAAGCGTTATGGTGTGGCTGCCGTGGCCGCGCTGTCCTTGTCAGCAGTCCTCTGGTCTGCAAGCCACTCGGACGTGGTTGCGCAAACGCAACCTGCAGCGCCGTCTGCTCCCCTGGTCACTGGGCTGCCCGACTTCACTGCGCTGGTGGATCAGGTGGGCCCGTCCGTGGTCAACATCCGCACCGTGGAACGTGTGAGCCAGCGTGAAGGCCCCGGCGACGATGCCGAAGAGCAGATGCGCGAGTTCTTCCGCCATTTCGGTATTCCGATTCCCCCTGGTGCTTCGCCGCGTGGGCCGCAGCGTCCCGACCGCGGGCCAGACGCGGAGCGGCCACGCGGCGTAGGTTCAGGTTTTGTCCTCAGCAGCGACGGCTACATCATGACCAACGCCCACGTGGTCGATGGTGCCGACGAAATGGTTGTCACGCTCACAGACAAGCGTGAGTTCAAGGCCAAGGTTGTGGGCTCCGACAAACGTACCGATGTGGCTGTCGTCAAGATCGAGGCCAGCGGCCTGAAACCGGTGCGCATTGGCGACGTAAACAGGTTGCGCGTGGGTGAGTGGGTAATGGCCATCGGCTCGCCTTTTGGCCTGGAAAACACCGTGACGGCGGGCATCGTCAGTGCCAAGCAGCGCGATACGGGCGACTACCTGCCTTTCATCCAGACCGACGTGGCCATCAACCCCGGCAACTCGGGCGGGCCGCTGATCAACCTGCGCGGAGAGGTGGTGGGCATCAACAGCCAGATCTACTCGCGCTCCGGCGGTTTCCAGGGCATTTCCTTTGCCATTCCCATTGATGAGGCAGTGCGTGTTTCAGAGCAGTTGCGTACCAGCGGCAAGGTTACGCGGGGTCGCATCGGTGTGGCCATTGACAGCGTGACGAAAGAGCTTGCTGACTCGTTGGGGTTGGCCAAGGCTGAGGGCGCCTTGGTGCGCGGCGTCGAGGATGGCTCGCCTGCGGCCAAAGCGGGTATAGAGCCGGGTGACATCATCGTCAAGTTTGACGGCAAGCCCGTAGAGAAGTCGGCGGATCTGCCGCGCATCGTGGGCAATACCGCTCCCGGTGCGAAGTCCACGGTGACTGTGTGGCGACGTGGTGCCTTCAAGGAACTGAGGGTGACCGTGGCCGCGCTGGAAGCCGATCAGGTTGCCCAGGCCGAGCGCCCTGCTGGCAAGACGCCTCCGTCGTCCGATGTGGCCCAGTCGCTGGGGCTCGCGGTGCGTGACCTCACTGCCGCCGAACGTCAGGAACTGAAGGTACAGGGTGGCGTGCTGGTCGCAGGCGCAGAAGGCGCTTCGGCGCGAGCTGGCATCCGCGAAGACGATGTCATTGTTGCGCTGGGCAACCAGCAGATCGCTACGGTGAAGGACTTCGAGCGCGCCGTCTCAAAGCTGGAAAAGAACCGCCCGGTGAGCGTGCTGATCCGCCGTGGTGACTGGGCTCAATATGCCCTGATCCGGCCGTCCAACCGCTGAAAACCGGTTTTTGCCTACAATCTAGGTCCAACCATCGCAGTTGCCAGATTGTTGGTTCCAGGCGCGTCAGCCGCTGACGCGCCTTTTTTTGTAGTTCGCCGGGGTTTCTGCCGGTGGCGGCGTCCGTGCAGCCGTTTTGGCACCATGCCGTACACCGTGTTTGAACGTTAGTGATGAATCACATTCGAAATTTTTCCATCATCGCCCATATCGACCATGGCAAATCCACCTTGGCCGACCGCCTCATTTCACGTTGCGGGGGCTTGAGCGACCGCGAGATGAGTGAACAGGTGCTCGACTCCATGGACCTGGAAAAGGAGCGTGGCATCACCATCAAGGCGCAGACTGCGGCGTTGCAGTACACCGCCAAGGACGGCAAGACCTACAACCTCAACCTGATCGACACCCCCGGTCACGTGGACTTTTCCTACGAGGTCTCGCGGTCGCTGTCGGCCTGTGAGGGAGCGCTGCTGGTGGTGGATGCCAGCCAGGGCGTGGAGGCACAGACGGTGGCCAACTGCTACACCGCGCTGGACCTGGGCGTGGAAGTGCTGCCCGTGCTGAACAAGATGGACCTGCCCCAGGCTGACCCCGACAACGCCAAGCAGGAAATCGAGGACGTCATCGGCATTGATGCGACGGACGCCATCCCCTGTTCCGCCAAGACGGGCATGGGCATCGAGGACATCCTGGAACTGGTGGTGGCCAAGGTGCCGCCGCCGCGCGGCAACCCCGACGGCCCGCTGCGCGCCATGATCATCGACAGCTGGTTCGACAACTACGTGGGCGTGGTGATGCTGGTGCGCGTGGTCGATGGCCGCCTGAACCGGGGTGACAAGATCAAACTCATGGCCACCGAGGCCATGTACAACGCCGAGAAGTTGGGCGTGTTCACGCCCCACAACGAGCCGCGCGATGCGCTCAACGCTGGCGAGGTGGGTTACGTCATCGCGGGCATCAAGGAATTGAAGGCTGCCAAGGTGGGTGACACCATCACGGCTGTCAAGACCAGCAGCGGCGCCAACCTGGCTTTTGCCACCGATCCGTTGCCCGGCTTCAAGGAAGTGCAGCCCCAGGTGTTCGCGGGCCTGTACCCCACTGAAGCCAGTGAATACGACGCCTTGCGCGATGCGTTGGAAAAGCTGCAGCTCAACGACGCGGCACTGCGATACGAGCCCGAGGTGTCACAGGCGCTGGGCTTCGGCTTCCGCTGTGGCTTCCTGGGCCTGCTGCACATGGAGATCGTGCAGGAACGCCTGGAACGCGAGTTTGATCAGGACCTCATCACCACCGCGCCCAGCGTGGTGTACGAGGTGGTCAAGGGCGACGGCGAAGTGCTGATGGTGGAGAACCCCTCCAAGATGCCGGAGCAGGGCCGCATCCAGGAAATCCGCGAACCCATCGTCACCGTGCACCTGTACATGCCGCAGGAGTACGTGGGCGCGGTGATGACGCTGGCCAACCAGAAGCGCGGCGTGCAGATGAACATGGCCTACCACGGCAAGCAGGTCATGCTGACCTACGAGCTGCCGCTGGGCGAGATCGTGCTCGACTTCTTCGACAAGCTCAAGTCCGTCAGCCGGGGTTATGCGTCCATGGACTACGAGTTCAAGGAGTACCGCCCGTCCGACGTGGTGAAGGTTGACATCCTGCTCAACGGTGACAAGGTGGATGCCCTGTCGATCATCGTGCACCGCAGTCAGTCGCAATACCGTGCGCGGGCGGTGGTGGCCAAGATGCGCGAGATCATCAGTCGCCAGCAGTTCGACGTCGCCATCCAGGCGGCCATCGGTGCCAACATCATCGCCCGCGAAACGGTGAAGGCGCTGCGCAAGAACGTGCTGGCCAAGTGCTACGGTGGTGACATCACCCGCAAGCGCAAGCTGCTGGAAAAGCAGAAGGCGGGCAAGAAGCGCATGAAGCAGATCGGCTCGGTGGAAGTGCCTCAAGAGGCCTTCCTGGCCATTCTGCAAGTGGAGGAATGATGAACAACCAGAACATGAGCGCGCTGACCGCGCTGGTGCTGGGTGCCTTTGCCGCTTACGGTGGCGCGTGGTACCTGGGCATGATCGAAGGCAATTTTGCGCTGCTGCTGTTTCTGGCGGTGGTGGTGACGGGTGCCTATTGGCTTGCCGAGCGGTTTTACTTTTTGCCACAGCGCCAGCGTGCCGCAGACTCGCTGGCAGCGGAACATGCGCGCCGCCAGGCTGAACTGGACAAACTGGGCGTCAAGGGCGACAACGTGGACGTCCAGGCATCGCGCGAGAAGTTGCTGATGCAGCCCTGGTGGCTGGACTGGACCGCAGGGCTCTTTCCGGTGATCCTGGTGGTGTTCGTTCTGCGCTCCTTCTTGTTCGAGCCTTTCAAGATTCCTTCGGGCTCCATGATCCCGACGCTGCGTGTGGGCGACCTTATCCTCGTCAACAAATTCCACTATGGCGTGCGCCTGCCGGTGATCAACACCAAGATCATCAGCAACAACGAACCCCAGCGCGGCGACGTGATGGTCTTCCGTTACCCGCCGCAGCCCAGCCTGGACTACATCAAGCGGGTGATCGGGGTGCCTGGCGACGAAGTGGCCTACTTGAACAAGCAGTTGTTCATCAACGGCAAGCCCGTGGATAAGTCGCCCCAACCCGAGTTCTACGATTCCGACAGCATGCGCTATTCGCGCCAGTTCGGTGAGAACCTCAACGGCAAGCACTACAACACGCTCAACGACAATGACCGCCCGGCGTTCGTTCCCGGGGCGAGCGACTTTCCAGGCAAGGACCATTGCCGCTACACCGTGGAAGGCGTGGTCTGCAAGGTTCCCGAAGGCCATTACTTCATGATGGGTGACAACCGCGACAATTCGCTGGATTCGCGCTATTGGGGGTTTGTGCCAGAGGCCAACATCGTCGGCAAGGCGTTCTTTGTCTGGATGAACTTCGGCGATTTCAAGCGCATCGGCTCTTTTGAATGATAGCTCTGTGCCCGGCAACGAATTAAGATGTAGCTTGGTCTTATCAAAGCTTGGAGCAGGGCAGATGAAACAAAAACAGCGTGGAGTGACCTTCCTGGGGGTGGCGTTCATTGGCGCCATCGTGGCCGTCGTGGCCGTGGTTGCTGCGCAAGTGGCCCCCACGGTCATGGAATACCAGGCCATCATGAAAGCTGCCCAGCGTGCTGCCGAGTCGGGCAGCACAGTTCTGGAAATTCGCAACGCTTTCGACAAGTCGAAGGCTGCGGACTATTTCGAGGCCGTCAGTGGCCGTGACCTCGAAATCAGCAAGGAAAACGACAAAATCGTGGTGGAGTTTGCCTACAACAAGGAAATCCACCTGGCAGGCCCCGCCTACATACTCATGAAGTACCGTGGCCGTACCAAATGACCGGATACATCTGATTTGAATGCCGATTTTCTGGCGCTTCAAGAGCGCCTGGGGCATCGGTTTGCTGACCAGCGCTTGCTGGAGCGAGCCCTGACCCACCGCAGTTTTTCCGCCGATCACTACGAACGCCTGGAGTTCCTGGGGGATTCAGTGCTCAGCCTGGCTGTTTCGGGCCTGCTCTACGAGAGGCTCAGCAACCAGCCCGAGGGTGATCTTTCTCGCATTCGCGCCAACTTGGTGAAGCAAGACACCTTGCATGGCTTGGCAGATGTTCTCAGGCTATCGCCTTTGCTTCGTCTGGGTGAGGGGGAAATCCGGTCAGGCGGGCGTGAGCGGCCATCCATTCTGGCCGATGCGCTGGAAGCCATCCTGGGGGCCGTGTACCTGGACGCAGGCTTTGACGCGGCCAATGCCTTGGTGCGCCGCCTCTACCAGTCTGTTGACCTGAGCCCCGGCCAGAGCGTGCAGGGCAAAGATCCAAAAACTGCCTTGCAGGAGTGGCTGCAGGGCCGCAAAATGAAGCTGCCCGCTTACCGCGTGGCTGCTACGACGGGCGAAGCCCACCGCCAGACCTTTGAAGTGGTCTGCCAAATCGAAACCGGCCACGAAGAGCGTGGCAGCGGTGCCTCCCGTCGCGCCGCCGAGCAGGCAGCTGCGGCGGCCATGCTGCAATACCTCAAGAGCCGCAAGTCATGAACGCCAAGTCCGCCACGTCCAAGCCCCAGCCCCAATCCAAGTCCCAGTCCGAGTCCGAGTCGAACGACGACCTGGAGGCCATGCTGTCGCTCGCATTGCGCAAGCCTGCTGCCGAAGCGGCAGCGTCAGACGAGGCTGTATTGCCTGAAGAGGAGCAGGACGAAGCACAGGGGCCGCAACGTTGCGGCTTCGTTGCCATCGTTGGCAAGCCCAACGTGGGTAAGTCCACGCTGCTCAACGCGCTGGTGGGGCAGAAGGTCAGCATCACCTCGCGCAAGGCGCAAACCACGCGTCACCGCATCACCGGCCTGCGCACCGTGGGCGCCACTCAGTTTGTGTTTGTGGACACGCCAGGCTTCCAGACGCGCCACGGCAACGCCTTGAACCGCTCGCTGAACAAGACCGTGCTGGGCGCCGTGTCCGATGTGGACGTGATCGTTTTCGTGGTGGAGGCGGGCAACTTCAATCTGGCCGACGCCAAGGTGCTGGACCTGTTGCCCAAGAACATTCCCGTCATTTTGGTGGCCAACAAGCTCGACATGGTGCACCGCCGGAGCGAACTGGCCCCCTGGCTGCGCAGCATGCAGGAGCGGCACCCGTTTGCCGAGTTCGTGCCCATGTCGGCCAAGAACGCGAAAGACGTTCAACGCTTCTACGCTATCGTGGAGAAGTACCTGCCCGAGCAGCCGTGGATGTACGACGCCGACGAGCTGACCGACCGCAGCGAGCGCTTCATGGCGGCCGAGATGGTGCGTGAGAAGCTC
Organism: Burkholderiaceae bacterium; assembly: GCA_041913045.1. GTDB lineage: Bacteria > Pseudomonadota > Gammaproteobacteria > Burkholderiales > Burkholderiaceae_C > CAMLOF01. The sequence continues at coordinate 23,791 of JAYSGB010000011.1, read as the reverse complement.
TTCCGCCTGACGGGTGATGAGTTGCCCTACACCTCCACTGTCGTCATCGACAAGTTCGAGGAAGAGGGGCGGCTGCGCCGCATCGCCGCCACCATCGTGGTGGAGCGCGAGGGCCACAAGGGCATGGTCATTGGCGAAAAGGGCGAAAAGCTCAAGCGCATCGGTACCGAGGCCCGCCAGGAGCTGGAAAAGCTCTGGGACTGCAAGGTGTTCCTCGAACTGTGGGTGAAGGTGCGTTCCGGCTGGGCTGACGATGAAGCCCGTGTGCGCTCCTTTGGTTACGAGTAAGCGAGCACTCACCTTCCTATGCCTCCGGCCAAACAGCCGCGCGTGCATGACGAGCCCGCTTTCGTGCTGCACCGGCACGACTGGAGCGAGTCCAGCTTGATTCTGGACGTGTTCAGCCGACAGCATGGGCGCGTGGTGCTTGCGGCCAAAGGCGTCAAGCGCCCGACCTCCCAGTTCCGCCCGGTGTTGCTGCCTCTGCAGCCGTTGCGCCTGTCGTGGGGGGGCGACGCCGAGGTGCGTACCCTCAAGGCCGCCCACTGGCAAGGCGGACATGTGATGCCTGTGGGCGACGCGCTGCTTTCTGGCTACTACCTGAACGAATTGTTGATCCGTCTGCTGGCGCGGGACGACCCGCATCCGGCGTTGTTTGACCATTACGCCGTTGCCGTGGCGGCGCTCGCACGAGGCGATGTCCAGGGAGCGGTCTTGCGCGCCTTTGAACTGTTGTTGCTGCGTGATGCTGGTTTTCTGCCTGCGCTGGACGAAGAGGGTGTGAGCCTGAGCCGCTTGCAGCAGCAGGAGCGCTACGAACTGGTGCCAGAAGCCGGCTTGCGCGTCGCGCGGCATTCTGAGGTGTTGGCTTGTGAAGGCAGCCAGTGGCTGCGTTTGCAGGAGGCCTTGAGCAGTTCACAGCCCTTCGATGCGCTGCTGGTGTGCTGTGCGGATGACCGGGGTGGGGCCTTGCGTCAGCAACTGCGCAACCTGCTGCACTACCATACCGGTGTGCGGACGTTCCAGACACGCCAGTTGATGGTGGACATCCAGCAGATGAGCGCCGCCGCAACCGAACCCACCCCTGTCCGTTCATGACCTCAATCGCCACCCCCAGCCGCACGGCTCTGTCCGTCAACGTCAACAAGGTCGCGCTGGTGCGCAACACGCGTCACCTGGGTATTCCCAGCGTCACGCGCGCGGCCACGCTGTGCCTGCAGGCGGGGGCTCACGGTATTACAGTGCACCCGCGGCCCGACGAGCGGCACGTCCGCCGTCACGATGTGTTTGACCTCGCCGAGTTGTTGCAGGCATGGCCGAACCGTGAGTACAACATCGAAGGAAACCCCTTTCACAATCTCATGGACGTGGCACGCGAGGTGAAGGCACGCGGCCTGCCGCTGCACCAGCTCACCTTTGTGCCGGACAGCGTGGGCCAGTTCACCAGCGACCACGGCTGGCGCTTCCCCGAAGACGCCGAGCGCCTGCGCCCGCTCATTGAGCAGGCCCATGCGATGGGGGTGCGCGTCAGCCTGTTCATGGACGCCGAGCCTGCCCAGATGGCGGCCGCCCGTGCCGTGGGCGCCGACCGCGTGGAGCTCTACACAGAGCCTTACGCCGCTGCCCATGCGCAGGGTGGTGCGGCCCGTCAGCAGCAACTGGAGCGTTTTGCCGCTGCCGCCCAGGCGGCCTTGGATGCAGGCTTGGCCGTCAACGCCGGGCACGACCTGAACCGCGACAACCTGACCGACTTCCTGCGGGTGGTGCCGGGGATCAGCGAAGTTTCCATCGGCCACGCGCTGATCGCCGACGCCCTCGAACTGGGTTACGCGGCCACGGTGCAGGACTACCTGCGCTGTATTGCCGTCGCGCAAGGCTGAGCCGCGCATGATCTACGGCATTGGCACCGACGTCTGTGACGTGCGACGCATCCGCGAAAGCCTGGAGCGCCATGGCGACCGCTTTGCCCAGAAGGTGCTGGGCGAGACGGAATTGGCCACCTGGCGCCAGCGCAGTGCGCGCTGGCCGGAACGGGGCATCCGCTACCTGGCCACGCGTTTTTCGGCCAAGGAAGCTTTCAGCAAAGCCATTGGCATGGGTATGCGCATGCCCATGACCTGGCGCGACTGCGAAATTGACAAACTCCCTAGCGGGCAGCCCGTCATCGTGCTGCACCGGGGCTTGAAAGAATGGTTTGAATCCCAGGGACTGACGGCGCACGTCAGCGTTACCGATGAAACCGATTACGCCGCCAGCTTTGTGGTGGTCGAGAAGCCATGACACCCTACACCCAACACGCTCCCCTGATCATTGACGTTGCAGGCACCCGCCTGAGCAAGACGGACAAGCAGCGCCTGGCCCACCCGCTGGTGGGTGGCGTCATCCTTTTTGCCCGCAACTGGGAAAACCGCGAGCAGCTCACCCAGCTGTGCCGCCAGATCAAGAAAGTGCGCACCGACCTGCTGATCTGCGTGGACCACGAAGGCGGGCGGGTGCAGCGCTTCCGCACCGACGGCTTCACCCACCTCCCGCCCATGCGCGCCTTGGGGGACATGTGGTTCAGCGGTAAGCCCGGCCAGGAGAGTGATGCCGCCCTGGCGGCCTGCAACGCGGCCACGGCGGCAGGCTACGTGCTGGGTGCGGAACTGCGCGCCTGTGGGGTGGACTTCAGCTTCACCCCTGTGCTCGACCTGGATTTTGGTGGCAGCACTGTGATTGGCGACCGCGCCTTTGCGCGCGACGCGCGTGTCACGTCTCTGCTGGCGCAGGCGCTCATGCACGGGCTGCTGCAAAGCGGCATGCGCAACTGTGGCAAACACTTTCCGGGGCACGGTTTCGTCAAGGCTGACTCCCACGTGGACATCCCCTTGGACAAACGCAGCCTCAAGGCCATACTGGCCGAAGACGCCGCGCCTTATGGCTGGTTGAGTGCGAGCCTCAGCAGCGTCATGCCCGCGCACGTCATCTATCCGAAGGTGGACGGCCGCCCCGCAGGGTTCTCCTCGCGCTGGCTCAACGACATCCTGCGCGGCCGCCTGGGTTTCACGGGTGCCATCTTCAGCGACGACCTGAGCATGGCCGGTGCCCGCCAGATTGACGGCAAGGAAGTGAGCTACACCGAAGCCGCCGTGACCGCCCTAGAGGCGGGTTGCGATCTGGTGCTGCTGTGCAACCAGTGCGTGGTGAATGACGGTGCGCCCATCGACGAACTGATCGACGGTTTGAGTGAAGCGCAGATCAAGGGCCGCTGGCAACCGCGCGGCGCCAGCGAGCAGCGCCGCCTGGACCTGCTGCCGCTGGGCGCCGCCCAGCCCTGGGACGAACTGATGGTGGACGCACGCTACATGCACGCGCTGGGCCTGCTGCCCTGACGGCACCGCTGGCGGAGCCGTCAGGAGGCTGGCTGAAAGGCCGCGTCAGACCTGTGCCATGGCGGCTGTCGGTGCTGCGCCCAGCACGGGCTTGTGGTAGCTGTCGCCCACCACGTCCGCGATCAGATCGGCGGTCCCTGCGCTCAGGGTCCAGCCCAAGTGCCCGTGCCCGGTGTTGTAGAACACATTGGGCTTTTTGCTGCGGCCCACGCGCGGCATCATGTCCGGCATCATGGGGCGCAGGCCTGCCCACGGCACAACCTGGCGGGTGTTGACGCCTGGGAAGCACTGGTTCACCCAATCGACCAGGGGCTTGATCCGGTCGGCGCGGATGTCCTTGTTGTAGCCATTGAACTCGGCTGTTCCGGCCACGCGGAAACGGTCCGGCCCGAGTCGGCTGGTGACGAGTTTGGTTTCGTCGTCAAGCAGGCTCACCCAGGGGGCGGCTTCACGGCTTTGCTCGTCCATCAGGTTGACGGTGATCGAGTAGCCCTTGACCGGGTAGATGTTGACGCGGTCACCCAGCTGTGCCGCCAGGCTGCGGCTGGCCACCCCGGCACAGACCACGAGCCCGTCAAAGCGGTGGGTCTGTTCCTGTCCATCGTCCAGCGCGGTAACAAAGGCAGTATCGCCGTCGCTGCGCAGATCGCGCACCTGCTGCCCGTAGCGGATGGTCACGCCCAGGCGCTCTGCTGCAGCGGCCAGTCCCACGGTGTACTTGTGGATGTCGCCGGTGGAGTCGCTCTCGGTGTAGAAGCCGCCGTAGTAGGTGCCTGCGAGCGTGGGTTCGATGGCGCGCATTTCCTCTGGGGTGACGGGGTGGCGTTCCAGCCCGCCTGCAGCCAGCAGGCGGCTGACGTTGGTCGCATGGTCAAAGCCTTTTTTGTCGCGGTAGATGTGCAGGATGCCGCGCTTTTCCACGTTGAAGTCCACCCCCTCAGCCTGGGCCCATGCAAAGAAATGCTCGCGTGCGGCAATAGCCAGCTTGACCGTTTCGGTGGTGTTGCGTTCGTAGTGGGGAATGTTGGAGATGAATTCCAGGAACCACGAAATCTTGTGCCAGCTCGGCTTGGGGTTGACCAGCAGCGGCGCGTCGTTCTTCAGCATCCACTTCAGGCCCTTGAGTATGGTGGACCAGTGTGTCCACACCTCGGCGTTGGATGCGGAAAGCTGCCCGCCGTTGGCGAACGAAGTTTCCATGGCCGCATAGCGGTTCTGTTCAAACAGGGTGACGGAAAAACCGCGCTTGGCCAGTGCGTAGGCCGTGGTGACACCAGTGATGCCACCGCCGATGACGGCGATTGTTTTCATGGAAGGCTCCAAAGCGTCAGAAGGGAAAGCGCGCTGCACGCACCATGCGTGCGGCGTGCGCCCCCTCTGTTTGGAACCTGAGAGATTCATGGTGGGCAGTGCCGCCACTTGCTCCTGCGGTGGGCCGGGGGACGAATCCCGGCCACTCTTCAGAGATGAAAACGCCGATCGGTCCTTTTGCCTGAGAGTTTCCGGGGCGGTTGCTCCTTCGGCGCCAGCAAGCCGTTGTGGGCTTGGCCGGTCTCTCCCGATCGACGGGGTGAATCGCTTATTGTGCCTGCAGTTGGATCGACTTGGCAATGGTTCGGAATTGGTTGATGCCGTCGCCGTAGGCTTTGCTCACCGCTGCCTGGGTCTGTGGCTTGGCCAGGATCTGGCTGTTGGCCTCAAGGGAGCTGCGAACGCCGGGGTCACCCAGTGTGTCGGTGATGGCCTTGTGCAGCGCGTTCACCACGGGTTCCGGGGTGTCTTTCTTCACAAAGTAGCCGGTCCAGATGTTGAAGGTGAAGTCCTTCAGGTGTTTGCTTTCGGATATGGCCGGGTAGTCCTTGCTGCTTTCCAGCCGTTCGCCGTTGAGCATGGCGAGGATTTTGATGCGGCCCTGCTTGTGCAGGTCGTCGTGTTTTTTGCCGTAGGGTGCCAGGAAGATGTCCACCTGGCTGCCCATCAGGTCCTGTTCTGCGGGCGCGGCGCCCTTGTAGGGCACGTGGATCATGGGAATGCCGGTGACCTTGGACAGGTGCTCCCCGAGCAGGTGGTAGAACGAGCCTGGGCCCACGCTGGCGTACGTCAGGGGGCGGCCCTGGCTGGCGGCCTTGCGCGCATAGTCCAGCAGTTCGTCGGGGGTGTTGGCAGGCAGGTCTTTGCGGGCCAGCATCGCGATCTGCGCGGTTGCGATCATTTGCACCAGGCGGAAGTCTTCGCTCTTGAACTTGATGGAGGCAATCGCCAGCGGGGCCAGGATCAGTTCGTTCGGGGAGCCTTGGAATATCAGGTAACCGTCGCTCGGGCTGTTCAGCACCTTCTGGGCGGCAATGGCGCCGCTGGCACCGCCAAGGTTCTCGACGATCACGGGCTGCCCGAGGTGTTTGCTGAGCGTGTTGTTCACCGAGCGTGCGATGACATCCGACAGCCCGCCTGCGGGGTAGGGCACCATCAACGTCACGGGTTTGTTGGGGTAGGTCTGCGCATGTGCACTGCCTGCTATGGCGGCCAGTGCAATGGCGGCGCCGGTCGCCCAGGTCTTGAGATGTTTGATCATGGTTTGTCTCCTGTGTGGTTGTGTGTGGGGGAAAGCAGGTCTTGCACCAGTGCCACCCAGTAGGCTGCCCCGGTGGCGATGTTGGCGTCGTTGAAGTCGTAGGCCGGGTTGTGCACCATGCATGCGCCGGGTTCGCCTTCTGCGCCGTTACCAATGAACAGGTAGCAGCCCGGCACGCGTTCGAGCATGAAGGCAAAGTCTTCGCTGCCTGTGAGCATGGGGCCGTTGGGGTTGACCTGGTCATCGCCGAAATGGCGGCGGGCCACATCAATCGCCCAATCGGTCTCTCGGGGGCTGTTGACCAGAACCGCGTAGCCGGGGCGCCAGTCGATCTCGGCACGGACGTTGAAGCTTTCGGCCTGCGCGCGGATCAGCGCTTTGATGCGCCTTTCAGTCTCCTGGCGCACTTTCGGGTCAAGGGCGCGCACGCCGATTTCAAGCGTTGCCGTGTCGGGGATCACGTTGTTGGCATGGCCAGCGTTGAGTGCTCCCACTGTGATGACCACGGGTTGCAGAGGGTCGGTGTTGCGCGACACAATGGTTTGCAACGCCATCACGATGGATGCGGCGGCCACCAGCGGGTCGTCTGCCCGGTGCGGCATGCCGCCATGCCCGCCACGGCCGTGGACCGTGACCGTGACGTAGTCTGACGAAGCCATGGTGGGGCCGCTGCGAAACACCAGTTGCCCCTGCGGGTGCCCTGGCATGTTGTGCATGGCAAAGATGGCGTCGCAAGGGAAGCGTTCAAACAGGCCGTCTTCCATCATCTTCAGCGCACCGCCCGCGCCTTCTTCCGCAGGCTGAAAGATCAGGTGCAGCGTGCCGTCGAACTGCCCATGCAATGCCAAGTGCTTGACTGCGGCTAGCAGCATGGCTGTGTGCCCGTCGTGTCCGCAGGCGTGCATGATGCCGTGGTGTTGACTGCACCACGGCTTGCCGCTGTTTTCAACAATGGGCAGCGCGTCCATGTCCGCGCGCAGGCCAATGCGGCGGGTTCCTTGTCCGCGCACCAGTCGCCCCACAACACCCGTACCGCCCAGCCCGTATGTGACCTCGTAGCCCCAGGCCTGCAGCCGTTCGGCCACCAGCCTGGAGGTGCGGTGCTCGTCAAAGGCCATTTCCGGGTGCTGGTGGATGTCTCGGCGCAGCGCGATGAATTCGTCAACCAGCGACGTGTCCAGGGCCGCTTTGGCTGCCATTGGAGAGAGGGGCGAGGACATCATGAGCACGGCGTTTTCTGCTGTAGATCACACGAAAGATGAAGTTGAGTGCATGTTATGTAACGCCAATATTCAAGTCCAATGCATTGTTGTACATTTATCTATAAATCAAACTCATTGATAAAACATGACGCTGGTGCAACTGAAGCACTTCATCGCCTTGACCGAAGCCGGGTCGTTCGCCAAGGCGTCCAAGGTGTTGTTTCTGACCCAGCCTGCGCTTTCGCGCAGCATTCAGGCGTTGGAAGAGGAATTGGGGCAGGCACTTTTTGACCGTGTTGGTCGCCGCATAGAGCTGACGGTGGTGGGCCAGCGCCTCTTGCCCCGAGCCCGGCGCCTTGTGCAGGAGGCGGAATCACTGAAAAGCGTGGGCCGCGAGATGCAAAAGGGGGTGTCAGGCGCGGTGCGAATCGGCCTCAGTTCCGGCCCTGGTGCCATTCTGTCGGCACCTTTGTTGATGCACATGGCGCAGCACCACCCCCGGTTGCAGCTGGAGATTTCCCGGGGTCACACGGAACTGCTCATCCACGCCCTGCGTGCAAGGCGGCTCGACGCTGCCGTGGTGGACATACGGGCCGTGCGCCCGGCGTCGGACTTGCAGATCACTTTGCAGACGGAACTGCCAGCAAGTTTCCTTTGCCGACAGGGGCATCCGCTTCACGCAAAGGGCGGGCCTGTGGCTTTTGAGGAATTGTTGGCATACCCGATCGCTTCCACGCCGCTGAGCGATGAAGTGGCGCGGATACTCACTGAACGGTATGGCCCGGCCGCCAACCCCGATGACATGGTGACGCTGCGGTGTGATGACACACAGACGCTGGTGGACGTGGCTCGCGAGAGCAATGCCATTGTGCTGACGATCGACGCCGCAGGCCGCGATTTGGTCCGGCTTGCAACCGTACCGGCGTTGAACGCCACGGCGCGGTTCGGTATGGTCACGCTGGATCAACGGGCCGAGGTGCCAGGGCTTCAGATCGTCAGAGACCTCGTCGGGAGCCTCATGTCCCAATCCCCAGTTGTTCCAGCGCGTCTCCCACCAGCTCCAGACGCAGCAAGGGGCTATCCAAGGTCAGCAGGCGCTGCTTGATTTCGGCGGGCAGGGGTAGCATTTCGGCCCAGCGGTTGGCCACCCAACCTGCCTCCTGCCAGACGCTGCCTTGGGTCTGATAGGGTGGATAGGGAGAGATCGCGCCCGGCTGTTCTGCCTGCAGTCGTTCATGGAGCTGGTGCAAGGTTTGCGGAATACCCTGCAACTCCGGCGGCACCGGGACCGGCGTGTCGGCAGGCAGCAGCTCCACGTCGGCCGTCCACAGGCCATGCGGCATTTTTTCGCTGCTCACCACACGAAAGCGTTCCGTTCCCTCGCAGGCGATGAGCAGCAGCCCAGGCTGAGGTTGCTCCAGTTCGACGATGCGCGCCAGCGTGCCTACTTCGTGAAACCCCTCCCGCACGAAGCCGCCGCTGGAGGGGTCTGGCTGCTGCACCTCGCTGCCGCCGGTCAGGCAGACCACGCCGAAAGGCGTGGCGTCCCGGTGACAGCGCCGCACCATGTCGAGGTAGCGCACCTCGAAAATCTGCAGCGGCAGGCTGCCGCCCGGAAAAAGGACGGTGCCCAGCGGGAACAGGGGAATGTTCAACACCGTGGGCCCGGTGGCAGCGCCGTCAGGCAACGGCGTCGGCGCTTTGGCGCTGCAGCATGGCCAGCACGTTGGCCACGGTGCCGCGCAGTTCGCGGCGGTCGCAGATGAAGTCCACGGCGCCCTTGGTTTGCAGGAACTCGGCGCGCTGGAAGCCCTCGGGCAGCTTCACACGCACGGTGTTCTCGATCACGCGCGGGCCGGCGAAGCCGATCAGCGCCTTGGGTTCGGCAATCACCACATCACCCACGAAGGCAAAGCCCGCGCTCACGCCGCCCATGGTGGGGTCGGTCAGCACGCTGATGTAGGGCAGCCCCTTCTTGGCCAAACGGGTGAGCGCGGCGTTGGTCTTGGCCATCTGCATCAGGCTCAGCAGGCCTTCCTGCATGCGCGCGCCGCCCGTGGCGGTGAAGCACACGAAGGGCACTTTCTGCTCGATGGCGGTTTCGACACCACGCACGAAGCGCTCGCCCACCACAGAGCCCATGGAGCCGCCCATGAAGTCGAACTCGAAGCACGCAGCCACGATTTCGATGCTCATGACCGAGCCACCCATGACGATGAGCGCGTCGGTCTCGCCCGTCGCCTCCAGCGCTTCCTTCAGGCGCTCGGGGTACTTGCGGCTGTCCTTGAACTTCAGGGCATCGACCGGAATGACCTCCTGGCCCACTTCGTAACGGCCCTGGGCGTCGAGGAACGCATTCAGCCGAGCACGAGCGCCAATGCGATGGTGGTGGGAGCAATGCGGACAAACGTTCTGGTTTTTCTCCAGATCGTTCTTGTAAAGAACAGCCTCGCAGCTGGGGCATTTGATCCACAGCCCTTCAGGCACGCTACGGCGCTCTGCGGGGTCGGTAGGGGAAATTTTTGGCGGTAGCAGTTTCTCAAGCCAGGACATGGTTTCTCCTTGCTGGTCAAAGGCAGCGCCAGCCGCCACCAGGGGCGGGGCGCTCTTGAATGGGCGACATTATGCGCTCAAGCCGTCCAAGGCCTGCCGGATGCCCCCCAGGAAGGCGGCAGCGGCAGGTGCCACGCCAGAGCGAGGCTCGTTCTCGATGAGCTGAATCAGCTTGGTGCCGATCACCACCGCATCAGCCGTGCGGCCGACCGCGCAGGCCGTGGCGGCGTCGCGTATGCCAAAGCCCACGCCGACCGGAGTGTTCACGTGCTTGCGGATGCGCGGCAACATGGCTTCCACGGCGGCGGTGTCCAGGTGGCCCGCGCCGGTGACGCCCTTGAGTGACACGTAATAGACGTAGCCGCTGGCAATGCGCCCGACCTGGGCCATGCGTTCGTCCGTGCTGGTGGGCGCCAGCAGGAAGATCAGGTCCAGCCCGTGGGCTTTGAGCGTCGCTGCGAATTCCTCGCACTCCTCGGGTGGGTAGTCCACGATCAATACGCCGTCCACACCAGCAGCAGCAGCGTCACGCGCGAAGGCATTTTGTCCGTGCTTCAGTTCGTAGCGCTCCACCGGGTTGGCGTAGCCCATCAGCACAACAGGGGTGACAGCGTCCGTCTGGCGGAAGGTGCGCACCATGTCCAGCACCTGGGTCATGCCAATGCCAAAGGCCAGGGCTTTTTCACCGGCTTTCTGGATCACCGGGCCATCGGCCATGGGGTCGGAAAACGGCACGCCCAGTTCGATGATGTTGGCCCCGGCTTGCACCATGGCGTGCATGAGTTCCGGTGTCACGTCCGCGTAGGGGAAGCCAGCGGTGACGTAGGGGATGAGGGCCTTGCGGCCTTGCTGGCTCAGGTTCTTCAGGGTGTTTTCAATGCGGCTCATGGCTCGGTTCCGGCTCAGGCTTTGATCAGGTTCACCGGCTGCTCGCCGCCCTTGACGGACTGGCCACGGCAACTGGGGCGGCAGTAGAAGTCGGCCTGCGACAGGTCGGCCACAGTGCCGATGTCCTTGTCGCCCCGGCCAGACAGGTTAACCAGAATGGACTGGTCCGGGCGCATGGTCTTGGCCAGCTTCATGGCGTAGGCCAGCGCGTGGCTTGATTCCAGCGCGGGGATGATGCCTTCGGTGCGGCACAGGTGGTGGAAGGCTTCAAGCGCCTCCTTGTCGGTGATGCCCACGTACTCGGCACGGCCGATGTCCTTGAGCCAGGCGTGTTCTGGGCCCACGCCGGGGTAGTCCAGGCCCGCGCTGACGCTGTGCGTCTCGGTGATCTGGCCGTTGTCGTCCTGCAGGATGTAGGTGCGGTTGCCGTGCAGCACACCGGGGCTGCCTTTTTGCAGCGATGCCGAGTGCTTGTCCGTGTCCATGCCTTCGCCAGCCGCTTCCACGCCGATAAGGCGGGTTTTGTCATGCGCAATGTAGGGGTAGAAGATACCCATGGCATTGCTACCGCCGCCCACGCAGGCCACCACCGCGTCGGGCTGCAGTTCGCTGCCGTTGCCTGGCAGCTTCAGGTCGGCCAGCATTTCGGGCATCTGCTTCAGGCATTCCTCGCCAATCACGCTCTGGAAGTCGCGCACCATCATGGGGTAGGGGTGCGGGCCCGCCACGGTGCCGATGATGTAGAAGGTGTTCTCCACGTTCGTCACCCAGTCGCGCATGGCCTCGTTCAGCGCGTCCTTCAGCGTTTTGCTGCCGCTTTCCACCGGTACAACGGTGGCGCCCAGCAGCTTCATGCGGTAGACGTTGGGGCTTTGGCGCTTCACGTCCTCGGCGCCCATGTAGACGATGCATTCCAGCCCGTAGCGGGCACAGATGGTGGCAGTGGCCACGCCGTGCTGGCCTGCGCCGGTCTCGGCAATGATGCGCGGCTTGCCCATGCGCCTGGCCAACATGGCCTGGCCGATCACGTTGTTGATCTTGTGGGCGCCGGTGTGGTTAAGGTCTTCACGCTTCAGGAAGATTTGCGCCCCGCCCAGTTCGCGGCTGGTGCGCGCCGCGTGGTAGATGGGCGAGGGGCGGCCCACGAAGTGCGCCAGCTCGTAGCGGAATTCGCGCAGGAACTCGGGGTCGTGCTGGTACTTGGCGTACGCCTCGCGCAGTTCGTTGATTGCGTGAGTGAGCGTTTCGCTGATGAAGCTGCCGCCATAGGGGCCGAAGTGGCCGCGTGCGTCGGGTTGGTGGTATTCGTACATGGCTCTTGATTCGTTGGGTGCCAGGGTGCCCGGCCTGATGGGAATGGGCCGGGCGGGGGAGAGGGCGTGCCTGAATGGCCGGATCCAGACAAACTTCGCCAGAGACCCGAACGCTGCCAGGGCAGTGTTCGGCCGCAGGAGTGTCAGGACGCGTCGGCCAGGCGAACGGCCTCGATGAAGCGGTCGATCAGCTCGGGGCTCTTGATGCCCTTGGCGCTTTCCACGCCGGAGCTGACGTCAACCGCCCAGGGGCGCACGAGACGGACGCCAGCGGTCACATTTGCAGGTGTGAGTCCACCAGACAAAACGAGGCGAGCGCTGGCGTTTAGTTGCGGGTGTGACCAATTGAAGGCTGTCCAGTCGAAGGAAACTCCGCCGCCGCCATAGCCCTGTACGTGGGCGTCGAGCAGGATGGCCTGCGCGGCGGCGTGCTGTTCAGCATATTTTAGAAGATCGAAGCCCGCAGCGCCATCACCTGTGGGCACACGGGCGGCGCGGATGTAGGGACGGCCATGGGACAGGCATTCGGCGGGCGTTTCATCGCCATGAAACTGCAGCAGCGCGTTGGGCACCGCCGCCGCACCCGCCCGCACCTCTTCGGCCGTGGCGTTGACGAACAACAGCACCGGTGTGACAAAGGGCGGCAACAAGCGGGCCAGCTCACCAGCCCGTTCCGGCGACACAGCGCGCGGGCTGGGCGGGTAGAGCACGAAGCCGATGGCATCCGCACCGGCATGCACGGCGTGGCGCACGTCTTCTTCGCGTGTCAGCCCACAGATCTTGATACGGGTGCGGTGCATGGCAAGATTGTTCAGGGGAGCCAGTCAAACCCGGGCACAGTGTCCGGCAAGCCCCACTTCGTATCATAGACCGGGCCTAGAAAGTAGAGGCCGTCGGGTGCAAAGGTGGGAGCAGCCACCTCGCGGCTGCGAGCCTGGAGCACTTGCTCCATCCACTCGGGCGGCCGCAGTCCTTGTCCCACGGCCACCAGGCAGCCCATGATGTTGCGGATCATGTGGTGAAGGAATGCGTTGGCCTCGAAGTCGAAGCGCCAGTAGGCACCCCGGCGGCTGATGGTGATGCGGCGTAACTCCTTGATGGGCGACAGGGCCTGGCACTGTGCCGCGCGGAAGGACGTGAAGTCGTGTTCGCCCAGCAAGTGCGCAGCGGCGGCCTCCATGGCTGCCTGGTCCAGCGGGCGGAACACCCAGCCCGCACGGCCAGACTCGAAGCTTGGGCGGACGGGTGATTCGAGCAGCACGTAGGCGTAGCGCCGTGCGACGGCGCTGGCGCGGGCATGAAAGGCATCAGGCACCGGGTGCGCCCATTGTACGGCAATGTCGTTCGGCAGGAAACGGTTGGTGCCGCGCACCCAGGAGTTCATGGGGCGCTGCAGTTCGGTGTCGAAGTGCACCACCTGCATCAGGCCGTGCACGCCCGCGTCGGTGCGGCCCGCGCAAAGGGTGTTCACAGAAGGCAACACGCTGAATTCGGCCAGCGCGGACTCAAGGCGGTCCTGCACCGTCAGCCCGCTGGGCTGGCTCTGCCAGCCTTGGTACGCGCCACCCTGGTAGCTGATGCCGAGAGCGATCCTCAATGTGTGTCTGCCAGCCGGAATCAGATTCAGGACAGCTGAGCTAGGAAGGCCCGCGCACGTTCCTGCAGTGCACCAGTGGCTTCGGCTTCAACTTCCTCCGCGAGCGAGCGGGCGCCTTCTGTGTCGCCAATGGCCTCGAATTCACGGGCCAGCGACAGCTTGGTTTCCAGGGGGTCGGAGCCGCCCAAACCTTCGTCCACTTCCATCTGGGAGAGGGCATCCAGGTCAGGTTCCGATGCTGCCTCCTGGCTGGAGGAAGGCAACTCAGCTTCCAGGTCCAGGGTCAGCTCGTCAAGCTCGGAAGGCAGTTCCGGGGACCGTGCTGTTGGCTGCGCCTCTGGTTGGGCCGACTGCTCTTCCGTTTCCATTTGGGTCAGGTCAAGGTCGAAGTCAAGCCCGTGATCTTCCTGCGGAGCCTGTGGTGCGGTTTGCGCCGGGGGCGGCGCTTCTTCGCCCGAGAGGTTCAGGTCGAGGTCGAAACCATCATCGGCGGCAGCCACCTGCTCAAGTGAGGGCGGAGTTTCTTCTGTTGCAAGCTCACCACCCAGGTCCAAGTCGAAATCCAGTCCACTGTCGTCTGCAGCTGGTTCGGCATTTGGTGCTGGGCTTGGTTCTGCGGCCGCAGGCTGCGCGTCCTGTGGCGAACCCAGGTCCAGATCCAGATCTGGAATTTCGGCCGCCGCAGACATGGGCACAGCCGTAGATGCAGCAGGCGGCTGGTACAGGCTGTTTTCGGGGTCGATGGCATAGCCCATCTGGCGGGCCTGCTCCCAATCGTCGCCCTCTCCACCGGTGAGGTCGAACACGCGTCTGGCAGTCGTCTCGAATGCTTTGACATCGTTGCGCTGCGCGTAGATTTCCAGCAGTTTGAGGTGTACGGGCAGGCGGTCAGGGTGCAGGCGCAGGGCGTCGGTCAGGATTTCCTCTGCCTGTTTGTCACGGCCATAGGCCAGATACACATCGGCTTCTGCGACGGGATCCACATCGCCACCAGCGTCGAGCTGGCTCGGCGAATACATCATCGACGAGGGGGCACCTTCCTCGCTGGTGTCGACAGATTGGCCACCAGCGGGCTCGAACCGTGAATCCTCGTCGTCGGACAGTGCAGCTTTGTCGTTGTTGCGCTTGCGCAACCGGACCAAGGCCAAGGCGCCCAAGAGAACCGCAAGCCCCCCGGCTGCAGGCAGCGCCAACGGATTGGACATCAACTCTTGCACTATGCCGCCAGATGCCTCGGGTGCCGCAGGGGGAGGAGCGACAGGCGGGGCGACTGGCGCTGGGGCTGGTTCTGGCGGCGGCGCAGGAGGAGCGGGGGGCGGGGTTTGCGCTGCTACCGGCGCTTCGACGGCAACGCCCGGTGTTGCTGCGGGTGCGTCAGCCGGGGCAGCGGCTGGCGTTGCAGCTGGGGCACTGGTCGCTTGCTCCAGTTTCTGCAGTTCGTCAAGATTGCGCGACAACTCTGCCACGCGGGTGCTGCTGTCTGCCTGGCGCTTTTCCTGGGCGATGCGCTCTTCCTGGCTGTTGGCTGCAGCCACGGCACCTTTGGACAGTGTGAGCTTGTCGGCCGCCGTGGCGTCAGGTTTGTTTTCGCGGACTTCTGTCTGGACCGTGCCTTTGGCGGCTCGGCCCGATTCTTCGCTGGCCTGGCTAGGCGCCATGTTGGCCAAGCGGCGGCGGTATTCGTTGAAATCCCGGCTCTGTGCGGCAATCAACTGCCGAGCCTCGGCTTCGTTGATCTGCTCCACATCTGCCGACTTCGGCAGATCCAGGACAACACCCGCTTTCATGCGGTTGACATTGTTTCCAATGAACGCACGGGGGTTGGCGCGAAGCATACCCACCAGCATTTGCTCCAGCGAGGCGCTGGCGGGTTTGTGTGCCAAGGCGATGCGACCCGCCGTGTCTCCTGGTTTTACGGCGACTTGGTCAGCGGGCTCGCTGGGAGTGGGGGGCACCGGTTTTACCGGTGCAGGGGCTGCTGCACTGCGTGCAGGCGCAGGGGCGGCCTGAGGGACGGGTGCTGCCGATGGCGCGGGTGCCGGTGCGGTGCTGCTACGTGCCGTTGACGGCAGCAGCGGCGCGGGGGCAGGGCGCAGGTTCGGCGGGTCAAACAGCATCGTGTAGCCGCGCACCAGCCTGCCGCCATTCCATGTGGTTTGAACGACCAGGTCGAGGAAGGGCTCCACCACGGGCTGTTCACTGGTCAGATGGATGACCGTTCGCCCGTTGGATCGCCGCTCAAGGCGGAACTGAACGGTGTTGAGCACCGGGCTGTACTGCATCGTCGCAGCACGGAATGCGTCTTCCGGTGCAATCTGGACCTGCAGGCTGGCCGCTTCTTCATCGGTGATGCTGGGAACGTCGATTTCGGCACGCAGCGGCTGCCCCAACTGTGATTGCACCGAAACCCGGCCCAGAGCCAGGGCCCAAGCGTTGGTGGCCGCCAGCGACGACACCAGCAACACCGCGGCCGCTACCGCACGAAGACCTTGTCCCAGGGGGGACTGCCCAGTGACTTCGGTGGTATCGCGGGATGTACCCGAGGTGCTGGAGGGAATGTGCTGCACGTAGACCTCAACCTGTTTTCGAGAAAACACCATAACATCAGGCAGTTATGGTGACAAGCTCACAAGCCGCTTGAGTCACGGCGAGGGCTTGGCGGGTGCAGGGGAACCTGCTGATCGTTGCGGGAATGCAACGATCAGCAAGCCGGTTCCCCGGCACGCCATGGTGCGAATATATCCGCTCAGGCCTCAAGCAGGATGCGCAGCATGCGGCGCAGCGGCTCGGCAGCACCCCACAGCAGCTGGTCGCCGATCACGAAGGCCGACACGTACTCGGGGCCCATGTTGAGCTTGCGCACGCGGCCCACACCCACTTCCAGGCCACCGGTGATGGCGGCGGGCGTCAGTTCCTTGACGGTGATGGCGCGGTCGTTGGGCACCCACTTCACCCACGGGTTGCCGCTCTTGATGATGGACTCGATCTCGGCCAGCGGCAGGTCTTTCTTCAGCTTCAGCGTCAGCGCCAGGCTGTGGCAGCGCATGGCGCCGATGCGCACGCACAGGCCGTCCACGGGGATGGTGGCCTCGGTGCCCAGGATCTTGTTGACCTCGGCTTGGCCTTTCCACTCTTCCTTCGATTGGCCGTTGTCCAGCTGCACGTCGATCCAGGGGATCAGGCCGCCAGCCAGAGGGGCGCCGAAGAACTCGGTAGGCACGTCCTCGCGGATGGCCTTGGCCACCTTGCGGTCGATCTCCAGGATGGCGGAAGCGGGGGTAGCCAGTTCATCGGCCACGGCACCGTGCACCACGCCCATGCCCTTGAGCAGTTCGCGCATGTGGTTGGCACCGCCGCCGGAGGCAGCTTGGTAGGTCATGGAGCTGACCCACTCGACCAGGCCTTGCTTGAACAGACCGCCCAGGCCCATCAGCAGGATGGAGTTGGTGCAGTTGCCGCCAATCCAGTTCTTGCCGCCAGCGGCCAGGGCCTTGCGGATGACGTTGTCGTTGACGGGGTCGAGGATGATGACCGCGTCCTTTTCCATGCGCAGGGAAGAGGCGGCATCGATCCAGTGGCCTTGCCAACCGGAGGCGCGCAGCTTGGGGAAGACTTCCTTGGTGTAGTCGCCGCCCTGGCAGGTGATCACGATGTCGCACTGCGCCAGTGCCGCGATGTCATTCGCGTCTTGCAGCGCAGTGTGCTTTTTCGCCTGGGCGGGCGCCTTGCCGCCGGCATTCGAGGTGGAAAAGAAAATGGGCTCAATGTGGTCGAAGTCACCTTCGGCCACCATGCGGTCCATCAACACCGAGCCGACCATGCCGCGCCAGCCGACCAAACCTACCAACTTGCTCATTTCAACGCCCTTTCAAAGTAAGAAACAGTGCCAGACCAGACTGTTTTGCCCCGGCTCGTCAGGCCGGGGAGGGCGCACGACGAACCAGGCTGGATCAGCCCTTAATGGTCGTGGTTTTGGTGGAGATTGCGCGCACAGCCACACCTGCCAGGGCGGCAGGTGTCTGGTTCAGGGCGAACGGGCGGGCGGCAAACATTTTTACATTGTAGCCGAAGCAGTCTTGTGCGGCGCTTACAGCGCCTTCACCACGGCGTCGCCCATCTGTGCAGTGCCCACGCGGGTCGTGCCATCGCTCCAGATGTCGGGGGTACGCAGGCCTTGTGCCAGGACCTTTTGCACAGCGGCTTCGATGCGGGCTGCCGCCTCGGGCTGGTTCAGGCTGAAGCGCAGCATCATGGCCGCGCTCAGGATGGTGGCCAGCGGGTTGGCCACGCCCTTGCCCGCGATGTCGGGCGCGCTGCCGTGGCTGGGTTCGTACAGACCCTGGTTCTTGCTGTTGAGGCTGGCCGAGGGCAACATGCCAATGGAGCCGGTGAGCATGGAAGCTTCGTCCGACAGGATGTCGCCAAACATGTTGCCCGTGACGATCACGTCGAACGCCTTGGGGGCCTTGACGAGCTGCATGGCGGCGTTGTCCACGTACATGTGCTGCAGTTCCACGTCGGGGTACTGTGCGTGTACTTCGGTGACCACGTCTTTCCAGAACTGGAAGGTTTCCAGCACGTTGGCCTTGTCCACGCTGGTGACCTTTTTGTTGCGCTTGCGCGCCGCCTGGAAGGCCACGTGGGCAATGCGCTCGATTTCGGGCTTGGAGTAGCGCATGGTGTCGAAGGCTTCTTCGGCACCGGGGAAGTGACCGTCGGTGGCCACACGGCGGCCGCGCGGTTGGCCGAAGTAGATGTCGCCGGTCAGCTCGCGGATGATGAGGATGTCCAGGCCAGCAATGAGTTCAGGCTTGAGGCTGGAGGCGCCGACCAACTGCTCGTAACAGATGGCAGGGCGGAAGTTGGCGAACAGCCCCAGGTTCTTGCGCAGGCCCAGGATGGCCTGTTCTGGGCGCAGTGGGCGGTCCAGCTTGTCGTACTTCCAGTCACCCACTGCACCGAACAGCACGGCGTCGGCTTCCATGGCCAGTTTCAGGGTCGATTCCGGCAGCGGGTGGCCATGCGCCTCGTAAGCGGCACCGCCCACCAGAGCTTGCTCCATCTCGAACTTGAGGTCGAGGGCCTTGAGAACCTTGACGGCTTCAGCGACGATTTCGGTGCCGATGCCGTCACCAGGAAGAACTGCGATTTTCATGTGCGGTGCGGGCGCTTCGGCGCCCTTGTAAGTGAGGTTGCGCTCGATGGGCTGGCGTTCAGCTCAGCATCGTGTGTGCCAGCCAGGGCTTCTGGGCCAGGCGTTCGGCTTCGTAGGCCTGGATCTTTTCCTTGTGCCGCAGCGTCAGGCCGATGTCGTCCAGCCCGTTGACGAGGCAGTACTTGCGGAAGGGCTGCACGTCGAAGGGAATCTCCTCGCCCTGCGGGCGCACGATCACCTGGCGCTCCAGGTCGATGGTGAGCTGGTAGCCCGGGAAGGCGTGGACCTCGTCGAACAGCTGCGACACGGTTGCCTCTGGCAGCACGATGGGCAGCAGGCCGTTCTTGAAGCAGTTGTTGAAGAAGATGTCGGCGAAGCTGGGCGCGATGAGCGCGCGGAAGCCATATTGCTCAATGGCCCAGGGCGCGTGTTCGCGGCTGGAGCCGCAGCCGAAGTTCTTGCGTGCCAGCAGAACGGATGCGCCCTGATAGCGCGGCTGGTTGAGCACGAAGTCGGGGTTGGGCTTGCGGCTGGCCGGGTCCTGACCAGGGTAGCCAGGGTCCAGGTAGCGCCATTCGTCGAACAGGTTCGGGCCGAAGCCCGTCTTGCGGATGGACTTCAGGAACTGCTTCGGGATGATCGCGTCGGTGTCGACGTTTTCCCGGTCCATGGGGGCCACCAGGCCCTTGTGCACGGTGAATTTTTGCATGCTTATTTCTTGGCAGCGTCCTCAAGGACCTGACCACCCTTTTGCACGTCTTTGCCGATGCCGGCGACAGTGTTGCAACCAGCCAGAGCCAGGCTCAGGGCAGCGATCAGCAGAGCAAAGGTTTTTTTCATGGCGTTCTTCCTTTCCTAGCGTGGTTTCAGGCGAATTGACGGATGTCGACAAAATGACCGTGGATGGCAGCCGCAGCCGCCATGGCCGGGCTGACCAGATGGGTGCGGCCGCCATTGCCCTGGCGGCCTTCAAAGTTGCGGTTGCTGGTGGAGGCACAGCGTTCGCCGGGCTCCAGCCGGTCGGCGTTCATGGCCAGGCACATGGAGCAACCCGGTTCGCGCCATTCAAAACCAGCAGCCTTGAAGATTTCGTGCAGCCCTTCGCGCTCGGCCTGGTCTTTGACCTGACCGGAGCCGGGCACGACCATGGCAAGCTTGACGTTGCGAGCCACCTTCTGGCCCAGTTTCTTGACGACCGCCGCTGCCTCGCGCATGTCTTCAATCCGGCTGTTGGTGCAGGAGCCGATGAAGACCTTGTCCACGTGCACGTCGGCCAGCGGCTTGCCGGGTTCGAGCCCCATGTAGGTGAGGGCGCGCTCCATGGCGTTGCGCTTGTTGTGGTCTTTTTCCTTGTCGGGGTCGGGAACCACGGCGGTCACCGGCAAAACCATTTCAGGCGATGTGCCCCAGGTCACCTGCGGCAGAATCTGGGCGGCGTCCAGCTCGACCACGGTGTCGAACACGGCGTCAGCGTCTGAGTGCAGCGCTTTCCAATAGGCAACTGCCTGGTCCCATTCGACGCCGGTAGGCGACAGGGGGCGGCCCTTCACATAATCGATGGTTTTGTCGTCCACAGCCACCAGGCCGGCGCGTGCGCCGGCTTCGATGGCCATGTTGCAGACCGTCATGCGGCCTTCCATGCTGAGGGCGCGGATGGCACTGCCGCCGAATTCGATGGTGTAGCCGGTGCCGCCAGCGGTGCCGATCTTGCCGATGATGGCCAGCACGATGTCCTTGGCGCCGCATCCTTTGGGCAGGGTGCCTTCGACCTTCACCAGCATGTTCTTGGCTTTCTTGGCCAGCAGCGTCTGCGTGGCGAGGACATGCTCCACCTCAGACGTGCCAATGCCGTGGGCCAGCGCGCCAAAGGCGCCGTGTGTGGAGGTGTGGGAGTCTCCACACACCACGGTCATACCTGGGAGGGTCGCGCCGTTTTCAGGGCCGATGACGTGGACGATACCCTGGCGTTTGGACAGGAAAGGGAAATACGCCGCAGCACCGAATTCGGCGATGTTCGCGTCCAGCGTGGTGATCTGTTCTTTGCTGATGGGGTCGGCGATGCCGTCGTAGCCGAGTTCCCAGCCGGTCGTGGGGGTGTTGTGGTCGGCGGTGGCGACCACGGAGCTGATGCGCCAGACCTTGCGGTGTGCAACGCGCAGGCCTTCGAAGGCCTGGGGGCTCGTCACTTCATGGACCAGGTGGCGGTCGATGTAGAGCACCGCAGTGCCGTCTTCCTCGGTGTGGACGACGTGTTCGTCCCAGATCTTGTCGTAGAGGGTGCGTCCCATGGGGTGATTCCTTGGCAATCCACCATTTTATGCGGATGGCCGGGTGTGTGTTCAGTCGAGGATGTCGAGGGTTGGAGGCAATTCCCGGATACGGTGGTCAACGTAGTAGCCGCCAAACTCGGTGTACCGCAAAAGATGCCTTTGGCATTGGGTGCATTTCCAGATATCGCAGCGGTTGTAAGGGAAATGCTGCACGGCCACTGGCGCGTCGGGGGATTCGTAGCGCGTGTCCTTGGGGTGCAGTTCCTCGAATGTCGGTTCGTACAGTTCCGGGTCACGCAGAGATGCCAAGGCTTGCATTTGTTTTGCAGGCCAGCGCTCTTCGGTCAGGCTGGTCCAGCCAGTGCATGCGCCCACGGTGCAGGAACAAGGGTGCGCGGGTACGGCTTGACTGAGCAGTTCGCGCAACTCGGCGGCAGAGTGAATGCGTTGCATGCTGGCTGGTATGGCGCTGATGGAAGAAAAAACCCGCCGACGTTGCCGTTCGGCGGGTTGCAGTCTCAGCTGTGAATCAGCGCTGGGCCAGCGGCGGAACGTCGCGGCGGGCAGAGCCGGTGAACAGCTGGCGGGGACGGCCGATCTTGTACTCGGGGTCGCCGATCATCTCGTTGAGCTGGGCGATCCAGCCTACGGTGCGTGCCAGGGCAAAGATACCGGTGAACAGGTTCACTGGGATGCCGATGGCGCGCTGCACGATGCCGGAGTAGAAGTCCACGTTCGGGTAGAGCTTGCGCTGCACGAAGTAGTCGTCTTCCAGAGCGATCTTTTCCAGCTCCTTGGCCAGCTTGAACAGGGGGTCGTTTTCCAGACCCAGCTCGGTCAGCACCTCGTTGCAGGTTTCCTGCATCAGCTTGGCGCGGGGGTCGTAGTTCTTGTACACGCGGTGACCGAAGCCCATCAGCTTGACGCCGGAGCTCTTGTCCTTGACCTTCTCCATGAACTCGCCGACCTTGGCCACGCCGCCGCTGGCCTGGATTTCTTCCAGCATGTTCAGACAGGCTTCGTTGGCGCCACCGTGTGCGGGGCCCCACAGGCAGGCCACGCCAGCGGCAATGGCCGCGAACGGGTTGGTGCCGGAGGAGGCACACAGACGCACCGTGGAGGTGGAGGCGTTCTGCTCGTGGTCAGCGTGTAGGATGAAGATGCGGTCGAGCGCGCGCTCCAGCACCGGGTTGACCTCGTAGTCCTCGCAGGGGGTTCCGAACATCATGCGCAGGAAGTTGCCAGCGTAGCTCAGCTTGTTCTGCGGGTACATGTACGGCTGGCCGATCTTGTACTTGTAGGCCATGGCCACGAGCGTGGGCATCTTGGCGATCAGGCGGATCGCGGCGATGCGGCGGTGCTCGGGGTTGTTGATGTCGGTGCTGTCATGGTAGAAGGCCGACATGGCGCCCACCAGACCCGTCAGGATGGCCATGGGGTGGGCGTCACGGCGGAAGCCACGCAGGAAGAACTGCATCTGCTCGTTCACCATCGTGTGGTTGATCACGAGCTTGTGGAAGTCGTTGCGCTCCGTCTCGTTGGGCAGTTCGCCGTTGAGCAGCAGGTAGCAGGTGTCCAGGTAGTCGCAGTTGGTGGCCAGCTGTTCGATGGGGTAGCCACGGTACAGCAGCTCGCCCTTGTCGCCGTCGATGTAGGTGATGGCCGACTGGCACGACGCCGTGGAGAGGAAGCCCGGGTCGTAGGTGAACATGCCGGTTTGCGCGTACAGCTTGCGGATGTCGATCACATCCGGGCCAATGCTGCCTGCGTAAACGGGCAGTTCAACGCTCGGCGCACCATTGCTGAAGGACAGGGTGGCTTTGTTGTCTACGAGTTTCATTCGTTTTCCTTGATTAGGAGTGGGCTTGAACGGAGGGCTGGCCCGTGCGCAGCAGGGTCAGCAATTCCACGACTTCCTCTGTGGCCAGCGCATCTTTCGGCTCGGTCCGGCGCAACAGCAGATCGAGAAGATCGTTGTCGGGCAGGTCCATGAGAGCGTCAAGGGCGCGTGCCTGACGGACGGTGAGGCCAGACTCGTGTCTGGCGAAGAAGCGCTCGATGAACAGGTCGTTTTCGAGCAGGCCACGGCGGCACCGCCACTTGAGCTTGCTCAGGGCGCGTTCGTCGAGCAGGGCGGTGTCGTCCATGGCCTTGTCTTGCGGGTCAGATGGAGCGCAGGACCATCATTTCCTTGATCTTGCCGATGGCCTTGGTGGGGTTCAGACCCTTGGGGCAGACATCGACACAGTTCATGATGGTGTGGCAGCGGAACAGACGGTACGGGTCTTCCAGGTTGTCCAGACGCTCGCTGGTGGCCTGGTCGCGGCTGTCGGCGATGAAGCGGTAGGCCTGCAGCAGACCAGCAGGGCCCACGAACTTGTCGGGGTTCCACCAGAAGCTGGGGCAGCTCGTGGAGCAGCTGGCGCAGAGGATGCACTCGTACAGACCGTTGAGTTCCTCGCGCTCTTCCGGGCTTTGCAGGCGCTCGCGCTCGGGGGCAGGGGTCTCGTTGATCAGGTAGGGCTTGATGCTGTGGTACTGCTTGAAGAACAGCGTCATGTCCACGATCAGGTCGCGCACCACCGGCAGGCCGGGCAGCGGCTTGAGGACGATGTCGCCTTTGAGCGTGTTCAGGTTCGTCAGACAGGCCAGGCCGTTCTTGCCGTTGATGTTCATGGCGTCGGAGCCACAGACACCCTCACGGCAGGAGCGGCGGAACGACAGGGTGGGGTCCACCGCCTTGAGCTTGACCAGGGCGTCGAGCAGCATGCGCTCGGTGCCGTCCAGTTCGACCTGGATGGTCTGCATGTAGGGTTTGGCGTCCTTGTCCGGGTCGTAGCGGTAGATCTTGAAAGTGCGTTGTGCCATTT